>NZ_ATNM01000139.1 GCF_000427295.1 Cyclobacterium qasimii M12-11B | reverse complement strand
GAACTTCAAATTGAATCGATAAACATAATGAGCAGTAAATCAATGGTTTAGTCAGGGTAGGACGCTGGCATCAATATGATTTTGTCAGCATTGTTGCAGAAACAAAAGCAACAATACCGCCAAAATCAGGATTATATACACTTCATTTTCCACGGGCTTTACCCGTGGCTATTATAGTTTCAGCCTTTCAGGCTTCTTTGAATCACTTTATTATTCAAGATTTTTTTGCAGGATTAGGGTATGGATTGCTGATTCCCGTGATGTCGATTGAGTAACCGGACCCTGAGCGGAGTCGCAGGGGTAGGTATAATGGATACGTTAACCTAAGGCTTCGGCTCCGCTCAGCCACCGGTAGAGTAGAGGCCGTTTAAAATTCAAGAATTGGAATCCTTTAAAAAAACTTCAACCTACTCCCCTTCAAAGTATACCAGAGCCAAAAAATTCCAAAATATTGCATAAAATCCCAAGGGTTTGGCATGATTATTAAACTATAATAGTTTGAAAATTTAAACCATTGACCCATGAAAAAGCGAAACAAAGAGTATTTACAATCAGCGGTAATTACCGGAGGAACAATCCTTGGTGCCTATTTGGTGCGAAAAGGTTTGGAAGAATTGTATGAGAAAAAACAGGAAAAGAAGCTCCCAAAAATCCCTATCCGGAAAAAAATTCCCTTAAAGAGGCATTGCTTTGGACAGTAGCTACTGGTTTGGTGGCAAGTGTAACCAAAGTTTTGCTTCGCTATACTTTTACTGCTGGTACCGAAAAGGCAATAGAAATTTAAATTTGCTAACTTAGACTCATCTGGGAATCGGTCAAGCCTTATTTGCTCTTAATTTTTAGCAAGAAGCGAAAAAATACCAATTCCCTTACCTAGTTAAATTTGCGATCAGGGTATATTTTTTACCTTTGTCAAAACCCAATGTTTTATGAGATACGAACCTGCAGAAGCATCACTATACATCAAAAATAGAGCTAAAGTTGCTGATAAATTACCTTCAAATTCTTTAGCGGTTGTCAATTCCAACGACATCATGCCCACCAATGCGGATGGAACCATGAAGTTTAGGCAAAACAATGACCTGTTGTACCTCTGCGGCATCGATCAGGAAGAGACAATTCTAGTGATTTGTCCGGACTTTCCGGATCCAGCACTTAGGGAAGTACTTTTTATCAAACCTACCAGTGAGCATATCGCCATTTGGGAAGGGCATAAATTTACCATGGAGGAGGCGGCAGCGCTTTCTGGGGTTAAAACCATAAAATGGTATACCGACTTCGATACGGTATTCAATACCTTGATGGGCTTGAGCAAACATGTGTTTTTAAACACCAATGAACACCTAAGGGCTGTGGTAGAAGTGGAAACCAGAGATGCGCGATTTATCAAAGAGTGCAAAGCAAAGTATCCGCTGCACCAATACCATCGCTTGGCACCCATGATGCATAAATTCAGGGCGGTAAAAGAACCGGAAGAGATCACACAACTTCAGAAAGCCTGTGACATTACGGATGCTGCTTTTCGCAGGGTCTTGAAATTTGTCAAGCCTGGCGTACTTGAATATGAAATTGAAGCAGAGTTTCTGCACGAATTTATAAAAAGTGGTAGTAGGGGTTTTGCCTATGAGCCTATCATTGGCTCAGGTAGAAATGCTTGCGTCCTGCATTACTTGGACAACAGCGTAGCCTGTAAGGATGGAGATTTGATCCTGATGGATGTAGGGGCTGAGTACGGCAACTACAATGCTGACATGACCAGAACCATACCGGTCAACGGTCGCTTTACCAAGCGGCAAAGGCAAATTTATGATGCTGTGTTGCGCGTTCAGCAGCAAGCCATGAACATGCTCAGACCTGGGATAGACATTCAAAGCTACCACAAAGAAATAGGCCTTGTTATGGAAGCCGAATTGATCAGCCTTGGCTTGATTGACAAAACAGATGTGCAAAATCAAGATCCTGCGAATCCGGCCTATAAAAAGTACTTTATGCATGGCACTTCTCATCATTTGGGACTCGACGTGCATGATGTAGGGACCATGTATGAACCGATTCATGCAGGCATGGTATTTACCGTGGAGCCGGGGATTTATGTGTTGGAAGAAGAGATTGGCATCAGGTTGGAAAACAACATTGTGATCAATGACAATGGCTACACAGATCTAATGGGAAATATCCCTATAGACCCTGAAGAAATAGAAACCCTTATGAATGAGAAATAATTTTTAACCAACACAGCATAGCTATATTTTTCATTGATGGACAGTACATTTAAAACAGGCTTGAAGAAGGCCGTTCTGGATTTGATTTCAGAAAAAAAGGCAGACTTTGAATCGCAATTACTGGCCTTACAGGAAGCCTCCAATGCCGACACCAAAAGCAGTATGGGAGACAAGTATGAAACGGGCAGAGAAAGCATCAACCAAAGCAGGGGTTTGGTGGAAAAGCAAAAGGTGCTGTTGGATCGAAATGAAAAGATGATTGAGCAAACATCTGTGGATCCATCCACTACCGTCACCACCGGAGCCTTGGTTAAAATCCCTCTTGGCTGGATATGGATTGCCGCTTCTATGGGTAAAATCACCTTCGAATACACTGATGTGCAAGTAGTGTCTGCTGATTCACCACTTGTTTTGGCGCTTAAAGGGAAAAAGGTAGGAGATAAAGTAGCCTTTAGAGGCAGTACGACGGAGATTCTGGAAGTGGTGTGACAGTATCGTATAAACCCTTGAAGGCTTTCAAAGCCTTCAAGGGTTATTAAATGAGGGTTATTATTAAATAGGGGTATTAATCCCCCCGTTTCTCGTTGGTTCTTATGTGCACATCCATTTGAGGGAAAGGGATTGAAATATTGTTTTCGATAAATTTCCGGTTAATGATTCTTCGGATATCACTTTTCATGCGGTCCGATCCAAAAATGGTACTGCTATAAAAAAGCACTTGAAAGTCCAGCGAGGAATTCCCGAAATTCACCAGTCTGGCTTCTACCAATTTTTCTGCATTTACTTCAGGATGTTCTTTGGCGCTTTCCTCCAGAATCTTAATGACAAACTCCACATCCGTTCCATAAGCTACTCCCACCTCAATCCTAAAGCGGTTTTGTTTTCTTTGGTGGCTCCAGTTGATGACCTTATTGGTAGTGATCAGTGAATTGGGGATAATTATGGAAATGTCATCCGTATTTAGTCCTTTGGAGGTGCGCAAGCCTATTTCCTGAATTTTTAAAATGCCCCCATCAATTTCCAGAATGTCTGCTACCCTGATCGAACGTTCGGAAAGTAAGATGATGCCAGAAACAATATCGTTGAAGGTCTGCTGCAAACCCAGACCTATGCCTACCAGTAAGGCGGCGGAACCAGCAATTAAGAGGGAGACCTTTATGCCAAGGGTTTCCAGTATTAAGCCAAAGGCGATTACCCAGACGATATAGGTCAAAATCTGGTACAGGGAATAAATATTTCCTTCGTTGAACTTACTGATCCTTTTTTTGCGGAAAATGGATTTTTTTATTCCCCACAAAATCAGCTTAGTCAAAACGATAATGATCAGCACCAGCACCAAAGTCCCAACCCTCAGGCTGTACTCCCCAATAGAAAGCAGCTCAAATCCTAAAAACTTATTCAACAAATCCATATGCGTTCTTCAATTGTAGTTAATGCCTCAGCGGTCTTTAAAGCACTCCCGTTAAGATAGGTGTAGGGTATTGAATATAAGTTAAAATAATGACTGATCCAATGGAGGTGGTTTTTGGATTTTTATAAGGATACGGAAAGCTCTAAAGCTATTTCGGATAAAGTATTTTTTTTCAACTTCAAAATACAATCATCTGACAACTCTGTCTTAAACCACTTATTTTTTAGTAATTGATCTGAATTACAAGTCATTTATTAATAAATTCTACCCTTTTACCATAGAATTATAGGTAGGGACCTAGTTTTCTTGTCCTAAAAGATTAATTTGTGGATTAATTAAGGAGGAGAGTTGGGTACATAGTCTGGATGTACGCAACTTCTTAGTTAAAATTCTATATATACAGATGTTGTGGAATTTTGTGAAATAAGAATTTACAAAGGATGTTTTTTGCTTAAAATCGTTTTTTTAATAAAATAAGATCATTTAATTGATTCTATTTTGTATTTTTATTCTAAAATAAGCTAAGAATGATAAGAGAAATCTCTAAAAACCAGGTATTAGACCGCATTCGTTTTGAAAACCCATGGTGGATTGAAGGTAAAATTGAAGCTGATTATGATGAAATGCCACGAAGATTATATTTTGAACTTTTTAAACCACTTGTAAAAGAGAGAGAGATTAGAAGAGCAGTGGTCTTGATGGGGCCCAGGAGGGTTGGCAAAACAGTTATGCTCTACCATATGGTTCAAGAATTAATTGATAATGGGGCGAATCCAAAAAAAATAATATTTATCACTATCGAGAACCCAATTTATAACAATATTTCTCTTGAACAACTATTCAATTATTCGAAAGAAGCATCAGGCTTGACAGATAAATCAGATTGGCATATAATATTTGATGAGATTCAATATTGTAGGGATTGGGAAGTACATTTAAAATCATTGGTAGATAGTTATAGAAAGGATAAATTTATTGTATCAGGATCTGCTGCTGCTGCATTAAAATTTGCAAGTAATGAAAGTGGCGCTGGTCGATTTACGGATTTCTTACTCCCTCCACTTACTTTTAATGAATACATATCTTTGAAAGGATTAGACAGGCTAATCAAGCCAATACAGTTAAAATGGAATGATAAACAAACAGAATTTTATTCGACAAGTCATCTAGATGAGCTCAATAGGCATTTTTTAGATTACATCAACTATGGAGGTTATCCTGAAGTTATACTTTCAGAGAAAATTCAAGCTAATCCGGGACGATATATTCGACAAGACATTGTAGATAAAGTGATACTTAGAGATTTACCAAGCCTGTATGGTATCAGTGACACAAGAGAATTGTATTCGTTGTTCACCACAATAGCTTACAATAGTGGGGGTGAATTTTCATTAGAGACGCTGAGTAAACAATCTCAAGTGCCTAAGAATACGTTAAAAAAGTATATTGAGTATTTGGAAGCCGCATTTCTTATAAAGCAAGTAAAACGAATTGATCAAAGTGGAAAAAGATTTAAACGAGATAATTTTTTTAAGATCTATCTTACAAATCCTTCTCTAAGAAGCGCATTATTTACCCCAATAACATCTACAGATGAAATGATTGGGAACATGGTAGAGACTGCTATTTTTGCGCAATGGATGCATAGGGATTGGTTTACCCCGTATTACGCGAGGTGGAGCAATGGTGAAGTAGATATGGTTGGACTTAGTGATAATACATTAAAGCCTATATGGGCACTTGAGATTAAATGGTCTGACAGGTATTTTAAAAAGCCAAAAGAATTAAAAAGTTTAATTAAATTCTGTCAAGAAAACAGTATTAAAACACCAATTGTAACTTCAATAAGTAAAGAGGGCGAAATAGAATATGCAGATGTTCTTTTTCAATTTTTACCATCATCTGCCTATGCTTATACTGTTGGGAAAAGAACACTTGATACAAAAATAAAAAATAAACACTTTACAAAAAAGCGCTATGAAATAAGGTTTTATTGCTTGGTAAAGAATAGATTACAAATAAATTGACTGACGATTGGCTGTTATGGGAGATTATGAAACTTCGAGAAAATTTCCGAAAATGTAGACAGAATTAAAGGCATTTATGGCAACAGTTGATAAAATAAGAAGTGGATTGATTGATAAAATCTTGGCTATTAAAAACAAGGATTTCTTATTGGCGCTTAACAAACTGGTTTCTTTAAACGCAACGGATGTGGAGGTTCTTGAACTTACAGAAGAGCAAAAACAAATGCTTAAACTGAGCGAAGAGGACATAAAAAATGGCCGCTTTATTTCACAAGAGGCCATGGATAAACGAAACCATTCATTTATAAAAAAGCAGATTTCAAAGATACACGAGTAGCCTCCCTTGGGAATTTTAACATTTTTTACCAAGTAGCTGATGAAACAATTATAATCACAGCCTTTTGGGACAACCGACAAGATCCCGAAAAATTATCTCGGATTATTTTAAAAGATAAATCATAACTAAGGTCCTTCGATACACTTCGCCCCTTCGACACCCTTCGACAGGCTCAGGGACCAGGCTCAGGGATCAGACTTAGGGATCAGGCATAGATTTCAATCACCCTATTGGGTCCACACTTCAGGGCCTTGGGATTAAGATTTACTGTGGGGAATGGTTTCCCCTATACTTCAAATGCCTATCGATCTACTGAGCCTTTTGAGCTGTAAATCTAAGCCAACTACATTTTTATAGGCTTTTTCACTGAATGATTGCTTTTTTTTCATAGCTTATAACGTTGAAAATTAAGGAAATGTCTAAAGTTGGAAGAAAGGGCATTAATTGCTGGCTTCCTATCTTAGCAGGATTCGGTCAACACATGGTAGAATGCCTGCGGTTTTCAGAGGTTTTAGTAAGCTTGTAATTCGTAAAAAAATCGGTGAAAACTGTTAGGAAATCGCTTCATAATCCCGCAAGACAACATACCATAAACCGTTGGCATTAATTGAAAAACGTTACTTCATTCTTAATCATTAAAAAAGTTGAAAAAATGAGAATCCTACTACTTATATTATTTTCATCATTTAGCATTTGCTCTTTTGGACAAAATAGCTTGAATGAAAGAATAGATTCCATTTTGTCAGCGCAGGTTGTTACCGAATTAGGCCCTGGTTTAACAGTTGGTGTTGTTAAAGATGGGGAGCTTGTTTATAAGAACAATAATGGCTTAATGAATTTGGAATACAATATCCCATTTAATGACGCTACGACATTTGAACTTGCTTCAGTAACCAAGCAATTTACCTCAGCCTGTATAGCCATACTCGAAAAACAAGGCAAACTCTCGGTAAATGATGATGTAAGAAAAATTGTTCCTCAATTGTATTTTTCTGGAGATACGATAAGAATTAAGCACTTATTAAATCACACTAGTGGAATACGGAATCATAATGTTTTATTGGACTTATCAGGATTTGATTATGAACACCAGGGTTATACAAATAAAACGATTCAGCAACTGATGTTCCGTCAAAAAGGAATGAACAATAAACCGGGAGACAAGTTTCTTTATTCAAATACAAACTATGTTTTGCTGGCACTTATCGTTGAAAGAGTGTCAGGAATGCCTATTCATCAGTTTGCTGAAAAGGAATTGTTCGAGCCTCTTGGGATGAGTAATACTTTCTATAGCAGCGACTTAAGGAGCGTCGTTAAGAATCGTGCTTATCCTTATTTTCAAGTAAAAAATGAATTCAAACAGCCAAAGTCGTTAACACTTTGTGTTGGAGCTGGCGGAATGAGTAGTACGATTTCAGACTTAATAACCTGGTCTCAGGTTTTTCTAGACAGCAAGCACCCTTTCTCCTATGTTGCAGATTTTGTCACAAAACTTGATACACTGAACAATGGTGAAGAGATGCAACACGCTCGTGGAATGTTTGTGACAGCTTATAAGGGCTATAATACTCTTAATCATAGCGGCAGAGACTTAGGGTTGCGGTCCCAATTCATCTGTATTCCCGATTTAGATCTTGGAGTAGTTGTTTTTGCTAATTCTGAGGAGATCAATGCTGTGGATGTATCCTACAAAATCCTGGACTTTTATATTCAAGATCTTCCTCAAAACGAATTCAATCAGGCAAAGTACAATCATAAGAAAGAGGAGTTGAATCAATTTATAGGAAATTATCAAGAATTAAATAGTGATTTGAGAATGCACCTATTTATAAACAATGACACACTTAATGCACAGAGCAGTTATGGAAGAAATCCGGTGCAACTCAATTCAGTATCTGACAATTCTTTTGCTAGAATTGACAATGCTTCTGTGAAATATACCTTTCTTTCAGAAAAAAAATCAGAGGCAGATTTACTCGTAGATTTTGGAGGAGCGGTGTTTTACTTTGAAAAGATTGAATTAGCAAGTGACCCAAATCCAAATGTCTCTGAATATTCAGGTAGCTACTTTTCTGAAGAGCTAAATATTGGTTACGAGATCATTGTTTCAGATCAAGAATTGATTTTGAATTACCCAAATAATCAAGGGTTGGTATTGAAAGAAGGGGAAAAAGATGTTTTTGGAGCAAATAGAAGAACCAAATATGCTTTTATACGAGATGATAAAAATAAGGTGACTTCTTTTTATGTAGCATCAGAAGGAACAGTAAAAGATATTTTATTTGAAAAAGTAAACCAGTAAGCTGTGGTAATCCAGCAGGTGAAAATCCTACCTAAATAATGTGTTGTGTATTTGGAAGAACTACCGACAGTCTAACACGTGAGGGTTTCGCTGAAGTTTGGCAATCGGTAAGAAGTATTGGGGGCCTGATCGTTTATGACTTATCATTATAGGTACTAATAGAGTAGGCTGTCGGGCGATACGCTATTGTGTCATTTATAGGTCTAAATACCAAAAAATTAAAAGATTCCTGAGATTTTTGTACCATTATTCATTAACTTTACGTAATGGATAAGAAGAGGAACCTGATTTTTTATAAGAACCATTTCTCTGAATTCTTCGATAAGTTGCCGGTTAAGGTCCAGAATAAAATGGACCAGGTGCTGTATATGGTGATGATATTGGAAAGGATTCCCATAAAATTCTTTAAACATATTACAGGAACAGACGGTCTTTATGAAATCAGGGTGGAGTTCAGCAGTGATATTTACAGGATTTTTTGCTGTTTTGATGATGGTAATTTGATAGTACTCTTCAATGGTTTTCAGAAAAAGAGCCAAAAAACACCGAGGAAAGAGATAGAAAAAGCTTTAAGCCTAAAAGCAGATTACTTTAATGATAAGCAAAACCCCTTTTAAGATGGAAAATTTGGATAAAAAGAATGTAACAACCTTTGAGGAGCATTTAGAAAAAAGATATGGGGCACCAGGAACGGATTTAAGAACATCATTCGAGGCCAAGGCGAGTGCTTTTGCCATAGGTGAGCTGATCAAGGAAGAGAGAAAGCTATCGAACATGACCCAAGAGCAACTGGCACTGAAAATCGGTACAAAAAAGAGCTTTATTTCAAGAATTGAAAATGGTAAAAGTGACATTCAATTGTCTACTTTGTATAGGATTCTTGAAATTGGGTTGGGCAAGAAAATATCCTTTACGATAGAATAAGGGGAAACGCACGCTATAATAAATATGCATTCTGAGGGCTGTAATCTTTGGTTACTCTTCACCCCCCGACTTTAAATGCTTATCGATCTACGGAGCCTTTTAAGCTGTAAATCTAAGCCTAGCACATTTTTACAGACATTTTCAATGATACATTGCTTTTTTACAACCTAAAATGTTGAATATTAACGGTATGTGTAATACAGGATGATAGGAGGATAACTGCTGTCTACACTTATACTTGACCGTTGCGTGCATTAAAATAAAACTAAATGACAAAAAGAGACTTTTTCATACTGATAATAAAAGTGTTCGGACTACTCTCAGTCGTGACCACACTTTTTTCAGCTTTACCGAGCAACATATCATTCGCTATGATGGGCATTGATGCACTTTCAATCCTTTGGATTGCAATAGCCATAATGGTTGTTGTTGGACTTTTTGTAGCCTTGATATTTAAAGCGGACAAAGTAGTTGAACTATTAAAACTTGACAGAGGGTTTGATGATGATAAAATCGAAATTGGAAGCCTTGAACCGGCTGATATTATCAAAATCGGAACTTTTATTATCGGTGGACTTTTGATTTTGGACAATATTCCAGCCTTTCTAAGTCATACTCTTTTTGCTTTAAAGGGAGATGTTGTTGGACTTGAATATAACAACATCCAAGACAAGTTTAATTGGGCTGTCAGCGCACTGAATTTAATAATCGGTTTCTTGCTAATAACAAATTATGAATTTGTAGCGAAAATATTGAAAACCGAGAAAACAGAAAAAGAATAAAAGAACAACACGCCAACAATGCTAAAAAATTATAACCATTCAGCAGGATGGCAAGGCATTTTAGCCGGGTCTTGAATTTGCCACAAAGCTGTAGTAATCTAGCAGGTGATAATCCTACCTAAATAATTTGCTGTTCCTTTAGAAGTAAAACCGCCAGTTAAACGCCTGAGAGTTTCGCTGAAGCCTGTCAATACCTTTTTAGAAAGCTTTATGAAGAACGGTATGGGGGAGAAGTATTTGAGGTGCGGATCGTTTATTACTAATTGCCTTTAAATGTGCAAATAAAGTAGGTTATCAGGAACAAATCTACGGAGGCATTTATAAATCCAAATACCAAAAAACTGAAAGTTTCTTTAAATTTTCGTGCCATTATTTGTTTAATCGAGGGACAAGAAGAGGAACCTGATTTTTTACAAGAATCATTTCTCTGAATTCTTCGATAAGTTGCCAGTTAAGGTTCAGAACAAGATGGCACAGTTGCTGTACCTTGTAGATATGTACGTAATTTTTTTTTAAAACGGGGATATATACAGTTGATGGGCTTTATTTAAAAAATTCGTCCTTCCATCAGAAATTTAGGTTTAAATCCTTATTTTTGATTATAAAATAAAATGCTATGGATATTCAAGCTGAAAAAATCGAACTGGTTAAAATGCTTTTGGATACTGAAAATCCAAAAATAATTGAATCCATTAAAAAAATATTCAAAAAAGAAGCATCTGACTTTTGGGATGATTTATCTATCGAGCAACGTAAAGAAATTGAAAATGCTTCACTTGAAATTAAAAATGGAGAAGTAACGGATTACGATACTTTTATGCAAAAACACAGGTAAATTGAGCAGAAAAGTTTTTCTTTCAAAAACAGCCGAAAAGAAATTAGATAAACTTTTTAAGTATTTAATTACGGAATGGTCTGTTAAGGTTAAAACTGACTTCGTTGAAAAATTAGATTCATCATTAGAAATAATTAAAAAACAACCTGAAATATTTCCGGAATCTAAAAAAGGAGAAGGTTTAAAAAAATGTGTTATCACAAAACAAACGATTTTATACTATCGCTATAATTCCAAGCGAATCAATATTGTTACGTTATTTGACACAAGACAAAACCCGAAAAAATTAGACAAAGAGATATAAAAATTAAAGCCCAACCGAGTGGATGGCCCCGAGCCAAAAGCCTGTGGAGCACTCCTCGCAGCATTCCACTCGATCGAGACCAGATAGAATACCGAAGTTTGCTCTGAAGCCAGCTTTGGTTTCAGGGGACAAGAAAATACTTTGAAACCGACACAAACCATATGCAAACCATTGATGTGTCACCAAGCTATGGTAATCCTGTAGGTGTAAATCCTTCCTAAATAATTTACTGTTCCTTTAGAAGTACAACCGACAGTTAAACGCCTGAGGGTTTCGCGGAAGCCTGTCAATACCTTTTTAGAAAGTTTTATGAAGAGCACAATCGGCAAGAAATATTGGTAGGCGCTGATGGTTAAGAATTTATATTTATCTTTAAAGGCATTAATGATTAGCCTATCAGGTGGTACTCTAAAAATCTGGGGATCAATTTACAACCTAATTAAGATTTCTTACTTTTACAAAAAGAATAAATTCATGAATTCAGCAGAGATTAAGATTGACTTATTTAGAAAACTAGATTCGCTCAAAGGGAAACGACTAGAAGAAGCTTATGGGATACTGTTGAATTATATCAATGGTAAGTCTGAGGTTGATGATTGGCAAAACCTTACTGCTGAACAACAATCGGCTATCCGTCATGGTGTGGAACAACTAAACAATGGCCAGGGGAAAAATCATAAAGACGTAATGGCAGAAATGAGAAAACGTTTTACAAATGACTAAAAAAATCATTTGGTCCCCCGATGCTGAAAGCGACTTTGCAACCATACTTGAATATTTAGAACTGAAATGGGGTAATAGAATCACGAGTAGGTTCATCAATAAAGTAGATGACAGCATTGAACTTATTTTAGAAGATCCTAAAATATTTCCTTTGATTAATGAAGAGATGCAGATAAGAAAGAGTGTAATAACGAAACAGAATACACTATTCTATAGAGAAAACGAAGACAAGATTGAAATCGTAAGACTTTTTGATACTCGGCAAGATCCTAAAAAATTGATATTCGAGAAAAAAGAATAAAGGAGCACAATAATTTGTATAATATGTTAAGGTTAAGTAAACCTAAGGCATAGGTATTCCAGGGTATCCGGTGAAGCCTTTTTGATAAAGTGTGTTTGGTGGTATGGTCATGGTCTGACATGCCTGCCTTAAACTCCTTGTTTTATAGCAATTGATCCAAATTACAAACCATCCATTAATAATTCTACCATATAATTAATGGTACAAGACTAGTTTTCTTGTCCTAAAACATTAATTTGGAAGATAATTCATAAAAAGAGTTGGGTACATAGGCTGTATAGACACAATTTCTTAGCAACATGTGTATATACAAATGTTATTGAGCAACAAAAACATCATTATGGATTCATTCAAAATCTTGTGCGTTATCACAGTTCTTCTTTCTGCCTGCCAGAATACGGGTGATAAAACCTCAGTCAGCGACGAGGAAAGAATGGCCGATAGATATGACGGTCCTATCATAGATATGCACATCCATGCAGTAGACGATCGAAGTGCGCAAATCGGAATGGAATACAATAATCCACAAACAGGACAGCAATTCCTCGGATCAAAATCACCCAAAGAACATATAAATGAAACCCTTGCCAAATTCAAGGAACATAACATTGTAAAGGCCGTGGTTTCCCCAGAATTTAGTATTGAAAAGGGTTCTCCTACAGAGGAATGGTACAACTATGCCCCCGAGACGGTATTGATGGGGGTTCCCTGGACAGAATTGGTTTCTCTTGATACCCTGAGGCAAAAATATGCGGAAGGCAAGTTGCATGTTCTGGCCGAAATGGCACCCATGTATAATGGGATTTTACCTACGGATGAAAGAGTAACACCTTACTTCGATTTAGCAGAAGAATTGGATCTTCCCGTTGGTTATCATCTCCTGCCTGGTGGACCTCCTGGAGCGGCTTATACTTTTGCCCCAAAGCTACGAGCAGCACAAGCTAAGCCTTTGCAGTTCGAAGAAATCTTGGTCTCCCATCCTAAAATGAAAATTTACATTATTCATGCTGGTTGGCCTTACCTGGAGGACATGAAAGCTCTAATGTATGCCCATCCACAGGTTTATGTCGATATAGGTGTCATTGATTGGCTTCTACCGAGACAAGAATTTCACAACTATCTCAAAGGTTTGGTTGATGCGGGTTTTGGAAATCGGATAATGTATGGCAGTGATCAAATGATTTGGGTAGATGCGATTGATGATGCCATTGAATCAATCAACTCTGCTGAATTCCTGACGATGGAACAAAAAGCAGGCATATTTTATAACAATGCGGCACGGTTTCTTGGCTTATCGGAGGACGAGATAATGAAACATCATGAAATTGCAGCTCATAACAATAGATAAATTGCATTAAAACGCATTTTATCAAGGTCGATGTAACCAATTAGAGAAAAAAAATGGGCGTACATTTAAGGACAAGTCATTTCATCTACGAAGTCGGTTCGAGTGAATTTTTCATTTCCTTTTTTGACACTATTGAAATTCGACTAACAAAAGGATTATTTGGGAAAAATTATCCGGTAGTACTGACGGACTTTTATAGTGGAAAGATTTCACTCGATAAATTAGAGACTGCTGAAAAAGAATTGGCGGAAATCCGAAAAAGACTAAAAAGACTTAAACCCTACAAAGTCGTTTGGGACAAAAATGACTTGGCAAGGCAGCCGCCCTGGGGAAATGAAATAAGTGAAGATGTTACCAACCTATCAAACTATTTCGTGCCCTCAGATGGACGAGATTTGTTTGAAGTAATTTTCAGGGCAATTGAAATGGCTAAAAAGGAAAAATGCGAACTGATAATTGAATAAATAAAGACTGCTTAAGAATGAATTGCTTCCTACCGTCAGCTACGACATCTTATACTGAGCGTTAGTGGACCACAAAGCTGGTGTAATCCTGTAGGTGTAAATCCTTCCTAAATAATTTACTGTTCCACCTATGCAGTTTTTGGGAATGTAAATCTAAGCCAACCACATTTTCACAGGCTTTTTCAATGATAGTTTGCTATTTTTCAGAGCTTAAAATGTTGAATATTACGGTATGTGTAATAAAGGATGAAAGGAGGATAACTGTTGTCTTCCTGGCTTAGCAGGACTCGTTCAACAGGGTATATCGTTTATGGCGGGAGATGTGCTAAATAGGAGTGATTTTTCAATTAAAAAAATAGAGGTGAAGTTGAAGGATTTGTGTTTCAAATTCGCCAATAAATCATATACTTGCCGTTATAGGAAAGTGTAGGATAACAATCAAAATATGGGATTGGATTATGGACAAATAATCAAAATTAAATCACTCAATCCTATTAACAATATTCAAAAATAATTATGTATTTGAAAAAGTTTAAAAATTGGATTCTTTCAGCTTTTCTAATGGTATTCCTTCATTCCTGTGCTTCTTTACAGGTAGCCCATATGACAAGTGCTGAGATGAATAAGCTAGAACTTGGTATGTCGAAAGAACAGGTGACTCAGATATTAGGAACTGACTATACAATTGCGGAAAAGCGATTAGAAGACGACAACGAAATAGAAGTTTTGTCTTATAGGGACCATTTTGAAAATGACGAATTTTATTTATTTGTTTTTAAAAATCAAAAATTAGAAAAATGGTATCGTGAATTGTTACCAAAAGAAAGAATTGAAAATAAGTAGTTTTTTGCTCAATCTTGATTTTGAATGAAGCCTAAGATTAGCGTTAAGATTTAATGTTTTTATAGATTAAAATAAACAAACACCTACCTCATTGCTAAAACTAAATTTGAGGGCCTTGAAGAGCAAATTGAAGTTAGACAAGCAAACGTTTGAAAATAAAATGAGTGTTTACAATTAACGAAACTTTTTGTAACTTTGATTCGTAATTGGACTTAGAAATGATTGATGAAACGCTTTGAAACCAGGCTTTTAAAAGAAGCATTTGAATTTGTCCAAAAACAGGATTTAAAGGTTAGGAAGAAAATATTACAAAACATAAGAAGAGCTGAAGAACATTCTGACCCAAAATTCTTTAAAAAACTCACCAATGAAATTTGGGAGTTTCGGATTTTATATTCGGGAATACAATACAGGTTATTGGCATTTTGGGACAAAGAGGATAAAACTGAAACGTTTGTTTTTGCCACACATGGAATTATTAAGAAAACGAGCAAAGTGGATAAAAAAGAGATAGACAAAGCGGAAAACATTAGAATAAATTATCTGAAGAGCAAAAAGCAATGAAAAGTTACAAATTGGAAGAAGCAGAAGACCTTTTGATTGGAGAAAAAGGAACTCCGGAAAGAGAGGAATATGAATTTGAGCTTAAACTTGAACTAATAGGGGATATGATTAAAACTGCCCGAAAAAAGAGAAATTTGACACAAGAACAATTAGGGGAATTGGTTGGCGTTAAAAAAGCTCAAATTTCAAGATTAGAAAACAGTACCGGAAATGTGACTTTTGAAACGGTAATGAGAATTCTAAATGCTTTGGGGGCAAAATTGAAATTTAACTTACAATTCTAATAAAACATTAACCAAACAAGTACATGAATAAAGGCTTGGCTTTATTGTGTTCCTAAGCCATCGGGACTTGTGTTAGTGATGAGCAATATTGTCTTAAGGATTATAAATCTTCTTTTCGGGAATAAAGATGAGTACCGATTTATTAATTGCGCTATATAAGCAATACTTAGCGGGCAAGTAAAGAAAGGGGCTGTTTTAGTAAGGAATATTAATTAATATTGAACTACCTAGGTCAGTTTACAAAACCCAAATATTTACCCATGAGAAGTTTTTTATTATTGCTTGCCGTTTTTAGTTCATTTTCATTAAATGCCCAGCAAATTTTACCGGAGAATTGGGACCCTGTTGCCCAAGGAAATAAAGTGCTTGAGCGATTGGTGAAGGTTACTGCCCCTGAAGTCAAAGGAGCGCATGATGCTGAATTTGTCTTGGTGGATGACTACGCTTATATAGTGGCTGAGGTCAATGACCTGCAACCTGGCGAGAGTGGTAATTGGGACTTTATTTATTCTGCCATGTCTATTGTTAATTTAAAGACTTTAGAAACAGAGAAGATTATCCCTTTTGCACGCAGTGAACAAAGTTTTGAGAATGTTACCCTTCCAAAAGGGCAATGCTGGATACCGCGGATCATTCAGAAGGATAAGAAAACGCTTCGCATTTACTTTGTTAGCGAACTATCAGGAGAAAACGCTCATTCACAGGTTTGGTACATAGACTATAATTTGCGCTCAGGAAGCTTTTCGAAGAAGATTTACAAAGTAAAATTAAAACAGCCGCCGGTAAACTGGATTTTACCACTGAAAACTTTTATAGGGATGCCCAAGCCCATGGCTTTAATAAAAAGCCGGTTGGATACGGTGCCTATCTTTTTGATTCCTTCAAAGAATTTGACGGGAAAACCTATATTGCCTTGAACAACTTCCCCGGGAAGCAAAATGCCTTGGCTGTGGCAAATAAAAAACTGGATACTTTTGAAGTGCTAGGTCATTTCAATGAACCCCAATCGGCGAATTTGTCTGAATCTTCTGTCAATCGCCTTCCTGATGGCAGATGGATGGCCATTTGTCGTAGGGATGAGGGAGACAGGAATTACTACATCAGCTATAGCAAAGACGCTCATGACTGGACCGTTGGTCAACCAATTCCTTCTATCCCCAATGGGACAAGCTCAAAGCCAACATTTGATTATTTTGATGGAATCTATTACTTAGGCTGGCAGGAAGCAAGCCAAGTGGATGGCGTTTCTCGTAGCGTATTTAATATTGATGTTTCTCGTGACGGGAAGGAATGGGAGCGCAAATACAGCTTCAGGACCACTAAATCTTTTCAGTATCCAAGCTTTGCTAAACACGACAATAGTATCTGGCTTATCACAACACAGGGCGACTTTTCATCCAGTCGCAAAGAGCGAATTATGTTTGGGAAGCTGGAATAAGGGTTTTCTTTTAGCTTTCGTCTAATTTTCTCCATGTGGTACTTCCATGCTGGTAATAATTGAAACGATCGATGGATCCGAATTTGTCTTTTTCAAAATAGAATACCGCATTGGTATTGGGTCTGAAAAAGGTCAGGGCATGATCGTATTTGACCTCATAGGAGGTGCCATTCCATGATTGTTCAAAATAGCATTTACCGCCTTCTATTGTCACCTTTATTTGAATGTCATTCCCAATCTCAAGCCCTTCGGCTTGCTGGTAGGTTCCTTCCAGTGTCAATGGTAGCGGAGCATTGATGCTGCCTTCTAAGCGGTCTTCAGGGAAGATTACCTTTCGTTTTTGTAGGTCATACTCGAGGTTAGCGGTCAACAAATAAAACTGTTCTACATCTGGTGAAAGTTTGTAAATCGTATCCCGTTCTGCTGACCACCGCGTGCCATCGTAGATACTGACATACCCCGCTCCAACAACCTTAAAATGGTCCTGATTAACAATTACCCCTGTGTTTTCTTCGATGCCAATCCCAAGGAGCTCAGGAAACCTTCTTTTGATTTCAAACATGTCAAACTGCCTGTTTCTTGCGAGATGGTGTTGATCAATGGCAATGTGTTCTACCAGGCCAAAACCATCAGGATAATCTCCAATCATCAAAGTGTGGTCTACCGAATCTCCCCTGACAAGTAGGGAGCCCATGATAGATGCCCCGGCAGAGGTTCCCGCGATGATTTTCCCTGCATTGTAAATCGTTTTTAGGGAGGTGACGACTTGAGTGTCCTTGTAGGTTTTGGCCAATCTCCATTGTCTACCTCCAGTCATCCAAACCCCATCCGCTTCAAGAAGGATGGCATTTAAAGAATCCCCATTGGCGATTTCGCGGCTTCGGGTGTGTACGATCGATATGTTTTTAAAGCCATGATCCACGAAAGGCTTTTTAATCCTGTTGAGGTCAAATTCAGAGTCGAGCAGGTTGTCCTCCATGGCTGTAGGGATAATTACAATCTTACTTTCAAGTCCACCTGCTAATCCTGAAAATTGTGTTAAAAAATAATCATTGGTGCAATCTCCTCCCATAATCAATAAGGACCCGGCCTTAGGATTCAACTGCTGGGCTTGGCTTTGGAAGAAAACCAATAAAATAAATGCGAGGAATAGGGGTTTGGATTTATTGATTTTCAATGACTTAAGGATTGTTTGAATGCATCAAAATATATAAAGAAATTAATTGTTTGAGTAATTACCCTGGCCATGTGATGCATTCAGGTATGTCAATAGGCTATAGAAGGGTTATTTCCTAAGTCGGGTTCAATTATAGTCTGTGGGCTAGTTCTTTTAAAATGCAATTCAGGCAAGACAACCTTGAATTCCTTTTCAGTTTCTTCATCTTTCCAATTTACGACAAAGTTCACTTTAACTGAGGAAAGTTGGTAACCCCGCTTTTCCAATCCATCCATTTGGCTACGGAATTTCTTTGAAAACTTCAATATGGGATCTCCTTCTTTATCAAAGCAGGCTCCATCGTTAGTTTGTAGTTCATCCCCACTTTTTAATTCAGAAGTCCTATATTGAGTGGACTTAAAGAAACTTAACCATACGTCTTTATAGCTTAGCTGCATCACCATAATAGCTGGTTCAGGCCAAAGCTCATGGTCTTCTATTTTCAACAAATCATCTACAATGATTTTATCCAGGAAATCCCCTATTAAATGGATAACCAGATTCTTTTTAGCCCTTGTCATGGCAACATACAAAAGCCTTATGTCCTCGGTTGTCAGGTGATTAAGGTTTTGTAGGAGTAAAAAGACATTGTCAAATTCTTTGCCTTTTGCTTTATGTATGGTCGAAACCAAAATAGTGTCTCCTTTTCCAGTAATGAAATCTTCTAGCTTAGATTCACGAATAAAGAGGATGAGATCAGTTTTGTATTTTCTTTTGGGGTTGGATGCTTCAAATTCCTTAATAAGGTTAATGCAAATTTCAATCTTTGAACTCCCCTGATATTTTCTCCATAAAGCCCGTTTGGCTTCCTTCCAAACGTCTTCATTAATCACGAAAATATCGTCGTCTAAATCCAATTGATTCAAAAAGAAACGAACTTCCACCAGATTGTATAAATTAAAACCATCATTGCTCTGGATTAATTTGGCGGGAATATTATTCTTAAGCAACAAGCCAGTGATTTGCAAAGCTTCATCATTTGACCGGGTCAATACACAAGTAGTTCCTTGTAGTTCTGTGCTACTGATGTCATCCACTAAAGGAGAAATCAGATGCTGCCCTTGGTGTTTCACTAGTCGTATTCTCCCATTTTCAGGAGAGACTGCTTTTATTTGACTGCTTTTTAATCGATTTGGAAGGTTTTCAATGAATTGATTGGTGAACTCGACCAGGTTGCTTTGGCTTCTGTAATTCGCTGTCAGTTCATATTTAATCGCTTGTTTTTCATTTATAAATTGCTGCAAGTATTTGGAATCGGCACCTCTAAATTCAAATATGTTTTGGTCGTCATCGCCAACAGCAATTACTCTCATGTCCTCATTTCTTTCCATTAAAGCATTCACCAAGGCAAATTCATCCGCATCCATGTCTTGGGCTTCATCTATTACCAAAACGGTCTTTGTAATTCGGTTGGCCTCTACTTCTCCACTAGCTATTTTTTCAACTGTTTTTTTGATGATGTCCAAAGACTTGTCTAAGTTTCCAATTTTCCCAAGCAAGTCAAAACAGTAAGAATGGAAGGTTTTGATCTCGATGAAATTAGCAGCATTTCCAATTAGTTTCAATAGCCTTTGTTTGAATTCCGAAGCTGCTGCTCTAGAAAAGGTAACCATTAGCAATTGTTCATGTTTCACATCTTCCATAAGAAGTAAGGATGCCAATTTATGAACCAGTACCCTTGTTTTACCACTCCCCGGGCCTGCGGCAACCACTATGTTTTTTGATTGATTGTCTTTTATGATTTTTAATTGCCGAGGTGAAAGCTCACCAAAAAGTTGCCTGAATTTAGTTGGTGTGATGTTTCTTTTGATTTCATTCTGTCTACTTCCTTTGAAGTATTTATTCAAAAAAACACTATAGTTCAATTGAAAATAATCTTCTACAAATTGTAAGGCTTCCTTGTAATCGCTGATCATTCTTTTGGCATATTCTCCTACGATATGGATTTGTTGCACCTTGTTTTCATAGAATTGATTCAATTTCTGATAATCTTCGACCTTGTACCGGATTTTATTGTCTTGTTCAATTCTCTCAATGGTCAATGAGTTATAAACGACTAAAAATCCACCTTCAATTTTTATTGCTTCAATTCTCGATAAATAAAAAAGCGTGTCCTCGATGTCTTCAGTTGTAATATCGAGCTTAAATAGCAGAGAAGAATCTTCGTAGGCTTTTTTAAGTTCATGGACCGAAAATTCAATCAGTACTTGCTCTTTGAACTGTACCTCATTCGAGGTTTTGGCGAAGCTTTTGGAATAGAGAAAATCTACAAGAAAAATAGCCAGTTCATGTCGCTTTTTTAATTTCACTTTAAGGTTTTCCTTCGGCTGAATACAGACAACGGCCAAGTGCGTTTTAGAATAGCCTTGCATTTTCCGCTTGATCCAATTTTTGATTGCCCAGAAATTAATAATTGTCTTAATCTTATGGGGGTTTACTTCCTCACAGCCGATTTCTTCCGCTTCTTCATTCAATTCTTTAATTTGAAATGATTTTTCTTCTTCCTGGAAGATTGATAGCAGGAAATTTTCAATTTTCCCATAGGCTTCAACTATGGCAAGTGACCTGTTTTTGTTTTCCCCATTTTTTATAAAAGCAGTTAAATCTTTGGCATCAGCCAAAATATTTTCTTCGCGAAAGAGGCGGATAATATTAATGACCTCTTCCTTAACAATCCCGAGGTGGTCAGAGATGTAATCTACCCGTGATTCTGCTTCTTCATTGTTTGAGTGACTTTTGCTTTTGCTGGAAAAAAGCTTTTTTATTATTCTAACGCCATGTTGTTTTTGTTTATCCTGAAATTTTTCCGAAGCGTTAATTTTATCAATGGCTTCCTGTGCATTTTTCGATAATATACTATTGGCAAAAATTCTAGGCATATTTTGCCCTCTTTTCAAGTAGCCAGCTTCTTCCAATGCTGAAATGGCTGTTTTGACTCTTGATTCAATTTGATCAATATTGTCATTCCAACCAGCTTTACGAGCTATTTCCAATGCAGAATTAGATACCGAGGAGCGAAAACGGGTGATGTGTTTTACTGCTTTCCAAACCTGTTGAATTTCTTTAATACTTAATTTGGTCTGATTGAGTAATATAAAGTGTTTACTAAGATCTTCCTCATTGAATAATACAAAGCAGTCTGCCGATATATTTTCATCCCTACCTGCCCGGCCTGCCTCCTGAACGTAGTTTTCAAGAGAATCTGAAATCTCGTAGTGGACTACCAAACCAACATCTTTTTTGTCTACACCCATTCCAAATGCAGATGTCGCTACCATTATTTGGATCGTTCCATTGATAAAAGCGTCTTGATTTTCGGACTTCTCTTGCTTTTCCATCTTTCCATGGTAGGGTTTGGCCAGAAAACCATCATCGGATAAGCGTTCAGCTAACTTGTAAGCCTTATAGGTTCTTGATACATATATGATTGTTGGGCAGTTTTTTTCCTCAATTAAATTCCTAACAGTATTGTACTTTTGCTCTTCATCATCTTTAGGGTAGACTTTATAATGCAAGTTTGTTCTTGAAGTATTTGAACTAAAAATCTCCAAATCAAGGGAGAGCTTTTCTCGAAAATAATCACAAATATCTTCAATGACTTTTTGTTTTGCTGTTGCTGTAAAACAGGAGACGGGTATTCCCTCATTCCTGTTTTTTTTCAATTGTAAAGAATGAATAAAATCCCCGATGTATAAATAATCAACCCTGAAATCCTGGCCCCATGAGGAGAAACAATGTGCTTCATCAATTACAAATCGTATGATATTTCTTCCCAAAAGTAGATGTTCAATTGATTTTGATCGTAGTGATTCTGGGGAAATATATAGAATGGAAGCGGCTCCATTTTGAACTCTTTCAAATGACTTTGCCCTTTCTATGGGATCTAACAACCCATTAATAGTGACTGCATCCGTTATGGCACTTCTTTCCAGGTTATCCACCTGATCTTTCATTAAGGATTGCAATGGCGAAATCACAACTGTTAACCCCTTTACATTTTCTCCGGCCATTAAGGCAGGAACTTGAAAGGTAATGGATTTACCTCCTCCGGTAGGGAAAACCGCTAGAATTGACTTATTGTAAATTGCGGCTTTTACAGCATTTTCTTGCAATGGTTCATTTCCATAAGTTCTGTAAGCGTCAAATCCAAAAAATCTTTTCAACCCCCAATGAATATTCAATGCTTGGTTACAATACGCACAACCAGGTATACAGGCATTGTTTTTTAACAAATACATGATTCGTTCCACATCAGGGTAATTTCTTAATACCCATGGAGGAGTTATCGAAAGCCGATTTTTGGTATTTATTAATGCCAAACAATAGGATAGTTCTATAGGTGAATGTTCAATTAGTTTTGCCAGGTTTATGTTTTCGCAAATCTGATTTTGGAATTTTTCACGAATTAAGTATTCGATCGCATCTTGTGTATTTTCTAATCCAAGGAAGTTGAAAAAGGCCTTAAATTCCAATTTATCCCATAGTAATTGATAATAAATTTTCTGTAAGGATTTGTCGGTCTGTTGAAAAGCTGAAATTTCATCAAAAAATAAGTCCTTTGCTTTTATGGCATCGTTTAATGGATTGTTTCTTTCATCTGTTTGTAGTTTATCATCTTTTAGTAAAGCATGATAAGGTTTTTTAGGAAAAAGCAGAGGGGAAAGATACAGGGTGTCTATAACGTTTGCAAGGTCAAAATTGACTTCTGTTAGTCCTCTAAGGATGTATTTTAAATCATGATTGATAATATTATGACCACAAATAAATTGAGAATCATAAATGAATGCTACAAACTCAGACATTGAAGGAGAATGATATATCTCCCCATTGCTTTTAATACTACCTAAGTCCAGCACCTTTTGGGTTTTTACTTCTATCTCAGTATCTATGAAAGCTATTGATTTCATGATAATTTTCCCGCTGAATTTATAGCCGGCTATGTTTAGGTTTATTATCTATTAATGTTTTCGCTAAGATAAGAATAATTAGTTGGTTTGGTAATAGTCGTCCTTTAGAAAGCTAATCCTTTTGAGCTATCATTTTTGCAGTTAAATGTACTGACGAATGGTATGATATAAAAATATTATTTTACTGAGGAAAGGTGAAATTTGGGCTGTGACTGATGCCTGTCACAGCCCAAAAATTAGCAGTATTCCCTATAGTTTTTCAATAACAGAATTGATTAAATCTGTTGTAGTACTGTAATCATCATCATTTTCTTTGGCAATTTCTATGGCCTCTTTGGCTACTTTTAATGATTTTGTGTATTCTCCTGTTTTAAAAAGTAATGCAGCGTAGGTGTCAGTATTGGAATAGGTTTGGTCCAGGTCAATAGAGCGAGTTACCCATTCTATTGCTTCTGCCAGTTCGTTTTCATCGTCTTCGTTTTTGTAATGAGACCATGCCAATGAGTTTAAATCCCGTGAGCTATTCCATACAAAGTTGATGTCATTAATACGTTCTGTCTGTATCAGTCGATAGGGGTAAAGGGAGTAGCTCACCACTGCGTCTGAGATCATTCCGTCAACTAAATACAGCACTAAGGGGGCGGAGGTAACATTGAATACATTGTCAAAACCTTTTCCGTCCTCGTTAATATTTGCATGAAAGTTTAAGGCCTTGTCCCAGTCGAGGTGATGTCCTTCATCCAATACATCCTCTCGGTTTTCTTCATTGTCAACATTGATGGTAATTAGGTTCATCATTGACAAGTCACAATCGGTATAACGGTTGATTAAACTAATACAAGGGTAACACCATTCTCCGCTCCATGTTATGATCATGGTCGGAAGTTCTTTGTCCAAATCGTAGGTGTCATAGATATCACTAAATGAAATCGTTTCACCGCTCTTAATGTGTGTTATATCGACATCTATTTGGCCAAAAGATAAACTTGAAGACAAAATAAGTAAAAAAATACTAGGGGTAATGTTACTTTGTTTTTCATGAGAAATATACTTTGATTATATAAGGTGATAAATATTTGCTTTGGCTGCTAAAATTTTTTAAAAACAATTCTTATAGTTTATCTGCCCAAGAAGAGGTTTTATTTAGGTTAAAAATGGTTTCCTGAATCTTAAAAAAGTAAGTTCATAGCTAAAGATCAAAGGGATTCCTTTCGCCAATTAAAAAAAACGTACCCTTGTTTGGGAGCTCAAAATACTATTTTTCAGCCATTAGTAATATTTTTTTCAAAAAAAATAAAATTTAATTCAGTCTTATATTTCATGATGGAGCCAATAGAGTAGGTTTAATTTTGCAATGCCTAAAATTAAAAGCGCATTATACAAGAGGATTTCTTAACGCCTACGAAGAGCGTTTTAATCGCAAGAAAACCAGTCTATTTAAGGGCTAATGTTTAAATATTAAAGCTCCAGTTCGGCTTCATACGTTCGAAACGCTACTGGTTTAGAACCACTATTTTGTTTCTTTTTAGAAAATATCCAGGCTCCCATAGCAAGTAAAATGTACAGTACAATTATAGCCAGCATCTGCTCCCAGTTGTTCGTCAATTCGTAATACAAAATCATTATTCCACCTATCCCAAGGCCAAATATTGACAGCAAGGTTAAAAAAGTGGATGACTTTGTTTTCTCTCTTATTTTATAATTGGCTATTCCCATTAATAAGGAGACCAATAGAAAGGTGACACTTCCAAATTCCAGTATCAGTTGCAAACCACCAATAAGGATTAATAAACAGGAAATAATCGCCATGGTGATGATGGCATTTTGTGGACTGTTGTTTTTTCTGATAGAAAGTATGTGAGGGAAAAAACCATCTTTTGCAATGACAGCCATTTGGCGTGATGAGCCAAAAAGCGTTCCGCTGATGGCACTGCTCGTCGCTAAAATGGCACCTAGAATCACTAGGTTTGCTCCAAGCTTTCCTAAAATACTTTCAGCACCTGCAGCAAGGGCGAACTCTTTGTTTTTGATGATTTCCTCTGTTGGAATGGCGAACAATGCCCCCATCGAGATAACTTCATAGATCAATACTGCCAGTACAATGGCACTGTAGATTGCTCTAGGGATATTCTTATCGGGATTGGTCATTTCATTCACTGCGTTGATGACTAGTTGAAACCCTTCATAGGCCACAAAAGTCAGAGAGGCTACTATAAGGATAGAATAGAAACTTGAACCCTCTAAATCTATCGCCATGTTCCCTATAAAAGTACCGAAGTCAGTAGTTCCATGGTTGATCAACACAACGGAGATTATGGTTAGGACTACAAGCTTTGTGTACACCATTAAGTCCTCAATTTTCCCCATTCCATTGACACTCCAAACATTAATTAAGGTAAATAGTCCGATGACAGCCATGGCAATGCCTTTACGGACCCAAATGTTTTCTGCAAATTCAGTACTGCTTATGGCATAAGCCGAAAAAGTATAGGCATACAGCGCCAAAGTACTTATATAGCCGAAAATGATGAACCAACCTATGGCTGAGGCCGAAAAATCAGATCCTGGATAGGTGCGTTTAAAGAAGGAATAGGTTGCGCCCTCGTCTTTGTAATACAAACCCAGTTTCACATAAGAATAAGCAGCTAAAGCTGCGATCATGCCACCTACAATGATGGCAATTGGTGTTAGGTTACCAATGAGTGCAACAGAAATTCCAAGTATGGTGAAAATGCCACCACCCACCATACCACCGAGGGCAATGGCTATTAATTCAGCCAGACCCAGGCTTTTATTTCTTTTTCTATGTTGCGTCATTTATTATTTGAATTGGCTGATTATTGATGGATTGAGGGCAGCTCTAGGGTGAAAACGCCAAATTTAGCAATTACTTTCTGAATTGGAAATCCTTTGGTTTTATTCACTGAAAACAGCTTAATCATCAAAAAAGCAGGCTATAATCTGATCTATACTGTTTAAAGCACTCTTACCTGTTTTCGTTTTTGTGTAAGGCATAGCTTTTATTTTTCACCCCTTCTTTTAATTCATGCAATATCCAGGAATCTTCGTTTTCACCCTGCTCCAGGATCCAATTCCTTTTGGGATCAGTCAATAGTTTTTTGATGTTCCGTGGAAAAGCATTGGCCGATCGGGCATGCTCCCATGTGCTTATCGTTCTAAATATTTCGTATTTCTGAGGACAACTTTCAACCTCTTTTTGGTTCAACTCCAGACTATAAGTAGTGCCAAGGCCTACAGATATGGCTTGTATATGTGAATATTGTTCAACCGTTGAGTTGGCATTGATTGCAAAATTACGGCCCATGCCTACAGGGAAAAAATTGGCGTAAGTTACATCGCGTAGATCCTTGCCCTGACTAGTGGTGCTGCCCCATTCCCTGGTTTCCACATCATATAAATTCTTACCTCCTCCCACATTCCAGATACTTTGGTAATGCCAGGAACCTTCAGATAAGGTGGCGCCTGTAAAGCGTATAGGAAGAATACCATGCATGGCCGCTCTTTCAAACATTTTTCGAAAAAAACGTTTTGCGGAATAGTAGCCATGTCCGTTGTTAAACAAAAACTCCTGCCCGTCAAAGTCATAATAACCTATTCCATTGATGAAGCACACATCGGCATAGTATGCTGCTATTTTATCCTGAAGCTCCATGTTGGGAATCAGTCCATCATAGCCATAATTTAAGGTTACCTGCAACTTGTAAATGGTGTCATTTTTAGCGTGGTGGAGGGGTTTTGTTTCCCAATACCCACGTTTTACATTTAAAAGCCTGTAGGGTTTGCTTTCTGAGACACCCAGATAATAAATGAGTTCCTTGCCAATTTTTATCATATTCAGGTTCTCAGCATGGCCTTCCCAACTTGCGATTTCATCCAAATAAGTTGGGTCATCTACCACAATAAGGGTATCGTCGGGACTGATGGAATTCACTAACAAGCGTTTTTGCTGGTAACAAAGGCTATCGCTTGGGATTGGGCTGGCATCTTTAGTGCCTGGAGCCAAAGCAGTTGTAATTGTGGTCCTACCAATTGTAATCCCATATTTGGCTGCCATTTCAGCAAATTCCTTGTGGGATTTATTTCCAGAGGTAAGCTGTATAGGCTTTCTCTCAAAATCTTTCCCATCAATATAGCCTTCATCTCCTCGGTCAGGCCTGACAAAACCCTGGTCCCAAAGGCTGATTGTCTTAAAACCCAATTGGGAAGTATAGGAGATGATGCTGTCATTTAATCCTCCGTGAGCCATGGCATCTGGCACAAAAGCCGAAGGATCTTTTATCCATTTTTCGTTAATGGTGGGGTAGGGCAATCCTTCTGACAATACAATGTTCTGAATAACCTCCATTAAAGCAAGGCTGTCAGGGCTGCCCCACAATGCTATTGAGGAGCCTATGTAGTCAATTCCTGGCAATGGCTGAACTTCCAAATGATTGGGCGTATTCACTGCCATGTTGGGGATCAAAGAATAATAGACCTCTCTCTTTTTAGTCCGATCTCTTGACTGGTAATTAATGGAAATTCTCCCTTTGTCGTCAACAGTAGCCGTATTGCCGTACATTATCCTGAAATAAGGTTCTTTGTGCGCATAAAATGCTACATCATTAATCCCGTCACCTCCAAGTGTAAAAATTTGCCCTTCTTGCAAGGAATCAGGTAAGGGGTAGCGCGAAGGGTCAGGTGAATGGATAATGTACTGAAATGGCGCAGCATCTGCTATGGTTTCTGATGTACCTCCAAGGGTGTTGTCATCCAGAGCGAGCATTCCTATGGCATAATTGACCAGCTCGCTGGTGTCTCTTGCAACCCCAATGATCTCCCCGAAAAGATTCGTGATATTCGTATGGTAAGGTCCCCATTGAATGCCTTCAATTCCCTCAGATTGGCTAAGGGATTCAAGAGTGAATTTGAAATATTTGTTTTTCGTTTCCAGGCTTATTTGTGCAACAGACCCGTTGGAGAAATCCAGGGTTATAGCCTTTCCCTTCTCATTAAATGTCGCCTTAATTGGTTTATAATAGGTTTCTTTTTCACCATCATAGAGGCACATTAAAGGAGAAGGTTTATCTGCTGGACTAAATTCTAGATTTGGGGACACCAGGCTGTTTTTCATGCTGGTGATAAAGCCCTTGTCGTCAATCTTGATTTTAAAATACGAGGTACCAAAGTTACCCTGCTCTTTGTTTGAACAATTACTTATTAGAAGAATGAGAAGTAGCCATCCGGAAAAGTATCTAAACTTATTGTTACTGAAAGTATTACCAAGCATAATGAAATTCTTAATTAATGGGGTTTCTTTGAGGACAAGTAGTTGTTACCAGCTTTGATGTAATTGAAAGGATTGTAGCCAATAGCAGAAGGTGCCTTAAGGGTTGAATATAAAGCAAAAAAATGGGCGTTCCAATGGTGAAAAAGCTTAAGCTAATTTTCTATTGAATTGCTTAAAATCAAATCCAAAGGGATTCAACTCCTTAAATGATGAGAAGAGGGCCGGATTTAGCTACGCTACTTTACGCTTTGCTGATGCCTTGGTCTCCCATACAGTACTTTAAACAATTAGAGTAATCCATAATGGAATAAGCGGATATTGCACCTATTTCAATAGCCCTAAAGGGGTGAGATATCACAATCAGGAAGGTAATCCTGTAGAGAAGTGGACGAATATTAGCAAGATCAAGGCTTAAACTTGGCAGAATGGGAATAAAGTTTTGGGGTAGGTTAGATTGAGACAATTATACCAAGGGTTGGAAGGCTTGGTTTTATATTAATCTTCTGCTTCTCACCACTAGCCTCTGGCTTTCGCTAATTTGTCCTTTAAAAATAGCTTGTCATTTTCGTTTTTAGCCAGTTTTATGGCTAAATCCAAATGGTGGATATGTTTGGCCGGATCTATTCCATTGTATAATTCAGCCAGAAGGGATTGGTAAAGATGGTTCTGTTTTAAATCGATTTTCAATGCTTGTTTCAAGGCTGTTTCCTTACTTTCTGCCATCGCCAAAGCATAGGTCCTGTTCAAGGCGGTAATGGGTGAATATTCGATTTGGAGAAGTCTATTGTACAATTGGAGAATGTTGATCCATTTATCTTTCTCTGGCATTTCTATTCTTGTGTGCCAGAAAGCAATGCCTGCCTCTAAATGATATTTCGATATTGGCTTGCCTTTAGCCGATAGGTTGAGATAGTATTCTCCTTTGTCGATTAGTTCAGGATCCCACTTTGTTTTGTCTTGATCTTCATAGAGGACTTGTTGTCCGGTTTGATCAAACCTCGCTTCAAATCGTGAGGAATGAAAACAAAATAAGGCCATAAGTGCATTCGCGCTTGGGACATTAGTGTTCTCATTCTCGGTCAATATATAGAGTAGCCGCATGGCTTCAAGACATAACTCTTTGCTAATTGTATTGGAAGCAGTGGAAGAATAGTAACCTTCATTAAAAAGCAGGTACAGAATTGATAGTACATTGTCCAATCTGTTTTCTAGCTCCGCGCTTGAAGGAAATGACAGATCAATGTTGTTTTCCCTTAAGGTCGATTTTGCTCTGTAAAGCCTTTTGTTAATGGTGTCCTTTGAACTTAAAAGGGCATTGGCAATTTCTTCAACCCCAAAACCACAGAGTATTCTTAAGGCAAGTGCGATTTGTGATTCATTGCTATTGATAGGGTTGCAAACAGCAAACAGCATTTTCAGTTGACTGTCATTGATGTTTTCCTCGGAAAGGTCAAGTTCCAGTTCGTAGGACGCTGCTTGTGCATCCTTAAGGGCCACTGAGACCTTATCAGTAAAGATTTTTGTCCTTTTGAAATGGTCTCTTGTTTTGTTTTTGGCGACGGTATAAAGCCAAGCGGTGGGGTCATCAGGAACACCCTTGAGTCCCCAGGTTTCGGTAGCCAAAAGAAAGGTGTCGTTTGCAATGTCTTCTGCAATTTCTATGTGTACTATTCCAAATAATTTACAGAGTACAGAAATAATTTTCCTGTACTCTGTTTTGAATAAATGAGGAATGAGTTCCTTCTCTTTCATAAATTATACCCCAAACTGAGTTAGGTGATGGTCCAGGTGTTTGTAAAACAGGTTGTTCCATTCATTAACATTCAATTTACCAAATGAATGAGACTCTTTGTTGTCAAAACTACTTTCGCCCAACTGTTGCGTTTTATTGATGTAATCAATTAAGCGGTTTTTCTCTGTTTTAAAATCTCTGGAATCCTTTATAATGAAAGCTGGAGCCGTTTGTGAATTGCGTTTATAAGGCGTTTCACTTGTTACAATTTTTTTCACAAATGTTTTCATTATGGCCTTCATAAAGAAGTTTGGTTTCGGGTGCTTTTGGCTATAGACCAATTCATAGGAAACATTGCAATGGGCAAGCATTTCGGAAATGTTCATTTTCCCCCAACCTGATTGTGTTTCTGGCTTTAGGTTGTTAATTCGATGAATTACATCGTCTGAAATGTCCTTGCTAAATATATTAGGTAATGCCATTGTATATATTAGTTAATAACCATTACATCCCTAATTTCCACTTTTCCGCCCATTAAAAGGGTTGGACAACCTTCGGAAAGTTTCACCGCATCTGCAAGGTTGTCGGCTTTTACAATAATATAGCCTCCAACAATCTCTTTTACTTCGGCATAAGGTCCATCGCTCACAACTCCGTTGGCGTTTACTGTTTGGCCTTCATAGCCCAATGCATTGGTGCTAACGAATTTTCCCTGTGCGGCGATTCCTCCGATCCAATCCTGCCATTGATTGACCATTGCCTGCATTTGTTCTGGCGACGGTTTTGGCTGATCGGCTTTCTCTGTTCTGAAAATCATCATAAATTCTTTCATAATTTCTATATTTTTTATTTATACCTCTATGACGATTGGGCTATTTGAAATAGGACATCAATGATGATTTTTTTATTTTTATTGAGGCCGAGCAAATAGATTTTCTCTATAGTCAGAACCATTGATCCGACCCTGACCATTCAATTTTATCAGTTAATGGTATTTCCCATTTGAGGCAATGCCATTTTTGATATGGCCCAAATGATGGTTACAATGCCAGGCATAATTCCCAATAGTTTCAGCCAAATTGAATTTTTCTCCATGTACAGGATGCGTATATTCCAGGCTCATTTGTTCATTGCTTAGGCTTCTCAGAAGAACTCCCCATTTTTCATGCAATCCGTTCAACAGTTTCAGTGAATAGCTGATGTCGTTGTCTTGGGAATCAATCAATTCGGCCCATTTGTCTTCAAAATAGGGTTTGATTGTTGGGTGGTTTTCTGTTAAAGTCAGCTTAAATCGAATAAGGCTATTCATGTGACTGTCACTGCAATGGTGTATGACTTGTTTTACCTTCCAGCCACCTGGTCTATACCTCCAATTAAGCTTTTCAACCGAAATATTACGGGTTAAGTCCTGAACTCTAGCTGGAAAATCTTCAATTTCACTAATCCATAGGGCGATTAAGTCACTGCTAGGATTTTTGTTGGGTATATATTCTCCAATGGGGAATTTGAGTTTTTGGATATCCATGTTGGTGCATTTCTATAGTGAACTATGGTGGCTAAATAAAGAATGGCATCCTAAAAGGAGCTTTCACTTTATCAATAAACCGTATATAGGTGCTAGAAGGTGAATTTATAATAAAAATTTGACCGTTCCTACGGACGAAATGATTGTTCGGATTTCTCAGGACTGAGTGAAATTTTTTTAGTGAGACGTCAGTTGATGGGAGGAAGGGATCAGGGATGCACAGTAGCTGAGTTTCCCGTCCCTAATCTTTTGGCGGTGGTCTTCTTTCCAGAAGTTCCAAAATTTGTTCTTTGAGTACAATATTGATTCCAAGGCTCTCCGTTGACACTCCATTCTTCAATTTATAGGTGTATTTTGGTTCATCATTTACCAAATTGGTCTCAAAGCATTTGAAGATAATATTATCGTTGACTTCCAATTCTTCTGCTATCTCTAAGATGTGAGAAGAAATAATGTACGTACTTCCTTGAAGCTTTGCTAGTGCATTAATTATCAGAGATGAAGCAATGGCTGCATCTTTAACATTGGTCCCTCTAAATAACTCATCAAAAATCACAACCAGCCTTTTGTTGTTCTTTAATTGCTTTGCAACATCTTTGACCCTCATCACTTCACTGTAGAAATGACTCAACCCGAGATTCAAATCATCCGATAAATTTATTGTAGTAACCAGACCGTCGAACTGAGAAATCTTCATTTTTGATGCTGGTACAGGAAAGCCTAAATGAGCCAGGTAAACCGCAATACCAAAGGCTTTGAGAAAACTGGACTTTCCAGCCATGTTAGCACCAGTAAGAAAACATACATTTTCTTTTTCAGAAAGGTAAAAATTGTTGGCAACAGCATTTTGGATTTTAGGGTGAATAAGTCCTTCTAATTCAATATGTGTTTTTATACTGTTTGTGTACTCAGGGAAATTAAAATTTAAATACTTACTTTCTTTTCCTATCGTATAAAAGGCCTCTAATTGATAAAAAACGTCAAGAAGTCGCGTTATATCTTGTTTGAGTGTTTTCCGTAGAAGGAAATCATAAGAAGAAATTGGTGTGAAAAATGAGTGCTGCTCAAATCCATCAACAAACTCACGCAGGTTTCTTTTATTGATTGTTTTTTGAATATTTAATGAAATTGTGGCTAGGTAGGAAGGAGGTTTTAACTTTTGAATTTTAGTTGAGAGTTGATGCATGTCTTTTAGGAAATCGTGGATAAATCGAATTCCTGTTTCCTTTATGTAGTAATCGTTGGATTCCCGCCATTTGTTTTTGGCAAATGAAAGAAAAGAGTCAAGAAGGGTTGCTGAGGAAATGATAACGCTTGATTCATAATAGAAGCTGATAAAATCTAATTGCTCCTTGTTAATGGTTAGTATTTCATCATGTTCTTGAAAAAACTTTATGGTATGTTGTCTGTTTATCAATGTTGGCGTATGGCATGTTGGAGAATGAAACAACTCATCGAGTTGTGCTTTACCGCCTTTTGTTTCAGGACTTCCGAAGACCGAGAAAAAACTATTTTGACCTTGAACATCATTGAGTTCAAGGTCTTTTAAGGTTTGTTTATCAGCAGTAAATGGTTCAATTTCCTCCTCATTTCCAGAAGTTTTTTCTGGAGGCAGGTAATTGTATTCTACTAGTTGTTTTCTATCAGTTATGTGTCTGCATACTCCTTGGTCAATTAGCAGTACCTGATCACTTACTTCCATTAAATTTACATAATCATGATCCGTAAGTATTATGCCTTTCTCTTTTCGGTAAGTATTGATTAGTGCTTTAATTTCAGATTTAAAAAGTGGTTCCAGAGCCGAAAACGGTTCGTCTAATAAAACAAAGGGTACAGGTAAATTCAGTAATAATAGGACTTCAAAATACCTCCTTTCACCACCCGATAATGCGGTTATCTTTTTAATTAAATGGGGTTTTATTTTATTATGTGATAAGAGTTTTTTGCGAATATTTCTGTCAGAAAAATATATCTTAATTATTTGAGCTACCGATTGATTCTTAGGAAGGAATTGATTTTGTGGAAGATAAGCAACCAGATTTCCCTCTTTAAAGGGCTTTTCAAAAACTTTATTATCGAACCTAATGCTCTTATTGTCGGCATCAGTAGATCCAAATATAATTTTTAATAAGGTTGATTTCCCTGTTCCATTTCGTCCTAGAATTCCTATAACCTCATTGGTCTTACACTTCAAATAGACATCTGAAAGTAAATGGTTAAAACCAAAGGTTTTGATTATGCTGTCTACTTCTAAGGTTCGTTCGGTCACAATTAAAAGAGGAGAAAATAAACGAATGAAAGGAGAGTATTGATAACGAAAGAAATGCCAATTAATTTCACTTTTGATAACCCAAGGTTGTAATAAAATCCCCATTGATTTGCATTGCGCTGTTGAAAGAAATATAGGGATAGCGCTAAACCAGCAGTTGGCAGGCATATGAAAAAACCATCAAAAAAACGCATGTCATTGATATAATACCAGAAACCTACAAAAATTGAGAAAGGGATATTGAAGCCGCTTATTTGCTTGAAGAATAATAAAAATGCTTTCATTATAGATCCAAAATTATCACCAACGATTCGAGCCATGAGCTGTACCTTATCTTATAGTACAATAGCTCACGTGTTTTGTAAAGCTTTAACGGTGAATATAGTCCAAATAAATAACCTTTCAAATGAGTGGAAAACTTGTCCTGATTTTATTTCAGCTATTAGATAAAGTATTTGAGTGTTTGTGCAGATTCGAATTCGTATTTGTTTTTTTTTAAGCAATAATCTTGGACTTGCCACTATATTCAATATTATTTCAGTCCCCTTGTTTGGTGTAAAGCCTTTATTTTCTTCTAAATATTTTCGCAATGGTTTTTCCAATCTCATCCAATTTTTCTAGGGGTTCAATAAATGTCGCGTTTTTCAATTGAATTTGTGAACTGTCGGCAACCCCTGTCTGCATTGGATAAATTAAAATGTAACTCGTGCCTCTAAAGTATTTATTTAAATAGGATGGGATCTTTGTCATATTGCCATGATAAGAAAGCTTCCCTTTTCTGCTTAAGACAATTATTAAATTGTCGTCTTTGCGAAAACTCCTAGCTAGAATGAGGAAGTCGTCCCAATTGCTGAATTCTTCAAAAACACATTCTATTGGATGTTTAGATTGAATTTCTTCTATGAATTTCAAAGTGTCGTTGTTGGCATAGAAAAGTAATTTAGCACCCGAGTTCCTTGCAATATTCCAAACCTTAATGAGCCAAAAAGGAAACCCGATTTCCTTTTCTGCATTTTCAGGAACGATTATTATATGTCTTTTGATTGTTCCAAACGGTTGGGTTGGTTTATAAATGAGGGTTGTAACGTTGCATTTTGTCAAAATGCCTTCTGTTAGATTGCCTAAGAATGACTCTGAAATGCCTTTGTTTATATGAAGACCTAAAATTAAGTCTGTGATTTTGTTTTCTTTGGCAACACTTGTAATTCCATTTACAATATTTAAGTCATAGCGAAGGAGTTCGTGTACAAAATTGTCTGTTGCCGAAGCTGTTACGGATGCTTTTCGTAGGATTTTCTTGGCATGTTTATCCGCCGAACCATCCATTGAATTGTTGTCAACGATACTAAGGGCATAAAGCCCATCTTTGTTATTATTTGATTTAATGAGTACTCCTAAATTGATTAGTTCGTCTGTTGTTTCGATATTGCTAATTGGAATCAAGATTTTTTCCTGGTTTTCTTCCTCATCTGCTGATTCAGTGCTTTCTAAAAGCGCAATGTTTTGAGCACCTTTTTGGGCCACAAACGAAGCAATTGTGCAGGTGAAAAGTATCATCAGGATCGTTCCATTTAAGATGCTTTCGCTGAGCAATCTGATGGGTTCACCTGTTTCGGTCTCTCCTATGATGATGTTGTACCCTACTAAAACTGCAGCCAAAGTTGCAGCCGCCTGAGCGTTACTTAGCCCAAATATCAACCGGCGTTCATCCACTGAAAACTTATAGGTTTTTTGGGTGATCCAGGCAGCAAGGAATTTTGCAGTTGTTGCCACGATTATCATTACCGATGCAACCTTTATGGTTTCTATGTCCTTGAAAAAAGCACGGTAATCTATTAACATTCCTACCCCAATAAGAAAGAAGGGTATAAAAATGGCATTCCCTACAAATTCAATCCGGTTCATTAGAGGTGAGGTATGTAGGATTAAACGGTTAAGCGCCAAACCTGATAAGAATGCGCCAATAATCGCTTCAATCCCCGCCATTTCAGCCAAAACTGCGCCTAAATAAACCATTACCAGAACAAAGATGTATTGGGAAACACTGTCATCATACCGCTTTAAAAACCAACGGCCAATAATTGGAAAAAGGAGCATTACAATTAATCCAAAAACAAGGATAGAAATAGTTAACCTTACCCAAAACTCTGTATTTACTTCTCCTGTTGTCATTCCAACAATCACCGCAAGAACTAAAAGTGCTAAGGTGTCCGTAATCATGGTTCCGCCAACTGTTATGTTGACAGCTTTGTTTTTAGCCACACCCATTTTACTTATTAATGGATAAGCGATTAAGGTGTGAGAGGCAAACATGCTTGCCAATAAAATAGAAGTTGCTAATGAAAATCCCAAGACATAAAGCCCTGTTAATGTTCCCATTACCATTGGTATGCTGAATGTGTATAGGCCGAAAACCAGACTTTTTTTGCTGTTTTTCTTGAATTCTGCCAAGTCTATTTCTAAACCGGCAAGGAACATTATGTACAAAAGACCTGCTGTCCCTGAAAGAATTATACTGCTGTCCCGCTCCATTAGGTTAATCCCATTGGGTCCAATAATGGCTCCTGCTATAATCAGCCCTAGAAGATGAGGGATTTTTATTTTATTTAAAATAATCGGAGCTACCAAGATGATGACCAGTATAGAAAGGAATTTCAATACTGGATTTGTCAGCGGTAAGGTCGTATCAAATATGTTCAATAACTCCATCCTTTTATATTTTTCTCGTACTTTTTTGGATCATGGCCTTGCGTCCACCGTTGGAATATACGTACCGTTAAGTGTATTTCAATCATATGCCAGTAACTAATTTTTGAGGGTTTAATTGTTGGTGAAATCTCGTTACCAAAGCGCTAACCAACCTTTTATTCTCCCAGTCTTCGAGTTTGACTTACATCGATTCTTTAAACCATAATTTTACATCCATTTTAAACTCAGGTTCAGTAATTCAAGGGTTAACTTGTTAAAACAGAAGGGTTCATTCGGTAGCTAAAATCGAATGGCTTTTTAATTATCAAATAACCGTATAGCACTTGATTAAAGTCGTTGTTATTTCCTCAAAGCATATTTCGGGTATAAATAGGAGAAAAAGGTTTTTATCTTTATTTTTGGTACAATGACAGACGAAAAAGAAAAACAGCCAAATAACCCATTGCATGGAATCCGACTAGTGGATGTCTTAGATTATTTGGTACAAAAATACGGTTTTAAAGAATTGGGAGAGCGGATTAATATTCGCTGTTTTACAAATAATCCTACACTCAAATCTTCTTTGACTTTTTTAAGGAAAACGCCATGGGCGAGGGAGAAGGTGGAGGAGCTTTATATAAAGACTAAGAATAGAGAATAAGGGCAATAATTCCCTCATCCTTTTAAAGGAATATTTTGTTTTTATCACAGGCATTGACCAATTATGGAAATAATTGCTGGTACAGTGGTCGAATACCATTAAAAATCAGTATACTATAAAAGACTTTTACATTTTTATTAATAGAGAAGTTAATAAATTTTAAACCTAAAATAGATCAATTCATAAAAGATGACCATGAAATCACCAAAAAATGAAAATCAGGAAAATTCCAGACGTTCTTTTATAAAGAATGCTGCGATAGTTTCCTCTATTGCATTCGTTCCCAGACATGTTTTGGGTGGCGTAGGATTTACGGCTCCAAGTGACCAGTTGAATATAGCCGCTATTGGGGCTGGAGGAAAAGGTGCCAGTGATATTAAGAATGCTTCCGTAAACGGTAGAGAGCGGATAATTGCATTGTGTGATGTGGATTTTAACGGATCGGCAAAACGCTCTGTAGAAAATTTCCCTAAAGCCAAGCTGTATGCTGATTTTAGAGAAATGCTCGACAAAGAAAAAGACATTGATGCGGTCACCATTTCTACCCCTGATCATGTCCATGGTCCTGCTGCTTCCTATGCCATGCATAGAGGCGTACATGTATATGTACAAAAGCCCATGACACACAATATTCAGGAAGCCAGATTGCTTACGCAAATGGCAAGGGACAAGAAGATCGTAACCCAAATGGGTAATCAAGGCGGTTCCAATCCATTGTTGAACATGGTACAAGGTTGGATTGATAGCGATAAAATCGGTAAGGTGTCTAAGGTACAAGTTTGGACCAATAGACCTGTTTGGCCTCAAGGAATTCCTTTCCCAAAACCAGAACCTTCCAAAAAACCAGATGATTTTAACTGGGACTTATGGTTAGGTCCAGCTGAATATATTCCCTATACTCCAAATCTTCACCCATTCAATTGGAGAGGTTGGTGGGATTATGGAACAGGTGCATTGGGAGATGTAGGATGTCACTTGATCGATATACCTTTCAGAACTTTAGGCTTAAAGTATCCAACTGATGCTGAAGCCAGTGTGGCTTCGATCTATACCGATATGTGGACTGCGGATTATTATCCAAAAAGTTGTCCTCCAGCTTCATTCATAACCCTTCATTTTGATGAAACTACCAAGAGTAGGTCACCAATAGAAATGACCTGGAGTGATGGAGGTATCAAACCTTCTCATCCAGATATCATTCCTGCTGACAGTGATATCGGAGGAAGAGACAGTGCCAATGGTGTACTGATCATAGGAGAAAAAGGAATCATTTCTACCAATATTAATGATAGCTCTCCTTTGATGCCTAAGTTGTACCTAAATGATGGAACGACTGATTTTGGTCCTGAAGTAGAAAAATCTGATGAGCCAGAATATGGTCACCAACGCAAATGGGTAGATGCTTGTAAAGCAGGTTTCAATAGCTCAGAACACAAGGCTTTGACTTCCTCTTTTGACTATGCCGGTCCAATGACCGAAACGGTCTTGATGGGTAATCTTGCCACCAGAAGTTATATGCTACAAAGAGAAAATAGCGAAGGTAAAGCTGAATTCTTCGGTAGGAAAAAACTATTGTGGGATGGTGAAAACATGAGAATTACCAATCTAGAAGAAGCCAACCAATTTGTAGGCAGAAATCATAGAGAAGGATTCAAAGTTTAATTTGATAAAAAGTAAATAATAAAAAACTCCGCCCTTTTAATTAAAGGCGGAGTTTTTTTATGGGTGAATTTCAGATTGCTTTCTCTTTAGCCCAGTAAAAGGGCAGCCAAAACATTTGTATTGTCCCGATTCAATAGCCCGTAATTTCTTTTAATAAATTGAAAAAACCTTTTTTCCTTTCTGAAGAAATAGACCAATCCACAGGAACACTTTGAAAGCCATCTTCAAATCCTTCCCCTTTCTCTCGGGGATCATAATATCCCCAAGATGCATAGGCGGAAACCGAAGCAATTAGATGGTTGAAATCTTTGTCAAAATCAAAATGATTGTCTTCATTAAAAAGGATAGGCATTTTATGGTAGCCCTCGATATTTCTGGTTTCAGCTACCATCTCCCCAATCTTTTCTGGTTCGGACACGCTATTTCCATGCAATAAAATAAAATCAGCTTCTTTCACTACATTGGGAAGGGGGATAAATCCACCTCCATAACTGGTGCTGACATAATACCTGTACCCATCCCTCTCTATGGATTTGGCTCTTAAAATCAATTCATGAACCCGTTCAGGTTTGAGGATTTCATGGGTATACCTTAAATTGCATTCATTGTTGATTTCTATGAGCAGATTTTTATAATTGTGATTATGAAGCCAATTGATTGTAAGATCCACAGCTTGTATTACTGCAGCCTCGTCTTCGAGTCTCCTGTCCTGGCCAAAATAAAACAAGCCTAAAATCGGGACCATCTCCAATCTGTCTGCTTCATCAAGAATTTTCTTCAATCGATTCATGAAAGCTGGTCTCAGCTCACCTGCGGATGTGAAAGCAGAATTGTGCCATGGTTGGACTTTATAGAAACCCTCCGGACTGCCACCTTGCAGATTAATGGTAAAAGATAACATGCCATGTGCCTTCCAATTGGCCATGTTATCTATAAATTCAGAAGTGTTTCTGTCTGCATCCCATTCTCCGGTGTCAGGATATTTCCATAGGTTAGAAGTTTCGTCGTTTAAGTCATCAAAAATCCCCTGTACCATTCTTGAATTCATTAAAAGGCCTTCAATTTCATGGCCCTTCCACTTTTGCCCAGAATACGTCGCCTTGCCATTAATATGGAATTTCTCCCCCTTTATTTTAACTTTGGTTTGCCCAAAAGATGGGGTAATTGAAAACAAATAACCAAGGCCAGCAAAGCACTGGTTATTTTTGTCCAAAAGGCAAAGAAACTGTGATTCATCATACTTCATTTGGGTCTGGGTGCATAAATGGAGCCCTGTATTTTCTAGACAACAGTCTGGTGGCTTCCTCATCATCAATGACAATGCGCTTCACAGGGTCATATGCCAATGGTCTGCCTAATTTCATAGACATATTAGCCATGATACAGCTGGCGGTAGAAATATGTCCTTCTTCAATGTCTGCAACAGGCCTTCCTCCTTGTTCTATGGCCTGAATAAAGTCTTTCATGTGAGCCCTGGTGGCTGGGGCAGCCTGTAGTTCAATGTCCTTTTCTTTGAGGTCTTCAGGGTATTCTTCTTTTTCAAAAACCACATCACCTTTTATCGTTTCGCCTTTCCCTTGCGGAATAAACTCGTATTTCATGACAGAAGCTTTAAGGGTTCCTTTGTCGCCATAAATGATGTAGGCCCAGGGGTATTCAGGGTCTTGAGCTGTTCCCCATGAGCGATGGTTCCAAACACAATCCAAGTCATCGTAGTGAAAAGTAGCCGTTTGGGTATCTGCAGTGGTCGATTTACCCCCTTTTTGAACGTATATTCCACCAGTGGCATATACACTTTTGGGCCAACCCAGTCCCAAAGTCCATCGTACCGCATCAAACATATGTACACACATGTCACCTGTGATGCCATTGCTGTATTCCATCATGGTGCGCCACCATCTTCTGTGGGGAAGGCCATCAAAAGGCCTCATAGGGCCAGGACCTACCCATAGGTCATAGTCGAAAAAGTCAGGGACAGGCTGAATTTCCGGATTGCCATTGGCCCTCATATGGTAAAAGCAACACATTTCCACATGAGCTATTTTGCCCAATAAACCTTTATCAATAATGTTCTTTTTAGCCTCTACCAAGTGAGGCGTACTCCTCCTTTGTGTACCTATTTGCACGACCTTTTTATGCTTTCTAGCAGCAGCCAAAATCGCTTCACCTTCCATTACATCCACACTGATAGGTTTTTGAAGGTATACATTTGCGCCTGATTGGATGGAGTCGATTGCCTGAAGGGCATGCCAATGGTCAGGACTTCCTATCAGTACAATGTCAAGCTTGTTTTCATCCAGCAATTGGCGGTAGTGCGCATATTTTTTTGGTACTTTTCCAGACTTTTGCCTTTGGCTTATCAGTTTACCCGCCTCATCCAATTGGTGGGCATCTGGATCAGCTATGCCTATTACTTCAACATCGGCTACTTGGATAAGTCTGAACAAATCACTTTTCCCGTACCATCCTGTACCAATCAATCCAACTTTATATTTTTTGTCTTTAGCAGAGAAGGCCATTGTCGGTACTCCGACACTCGCCAAGGTGGCCATAGCAGTACTTCCTTTTATAAATTTTCTTCGGTCTAATTTTAATGGGCTCATTTATCTTTATGGAGTTTGTCAACATTAAAATTCAATATATAAAAATTATCCCTCAGGGAAAGTCTTTCGTTCTTGAAAAATGAAATTTTAGTGAATTTTCTTTTAAAGGGTAATAACTTGTGGTAATTTTCAGGATTGACAGTATAAACCCCAATAAAATTAGATTTTAATGAAACAAAAAACAATTATTTTTCTTGCTCTAATGATTATTCCCTTGCTTTCACAATCCGTGTACAGTCAGGGAAATAGCTCATTTATGGATCCACCAAAAGTTGTTCCGTTTGCTGAATATGAACCAAGCCATAAGATAGAAAACCGAAAATTTTCTGGAATCTCCAGTTTGGCAATAGATGAGAAAAATGGCGAGTTTTGGACGGTGTGGTATGCTGGCATCAGTCCCCATGAAGATGAACACAATTATGTCGTACTTTCTTCTAGTGCAGACAAAGGAGAGACCTGGAAGGAGACATTGGTAATAGACCCTGACGGTGAAGGGATGGTGAGAGCGTTTGACCCTGAAGTTTGGGTAGATCCATTGGGTAAGGTTTGGGTGTTTTGGGCACAAGCGGTTGACAAAGATGCCAAGATAGGCGGCGTATGGGCCATCATAGGTGAGAAATCTGAAAATGGAGGTACAAAATGGTCTGCCCCGAGAAGGTTGACCGACGGTGTCATGATGTGTAAACCATTTGTACTTAACAATGGGGATTGGGTATTGCCTGCCTCAACCTGGCGTGAAACGGATAATAGTGCCAAAATGGTGGTTTCAAGTGACAAGGGAAAGACATGGGTAGTCAGAGGTGGCGTACATGTGCCAAAAGAATTCAGGAATTATGATGAGCATCACTTTATTGAAAAAAAGGATGGCAAACTATGGGCCCTGGTAAGAACCACTTATGGAATTGGAGAAAGTTATTCTAGTGATTCAGGGAAAACATGGTCTGACCTAAAAGAAACTTCATTTGAGCACCCTGCTGCCAGATTTTTTATTCGTCGTTTACAATCAGGGAATCTACTATTGGTAAAACATGGTCCAATATCCGTCAAAACCAAAAGAAGTCATTTAATGGCGTTTATCTCTAAGGATGATGGAAAAACCTGGTCCAAAGGGCTATTGTTGGACGAAAGGATAAACGTTTCTTATCCCGATGGTCAACAAACTGCTGATGGTTCCATTTACATCACCTACGACCGCAACCGAACAATCGACCAACAGGTTTTAATGACCCATTTTACAGAGGAGGATGTTTTTAACGAAGCCTACGATGAACAAATGGTGAAGATATATAACAATAGAAGAATCATTAGTACTAAACAGGATTAGTTGACTGATGCAAACATTTAAATGGTTTTGGATTGGATTATTTTCTATAGCGCTTTTTGAACCGGGTATAGTGCTGGGTCAAGAGCGCTATAGGACAGTCCTTGATTCTCCTCCTTGGCAGCGACATGCCATTGATGATTCTTCATTTGGTTCGGATGGGACCAAATTTTCAGATGTCAACAATGATGGGAAGTTTGATCTGATTACAGGATGGGAAGAAGGGGGCATTTCTCGTATTTATTTGCAGCCTGAAAACCCCAAAGAAAAATGGCCTTATATTGAGTTGCCTTCTCCAGATGTGGAAGACGCTTTTGTCTCAGACTTGAATGGAGATGGGTTCATGGATTTGATCACCTTATCCGAAGGGGATCACCAGCGGGTCACTATTCATTGGGCGCCTGCTGATGCAGTGGATTATTTAGAGGCCCAAAATTGGATATCAAAAGACATTCCAGTTACTATAGGAAAAACGAAGTGGATGTTTGGACGACCTATTAATTTGGATGGGGAAAATGGGATGGATCTGGTTGTTGGATCTAAGGATCCAAATGGAACTTTGGGGTGGTTAGAAGCACCTGAAAATCCCCTGATAATGGAAGATTGGAAATACCATGAGATTTCTAGCCTTGGTTGGGTAATGTCCATAGAACTTTTGGACATGAATACGGATGGGGAGGTTGACATTGTAATTACAGATCGAAAAGGGGATTTACGGGGATTGAGGTGGATGGAAAACCCTGGGAAAAATTTTTTAAGCAACACTTGGGACAATCATTTTCTTGGCATCAGGGACGGAGAACCCATGTTTATGGATTTCTTTGAAAACCCTAATAGCAGTAATGGACTGGAATTCATAGTACCAGATTTATACGAAGGATGGGAACATTTTCAAAGAAAAAATGGGAAGTGGGAAAGTCGAAACATTAGCTACCCTAAGATAGGAGGAAGGCGGGGTAAATCTGTTAAAATAGCCGATATTAACCAGGATGGAGAACTGGATTTACTGGCTTCTTTTGAAGTAGCATTGGATAGATCGGGTGTGATTGCGATGATGGGTTTCCAAACTGATACACCTTATTTTATAGATATTAGTGGTAAGGAAGGCGTTAAATATGACTTTATACTATTGAAGGATGTAGATTCAGATGGGGATTTGGATATTATCACTTCAGAGGAGACCGCAGCTGATGGGTCGAAGAAAGGCCTGGGTGTAATTTGGTACGAAAACCCGATCAAATAAAATGTTTACCGATCCTATTTTTTTTGAGTAATATAGGCCTGATTATAGGGAATCTGAGTAGTACTCCCAATAGTTAGTTTAATATATTGAAATATAATAGAACCAAATAACTAAAATACTGACTGATAATGAGCAAAGAAATATACCTGATTGCAAGTGGCGATTTAAGACTTCCAGCCAATCAAACCTGTTGGCAAGCACAAAAAGATATGGAAGACAGCCTCCAGGGAGTTTTTGATGACTTGGGAATTAAGGTCATCAGGGCACATAAATATGATGAAGAAAAAGGGCATGGATTTATTGATTCCCAGAAAATGGGGATGGATGTATTTAGGGATATAGATCCTGAGAAGCCATTGATCGTTGCCGAAAGTGTGTGGCAGTTTTCCCACCATGTATTGGCAGGATTGACCACCCATAAAGGACCTATTTTAACCATAGCCAACTGGAGTGGACAATGGCCTGGATTGGTAGGGATGCTTAATCTTAATGGCTCTTTGACCAAAGCAGGAGTGCCTTATTCTACGCTTTGGAGCCAGGATTTTAAGGACAGCTTCTTTTTAAATGGTTTTAAAGAGTGGTTGGAATCAGGGAAAATCACTCATGATCTAAGCCATGTAAAGGCTTTTGATTCAAGCAGTATCCCTGCTAAAGCCTTAGAAACAGGAACTGAACTTGCCAAAGAATTCAGAAAAAATAAAGCCATTATGGGCGTATTTGATGAAGGATGTATGGGCATGTTTAATGCCATTATTCCTGATCATTTATTGCACAAAACAGGGCTGTTTAAAGAAAGATTAAGTCAATCTACCTTGTATGCGGCCATGCGAAATGTTTCTTCAGAAGAAGCTGAAGAAGTTTTACAATGGTTGTTAGATAGAGGGTTGACTTTTAACTGGGGGAACCAAACCAGAGACAGAGCTTACCAGGGAGCAAACGCTTGAGCAATGCAAAATGTATGTGGCTGCCCTAAGGTTAGCCAATAAGTTTGGTTGTGATACTATTGGTATTCAATACCAGCAGGGACTCAATGAATTGACCCCTGCCAGTGATCTTGTAGAAGGCTTGCTTAACAATACAGAGCGGCCTCCGGTACGTGATGAGCAAGGAGTTGAAATCATCGCTGGTAAAGCCTTGCCTCATTTCAATGAAGTGGATGAATGTGCTGGACTTGACAGTCTGATTACTTATAAGCTTTGGGAGAAATTAGGATTGGTTGGAGACAATACGCTTCATGATTTAAGGTATGGAGAAAACTTCACAGTCAACGGTAAGGAAGAATTTGTATGGGTATTCCTGATTTCAGGTGCTGCCCCTCCATCACATTTTATAGGTGGATACAAAGGAGCAAGTAGCGACAGGCAACCACCTATGTATTTTCCATTAGGTGGTGGAAGTTTAAAAGGAGTAAGTAAACCTGGACATATTGTTTGGAGTAGGATTTATGTGATGGATGACCAATTGCATTGTGACCTGGGAACAGGTAAGGTGGTAGAGTTGCCAGCCGAAGAAACACAAAGAAGATGGGACATGACAACTCCTGAGTGGCCGATAATGCATGGTGTATTAGATGGTGTAACCCGCGATCAAATGATGGCAAGGCACAAGGCAAATCATATTCATGTGGTTTATGCTACAGATAAAGCCAGTGCTCTTGACGCTTGCTATGCCAAGGCGGCGGCAATGAATGAACTGGGAATTAAAACGTCACTTTGTGGCCTGTAACATGAAAAAAACAACACTTACTTTACTCGCAATAACCGCTGGTTTGATGCTGAACTCCTGTGGAGGAAGCAATGAGAAAAAAGCGGAAGCCCAAGAGAACGTTCAATTGGCACCCAATGATATTACAGGAAACTTTCACCTACCGGAAAACAAAAAGTAGGGGAAGGAGCACTTGTACATGCCGAACTTATTTATTCATTGGACGATCGACCTACTCCTCAGGTTCACGCTTCCACTTTGGTGGAAACTCCTTCAGGAATTGTCGCTTCTTTCTTTTCAGGAACACATGAAAAAAATCCTGATGTAGGAATAAGGGTTACTCATTTGGAAAATGGAAAATGGACAAGACCTGTAGAAGTAGCAAATGGTATTGAGAATGAGAACTTAAGGTATCCAACATGGAATCCAGTGCTGTTTCAACCCAAAGAGGGGCCTCTAATGCTTTTTTACAAAGTTGGTCCAGATCCTAGAACCTGGTGGGGCATGTTGATCACATCGGACGATGATGGTAAGACTTGGTCTGAGCCTAAAAAACTTGGAGAAGACCCAGCCATTGGCCCTCTTTTAGGTCCAGTAAAGAACAAGGCTGTTCAACTTGAAGATGGGACTATAATCGCTCCAACAAGTACAGAGTTTAAAAAAGATGATGATACCTTTTGGATGGTTCATTTTGAAATCAGCAAAGACAATGGGAAGACCTGGGAAGTTGTAGGGCCTATCAATGACGGAGTTGAATTTGATGCGATTCAGCCAAGTGTTTTGTTTCATAAAGATGGTTCCCTTCAGATTTTATGCCGTACCCGACAGGATGTGATTTCTGAAAGTTGGTCTACAGACAATGGTCAGACCTGGTCACCTATGGTGGCTACCTCACTTCCTAACCCTAATTCAGGTACAGATGCAGTGACTTTGGCTGATGGTAGACAACTATTGATTTATAACCATAGCACGAAAGAAGGCGAAGAACCTAAAGGAAGAAACATTCTTAATCTTGCGATTTCTGATGATGGCAAGACCTGGGATCCTTTTATGACCCTTGAAAACGAACCAAATGAATCAGGCTATAGCTATCCTGCAATCATTCAAAGCAAGGATGGAATGGTTCATATGACCTACACCTATGACAGGAAAACTGTCAAATATGCAGTGGTAGACCCAAGTAAAATTAAATAAACACAATTGTAACCAGATTATTGTAGGTGTTTTCAATGCCTATTTATACGAATAAGAAATGCAGAGAGATTTAAAAAAAGAGCCATTAAAAGGTATAATACCTCCTATGGCAACGCTTTTGTTGGACGATGATCATCTAGACAAAGAAGGAACTAGCCAACTTATAGAGCACCTGATAGCTGGGGGAGTTCATGGTATTTTCATTCTTGGTACTACTGGAGAATGTACCAATATTTCCTATAAATTAAGGAGAGAGCTTATTACATTGTCTTGTGAACTAGTCAATGGTAGAGTACCGGTATTGGTTGGTATTACTGACACCTCTCTTGAGGAAAGCCTGGCTTTAAGTCGCTTGTCAAAAGAAGCTGGTGCTACAGCAGTAGTGGCAGCACCGCCTTATTATTATGGTTTGGGGGAAAGTGAATTGATCACTTATTTCAATAAACTTGCAGATAACTTGACCCTACCATTGTATTTGTACAACATGCCTTCGCATACAAAAACAATGATGACCCAGAAAGCTGTTTTGGAATTGTCTAAACACCCAAATGTTTATGGGCTTAAGGACAGCTCAGGACAAGCTGTGTTTTTCAATGCTATGATTTATGCTTTCAGGAATAGACCTGATTTCACCTTGCTTGTAGGACCTGAAGAAATGATGGCTGCTACTGTCCTTATGGGCGGGCATGGTGGTGTAAGTGGAGGGGCCAATGTTTTCCCTAAGCTTTTTGTAGATCTATACAACGCTGCTGATAAAGGTGATTTGAAAGAGGTTGGAAGACTTCAGGAAATGGCGATGGAATTGGCTGATGAAATTTATGCCATGGGATCTTATGGATCAAGTTTCCTAAAAGGATTGAAAGCGTCTATGTTTATCTTGGGTATAGGCACTGGCTATTTAGCTACGCCACTATCCGCTTTCGAAAAAGACGAAATTGAAGTAATTAGAAAAAAATTGATTGGGCTCGCAGCTTATAAACAATACGTATAACCCAAATATGCCATAGTGATTTAATCTTCGTGGTGAAAAAATTAGAGCCAATCAATCGTTTTGAGATTTATATCTCTAGCTGTTTTGATTCGCTGATGAATTTACCACTGAGTGCGAGTCCTATGGCATAATCAGTGTTTACCCCTGAAATAATCATTTAAAAAAGTAAAAAGAATGGATTTACCCCTTATTGATCTCGTTGTATTTTTGTCATATATGTTGGCCATTATCCTTTTTGGAGCCTCCTTTTACTTTAAAAAGCGATCCGCAGATGACTATATAACGGGAGGGGGACGACTGCCTTCCTGGGCTATAGGAATGTCTATTTTTGCTACTTTCGTAAGTAGTATTAGTTTTTTAGCCCTTCCAGGAAATGCCTATTTGTCCAATTGGAGCGGATTTGTCTTTAGTTTATCCATACCAATTGCGGCAGTTTTAGCGGTCAAGTTTTTTGTACCGCTTTATAGAGGGATCAAAAACCCTTCGGCTTACTATTATCTGGAAACTAAATTTGGGCCATGGGCCAGAACTTATGCCTCCATTTGTTACTTGCTAACACAATTGGCCAGAATGGGTGCCATTATGTATTTGTTGGCTTTGCCAATGAATGTAATGTTTGGATGGAGCATTCCTGTTATTATTATCATTACAGGAATTAGTGTACTGATTTATTCGATTATGGGTGGTTTTGAGGCCGTTATCTGGACGGATGCCATTCAAGGGATCGTTTTGATCACTGGCGCGCTGGCTTGTCTATTGATCATTATGTTTTCCATGCCAGAAGGACCTGGGCAGGTATTTACCATAGGAGCTGAACACGATAAGTTCAGCTTAGGAAGTTTTGGATTCAGTTTATCGGAGGGTACTTTTTGGGTGATATTGGTATATGGACTTTTTATCAATCTTCAGAATTTCGGAGTAGATCAAAACTATGTTCAACGCTATTTAAGTGCTAAATCAGATAAAGAGGCTGTTAAATCTACTTTATTAGGTAGTCTTTTGTATGTGCCAGTATCGCTTCTGTTTTTCTTTATTGGTACAGCGCTTTTTGCTTATTACCAGGCAATGCCTGAATTGTTGCCAGTGGAATTTAGAGGTGTAGATCAGGCAGACAAGGTTTTCCCTTATTTTATCGTTAGCGGTTTACCTGTGGGAATGACAGGATTGCTTATAGCTTCCATTTTCGCTGCTGGTATGAGTACTATTTCTACTAGTATCAATAGCTCTGCTACTATTATTCTTACGGATCATTATAAGAAGTATATTTCTCCAGATATAAATGGGAAAGGTGAAATGAGGGTATTGCTTTCCTCTTCATTTGTAATGGGGGTGTTGGCCATTGTAGTAGCAATAGCATTTAACGGTGTCAAAAGTGCATTGGAAGCGTGGTGGGCTTTATCTGCTATATTTAGTGGCGGTATTCTAGGTTTGTTTTTGCTCGGTTTCATTGGTAAAAATATCAAGCAAAAATATGCGGCCATTGGTGTTGCACTTGGAGTATTGGTCATTGGCTGGATGAGTTTGTCTCCGGTAATTTTAGAAGAAGGTATGCGCTTTAGAAGTACCTTTCATGCCAACCTTACCATTGTATTTGGTACTGTTGTCATCTTCTTAGTAGGGTTTTTACTTTCAGCTATAGCCAATAAAAAAAGCAAATGACCAGGGGTTAATGGGTAATTGCAGATTTGAAAACATTGATAGATGACATTTGTTTTGGCGGTATTGTTGCAGAAAAAAGCAGCAATGCCGCCAATTTTTTTTCATGTTGTCCTTACTATAACTAGGACCGGTTTTTCGATATTTCACTACGGTAGAGAGCCAGTGAAAAAACGATTGATTTGACAATCAACCAAACTATACCTTCAACCAGATAGAATACAGATTATGTGTAAGAGGGCATTGGTTTTGTAGCAGGAGAGCCTGTAGGAAAATAAAAAAATCCCTCAACTTAAGGTGTTACCATTATCTTAATTGGGTAATCAAGGCTTGATCTTTTCTCCATCTTTAAATCCTCTCGAGGAATAGATGAGCATGCTTATGATAATTAGTAATATGAAGAGTACCGCATATTCAAATTGTAACCATATGTCAGATCTGGCTTTGATTCTATAGCTTAGGTTGGCAAGTTTTTTACCTTCCAATAACTGGATTTTAGACAATTCCCTCAAATCGTTGAATACCCGCTCAAAATCCGAATTGAATCTCAGGACACTGTTTTCATAGTTTTTTTCAGAGGTTTCCAGGTTACTAAAATAACTTTGAATTTCTAGCTTTTCTGATACCAACTGCTTAAAATCATTGAGGTATTGTTCCTCTTTGGGCGTAAGATAGGTTCGTTCAAAACCTGTTATAATGGCTAAAATCTGTTCATGATAGTCTATCACTTGATTTTTGACAGCCAAATATTGTTCTATGGATTCGGTATTGGCCACCACCAATCGCATTCTAAAAAGTAGTTCGGTTATATTGAAAATATAGTCTTGAACGACCAACCTGTCTTCATACACAGTAACAAAAGAAGCTTCTAATTCGTCCACATTGCTTTTATCCACGAGGCTTTTCGCAAAAATGAGAAACAAAATGAGAATTAAGGCAATGGCTATTTTTGTTTTGAACGAGAAGAAGGTTTTTCCTTTCATATTTCCTTAATTAAATTTCACTTTAAACAATGACCAAATATTTTTACTTTTTAGTTGATAAGTAAACCTACTTTATCAATTAATGTTCAGACTATTAAATAAGGTATTAAATTCTAATTTACCAACCAAAGAGAAAATTATTATTATCCCTTAGAAATAAGCTGAAGGGAGGGTGAAACGGACTTCTGTGCCTTTTCCTAATTCACTATAAACCTTTATTTCTCCCCCGTTTTTTGTGATAAAATCTTTTGAGAGTTGTAGCCCTAAACCTGTTCCTTTTTCACCTTCTGTGCCATATTGCCGCTTTCCCCCAATTTCATTAGTGAAAAGGTTACTAAGGGCCTCCTCGGACATGCCAATGCCGTTGTCCTTAATAGAAATTTCCCAAAAATCCTGACCATATTTCTTACTTGAAACAATTATACTCCCACCTTTGTGGGTGAACTTTAAGGCGTTATTTAAAATATTTCTTAAGGCGAGATTTATTTGATCTTTGTCGGCAAAACAAATTGTGTTTTCTTCCAATTGATCAATGATCTTTATCTTTTTCCCTTCAGAAATAGGTAGGTTTAAGTTGATGTTCTCTTTTAATATTTTATGCATTGAAAATGCGATAGGATCAGTTACTATCCCTCTCATTTGTCCTTTTGCCCAGTTTAGTAAATTGGTGAGGGTAAAATGAACTTGTTCTACCTCATTTCTCAATTGAGTAGAGACCATTAAGAATTCCTCTTGATTCAACTTTTCATCCACCACATATTGCATGAGCCCTTTTAGACTATTTATTGGACTTTTTAGGTCGTGACCAACAATACTGAATAGCTTGTCCTTGGTTTCATTGACTTGAAATAGCTGATTCGTTATTTTTTCATTTTCACTTTTTTGCTGTAACAACCTTTTGTTTAAATTCTCAAATTCATTTTTCTGTCGGGTCACAAGTGCCTTGGCTTTTATTTGGGTTTTAACAGACCTTATTGCCAGCAAAAATGCAATCAGTAAAATAACAAGAATGACGGTAACACCATTTCGGATGTTGCGCTCCATCTTTTTTTCGTTAAGAAGTTCTTTTTCCTTTTGACTTTGACGTAGTTCGGCTTCTTTTTTATCAAATTCATACTTTGAGCTAATCTCCTGAATTTGTTTCTCAGTTTCCAAATTGATTACACTGTCCTGGTATAATTTGTGCAATTTGAAATGGTGCAGCGCCTGCATGCCATTGTTTTCCATTTCATAAGCTTTGCTCAACAGTAAATGACTTTTATCGATGTTGCTCTTGATATCGCTTTCTACAAAAATATTTAGGCTTTCATTGATGTTTTTCTTGGCCAGCCTTAAACTATTCAAATTCAATTGGGCTTCTCCAATTCCAAGTAAGTCGAATCCGATACCAACACGGTCTCCTCTTTCTTTGTCGACGAGCAATGCTTTCTCAAAATATTCAAGCGCTTCTTTAAAACTTTTTTTAGTCAATAAGATTTCTCCGATATTAAAATAACTTACGGAAATAAGCTGCCGGTTATTCATGTCAATCCCTAATTCAAGTGCTACATTGAATTGGTTAATGGCCTCATCCAATTGTCCTTTTTCTTTGTTAACAAGAGCGATGTTAATCCTTGAAGAGGCTATGCCTGTTTTGTCTTTAAATTCTTCTCGGATCTTTAGTGCTCTGGTATGGTATTTCAAGGCCTTGTCCAAATCACCAAAGTCCATAAACACCAAGCCTAGATTATTAAGTGTTTTGCTTTGGTCTAGTTTGGAGAGATGTTTCTCCTTTATTTCAAGAGCCTGTAAATAATAATTTACAGCAGCTGTGTAATCACCCCTTTCGTAGGTGTTTAGCCCCATGCTATTGTAGATGTTTGCTAAGCCTAACCAGTATTGTTCTTTTTCCGCAATGGATAAGCCTTCCTTGAAAAAGCTCATGGCATGATTGTATTCACCTTTGATATTGTGATAAGCACCAATGTTTCTATAGGCATCTACCAGACCTTTATTGTAGTCTATTTGCTCACTCGCTTTCAGACTCTTCATTGCCAACAAAAAGGTGCTGTCTGGATTCCGGTTGTAATACAATTCACCTAAACGGTTCAGTTGATCTATATAATCAAAAGTAGGGATGAAATTCTCTTGGTTTTCAATGGCTTGTAATTGTTCAATCTGGCTTTGAATTGAATTTGATTGAGCCAACAAAATATGCGTAGCAAATACTACTGTAAAAGTGACAGAAGCAGAAAAAATAATTTTAAATTTAAAAACGCAGTCAAAGGTTTTTGGTTGTTTTAGTGTTCAATAGTCTTGATATGACTCCAAGTATCTTGAAAATTAATTCGATATTGGTTATTGCTTTTTTTAAATTATCTTTTACTGTTAATAGGGGAATTAAAGACCCAATTAACCAATTATATTAATATAATAGAATTATACTTAAATTAATGGGTTTCAGTTCTTTTATTCCTGCGATTTGAAACAAACAATGAAAGGAAACAAAGCACTACCTTGCTTAGTACCCAGCCTTTCCAACATCTAAACATGTAGGTAAGCCTAATGTTTCAAGTCGGGTTATCCATTAGCATTCGCATAACCAGTTCCAATTATTTTTGTAAAGTAGTGTAATCACCAATTCGAGCTATGCTTGACTACTTGATAAATTATTGCTTCGAATAGTAGAAAAGCTATTGCATAATTTGGGTTTAAGTACTTTTAGTATAAACGTCCCCTTCAAATCTTATTCTTTCCTTATGTTGGTTAGGAGGGTTTTCTAGATTTTTTAGAGGGATTACAAAGTTATCGCTAAAATATTAATTATCGAATATTAATTGATGGATTTTATAGGGGTTAAACTGGTTTTTTGTTTTGTTTTATAAAATCACCAGTTATTTGAATGTGTTGTACTGATTGTTAAACGTTTATGCTGATTGTTTTGATCTGGTCAAATAACGTTTTAATTGTTGGTTTTATGGTGTTTTTATAAAAAATTACACGAAAGAATTACGAAGAAGTATTGTTTTTCTAATAATTGTCGCGACTTTGAAATTGATACTCCGGATCAATGCCTTCTTTTAGTTTCAAGACCAATTGTGCTTGTATTCAAGTAGCTTTAGCTGGGATTATACAATAGAATTTTGAATTCTCTCAAAAGCGATTTGATCTTTTAATCAGAAGGTTTAAGGCTTATTTTAGTGTAAAATAGTTACTTGCCTTTTTACCAATATGCTATAATTGGATCAGAGACAGCACTTTTATTCCCTCAGGTGAAAGCAATTCTAACAAGGAATAAAAGGATGTTTGTTTTTATTGATTTAAGCAGCTCTTTTCCAGTTGTTATAAAAGCCTGAGATTTTTTACGAATATAAAAGTAGGTAAGTGAATTACTTTTTTAAATGCTTGAAATTTATTTTTAGCTTTAAGGTTCAAAATTGAATTTATAAACACAATGAAAAATACCAACCCCACCTCTACTGAAGCCTGGAAAAAGCTAACAGACACCGACGCAAATTCTTTGGTAATGAAATCCTTGTTTGAAGAGGACCCTCTTCGATTCGAGAAATTCAGCGTTCGTTTCAAGGATATTTTGCTTGATTATTCTAAAAATAGAATAGATGATAAAATTCTTTCTTCGCTTTTCGATTTGGCAAATCAAACAGATCTCAGAGGAGCCATTGAAGACATGTTTGTTGGAAAACCTATCAACGGGACAGAAGGAAGGTCTGTATTACATACAGCATTGAGAAACAGGTCCAATGTCCCGGTGTATGTAGATGGAAAGGATGTGATGCCAGATATCAATGCCGTGTTGGACAAGATGAAGACTTTTTCTGAGAAAGTTTCCAAAGGAGTTTGGAAAGGTTATACGGGTAAACCCATTGAATCTCTTGTAAATATAGGTATTGGAGGGAGTGATCTTGGTCCTGTTATGGTGACAGAAGCACTGAAGCCTTACCAGCATTCACATATTAAAACACATTTTGTTTCTAACGTGGATGGTTCTCATATTACGGAGGTCTTGAAACAAGTGAATCCTGAGACTACCTTGTTTTTTATAGCCTCTAAAACTTTTACGACTCAGGAAACCATGACAAATGCACATACTGCAAGAGATTGGTTTTTAGAACAAGCCCTAAATGAAGCGGAAGTAGCCAAGCATTTTGTCGCTCTTTCTACGAATGGAAATGCCGTCAGTGAATTTGGTATTGACCTTGATAATATGTTTGGATTCTGGGATTGGGTAGGAGGAAGGTATTCCTTATGGTCTGCCATAGGTTTGACCATCGCTTGTTCTATAGGATTTGATAATTTTAGAAAACTGCTGGAAGGTGCCCATGACATGGACAAGCATTTTAGAACGGAAGCATACGAAAAAAACCTACCAGTCCTTCTCGCGTTAATTGGTATTTGGAACACTAATTTCCTAGGTGCTACCTCGGAGACTATTCTTCCTTACGATCAATACATGCATAGATTCCCTGCTTATTTTCAGCAAGGAAACATGGAAAGCAATGGAAAGTATACAGACAGGGAAGGAAACAAAGTCAACTACTCAACAGGTCCAGTCATTTGGGGAGAGCCTGGAACGAATGGGCAACATGCGTTTTATCAATTGATTCATCAAGGTACTCAATTGATACCTTGCGACTTTATTGCGCCTGCCCAAACACATAACCCGGTAAGTGATCATCATTCTAAGTTAATGTCAAATTTCTTTGCACAAACTGAAGCTTTAATGAATGGTAAATCCCTTGAAGAGGTAAAAGAAGAAATGAAGAAGGAAGGGAAATCTCCTGAAATTATTGAAAAAATTGCGCCACATAGAGTGTTTGAAGGGAATAGGCCTACCAATTCTATTTTGGTGAAAAAGATTAACCCTTCGACTTTAGGTGCTTTGATTGCCATGTACGAACATAAGATATTTGTTCAGGGTGTGATTTGGAACATTTTCAGTTTTGACCAGTGGGGTGTTGAGTTAGGAAAAGTCATGGCAAAATCAATTTTGCCTGAATTGAAATCTGAAGAGGTGGTAGCCTCTCATGATTCTTCTACAAATGGATTGATCAATGCATTTAAAGCGCTAAGAAAAGATTAAACTGAATTAGTTAATGGCGTACTATTGACTGTTTCAAGTTAAATTCATTGCCAATTCCTGTCTGAACTGTTCTCCAGTGAGGCAGGAATTGGCTTTATTATCCCTGTGATTTTTTCATTTTGGATAAGTGGGGTTGATTGCGCTTTGAGAACAGAGGCCTCACTTTCCATCCCAATTATTGATTGCCTCAATAATGTATTTAATTTCTGTTTTCTTTAAGATAGGGTTAAGAGGGATACTCAGCGTTTCTTGATGAATTCTCTCTGTTATTGGCAATTCCCCAAAATCTGTTTGGCGATAAACGGGCTGAAGGTGCGGTGGAATGGGGTAATGGATGGCTGTTTCAATCCCCATTTTGGAGAGGTGTCGAATTAGGTTTTCCCTTTTTGGAACCAATAAAGTGAACAAATGCCAGGTATGCGATAAAGGTTGATTTTGCTCAGGAGCTTTCGGAAGGGTCAGGTGAATTGAGTCGATCTCATGGAGGTAAGTTCCCGCTATTTCATTTCTAAAGCGGTTGCTTTTATCCAAATAAGGGAGTTTTATATTGAGTACACCTGCCTGAATTTCATCCATTTTTGAATGCGTACCCAAGTACTCGAATACATATTTCTCTTTGCCCCCATAATTGCCCAATGCCCTGATGGTGGCGGCAAGTTCAAGGTCATTGGTGGTGACGGCCCCGGCATCTCCTAAGGCCCCCAGGTTTTTGGTAGGATAAAAACTATGCGCTGCAGAATGGCCTAGTGCACCAGTTCTATTTCCATTATAAATACTTCCAACCGCTTGAGCATTGTCCTCAATTAATTTGAGGTTATTTTTTTCTAAAAGCTGTTTTATCTCTTCGCTTAAAGCATTTCTGCCAAACAGGTGAACCAATAAAAGCGCTCGGGATTTTTCAGTGATTTTTTGTTCAAGGGAAGAGGCACAAATGTTGAAAGTAGTAGGGTCCGGTTCAACAGGGACTGGAACCAACCCCTGATTGGAGATGGCAAGGAAAGTGGCAAAAAAGGTATTGGCCGGAACAAGGATTTCATCCTTTTTTTCTAAAATACCCATCACCAAATAAGCCTTTAGAATCAGCTCAAGGGCATTGGTGCCATTACCTAAGCTGATACAGTGTTCTGTACCAATATAGTGCGCAAAGTTCTTTTCAAATTTCTCAGAAATTTCTCCATTGACAAACTGACCACTTTGACTGATCTCTAAAAGCGTCTCAGTGAGTTCAGGCTCAAATCCCTGATTTATAGCTTTTAAGTCCAGAAACTTTATAGCAGAATTTTCAATCATTTATTTACAACTTGAATTAAGACACGAAAATAATTAACTAGGAAGGATTGATACTATTATTTGAAATAAACTCAATAAAAAACTACTATTATTTACCTTTAGGCATTTCTAAGAATGGTCTGCATTGGTTGATTTCCCGTATATTAGGTTAAATGGATACTAAAATGCGAATACTTGTTTACTGTTTTCTCTTGTTTTTGTGTGGGGCCTGTTCTTTTAGGGGGATTACTGTTTCGGAGAACATTACTTATATGGAAGAAGGTTACCTAGGTGAATTGCCTGAAAAAAGGTTAAACATTTTTAGGCCTAAAAAAATTAAAGAAGCCCTCCCTGTCTTGGTATTTATCCATGGAGGTAGCTGGAGGTCAGGATCTAAAGAACAATACAGCCTCATAGCGCGAAGGTGGGCCAGGAGAAATATCGTTACGGTCATAATTGATTATCCCTTAAGCCCTGAATACAAAATCCATAGTATGGGAAAAGCTTCTGCGAAGGCTTTGAATTGGGTGGAAGAGAATATTGCGGATTTTGGGGGAGACCCGGAAAAGATAGTAGTTTCAGGGCATTCTGCAGGTGGCCATTTGGCAAGCCTTATTTCTATTCGGGATGAATATTTCGATAGTTTGGGAGTTAAAAACCCAATTGCAGCGACTGTTTTAATCGATGCAGCAGGATTTGATATGTACCATTATTTTAAGGAGAAAAACAATGCACCAGGGACTTCTCATTTGAAGACCTTTACCGACTCACCTGAAGTGTGGAAGGATACCTCTCCGATCTATTTTTTACATGACAATATGCCCCCAATGCTAATTATGATGGGCGGAAAAACCGAAGAGAGTATTATTGAAGGTACCCATAGGTTTATAAAGGAATACAAGAAATTTGAGCCGGAGCCTAGTTTTAAAGTGCAGAAGAGCAAAAGGCATATTCCTATGATGCTTCAAATGGTCTATACACCTGGTAGAGGATTTAGATGGGTTACTAAATTTGTTAAATCAGTGGGTGAGTAAATTAAGGGCGAAATTGGGCAGCAATCACTTTTTTGTCAGCCCTGTTTATTCCAATAAGTCCACCAGTAAAAGGATCCAATGCAATTCCCTGGCCTGTAAATGGTGCTTCATATTGTTGCATGAAGTTTAAAATTTCGCCGTTTTTAGGTAGGGTAACATAATACAATATTTTTTCATCGTGGCCTGTGACTAAAAAACCTTCTTTCCAAGCCACCCCTCCAGAAATGCTCATTTTACCCATCTCCTCAATTACTGATTCGGGAAAGGTCCATTTTTGTAAAATCTCCCAATTATCATTCATTCTGGCTAGATAAGTGAGGTGATTGTTTTCACCATAATAAGCGAAGAGTGCATACCAATGGCCCTTGTTTTTAACAATCCAGGTAAGGCTACCTTCACTTTTCCCCAGATTTATCGTTTGTTTTAATGCGAGTGTTTTGGGGTCAATTAGGCGAATACTACTGCTGTCTGGCTGGTTTGGATAGTTGGAGTGGGCACAATAGAGAAGGCCTTCACTCAGGAATCCACTGTTCAAATGTTTGGTGTTTGGGTAGCTTTTGGAAGCGATTAATTCACCCGAAGACCTGTTGTATTTACTAATAGAATGATTGTTTATCGCAAAGACATGTTGTTCAGTAGCTGCTGCTGCTTGTCGGGCATCCGGAGAAGGCCACTCCTGTATTGTTTTCCAGGTTGTGGATTTTGGGGCAGAAGTGGTGAATAAATTGATGGTGGTATTCTTTTCCAAATGATAAGGAGCTGCCGCCAATATCAGACTGCCAGATACAGCAATATTTAAACCCGCAGCGGCTTTAAAGTCTACCGAAGTGTTGGTGTCAAATACCTTAGAATTTATTTTGGTGATTTTAGCGGATGAGGACGCTAGTTGAAGGTGAAATAAGTCTGCAACTTGTTCTCCTTCATCATTCTTGGCGGTACCAACCATGTACAGTTGGTCTTTCTGGTCCGAAAACAAATTCAAGTTTTGATAAGATAACCAGTATGGATCGGACCATTTAGTTCTGGATGGGCCTTTTACTTCTATAGCACTTTTGAAAGTGAATTTTCCTTTTCCAGCATAAAAATCCTGCTCAGGACAGGAATAAAAGTCCAGGACCCGACTGTCCCAGTTGGCAACCAAAATCAATACTTGACCTTGAAAAGCAGTAATGCCCACTGCTCCTGCTGTAACCCGTTCGTAATCCCCTTTTCGTTCTATGGTATAGATGGGTTTATCAAAGGGGTTTTCCGCTTCTAAGTTATACACTTGTAGATATGCAAGGTTCCTTTTTTTATTGTCTTCAATGCCAACAGCCAGGTACTGATCAAAAATTTGGAATCCACCGGCATGGCGTAGTGGAGCCTTCATCAGTGTATCGATAGATACAACCTTGGATTGTTCCCCCAGTTCCATTTTTACCATATAACTCAAGTCTTCTGAGCTTCCGCTTAGGTAAGCAGTATGGTCTTTGTATAGCTGGATGCCTTGAAGGTGGCCTCCTTCTGCATTGTAAGAGATATTATTGGTTACCAAAAAGGAAGCTGGCAAGGTATTTAAATCTTCAAAGGCTTTCGTAAAATCTGTGATTTTGATGGAATCGGTGGTCGTTTTTGAAATAGGCAATGGCAAAACTGTGAACCAATGGAGCAGGATGGTAAATAAAATGGTCATCTCAAGTATTTTAATTTCGGGTTAAATTAAGGGCTAAGAAAGACAATCACAATCAAAACTTTCAGATTGTCCATAATAGTTTGTGTAAAGGAAAATCACCTTAATCCATTAAAGGTTAACTGTTCGTATATAGTTTGAACTTAAGATGAAATAGAAAGGTAAACCTGCTTCTTTAGGGTCAATTTTTAAGAAGAAATAGATCGAAATTCAACTAGATTAAATTTTAGGAATCATGAACTGGAAAAAATGCTGGCTTCTCCCATTTGTATATTTGCTTCTGGTAAACGATTTGACCATTCAGGATTTTGCTTTCCAAGAGGTTGGAAAAGGAATGGAGCCATTTGCATTACAGCCTTTCTCAGAACAAGAAAATGTAGTTTCAAATGGCCTTGATTTAGAAGCTTTGTGGGACTTTTTTGCTTACGAATCTGGAGGAGATGCCATAGAATTAGATGATTTTGTTTACTAATTTATTAGGTTGAATAATAAAATAAAGCTAATTTTTAATAAAATTAATACTAAAATAGATTCTGGATTAATGTTTGTGGTTAATTGAACAGTTTATTAACCATAAAACCTAAAGTCCTATGGAGCCTTATCAATTAAGTATTTTAGATAAAAGTTCAGTCACGCACGATACCTTTGCTTTCAAAATAGAAAAACCCAAAGGTTATTCTTTTGTGCCAGGGCAAGCCACTGAATTGAGTTTATTGAAAGAAGGTTGGGAGGATGTAAAGCGACCATTCTCCTTTACAAACCTTCCCAAAGACGATTTTTTAGAGTTCACCATTAAAACTTACGAAGATCATGAAGGGGTGACCAAAAGGTTAGCTAATGCTCAAGTGGGAGATAAAGTGGAAATAGGGGATGCCTGGGGAGCCATTTCCTACAAGGGTGATGGCGTATTTTTGGCAGGGGGCGCTGGAATAACCCCATTTATTTCCATTTTTCGAGACTTGCGACAAAAAAATCAGATTGGCAAAAACCAATTGCTATTTGCCAATAAAACCAATGATGATATCATCCTTTTTGAAGAATTGAAGTCCATTTTAGGACATAAATTTCAAAATATCATCGAGCATCAGAAAGACAGTGCATACGACCGCGGAAGAATTGACAAAGATTACCTTAAGGAGAATATCAACGATTTCAAGCACCAGAACTTTTACGTATGTGGTCCTGAGGGGTTTATAAAAGCGGTCAATAGCGCTCTAAAAGAATTAGGAGCAAGTCCCGAGGCTTTGGTTTTTGAAAAATAAATGACCGTATAAAGAGAAAGAGAAGGAGATTTCTGATAATAGAAATCTCCTTTATTTTTATTTTATAGCTTCAATCGCTTTAGCCAACTTTTCTTTAACCTCTTTGGCCAGGGGTTTGATTTCCTCTTTTCCTACCGGAACCATGGCGGCCTCAGGATCGATGGCTGAGACCTCTATTTTGCCATTTTCAAGTTCTCTTATCGTTACATTACAAGGCAACATGGCAGACATATTTGGGTCTATGGTCAACACTTTGTCTGCAAAACCAGGATTACAAGCACCTAATATCACGGTCGGTAAATAATCCTTGTCCAATTTCTTTTTCATGGTAGCTTGAATATCTATTTCCGTAAGCACACCAAACCCTTGTTCTTTTAGGGCTGCAGTTACCTTTTCTTTTACTCCTGAAAAGGATTGTGCTTCGAGTGTTTTGTTCATATAATATTTCATAGCTGTTTCATTTATTGGTTCAACTATAAAGCTACACATAGATTGGGCCAAAGACAGTGATCTTTGTTACATATTCGGGTTATTATTTATCTTAAATGCCAACTTATGTGGATAAGTGATCATTTCTGCCCATTATTTGTTTTGAAACTCCGACAGCTTTGTTGGGCGCTGAAATCTTCTAGGTAATCATAAACAGTATGGCAATGAAATGTAAAACCGTACCAGCAAGAACAAAAACATGCCAGATGGCGTGGGCGTAAAGCATTTTTTTATTGGCATAAAAAACAGTGCCTATGGTATAAGCCAAACCACCAGCTGCAATCAGGTAAATGATTTCTGTACTCAGGTTGGCCACCAATGGCTTTATAAGAAGCAAGGCCATCCAGCCCATTCCCAGGTACAGGATAAGTGATAATTTTTCAAACCTGCCGATAAAGAATATTTTAAATACCAAACCCAATAGGGTGATGGTCCATACAATTCCGAAATAAACCCATCCCAAGGTGCCACCTAAGCCAATCAATAAAAATGGGGTATAGGTGCCAGATATCAAAAAGTAAATACTAATGTGATCAATGCTTCGCAAAAGGGGCTTTAGTTCATTGGACTGTATGGCATGGTAGAGGGTTGAGGAGGTATAAAGCAATAACATGGTGGCGCCAAAGATACAGCAACTGACCACATGTAAGGCAGTGCCATTTAAAACAGAAAAAACGACCAAAAGAGATATGGCAACAATGCTAAAAAGAATACCAATCAGGTGCGTGACCGTGTTAGCAAACTCTTCCTGTATCGTTTGTTTTCTTTCTACCTGTCCAGCCATTTCAGTATTTTAATAGTATTTCAGTAAATATCGGCTTTTTACCTCAATATTTCGGATGGATAGTACCTTAAATCCGTAGACTTCTTTAATCAATTGGTTCCTATCGAGATAAAACCTTTCAGGTTTCACTCGGCTAATTTTAACATCAGGCTGGTTATCCGCAAAACCTGGAAGGTTTGCGAATTTAAGGTAGCAAGTAAATTGGGTTTCTCTGGCGGATACTTGGTACAAAAAGAAAAAGGCCTCGATTTGTATCGTGGCCTTTTTAAAAAATTACAAGGAGTAATAAAAAAATTGTCGCTGTATTACTTATTCAAAAGTAGGCTTTTCCCGTTTTAATAAAGACGAACAGAGATTAAGGATTCTTTACATAATATTTCAGTCTTTAATAATTCAATAACATTGCGCTAAAGGCGAGATGTATAGAATGGTTGTCAGCGTAATTTTGTACTTTTGCAGGAAGATATGAAAGCACGAACCTTAAAAAAAGATAAAGTCAATATCATCACCATGGGTTGTTCCAAAAACCTTGTGGATTCTGAAGTGTTGCTTAGCCAACTAAAAGGAAATGGTATTGATGCCCGGCATGAATCAAATGCTGAGGACAATAATATAGTAATTATCAATACTTGTGGATTTATAGACAATGCCAAGCAGGAATCTATCAATACCATTTTAGAGTATGCTGCTGCAAAGGATCAGGGCTTGGTGGACAAAGTATATGTCACAGGATGCCTTTCTCAAAGGTATAAGGATGATTTGGAGTTGGAAATCCCTCAGGTGGATGCCTTTTTTGGAACCAGAGAGCTTCCGGCATTATTGAAGAAATTTAAGGCGGACTATAAGCATGAGTTGGTAGGTGAACGTCTACTTAGCCATGCTTCGCATTATGCCTACATGAAGATCTCCGAAGGCTGCGACAGACCATGTGCCTTTTGTGCCATTCCATTAATGAGAGGTGGGCACGTTTCCCGTCCAATAGAGGAATTAGTGAAAGAGGCCAAGCACAAAGTAGCTGGTGGAACCAAAGAAATTCTTTTGATCGCCCAGGATTCTACCTATTACGGTTTGGATCTTTATAAAAAACGAAGACTTGCAGATCTTTTACGCGCACTTTCTGATGTAGAAGGATTAGAGTGGATAAGGTTACATTATGCTTACCCTACAGGTTTTCCGATGGATGTGCTGGAAGTGATGGCGGAAAGGGACAATATTTGTAATTACCTGGATATTCCTTTGCAACATGGTTCTTCAGAGGTGTTGAAAACCATGAAAAGAGGAACAACCCGTGAAAAACAAGAGGCACTGATCAACGAAATCAGAAATAAAATCCCTGACATTGCGATAAGGACTACACTTATCACTGGTCATCCAGGCGAAGGAGAAGCGGAGTTTGAAGAAATGGTGGACTTTGTAGAGCGCATGCGTTTTGAACGCTTAGGTGTTTTTACTTATTCTCATGAAGAGGATACCCATGCTTACGGTTTGGAAGACAGTGTTCCTCAGGAAGTAAAGCAGGAAAGAGCCAATCGTTTGATGGAGATACAGGAACAGATTTCTTTTGAACTTAACCAAGAGAAAATTGGGAAGGAATACAAAGTTCTTATTGATAAGAAAGAAAATGGCAAGTTTGTAGGGCGTACAGCTTATGATTCTGTAGAAGTGGACAATGAAGTATTGATAGATGCTAGTAAGTATTACTGTAGGCTAGGAGACTTTGTAAATGTGAGGATTACTGAAGCGACAGAATTTGACCTTTACGGAGAAGTCATTTAAGTCCTTAATGTTTTAATTACCATTTTATTTATTTATAAAAAAGCAGAATTTATACCCATGTATTTACAGGAAGTCACTACCTCAGCACATCAAAAAGAATTTTTTCAAATGGCAGTGAGGCTGTACCAGAACGAGAAAAACTGGATCAGACCCCTGGACAAAGATATCGAGGACCTTTTTCATCCAGAAACCAACAAACTGTATAAAAGTGGAGGGAAATCCATTCGTTGGTTATTGATAGATGATCAGGGCAAAACCATTGGCAGAAATGCTGCCTTTATCAATCCCAAGTGGAAAGAGAAAATCCCAACGGGAGGAATGGGGTTTTTCGAATGTATAAATGACCAAAAAGCAGCTTTTATGTTGTTTGACGTGGCGCGAGAATGGCTGGAAGCTGAGGGCATGGAAGCCATGGATGGACCGGTTAATTTTGGTGAACGGGACAAATGGTGGGGTTTATTGGTAGATGGATTTTACCCTGCCAATTACAATATGTATTGGAATTTCCCTTATTATCAAGCGCTTTTTGAAGCCTATGGGTTTCAAATTTATTTTAAACAATTCACCTATAGCAGAAATGTTAGAGGAGTAGTTGTAGACCCGAGAATTAGGGAAAGGTCATTGAAAATACTACAAAACAAGGATTTTGAATTCAGGTGTCTTAAAGGTGATGAGCTTTGGGAGAAATTTCCTGAATACTTTATGACTGTTTATAACAAAGCTTGGGCAGGACATTTGGGAAAAACCATTTCCGTAAGAGAAGCAAAATTAATGCTCTCTAAAATGAAACCTATCATTGATCCTTATCTCATTTATTTTGGATTCTTTAAGGGAGAGCCGATTTGTTTCTTTATTAGTATTCCTGAAATCAACCAGCTTTTTAAATATGTCAATGGTAAAATGGATTTTATTGGTAAAATGAAATTCCTTTGGCACAAGACTTTCAACCCACCAAATAAAATGCTGGGCTTGGTATTTGGTGTAGTGCCGGAATTTCAGGGTAAAGGAGTGGAAAGTGCTATGGCTACTGACTACAGAGACAATATAGCCGAAAAGAAATTGCCTTATAAGACCATAGAAATGAACTGGGTAGGGGACTTTAATCCTAAGATGATGCGGGTTTGTGAGCAATTAAACGCAACGATCTTCAAAACACATCATACTTATCGTTATATATTCGACAGAACTGTTCCTTTTGAGAAACATAAAGTGATGTAAAGATTCCTTTTCCCATATCTGTGGGCAGACGATACACTCATATATTAAAAAGGGCTGAGAGTTTTAAAACTCCCAGCCCTTTTTTGCTTTACAATTGAACTGAGTTCAGCCAAATTTGAGGTTTCAACTTTATTGGCTTATAGGGGTGTGGTCCCTTCGACAGGCTCAGGGGCCGCACTTTCGATAAGCTCAAAGATCGTGTCAGGTGGGAATTGTACCCGCCCAGCAAAGTGGGACTGCTTCACGCCCTACGCCTTATGGCATACTGGAAAGGTTAGCAATTTAACCATCTTATTGTTTAATGAATTTTTGTTGGCCTTTAAAACTCGAGTTTTCTAACTGAATTAAGTAAGTACCGTCCTTTAACCCACTTAAATCCAGGTCTTCGGTAGAAGAGAAGGCTGGTAGGTAAAGGGTTCTAATTGGCAAGCCGTCTAAACGGATGATAGCTATTTTTGTGATTTCTGTAAATTCTTGAATTAACCTTAAGGTACTTTTACCCTGTGTTGGATTTGGTGACAGGACAAACCTATGAGGGATGTCTATTGACACCATATTTGTTTGCACCTTATTAACACCTAATTCAGCTCGAGTATGGTAAGTTCCAGGGTCAAGACTGGCTAAATCTGCTTTCCAAAGGAGGGCTGACTCCTGAATCCAGTCAATGGAAGGATCCATAAGCGGTGTTTGTTCATTAATAAGCGTAATTTCCTCAGGGCTTTTTAAAGGGACATTTGTGCTTAGCCTCAATTCAACCGCTGCTTCATTCTTTATCATTTTTAAATTCCCTTCCATGGGGATGGTTGCTCCATTTTGAATGGAATTCCCCAATTGTATCAGTAAAGGCTTGGAAGAAAGGGGTAAAGTAAGTTTGCCATTGGCATAAGGAAGTGTCACGTTTTCTCCATTTGGAGAAATCCCTGACAAGTACCAGGCATCTTGAGCTGGGAAATCAACTGGAAGCTGATAATTAACAGCTAATGAATCATCTCCAGCGACAGGTCTCCAGGCAACAAGGTGTGTCAATTCTCCTTCTTCATTTCGCAATTGATAAATGTATGCCTGATCATCTTCCTTGATCACGTCCTCAAAATAAAGGTTTCCCATTCTGTTTTGCATGGCTTCAACAGCTGTAAATGCACGTTTTTCCTGGAAACCAAAGTGTCCTGATTCGGTCAATCCAGATCGCTGATAGTTTATCGGGTCTATACCTGCAAGGGTGTCTACATTGGAGAAGAAGTACCAATGCGCTTTGTCTACCCCCATTCTGCTTAACCAGAACAAGCCACGTAGCGCATAAACTGCTTGTGAAATAGGGCTTACGGCTTCTGTATTGATAGCTGTTTCATTTTCACTAGAGGCATCCCATCCCCATTCGGTAACATGCACTTCTTTACCAGGCATATTGGCATCTCTAAAACGCAATCCTGAAAACAATGCCCTCATCTCTGATCCTGGATGCTCTGGGTGGACGGCTATTCGATCACCTTCAGTATTTCTATAATAGCTGTAGAGGTGTAAATTAATACCGTCAAGGTAAGGTGCTGCTGCTTCATGCAGTTTGGTGCCCATATAATTTTTTTGTCCCCCATTGGTTATAGGGTGTGATGCTTGAAGTGCGGCAGGCAATACTTTTAGCATGGGATCAGCGGTCTTTAATCCCTGAGCTGTTCCTTCCAAAATTTTGCGGTAGGTAGAGTCACTGTAATCCCAAGGCTCATTACCTACTTCTACTGTTCGGATAAGGTTTTCATGACTCGGTCCAAAAGTGCTGGCAAAAGCATGTCCAAGTCCATAACCTGAAGCAAAGGGTTGGTCCCAAACGGATTCTAAAAACCTATCAAAGGTGAAAGTGGCATCCACTTCAAACCCTTTGTCTATCCAATCTTTGTATTCTCTGGTCCACTGTGTCCAGGGGCGCAATACTTCTGGATTTTCTCCTCCATAGGATGGTGTAATGTCAGGATCAGCAGTATCCCAATGAATGTTATGGTAATTCCTGGCTTGGCTGGCAGCTCTGATAAATTTCTGAGCTCCTTCATCCGGTCCCTGTAAGTTGGGGACCTTTTTTGTTCCCCAGGCCCATACTGTATTAACGCCAAAGAGTTTGCCAAAACTTGATGTTTGAGGTTTTGGAGCAGGTGGTGGGCCATAGCTCCCGAATTCATCATATACTGTTAACTCTTGAACGGTGGCTTTTTTATAGTTAATGTCTACCAATTGCTGTTCCAGCCGAATGAATCTGGTTCGGTTTCCCTCTGGAAGTTCAATATTATGAATGTCCAAGGAATTGGGATCAAGTTCTGCCACCAAAGACAAGCTATCAAGAGTTGGTCCAACCCATAGTTTAGAAGTTAAGGCTGTATTGTTACCATTCCATTGTTTTGCCGCAATTCGAGAAACAGGCTTGATCTCATTCAAATCTAAGGTTACGAATTCTGACAATGGGTCTGAATAGGCAGCGATTTCCTGAATAGCAAAAGGTGCACTTGAAGACAAGGAAACGGAGTTTACTTCGTCCATCTCTATTTGAAACCTTACATGGCCTACATTTGTGTTTGTATAGGTGGTTCTCAAGGTGTCGCCCTGTAAGTTGCTTACCAGAATATTTACAGGCTCAAGATGATTGTTCACCAATCGTAAGCCTAATCTATGTATCCTAACAGGGGTTAAATTTAGTGAGAAAGTTGCCTCTCCATTTATGAGGGTAAGAGAAGGGGTGTTGTTGCCTAGATTTCCATCCGTAGCATTGACCATGCTTGCACCATTGCCTGCTATTCCATTTTCATTCAGGAAAATATTTTGTCGGGAATTACTAACGTAAGCATCTGGAAGAGGATTGGAAGAAAGCCAGGCGGTGGCATTGTTTTCGTCCATTATTGACTCAGGCCCATTTTGAGAATTACTGGCCGATGAACTTGCATTTACTGTGGCAGCTTTAGACAAGGTAGGGTACAAACCTGCATCTGGATCCCAGGTAGTAGTCACAGGGTCTGGTTCAGGGATTACAGGGTCTGGTTCTGCAATACTGTCTCCATAGGCTTCAATCTCAAATACGGTAACTTTTTTGTAATCCTCGGGAATTACCGTGTGTTCTATACGAAAATACCTGGCTACTATTGGCTCAACAAAGGAGGTGCTAATAAATGCAATCTCACTTGGTTGAAGCGCTGCGATTAAATCAAGACTGTCTGGATGGTTTCCAGCAAGAAGTTGTGTAGCAGTGGCATTGTTGTTTCCAGCCCAATGCTTGGTTTTAAGCTCACTTACAGCGAAGCTATCGCCTAGATCTAGGGTGATAAATTCCTTGGGTAGGTCCTCTAATATGGCAATATTCATTAGGGTAAAGGAAGCATTACTGCTGAGTTTTATCTTCTCAATATTGACCAGGTCAACCTCAAATCGAATATTGTTGTAATTCTGAGAAGGTAAAAATTCTTCGCTGCTAACGATTCCTAAACTATCGTAGAAGGTTATGGTAACCTTTTCCTGTAGCCCATTGATTTTTAGTCCTAGTAAATAAATGTCTTCCGGAGAGGAAAAATTAATAAAGGCTTCAGCAGGTAATGTAATGGTTGGTGAGTAGGAATTTGATGTTTCTGGATAAATATTGCTTAGTTCAATACGATTAGACTGTAGTATTAAATTCTGATAAGCATTGTTGTAATAATTTGTGGGGAAAGGATTGCTGGACACCCAGGAGGTGTTTTGTAATCCGTCGATTGCATTGTTTAAATCAGATTGAGGAGCCGTAGAGCTTGCGGTGAGATCCCCTATGAGCTGGTGGGTATCATCTTGCGCATGTGAAGCAAACGTTGTGCAAATGAAAACGATTAATAGAATGAACTGGTTTTTAAGATAAGAAGGCATAATCTTTCATTTAAATTTCCAATAAAAAACAGGAGTCTCAAAAAATATCACCATTGGAAGGAGAAATATTTTAGTTATAAAAAGAGTGCAGCAACAAAAAAGCTGATGACAACAAAAATAATATGGTTACAACCATACGCAAATATGGGTGGAATGTCTTACAATAATTATATATAGCTTGAAAAAGTTCCAAAAATAAAAAAAATAGGTTTACAACTAAAGTTGTAAACCTATTGTGGAGGATAACGGATTCGAACCGATGACCTCTACACTGCCAGTGTAGCGCTCTAGCCAACTGAGCTAATCCCCCAAAACGGAGTGCAAATATAGGTAGGTATTTTAATTCATCAAATTATTCCGCAGAATATTTTATGCGTGTTAAGATACTTCTTCCAAGTGTAATCTCGTCAGTGTATTCCAATTCACTTCCTACAGGTATTCCTCGGGCAATTGAACTAATGTTTAATCCTTTGTCTTTTAATTTTCTCGTGATAAAAAATGAGGTGGTATCTCCCTCCATAGTGGCAGGTAAGGCTAAAATGATTTCTTTTACCTGTACATCATTTGAAGGATTATCTATCCGCTTAAACAATGTTTCTATTTTTAATTCGTCCGGTCCGATTCCTTGAATAGGGGATATCACTCCTCCTAATACATGGTAAAGCCCTGAGTATTGGTTGGTATTTTCAATTGCCAATACATCAGGAAGGTCCTCTACAACGCAAATAACACTTCTGTCACGTTTGTGACCTTCACAAATACTGCACACTGATTTGTCTGAGATATTATGACATATCACACAGTATTGAATGTTTTTCCGAAGGTTTATTAGCGCATCCGTAAGGGCTATCGTTACCGGCTCTTTTTGTTTGAGCAGATGCAAAGTAAGTCGTAATGCTGTTTTTTTTCCGATACCTGGAAGTCGGCTTATTTCCGATACAGCATCTTCGATTAATTTGGAAGGGAAATTCAATTAAGGTTTAATTTATAAAATTGAAGCCTGTATGCCAGCATCGAGGATGGACTCACACATAGGTTTAAGTTTACTTACACTGCCTTTTTTTACAGAACACTTGCCTTTATAATGAATGATCATCGTGCATTGTTCTGCTTGTTCTTGAGAATGTTTGCAAACCTTAATTAAAACCTTGGATACATGATCGAACGTGTTAACGTCGTCATTAAAAACCACCAAATCATGCTCTTCCTGGTCAACCAGTTCCTCTACTAGTAATTCTTCTTCGGATTCAAATAAATGTTCTAAAGGTTTCATTTTGCAAAGTTAATAATTTATCCCAATTTTAATGCCCTTTAGCCAAAAGCATTATGGACTCAAATCTTGTATTAATTGTCATAACATCTTATTTTTTATTGTTGTTCCTAATCTCATGGTTTACTTCAAGAAATTTAAAATCTGATACGTTTTTCACAGGGGATAGGCAATCCCCATGGTTTTTGGTGGCATTCGGAATGATTGGAGCTTCCCTTTCGGGGGTGACTTTTATTTCGGTTCCTGGTGAAGTAGGGAACAGTAATTTCTATTATTTCCAATTGGTATTGGGTTACACGGTAGGTTATGCCGTGATAGCAAAGGTTTTACTCCCTCTCTATTATAGGCTTAATTTGGTGTCAATTTATTCCTATCTGGAAGGAAGGTTTGGGTTTTGGTCTTATAAGACTGGAGCCTTTTTTTTTATACTTTCTCGCGTTCTGGGATCTTCTATAAGGGTTTTTTTAGTGGCCGGGGTTTTACAAGTAATCTTGTTTGACAAATGGGGGGTGCCTTTCTGGGTTTCCGTCTTGATCACCGTGACATTAATTTGGCTATATACATTCAGAGGAGGTATTAAGACAGTGGTCTGGACAGATACTTTGCAAACTTTCTTCATGCTTCTGGCAGTTTTTGTCAGCATCTTTTTGGTTTCCAAAGAGCTTGGAATTTCAGGAATAGGTGATTTAATGGTCAAAGTGGCAGATCAACCTTATTCCAAAATATTTAACTGGGATTGGAAAAGCGGGACCAATTTTTTCAAACAATTTTTCTCGGGGATGTTTATAGTCATTGTAATGACGGGGTTGGATCAGGACATGATGCAGAAAAACCTGACTTGTAAAAATCTAAAAGATGCACAGAAGAACATGTTTTGGTTTACCAATATCCTGGTAATCGTCAATCTGATTTTCTTAGCCTTGGGCGTTTTATTGTACATGTATGCCGAAACAAATCAAATCGCCCTGCCTGAACGTACAGATGATTTGTATCCATTATTGGCAACCTCTTATTTTTCCACTTTTACTGGAATTGTTTTTGTTTTGGGTATTACCGCTGCAGCCTACAGCAGCGCAGATTCCACCCTTACTGCGCTAACAACTTCTTTCTGCTACGATTTTCTGGAAATAGATAAGAATCCTGACAAGGATAAAGCGCTTTCTACCAGGAAAATGGTTCATCTTGGCTTTACTTTTTTGATGTTTTTAGTGATTCTTACCTTCCGCTGGTTAAACGATCAGAGTGTAATCAATGCGGTTTTCCTTATTGCTGGATATACCTATGGACCATTACTTGGCCTCTATTCCTTTGGGTTATTTACCAAGTATAAAGTTAAAGATAAGTGGGTGCCTCTTTTGGCTGTATTGGCCCCATTGATCACTTTTCTCGTTTCTTCGAATTCAGAGACATGGTTCTGGGGGTACAAATTCGGCTTTGAATTACTGATATTGAATGGTTTGTTAATGTTCTTAGGCCTGTGGTTGGTAAGAAGAAAAAATACAGAAGCTTGATAGTTGTCCATTACAGTTATTTTCCCTCAGATAACCAATGTAAGTTTAGTGCTGAAGTAGGAAACTATTGAATACTTTAAAGAATCACTTTTGAAAAATGATTTTATCTGCCTGTCATTTCACAAATTCTCATGTAAAGAATTGATGTTTTTTAATAAGCTTTTCCTTTGTCTAAGAGCAAAGAATAAACCGTCCATATTATGATTTTAATGTCCAACATAGGGGACCAATTGTTCACATAGAAAATATCCAATTTGCACCTGGAATAGATGTCATAGAAATCTTTCGTCTCTCCTCTAAAGCCCTTGGCTTGAGCCAAACCTGTAATTCCTGGCTTGACGGTGTGACGATACATGAAGTTGTCAATTTCTGCAGAGAATTTATAATTCATCGGCATTGCGTGCGGGCGAGGGCCTACAATTGACATTTCTCCTTTTATAACATTTAAAAACTGAGGCAATTCATCCATACTTGATTTCCTTAAGAATTTACCAATCCAGGTAATTCTAGGATCATTTTTTGTGGCTTGCTGCGTATCTGCCTGGTCATTGATATACATTGTCCGAAACTTGTAACAAAAGAAAGGGACATTGTCCTTTCCATGTCTTAGTTGTTGGAAAAATACTGGGCCAGTTGATGTCAATTTTATAATGATTCCAATCAAGGGGAAAAGCCAGGAAAAAACGAAGACCATTAAACCTAAACTCAATGTAACATCAAAAATTCTTTTGAGCATTTGTTGAGATTCATCAAACATCGCTACAGGAAAGATTTTCAGATATTTCCCTTTCGTATTGATTGATTTGACGACTGGTTTTCGCTCGGTAATAGTGGAGGGCATACTAGTGTTTTATTTAAACCGTTCAAAAGGTTAGACATCAAATAACCATTATCGTGCCACAATAGTTGTAAATTGAATTTTGTCTTTTGAAAAATGAAGTTCAAAACTAAAATAAAGGATTTTAATTTCCTAATAAAATCGCTAATGGTATTGTTTTGAGTGAATTTGTTGATTATTTATTAACTGATTCATAATATTACACCTATAAAATTATGAAAAACACATTTAAATGAATTAATATCAATATTCGGAGGGCTTATTTAGATTAAATGTAGTTTTTATATATAAAACAGGTTGTGAATGCATTGTCTTTCAAAGGCTTTAAAGGCTCAATGATGATTCTGGATCCCAGAATAATTTGTCAAAATCGATGATTGAATCGTTTTTGACATTTATGCCTTCTTTTTCAAGAAGATTTTGCATTAGATCAGGTGTTGGGAAATGATTTTTACCAGTTAAAAGTCCCATTCTATTGACTACCCGATGTGCTGGGACATCTTCCAAACCGTGCGCTGCATTCATTGCCCAGCCAACCATTCTAGCGCTTCCTTTGCTTCCCAGGTAAGATGCAATAGCTCCATAGGTAGTTACCCTACCATAGGGGATGAGTTTTACCACCTGGTAAACTTGCGAAAAGAAGTTGTCATTTGTTTTCTTCACCTGTCAGGTTTATTATTGATTGGTTGATTATACGTTGAATTTTCTTTTCTGATTCCCTGGATTGGCTGTTGAGCTGGACTTGAAGTTTCATCCGAACAATGTCTTTTCGAATATCAAGGGCTTTTAAGGAAAGGCTACCACTGTGGACTTCTTCTTTATAGGGCGTTATAATTTTCTTTAATTTATTCTCCATTTCATCCACGTTCAATCTCGAGTGATTGGTGGTTTCAAAGTCAAAAGTAAGCTTTCTTATATTTTGTCGACTGTAATTCACCACATTGGCAGTGAGAATTAGGCTGTTGGGAACCATTACCAAGTCATAGTCATCATTTAAAAGTACGATATTCAGTAAAGTGATGTCTTGTATTTTCCCTTGATGCTCTCCAACTTTAATATAGTCACCTAGCGTTATTTGATCTGAAAACATGATAATCAGACCATTGAGCATATTGATAATATAATCCCTGGACAGGAGTGCAATGGCAGCAGCTACAATGGTGATACTGGATAGAAATTCTTTTGGATCAATGTCGAAGAAGACCATGATAGCGATTAAAAATATAATCACATTCAGCAAACTCGCAATTCTATTAATTCCTAATACAAAATTACTGTGTAGAGAGTTGATTTTCTTTTTTCTCAAATAAAATCTGACCAAAAATATTCTTCCGAGGGAAACCAGGATATTTCCTGAAAGAAGGAATGCCAATGCATCTACGATGTTGTAAAGCTTAGAGAATAATATATTTTTATCCGGTTCTATGGTTTCTTGAAGCACAAGAAAAGTGAAATAAGCAAGTACCTTCAAAACAAATATTATTCGTTTTCTTCGCTCATTAACCTCAATATTGCTTTTCCCCGTTTCCATTACTATTTTAAAAATAAAGCTTACTTTTATGTTTTGTCTATTTAACTGACAAAAATACCGCATAATAACCAAACAAAATAATAGCATGAATAGAAATATTATAATCACGGGAAGTGCAGGGAATTTGGGGAGTGCAGTTGTTAGTAAATTTAAGAGGGAAGGGTTTAAAGTGATAGCTCTTATTTCACCGGGCAGTGATCATGAAGTGGAAGATGCTGATGATGTCTACCAAGTAGATGTTACAGACGAACAATCTGTGATGGATTTTAGCAAGGAATACCAAATTCAATATGGAAGCCTTGAATGCATGGCTTTATTGGTAGGTGGCTTTGCCATGGGAGGAATAGATGACACGTCTAGCAAAGACATAGAAAAAATGATTCGATTGAATTTTTTCAGTGCTTTTAATATGGTGAAACATTTTATACCATTGATGAGAAAAGCGAACAATGGTACATTTCTATTTGTAGGTGCGAAACCAGCCCTACAGCCGAATGAAGGAAAAGATGTTTTGGCATACGCTTTGAGTAAGAGCATGGTGATTGACCTGGCAGATTTTATTGCCAATGAAACAGCGAACCTAAAAGTAAGGTCTCACGTATTTGTTCCCAGTATCATCGACACTCCTCAAAATAGAGCATCCATGCCGGACGCTGACTATGGGGACTGGGTTAAAACAGATGAAATTGCTGAGGCCATGCATTATGCTGCCACCAATGCCGCCTTAAGGAATATGACCTTTAAATTGTACGGTGGCGTGAATTGATTTATTAATGATTTAGAATTATGAAAAACACTATTTTAACCCTATTCATGTTGCTATTGGTGATTGCTGTTAAGGCACAGACCACCACCGAAACAAGAGAATTAAACGCTTTTGATCAAATAGCAGTAAGTGATGCCATAGAGGTAGAACTTATCAAAGGAGAAAATCACGAAATTACCATTACTGCTTCGGGAATTGACATTAGTCAAGTAACTACCAAAATCAACAAGCGTGAATTGGAACTTGAGGTCTCTGGAAACAATCCCAAGTCCAGTTCTATCAAAGTGGTTATTACTTACGTCCAAATAAACGATATAGAAGTGTCTTCTGGCGCTAAAGTTTTTGTTAAGGATCAAATTGAAAACAAGACAATTGATTTGAAAGTTGCTAGCAATGCCTACCTGGAAGTAGACGTAAAGGCTGAGAGATTGGTTTTGGAGGCTGAAACCAATGCAAAAATGTTTGTTAAGGGAACTGCCGATAATCTTGATTACAATGCATTTACAAATGCGGAAATTGATGGAGAAGGTTTGGTAGTGAAAAATGCTGAAATCAGGACCAATACCAATGCAAGCGGAAGTTTTGAGGTTTTAGAATCGCTTAAAGGAACTGCAGCGACGAGAGGAAGAGTGAGGTATAAAGGGAATCCTAATATAATAGACGTCAAAGAAAATATTGGCGGTACGATAGAGCAATTTTAATTTTTGGAATAGCAGACTAGCAAAACAGGTTGGTTTTTATTCCAACCTGTTTTGCTAAGTTTATTTGCCTTTTACCTGGCTTGTTTCGTGAAATATTAAATGCTAGAAAAAAAGAAGTGTTTGAGAGCTGTTGATTTCCCCATATTCTTTGATAAGAACAAGCTGTAATTATAACTGTCAACTTTGCGCTGACAGCCTTTATGGGTAAGATGCAAAGGTATCCGCTAACCTTAAAACCAAAAGGAATCTTTATTCTTCAAAATTCTGTCATTTTATCCAGGCTTCAGATAGGATAAATTCACTTTTCCAAGGTAGCCAAACCTTGCAATAGGCTACCTTGGAAAAGTGATAAGGAACTTGTTTGGCAGGCAATCAGTTTTTTAATCTTAAGGTAATAAGGGATTTCTAATCTAAAAAACTTGTGATATATAAAATTTGTCATTAGAATTGTCCCTTCAAACAATCAATCATGGTTTTCGCAGTAAATAAAATTCTAAAAATTTCAATAACCGAATCTTTTCGGACATTTAACTGCAGTCTATTTTTTAGTGGCAATACCACCACAATTACAGGTATTACGGGGTAATCCCGTGCTTTCCTACATATTGCCCCTGACACAAGAGGTCTTTCACAGGCTTTTGTTAACCTTATTAACTGATAAAGAATAGCAATGAAAATATTAAAATTTGGAGGTTCATCCATCGCTGATTTGGAAAGAATTAAAAATGTTCTTTCCATTGTCAAGAAAGCATCCTTAGAAGATCGAATAGCAGTAGTGTTTTCAGCATTTGGTGGAGTAACCGAGGATTTGCTAAAATGTGCCCATCTCGCCAAGCAAAATGACTTGGATTACCAGGCACTTTTGCTCTCCATGGAAAAGCGCCACCTTCAGCTTGTAAAGCAATTAATTCCAGTAAGAAAACAATCCTCTGTTTTGACCTACGTTAAGGTCAGGTTCAATGAGCTTGAGGATTTGTATCATGGCATTTTCTTAATAAAAGAATTTTCACCTAGAACTTCTGATTATGTCGTAAGTTTTGGAGAACGTATTTCCACTTACATTATGGCGGAAGGGATGCGAGAAAATGAAATGGATACTCTTTTCGTAGATGCCAGAGAGCTTATCAGAACAAATGATCGTTTTGGGAATGCCAAAGTTATTTTCCCTACAACCAATCAATTGATCAGCGACTTTTATTCCAAAAATGCAGGCATTCTTGTCATTACTGGTTTTGTAGCGGCTACAGAAAAAGGAGAAACAACTACCATAGGAAGAAGTGGATCTGACTACACCGCCGCCATTTTTGCTGCTGCTTTAAAAGCAGATAGTCTGGAGATATGGACTGATGTGACTGGAGTAATGACGGCAGATCCAAGATTGGTCTATTCGGCGATTACTATTCCTCAATTGAGTTATAACGAAGCGATGGAGCTTTCTCATTTTGGTGCCAAGGTGGTTTTTCCAGCTACCATGCAACCAGCGATGAAGCGTAAAATTCCTGTTTATATCAAAAATACCTTTAAACCTGAAGAGGAAGGAACCCTTATTTGTGAGAAGCCGGAGAATAATAAATTAATCAAAGGTATTTCCTCTTTAAATCACATTACCCTTTTAAACGTTCAGGGTTCTGGATTAGTAGAAGTGGTAGGAGTAAGTAGCAGGGTGTTTGGTACACTAGCGAAAGCCGATGTCAATGTGGTGCTAATAAGTCAGGCATCTTCCGAACATAGCATTTGTATAGCTATCAAAAGTGAAAATGCAAACCTTGCTCGTGAGGCGTTGGAAAATGAATTTCATTATGAAATTCTTGCTGGGGAGATGGACAAGATCCAGGTTATGCCAAACATGTCTGTTATCGCTGTTGTAGGTGAAAACATGAAGCATCATCCTGGGGCAAGTGGAAGACTCTTCCAGGCCCTTGGAAGGAACAATATAAATGTGTCTGCAGTTGCTCAGGGTAGCTCAGAATTGAATATATCTGCTGTTATCAAACAGTCAGACCTTCAAAAGGGATTGAATGCTTTGCATGAGGCTTTTTTCCTTTCAGATAATAAGGTATTGCATGTATTCCTCGTCGGAGTTGGCCTGATTGGCAAAACTTTGGTAGCTATGATTCAAAATCAATTGAATAAGTTGCAAGAGGATTATATGTTGGATATTAAAATTCATGGGCTTGCGAATTCTCGTTACATGGCTTTTGATGAGGACGGGTTTGATCTTTCTTCTATTCCTGTGCCATCTAAATCAGATTTGCCCATGGATCTCAGCGTGTTTTTAAACACGATGAACAGTATGAATTTCTCCAATTCAGTATTGGTGGATTGTACAGCAAGTCAAGAAGTAGCAGATACTTACGAGAGAGTACTTTCATCGAAAGTGGCGATTGTAACCCCTAATAAGAAAGCCAATTCAAGTTCTTTGGAGAATTACAAATCTTTGAAAAAGCTTTCAGGTCAAAGAAATATTAAATTCCTCTACGAAACCAATGTAGCTGCAGGTTTACCTGTGATTAGCACCCTACAGGATTTGATTTTGAGTGGTGATAAGGTATTGAAGGTTGAAGGGGTATTAAGTGGTTCTATGAATTTCATATTCAGTGAACTGAGTAAAGGCATACCATTCAGTAAAGTAGTAGAGCAAGCCAAAGAGAAAGGGTTTACAGAACCAGATCCACGGGATGACCTAAGTGGTATGGATGTAGCAAGAAAAATCTTAATTTTAGGTAGAGAAGCAGAGCAGGATTTACATTTTGAAGATGTTTCTATTCAAAGTATGGTTCCTGACGACTGCAAGGACATAGCATCTGTAGATGCATTCCTGGAAAAACTGAAAGAACACGACGCCTACTTTAAAGGCTTGGTAGATGAAGCCAACGAAAAGGAAGAAACACTTAGGTTTATGGCTGTCTTAGAAAATGGCAAAGCCACTGTAGGATTAAAATCTGTTGACAAAAAGCATCCTTTTTATTCTTTGGAAGGGAGTGATAATATGATTTTGTTTACAACCGAAAGGTACCATGAGTTCCCTATGATCATAAGAGGTCCGGGAGCTGGAGCAGATGTGACTGCTGCAGGAGTATTCGCAGACATTATCAGGTTAGGAAATTATTCAAGGTAATATGGAGAAGCAAAAAGTTACCGCATTTGCACCCGCTACTGTAGCCAATGTTTCATGTGGCTTTGATATTTTGGGTTTTGCGATAGAAGACTTAGGGGACAAAGTAAGTGTATCACTTTCTGAAACCCCAGGAGTTAGGGTAGTGAAAATTGAAGGAGACAAAGGGAAGTTGCCCTATGAGACTGAGAAAAATACGTGTAGCGTAGCAGTCAAAGCCATGGTAGATGATCTTGGTTATACTGGAGGCTTGGAAATAGAGCTCTACAAAGGACTTCCTTTGGGGAGTGGCATGGGATCAAGTGCTGCTAGCGCAGTAGCTGCTCTTATGGCGACCAATGCCTTGTTGGGTAATCCTTACGAAAAAAAGGATTTGCTTCCATTTGGAATTGAATCTGAAAGAATTGCTTGCGGCGCAGGACATGCCGACAATATTTCCCCTTCATTGCTTGGAGGATTTGTCTTAATTCGTGAATACACGCCTTTGGATGTAATTCCATTGCACGTGCCAAGGGGTCTGTATTGTACCTTGGTTCATCCACATTTAGAATTGAATACTTCAGATTCCAGAAGTGTATTAAGAAGAAATGTAAGCTTACAGGATGCCACTACACAATCTGGTAATATTGCAGGTTTGGTAGCAGGCTTGTTTCAAGAGGACATGGCTTTAATCAGCCGATCCCTTAATGATGTGATAGCTGAACCATCCCGGTCGATCCTTATCCCGGGATATGATGAAGTAAAAGAAGGTATAATACCTGCGGGAGCTTTAGGTTGTGGTATTTCCGGTTCCGGACCAACCATGTTCATCTTGTCTCCTACTGAGGAAATCGCCTGGGAAGTAAGTAGAATTTCCCAACAGGTGTTTGATAAAATTCAATTGCCTATAGATTTATATGTATCGGCCATAAACACCCGAGGAGCATATATTATTGAAGAAGAAATTTAATTCGCTGACAAATCTGTCACTTTCTAATGAAATACTACAGTACCAACAATCCGAATCATAAAGTAGATTTAAAAGAGGCCGTAATTAAAGGGCTGGCTCCTGATCAAGGGCTTTACATGCCTGAAAAAATCCCGGTATTAGCTGAGGAGTTTTATGCTACTTTACATACGCTAACTTTTAAGGAAATTGGTTATAAGGTTATAGGTGCTTTGTTTTCGGAAGATTTATCCGATGAGCAAATCAAAACCCTTGTAGACCATACCTTGGATTTTGACGCACCATTGGTGGCGGTAGAAAAGGATGTCTTTGCACTTGAGCTTTTCCATGGTCCTACATTGGCCTTTAAGGATTTCGGGGCAAGGTTCTGTTCAAAATTGATGAGCATGCTTCAAGATAAGCATGGGATTAAGGTTTTGGTTGCCACCTCTGGAGATACTGGAAGTGCTGTGGCCAATGGCTTTTTGGATGTAGAAGGTGTGGAAGTTGTGATCTTGTACCCTTCGGGAAAAGTGAGCGAGCTGCAGGAGAAACAGTTTACCACCCTGGGTAAAAACATTAAAGCCATTGAAATAAATGGTGTTTTTGATGATTGCCAGAAATTGGTGAAGGAAGCATTTCTGGATCCTGAATTAAACAGTAAGTTGTTACTTACTTCAGCCAACTCGATTAATATTGCGCGCTGGATTCCCCAGTGTTTGTATTATTTTTACGCTTATTCAAGACTGCCAAAAGAAAATAAAAAATTGGTATTCTCTGTCCCTAGTGGGAACTTTGGTAACCTCGCTGCAGGTATTCTGGCAGAGAGAATGGGTTTGCCAATTGATATGTTTATCGCAGCCACCAATGTCAACAAGGTGGTTCCTGACTTTTTAAATGGATCCGCATTTCTACCGAAACCATCGAAGCAAACCATAAGCAATAGCATGGACGTTGGGAATCCGAGTAATTTTTTCCGATTACTAGCCTTATTCGGTGGGGATGAAGATAAGCTTAAAGAAAAAGTAAAAGGCTGTTACTATTCAGATGAAAGCACCAAGGAGGCGATGGTAGAAGTGAAACAAGAGACAGGGTATACAATGGATCCTCACGGAGCTGTGGCTTATCTTGGCTTGAAAGCTTTTATGAAAGAGTATCCTTCTGCCTATCAAGGAATATTTTTGGAAACAGCCCATCCAGGTAAATTCAGAAATACAGTGGAGGAAGCGCTTGGTGAGAAATTAATATTGCCGGAAAGACTGGCTGCTTTTATGCAAGGAGAAAAGCAAGTGGATACCATGGAAAACGATTACCTTCAATTCAGAGAATATTTATTGAAGTAATTAATCGCTTATTCAAAGTACTTTTGAAAAGTCCCTTTTTTACGCATGTAAGGATACAAAGGGAGGGGTTTCGTATTGAGGACCCTCGCTTTGGTGGGAAGACTACGTCTTTTTTTAATTTTTTGATTAACCCAAGTATACCCATTGAAGGGTTGCTGGAGAATAGCACGGTAGCGCCATTGTCGCTTAAGCTCGATAGCAGTTTGTCATAGCTGTTCATGTCGTATTGATAACCCAAATGATGAATATTCTTTATGAAATCCAGGTTGCTCTTTAGTAGCTCTTGCTGAGTGTGGTTAGCAGGGGTCGCTGTAATAATATGCTGTTTAAAGGTCTGCTCATTTGGTAAAGCTTTGACGATAACCTCCTCCAATGCTACAGATGAAGGAGTGAGTGTAATTATTACTGGTACGTCTGTATCACTTTCGGTAAGGTAGGTTGTTTTATCGTACCCTATGTGTGATATCTGGAGAAGAGTGCCTTCTTTTACCCAAATTGAAAATTCGCCCATTTCATTACTTATGGTTTTGTTTTCTGACCAGTAAAGGTGTGCGTTTGCTATGGGAAGCATGGTGCTGCCATCTAATAGCTTGCCCCGAAGTTCAAAATATTCATTTTTCACATTTAGGGGAATGAATAGGTTTGATGTAAAAAGCATGGAGATAAGGTAAATTAGGGACATGTCGTACTATGGGTTATCAGGGAAAGATCTGATGAATATAGAGTTGTTAATTCAGTGTTAATAGTGATTAACGCTTGTTAACTTACTTTTTAACAAAATATAAGATTGGTTAATTTTGTTAACAGTGTTGATTATTTGTTTTATGTATTTTCAATAACTTTTTTTATTAGCCCAAAGGATTAATTTTTATAGAATTACAAAAGGCTGATTTAAATTTGTAATTTTAGGTACCAATTAAATTCATGGGAAACCAACCTTTTAACCTGAATAGAAACAGATATGGTAAAGATATTTTTGACATTCGCACTAGCCATTTTTGGGGCTGGTATTCAAGCCCAGACTTGGGAGACGCTTGACCCTCAAACCACCTGTACAAATCGCCATGAGTGTTCTGGCGCTGCCTTTGACGGTAAGTTTTATCTAATGGGAGGAAGGGGAGATAAACCGGTTGAGGTTTTTGATCCTGTCATTGGAAACTGGACAAAATTAGGAAACGCACCTTTTGAAATGCATCATTTTCAAGCGGTAACTTATAAAAATAATATTTATGTAATAGGTGCATTCACTGGAGGGTACCCTCATGAAACCCCTGTTTCAAATGTCTATATATACAACCCTTTAAGAGATTCCTGGACAAAGAGTCATGAAATCCCTGAGGATAGAAGGAGAGGGGCTGCTGGTTTGGTAGTTCATAACGATAAATTTTACCTTTTGGGTGGAGCTCAAGATGGACATTGGGCAGACAACAGGGATTACCTGGATGAATATGACCCGCATACCGGTGAGTGGAAAACGCTTGCTCCTATGCCAAGACTGAGAGATCATTTCCAGGCAGTAGTGGTAGATGATAAGTTGTATGCCGTTGGAGGCAGGCGTTCTTTTGCTAAAGAAGGACATGGTTTTGAGTTGACCTATCCAGAATTGGACGTATATGATTTTAAAACCGGTGTGTGGACTACCTTATCAGATCACCCATTGCCAACAGAAAGGGCTGGAAGCACCACCATTCCCTATAAAGAAGGTTTCTTGGTCATAGGCGGCGAAAGTGATGTGCAAGTTAAAGCACACAGTGAAGTAGAATACTATCACCCTGAAAATGGCTGGAGTTTACTGAATCACTTGAACAGGGGAAGGCATGGGTTTCCTGCGGTGGTGATCAATGATGATTTTTACCTGGCAGCAGGTTGTGGCAATAGAGGAGGCAATCCCGAGTTGAATAGCATAGAAAAACTTGTCATTAAATAACCAGCTGACATTGTTGTTGCAGTGATTGCTAAGTATTAACCGGTCAATTTAAATTATCCCTCATGGTAAAAGGAACACATCAGGCATTGCATGATGCCAGGAATGAGACGGTCAAAATCTTCATTAATGGTGAATTTTTTGTTCGGGAAGAAGCGAAAATATCCGTTTTTGATAGTGGCTACTTGGTTGGTGACGGTGTTTGGGAAGCTTTTAGGGTGCACGGTGGAAAGCTTTTATTTATAGATCAGCACCTGGACCGACTGTGGCAATCTGCAAAAGTTATTGGAATTAAGCTTCCCTTTTCTCGTGAAGAACTGATAAAGAACATTCACAATACCCTTGAAGTTAACGGTATGAAAGATCATGTTCATGTTCGGGCTATGATTACCAGGGGTATTAAAAAAACACCGTCTCAAGATCCACGGCTTACCATTTCTGGGCCAAATCTGGTAATTATTGCAGAATACAAAGAAGCAGATGGGGAAAGCAAAAACCAGGGAATTAGCCTTTTTACTAGTGCCATACGAAGAGGATCTCCAGATTACCTGGATCCCAGGCTAAATTGCCACAGTAAGCTTCATGAGGTTCAAGCTTTGATCCAGGCCATTGAGGCAGGTGCTGATGAAGCACTTATGCTGGATATCAATGGCTTTGTCTCTACTTGTAATGCGACGAACTTTTTTATGGTAAAAGGAGATGAAGTATGGACCTCTACAGGTGCCTACTGTATGAATGGCATTACACGAGGAAATGTGATAAAAGTTTGTGCTCAAAATGGAATCGTTTGTCATCAAAAAAACTTCTCCTTATTTGATGTTTATGGTGCCGATGAAGCCTTTGTCACCGGAACTTTTGGAGGGCTAACACCAGTGGTAAAGATAGACGGAAAACCCATCGGTAATGGAGGCAGCGGGCCTGTTACTACCAGTCTGCGTCAATTGTATGAAGGCTTGGTAGCGCAACAATTAAAATAATAATGGAAGCCAAAAATAGGAGAAGGATATTCCTTTGGTCCGGACCCCGGAATATTTCAACAGCCTTAATGTATAGTTTTGCTCAACGAAACGATACAGTTGTAGCTGATGAACCATTGTATGGGCATTACCTTAGCCATTCATCTGCCAAACCATTTCATCCCGGTGCAGATGAAATTCTCTCAAAAATGGAAACAGATGGGGAGAAGGTTGTTGAAGGAATGTTGGGGCCACAGCAAAAGCCTGTTGCCTTCTTTAAAAACATGAGCCACCATTTAATACAGCTTGACTGGCAATTCATGCAAGCTGGAGCCAATATTATTTTGACCCGAAATCCTGAAGAAATGTTGCTGTCTTTTTCCAAAGTGATTGACAAGCCAGGCATGGAAGATGTTGGCTATGCCATGCAATTGAAGTTGGTAGAATATTTACAAACCATGAACTTGCCTTTTGTGGTGCTTGATGCCAAAAAGGTCTTGATGGATCCGGAAGGTCAGTTACGGAAGTTATGTGATTTTTTAGGTGTCCCTTTTGAGAAAAGAATGCTAAGTTGGAGCAAGGGGCCTATACCAGAAGATGGCCTGTGGGCAAAATTTTGGTACAAAAATGTGCATCTGTCCACTGGGTTTCAGCCTTACGAGAAGAAGGAAATAGTCTTCCCTGAGCATTTGCTTCCATTGCTGGGTGAGTGTCAACCCATTTATGAAAGATTGGTAAAGCATGCGCTTTAATTAGATTTTCGGGATACCGGTATTATGGAATAATGGAGGTTTAATTGAGACAACTTACGATAAGAGTGCTGTATTTACTTTAATGCTTTCCTATTTTACGATTCAAGTCCTCCACATTTTGATGTTGAGGTGTTAAATTTTCCTGCAGCCCTAATTTTCTGATAATTGGATTCTTAGAACTAATCCTTTTGGATTTGTACGTTAAAAATATTAAATCTTTTAAGAAGGGTTGATTATGGATAATTTGGAGATTTTTTTAAAAGATTCATTAAAATACCGGAAAATAAATTGTGTTAAATAAGAATATTTTAGAAACGTTGGGTTGCTTTCTTGCTTTGTCGTGTATTAAAACATAATTTTGATACTTATTCCTTCCGCCTGGGATTTTGAGAGATAAATAGAAATTCTCCGGGCTAGCATATCAATAGTTTATACAAATTAGGTACATCTTACAAAATTGAAATAAGTATACAAATGGAAAACGACCAGCCTGTAGAAGTAAATATTACGCCCAAGGGGTTAATCTATTTGCCAGAGACTGCAAAAGGGTTAAAATTTGTCTCTGAAAGTGAAGTTGAAACCTTGTTCTATACTCCAGACGATAGCCCTATTGAAAATCTTAATTATAAGTTTTTATTACCGGCATTAGACAAAATCAAGGGGCAAGATTATGATTATGTTCTAGGTTTCGACCCAGATCTAAGCAGAACAGTAATTGGTTACCCAAATGCTGAAGGTAGATTTTTGGTTTTCAATGCACACCAACAAGCTGCGATTTTCACCCACACGTTTTTAGCGGGAAATTCTTTCCCATCTATGGACGAAGAAAAGACCAAGTTGGTAATCAAAGGGGTGGTCCTTTCACAGCAAATTGACAAGATAGTTACTAAAAACAATGGCGCCTATAAGGAGTCGCATGCAGGTTACGAAGACTTGAAAGAAAGAATCCTTACCATGGAAGAAGGATTTGAAGCTTACCTGGCCTTTGATGAGCGTAATCATGTTATCCTTGATCTTGAAAAAGATAAAAACATTGAATTGCAGATTTCCTTGCTTGAAGAATTGTTGAAAGATTTGAAAGGTAAAGAAAAAAGTCTTTACGATTTTCACGTTGATCTACAGATCAGGTACAAATTATATGGAGAGAAAACCTTCAATATTACTTCAGAAGGGGAAAATAAAAAATATTTGACAGGTTCCGTAACAAACCACCTTCCGATGCCATGCATGAAGAGTTGGTAAGTGTTTCTGATTACAAAAAACAGTTGTTTTTCAACAAGCTTACAGGAAGAAAAAGCGAACCTGAATTGAGGCAATTGGACATGGTTCAGTTAGACTATAGCAGTGGACTTAAGATTAGTGCTGAACTTACCGAAGGAGGAACTAAACTCTTTTTGCACCTAAGTGACTATACAGATTGCTACAATAAGGATTCATTTGCTTCTGCTAGAAAAGGAATCAATGACCGCCTTTTGAAAATAGTAGTTTCTTTAGGTAAGATGGTGATAGACGTTAACTAAATCTAATTTCACCGATTCCATAAAAAACTAGCTGACTTTGATGATAATCATTTAAGAGTTTATTGTTGGCAAACAAAATAAAAAAGAGCACAAAAACTGGGGTTTCCCTCAGTTTTTGTGCTCTTTTTTAACTTTTTCCTCTTGTTTTTTCCGTCCTCATCGTCAGGATATTCATCTTTTCTGGGTGGACGGGGACCTTCACCAGAAGTTCCTGGGGTAGATCGATTGGTACCTTTATCTACATCATCTCTTTTTTTACCAAAAAAAAGAGGGTTTTGTAAACTTATTATGGATGACTGGTTTAAATTCATGGCTTTGCTGTTAAATGTAATTATCGAATTGGCTAAAATCATGCCATTTTATGAAGGTTGTCCCAAAGTATTGGATGGGAAACCTTCCCCGATGCATCATCAAAAATGGAAATTAGTTTGAAATTATTCCCCTAACCCAATTAATTATTAGCAAAAATAGGAAGGATCAATTTTTAATGAATAATTTGAACTCTCGAAAAGAAGTGCTAAAATTTTTGGCGAGGCAAGGCGTCTTTTTAACCAATAAAAAGCACTTCTGCTATTTGTAGAATAAAGTAAACAAGAAAACAATAAGCCACATCATTTATGATACATATCGAAGGACGTGAATTCAATTGGATGAACCCACCTCATTCCTGGTCAGAAGACATTGGGAAGCTGCACTTAAAGACAGACTCAGAAACAGACTTCTGGCGAAAAACCCATTATGGTTTTATTAGTGAAACCGGTCATTTTTTGCATACGGACCAATCTGGAGATTTTGAACTTTTACTTCAATTCTCAGGAAAATATACTGACTTGTATGACCAGGCGGGCTTAATGCTTTTTCTTGATAAGGAGAACTGGATTAAAGCAGGAATTGAATATGTAGATGGCGTTCAAAATGCCAGTGCCGTCGTTACACGAGATTGTTCAGATTGGTCTGTAGCAACAATTGAGGGTATGCCTGAGACCTTTTATATCAAAGCGAAGCGTGGAAAAGATTATGTAGAGGTAAGTTTCAGTTTGGATGGTTCTTCCTTCCAGCTTCTAAGGCAAGCTTATTTTCCGCCATCACCTTCATTACAAATCGGCTTTATGGCTGCTTCTCCTAAAGGAGCTGGGTTTGAGGTCAGCTTTGATCATTTTGAGATTAAAGAAATGAATCAGGAATAGGCTATTTTACAGGTTTTTGGGAATCCTCAATTAAGCGGTTTTGGTGTGAATTTGTTCTCTCCAAAATATAATTGGCGATTTTTTCTCCTTGTTGCATTCCTACTTCTATGGCATCTCTGAAATGGATGCCTCCATATAACCTTGAAATTGCGGCTTCATTCGATGCCTTTAGAAAGGAATCGAATGCTCGCTCTGGAAGGCCAAAGAATACCTCTGAGGTATCTATAAAATTAAAATTTTCCCCAAAATAGGAAGTAAGCAAAACTGCAGAAGTTTTTGAGATCACACTATGGCCACTGGTATATTCAGGAAAGGGAGGGGTTTGTAGTATAGGGCGCCATGCTTCGTCTATAAGCTGGTTTATAGCTGTAAGGGGTCTTATCCTGTCACTTCTATACTTCTCATCCCAGCAGCTTATAAAAGCATCATGAAGCCCCATGGCTACGAGGGTGTGGATGTATAGGCTTTCCTCAAAACCCAATCCTGCTTTCTGACTTGCAATGCCAGTAATTCCTATCCAATGACCACCAGGAGAGATTTTCTTAAGCCCTATGGCCATGTGCCCACTATAGGACACATTAAAAGGGTTGCAGTCCCAAAAATTAGCGATAAGTTTTTGTTCTTCTGTTAATTGTGAAGTGACTTCATAAATTTCAGTCAATTGGGTAAAAAAGGAACTGTTTTTATCTTCTGAATATTCAGCAGGAGGAGGTGGGCTAAAAGAAGGAAGGTTTTCCAAAAAGAAGGGACGGATCGTTCGCCACTCCGGATCTATAGCCGCCATGTAAGCAGGAGGCGTAGGGTACCATTTCCCTTGTCCTTTTGTAGGACTGTAGCGTTTGAGGGTGCTAAGTTGTCGGTAGCCATCCTCCGTGGCGTAATCCAATATTACAGCTGCAATTTTTTCTGCATAACGGATACTTCGTTTTAATGCTTTTTTTCTAATTAGCTTCTCTTTTGAATATTCGCTTATTAGGGTTTCTTGAGCAGTAGTCAGTTTTTTACCGGAAGGCATTATGTTTTTGCCTACCTCAAGCATTGCATAAGTACTGGCAAAAGCCAGATTTACACCTTCTCTTTCAAGGGTAAAGTTTGGATCTAGCTTGTCAAAAGGGCTTTGGAGCTGTTGAAATAAAGGGACTTCATTAAAATTTTCAGTATCACTGTACACAAGGTAAGCAGCCATAAGGGAATAAGCATAAAACCTAGCAGCTCCAGGAGGGCTTGTAACGTCTGTCACCATTATATCTGTAATGGAAAAAAGATGTTCAATCAGCTTGTCTCGAGCAAAAAACTCCTTTTCGGAAGGGAGTGCTTGAGCAAAAAGGTTACTGGCTAATAATACAAAAAAGATAGTAAGGATAAATGGGTTTTTGCCTTTTGACATATTGGTCATAGATGTGTCTCTAAATATATTCAAAAATAGGCTAAAGCTCAATAACAGAAGCCCTAATCTGAATAGAAAAGTCATCTCTAAGTGAAGATTGTGTCTAGGCACGAATATCCAGCCGAATTTTCGATTTGGTTTTTAGAATAAGAAAAACGGTTGAGTAGCAAAGCAATTGCAAATGGCGCTCAGTTAACACCAGGATTTGACTAGGTCAAGCAGATAAGATTCTGCTTAGATTACTCCTCAATAAGAAAAGAATGAAAGCTATACCATTTTCTCTAGTCGATTCTTAACAATGCTCCTGTTAACAGTCATTTATTTTAGCCCAGGTTTATCTTTTTTAAACCAGGGGATTTGAGACATTAATGCTCTCATCACTATTTAACAAATACTTGTTTTCCTCTACTAGCGAGATGGCACCCAATATCGCTGAATCATTTGATGAAGAAACATAGACTTTTAGGTCTCCAGAAATGGGTAGGTAGGGAAATGCATCAATTACTTCCTGAACTCCTTTTTCAAAATAAGGAAAGGCTTTTCTAATAGAACCACCAATCACAATGGCCTCAGGTGCAAAAGTTAGCAATAACCTGTAAATCAAGGCTCCTATATGTTTTCCGAATTCATAAAAGATAGCAATGGCTTCTTCATCCCCAGCACTTGCTCTTACAGAGAGCTTCTTAGCACTTGTCTTGTACCTCTCTTTAAAAAATTTACTTCCACAATAGTCTTCAAAGGTACCATCCAGGTAAGGGATTGCTCCCCATTCGCCAGCACCACATAGCCTACCTGTGTACAGATGACCATTGGCAATTATTCCAGTACCAATGCCAGTACCGAGTGTAATACCTATGACATGTTTATGGATCCTGGCCGCACCAAATTTATATTCCCCCAAAGCGAAGCAATTTGCATCGTTATTGATGGCAACTGGAATTCCGAATCTTTCTTCTAAATATTCCTTAAGATTTACATTATGGAAAGAAGGAATATTGGCTAAATTATAAATAATCCCATGAATAGGATCAACTAATCCTGGGATACCTATGCCTATGGCTTTTAAATTGAAATGTTCATAAGCAGCAATTTGTTGAGAGATAGTTTCTAGGATTTCTTCCTTAGGAGCATTTGCAGGCGTTTTTATTTCCATGCTCTCTATTAAGCCTCCATTGCTAAATAACCCTGAACTAATTTTTGTACCCCCTATATCCAATCCAAGAACCATATTGTTACCTTTCATTTTACTCCCAAATTTCAGGTTGTCCCTGATTAACTTTAATGTATCCATACCAAATGCCTGGATATTACTTTTCTGGCGATCTGCCTGCCTGAGGCATGGTGAAATATCAAGTTCCCCTATGATGATTTTACCACAGGGGAACTTGATAAATAATTTATTTAATTACAGCATGCCTTCTGTAGACTTCTCTAACTCTCTTGCCTCAATCAAGAAATCCTCAACTTCCATTTCTCTGAAAAAGATTAGGCCGTGGCTTGATCTTACCTTAGCAGATTGATGCTGGTAGAAATAGTTTTTACCAAGTAGAAGTTGAACATCACTAAGCTGATCTACCCAAGTATTCTTGGCTAGAGTACTAAATTTCCCATTATGGGCGTAGCTTGGGAATGAAGCATTTACCTGACTCATATAACAGTTTGAGAACGAATCTTCCATTACGGACATGTCTCCTAAAGAAACAGGTACAATTACATTTGATTCAGCTGCATCAAATTTAAACCATACATTTCTGTAGCCTATTACTTTGAAATTACTCAGGTCTTCTTCCAAGCTCCACTGCCTTATAGCTTCTGCCGTTGCTTGTAATACTTTATAATGCGTATCAGGGCCACTGCCTTCGGGATCTAATGTCAAACTAAGTTTTGTAGGCTTAATTTCTCTTAGCATATTTAGGATAGGTTCTACATCCCTTTTCTTATCCGGTTGCTCGGTGAAAATATCACCTGTGTAGAATCCTAGTCTAAGGTGGTGTACATTTTTTACCTGAACTCCGAAATGAGCCCATACAAGTTCTTCTTCAAACTCCCTGATCATTCCTTTCAAGGTTTGAATGTTCTTAGGGTTCTTTTCACCATCATAAGAATTCTTAAGAACGGTGATGATTTCATTTATTTGCTCTCTAAGCTGTAAAGTAGACTTGATACCGAAGGTAAAGACGATAGCCCTTACCAATCTATGGCAAAGTCCTCTAAGCCTTTCTTCAGCGTTGTCAGAGGCAACATTTGTCAAGTAATGATACACATCCTTGTCCATCTTTAACTTGTAGCCAGAGGAATAGAAATCTTCAAATTTAACCATTTGAATTCTTCCATTGTCCAGAAACTTTTTGGCACTCCTAAGCGTCTCTATAACAAAAGTGTTTGTTACAGCTGTAAATCCAGATGTAAGTACAGCAAAGTGAGCTTCATTGCTGTTTTCGTGTAGCTGTTTGGTGATTTGAGGCAATATTCCCAACGAAATATCATCATGGTGAGGTCCTGTATGAAGGAATACTTCATTTTTCTCCTCACTCATTCCTCTGTCTATCTTGTCACTGATACTTTTGATTACATTTTTTACAGTATTCTCGTTCAGTCCAGGGATCTGACTGGTGTATTTGTCCTCTTTGAGATCTTCAAGGGTGATTCTATGACCATATCTTTGTAGTTTCTTACATAGGTCTAAAACGGCACGCTCTGTTTTAGTGTCGTTCCATTCTCCTGTGAAGTAGTATTGGTCAGTACTGTCTGTTAATTTTGACGCAGCCCCTTTGGTGATAAAGAACCTTCCGTTCTTTAATTTCTGCAATACAGTGGCAGGGTACACATTGGTCATAGATAATTCCAATGATTGCTTCACTATTCCAGCCTTGGCTTCTCCTGCAGCGATGATAATAGCAACAGCATCCGGGTTATGAACAATTGTATCCAAACCTATTGTAATGACAAGACGATTGGCAGATATTTCTATACCCCCTAAATCACCTGCCGCAACGGCTTGCGTTTCAAAGTTTGTTTCTGTAAGCCTGGTTGTCGAAAAAATGTCCGAGCCACGTGTGTTGAATGCAATATGACCATCTGGACCTATTCCACCTACGAAGAAACCTATGCCACCTTTTTCACGAATTTTTGCTTCGTACTGTCCACACCATTGGTCGATCAGATAGATGGAATCTTGTTGTAATTTTTCTTGAGGAGTTTTATACTCTCTAAACCTCAAAGTCAAATCCACTTTAGAATCTGGGAAAACTTCTTTATAGCTTTTTCCCTCAGACAGTGTTATTTCATCACAATTTATAAGAAGGGCTTTTTGTGGATCCAGGCCAAAACCTTCAATATAAAATTTGTTAACATAATGATGGAAACTGTTGTTTTGCGCAGATGAAATCGGATAGAATTCATCAATTTGAACAAAATGAAGATCTTTTAATACAGGCTTACTGCAGTCAATTAACCCATATTTTTTCTAATATCAAGACCTTTCTTTTCTTCCCAATTCTCAAGAAGGAATTTTGTCCATTTGATAAAATACTCAGGTGTTTTTCCAGTAGGTAAACTGATTACTCCTTCAGGGTTTGTGGAAACCCATTCCAAGAAGCGGCAGGCCGTAAGTAAACCTAGCTTAGGGAAATTGTCAACCGCCAAATAAGGGATTTTGGTGGTGATTTTTTCAATATCAGAATCTCTAAAGAAAGCCTCTTCAGTCTTCGAAAGTGGATAATTCGCTAACATATGCTTGTATCTAATTTGTTTAATCTATTGTGAATTTATGGTGTCCTCAAATATATGCTCATTAACTATGGCGATGGCGCCTTTAAGCCCTACTTCCATACCTAATTGAGAAAGTTCTATTGAAGTTTTTTCTCTTAATTTGGCCATGCTATAAATATTCAATGCCTGCTGAATAGGTGTGGTAATGTATTGCTTGGCTTCTGCAATGGCTCCACCTAAAATAATCAATTCGGGATTTAACAGCTGAATTAAAATGGCAATACCCCTACCTAAATCTAAACCTACATCTGACAAAATACTAATGGCACGTTGATCTCCTGCTATTGCGGCTTCCACCACGGTAGAAGGTTCAAGGTTCTCTTCCTTGCCATCAGCCAGTTTGGCCAGAATAGAGTCCTTATCCAGTAATATCGCTTCCTTGGCCAGTCTCACTACTGCTCCACCTGAAGCTACTGCCTCCAAGCACCCTCTTTTGCCACAAGTGCAACTTATTTCCTTTGCGTCAAATAATGGGGAATGGCTAAACTCACCAGCAAAGCCTGAATAACCTCTATACAGCTTTTCATCTATAATGATTCCAAGACCTATGCCCCAATCAACAAAAATGCCCATTACATTTTTGTTTGTTCCTTTATTTGCAAACTTAAACTCAGCAAGCGTTTTTGCCCTTGCATCGTTCTCAATAAAAACTTTTCTACCAAACTTATCCTCCAATTGCTCTCTTAAAGTCTTTTTGCCAGACTTCAAGTAAGTATGGTTTACGCCTGAAACACTGTCTACCAATCCTGGCATGCTAATGCCGACGGCTATTACTTTTTCTTCAGGAATTCCAGATGAATTTATGATTTTCATTGAAAAATCATAAATGGCATCCAAAGTTTCCAATTCATTGTTCAGGGATAATTTGATAGAACTTATTTTGCTAACTTTTTCATTCTTAGTGTTATAAATGGCAGCCTTTGCGCCAAACTTATTCAAATCAATGCCCAAAATATAGAAGGAATCTGGTGCAAGTCCGTACAGGTCAGGTTTTCTTCCTCCCTGGGATTGACCCCTCCCTTCTTTAATTATTATCTGCTCGTCTAATAAATCTGATAATAAAAGATTGACTGTTGGTAAACTAATACCCACCAATTGACATATATTGCTAGCAGTATTGTTACCAAGAGTGTATAACTCCTTAACGATTTTAAGTTTATTGATATAGTTCTTAATTTCAACTACACCTTCCTTCTTATCCAGTACTATCTTCGGGTCTATTAAATTCATGGGATAAACTTTGATGCAAAATAATAAAATTTTAATTAATTAAGGCAACTTATTTAAAAAAATCTACATTTTCAAATAAGATCGTGTTAAAGTTGGTGGTGACCTTTTTTCTTTATTTCTCAAGATAATGTGAGGAATAGACCTTTAACTTTGTATTTGGGGTTTATTGAATTTCAAATTATTTATAAATTAACTAAAGCCAAGCTATTTTTTGAAAAAAAAATAATCATGTTTGTTTCCTCGCTTTTTAATCCTGATTATGCACTAAGGTTTTTGTTTGTCTGAGCGGATCTTTTTCAGGAGTTCCATACCTTACCACTGGCATTGCTGTAGCCTCTTTAATTTCGAGTTAACATAAGAATTGAAAATTATTGTATGAAAAGTAGAAGGAGTTTTATTCAAAAATCATTGCTCTCCTCCCTGATGCTTGCACCATTTTCAAGCAAGGTGTCAGGGATAGGCATTAGTAAGAATACCTTTAATGGGCAGCGGGTTTCTCAACCACAGGTAATTTCAACTTGGAACCATGGTATGGCAGCTAATGACAAGGCCTGGGAAATTTTATCAGCTGATGGGAACATCCTGGATGCGGTTGAGGAAGGAGTGAAAGTGACAGAGGTTGACAAAAACGTATTTTCTGTAGGACTCAATGGTATTCCAGATAGAGAGGGTATCGTGACCTTGGATGCCTCAATAATGAAAGGAGATGGTTCCTGTGGTGCTGTGGCTTTTTTAAGGCAAATAAAACATCCTATAACCCTTGCTAGGATGGTGATGGAGAAAACCCCACACGTATTGTTGGTGGGAGAAGGTGCCAGACAGTTTGCAATTCAGGAAGGAATGCAACTTGAAGAAGAGGTGCTAAGTCCAAATGCGAGCAAAGCTTATGAGAATTGGAAAATAAACGCTAAATATAAACCGATTATAAATGTAGAAAATCATGATACAATCGGTATGATTGGAATTGATGCTACAGGGGAAATGGCAGGGTCTTGCACCACAAGTGGGCTAGGCTACAAAATGCATGGCAGGGTAGGTGATAGTCCAATTATTGGTGCGGGGCTTTTCGTGGATGGAGAAGTTGGTGCTGCTACTGCTACGGGTTTGGGAGAAGAGGTGATTCGCATATGTGGCGCATTTCTTATTGTGGAATTGATGCGGCAAGGCAGGACTCCCCAAGAGGCATGTGAGGAAGCGGTGAAACGTGCAATAGCTAAAAGTAAGGATTTGAAAAATACACAAATAGGATTTTTAGCAATAAATAAGGAGGGAGATTTTGGTGCATTTTCCATCCAACCTGGATTTAACTACGCGCATCACCATAAGGCTAAGCAGTCGCTTGTTGATTCAAATAGCTGGTTTAAATAATTATTGCAATGAAGAAGAAAGATATATTATTAGAATCTCCAGTTTACACTTTAGAGGCGGCTATGCTTGCTGTTGAAAATGGTGCTGACCGCCTGGAGCTCTGTGCTGATTTTGGGGAAGGTGGTACCACGCCAAGTTTAGGTTTATTAAAAGTGCTAAAAAGCAAAGCCACAGTACCTATGTTTGTGATGATTAGGCCTAGGGGTGGAGATTTCGTCTATAGTAAATCTGAACTTGAGATCATGAAAGAAGACATCAAAGCTTTTTTTAGAGCATGGTGCTGATGGATTTGTTTTTGGGGTTTTGAATAAGGAAGGAAAAGTAAATACCTCTGATTGTGAGCATTTAATTCAAGTTGCAGGAGGTAAACCCTGTACTTTTCACAGGGCTTTTGATCTTGTTCTAGATAAAACTACTGCCTTAGAGGAGATTATAGCATTAGGTTTCAAAAGAATACTAACCTCTGGTGGTGAAAATAGTGTTGAGGAGGGATTGTCTGTTTTGCTTGAATTACTCGATAAGGCAAAAGAAAGAATAATTATCCTACCAGGAGGAGGGTTAAAATTGCAAGACATTACACAATTGAGCAAGGATGGAAAATTGAAAGAAATTCATGTCTCCTGTAAAAAGTTTCGCCCTTCTTCCATGCAGGGTTCAATTGAACATTTAAAGCTTTCTCAAGTGGAAGAAACCGAAGGAATGGTACTGACGATGGATCCTGAGTTAATGAAAGAGGTTGTTGGCTTCCTTAGAGCGCTTTAATCAAAAACCGAAATGAATAGAAAACATTAACATTTTACTATTGTAGACTTTTTCAATAGAATACTTACTTTGGAGGGAGTAGCCATGGCCTTAATTCCCAATTTTTTTCACTTCTTTGATCAGGGCTTGTACAATTGATTTTGCCGTGAGAATGGTGATTTAAAAACACAATCTCTAGCTAGGAAGAGTATTAGACCTATTGAGATTGAGGGTTTGAAATAGGGAGTATTTCCCCATTTTAAATTGCATTTGTGAAAAATAGAATGGGGACTTCCTACTTTAGATAAAGCACGAGATAATGCTCGTGGCTTTCCAATTTTCCTGTGTTGAAATTTTCGTTTAAGTTTAATTTTATTTTAGTAACAAGCTGTTTTGTAGTGTAATTATTTGTTTTTATGGGATTTAAATGATATATTAAACCTTCAATAAACCCTATAAAAACATGGTAAAAAAGTTTCCAGGGGGTAAGAATGGCCCCGACAAAAAAAAGCGACCAACCATTTCTGGTCCAGGATTTCATGACAGCGAATTTAATTACTTTCAGGCCGGAGGATACAATTGATCATGTGATCACTGTTCTTACCAGAAAGAGAATTTCAGGTGCCCCTGTAGTAGATGACAATGGGAGGCTAGTGGGGATGATTTCAGAGGGAGACTGCCTTAAAGAAATAATTAAAGGTCAGTATACCAACACCCCAAAATTTCCAGCTGCTGTATCCGAGCACATGACAACGCAGGTATTTACCTTACCACCTGACATATCAATATTTGATGCTGCGGATAGGTTTTTGACGATGAAAATAAGAAGATTTCCGGTAGTCAAAGATGATAAAATAATAGGTCAAATAAGTGTTAGTGATATTGTAAGGGCAATGCCCAAGTTAAAGGCTTCTACCTGGTAGGAAAAGCGGCTGTTATCGAACTAAAAATTTAACTTAGTATAAATTAACATTAACTAACCCTTCCTCAGGTACTGATGATTTCAAGTAACGGAAGGGTTATTGCCTATTTTAGAGCTAAATATATCCAACCAGGGAATAAACCATTATTCCTACCCATTCCTTTGTCAATTTGTGCCATACCATAATACCTTGAAGACCAGGCTGAACTATTGATTTGAAATTGGCATTTGGTTTTTTTCCATAAAAATCTACAGGAAAAGTATCGGGGTGAAGGCCAACCTTATTAAAGCATGCCTCAGCTCTTTTCATGTGAAAGGCTGAAGTTATCAATAAGAATTGGTTTGGATTGTCCAATTCAATTTCACCTGATGTAATTATTTTTTCGCTAAACAATGCATTTTCATGTGTGTTGACCGCCTTGGTTTCTACGATTATATCCTTTTCGTTTACACCTGCCCAAATCATGAAATCCCTTAAAGATTCCGCTTCTGAAAGTGGATGAACAGGATTGAAACCAAGCCCTCCAGAAATTAAAATTTTCTTTATTTTACCCATTTTGTACAACTGTACAGTATGTGTTGCCCTATCTGCTCCTCGCGAAAAATAAGTCCGGTCCTTAGGTAGCTTGTCAATATGCGTTACCCCTGTAAGGACTACGCCTAATTCGTAGGTAGGCAACGATGAAAAATCCTTCGGCGCTGGTTCCCAATTATAAATAATCAGATTGGATAGGTAGGAATTTGAAAAAAAAGAAGCAATACTATACCAGCTAGCAATGTGTTTCTTCCCCAAGATTTTTTCACAAAAACATAGCCCAAAATGATAAGAATCAGGCAGATGTTAAAAGGCATTATCAAAAAACTGAATAACTGAGAAATATAAAAAAACATTTTATTTTCGATTTGGGAATGATAAAGGAAACTTCACCTTGATTTCAAATTCAAAAATATTCATTATTTAGCTATAGTCTGAAACTTTTCTTCATAACTTCACTTAGCATGAAATGGTAAAGTGTCAATTTTGTGCCATAGATTCCTTAAACGATTGATTTAAATGATCACAGAAACGCCCTTACAAATCTATAAATCATCCGCTGGGTCGGGTAAAACCTATACCCTTACTACATCCTACCTTAAATTAGCCCTTGAATCTCCAATGGCATTTAAGCGAATTCTGGCAGTTACTTTCACCAATAAGGCGACGCAGGAGATGAAAGATCGAATCATCAATGAGCTGAAAAGGCTTAAAAATGGTGTGGATGAGTCTGAGACAATGGACAAAGAGCTTTTAGACAAGTGGCAGCTAAAACCTGATGAGTTGTCTAAGAGGGCTGGAGAAGTTCTTTCGGCAATCCTTCACGATTTTGGATCTTTTTCTGTGAGTACCATTGATAGTTTTTTTCAGAAAGTAATCAGGGCTTTTGCAAGAGAAATTGACCTTCAAGCCAAATTTGACGTAGAAATGGATCTTGATGGTGTCATGGGCCGGATGGTGGATAGGCTAATGCTTCGTGTAGCAGATGACCCTGAACTACACAAGTGGATGGTGGAATTTTCTATAAGTAAGATTACAGAAGGCAAGTCATGGGATGTAAGGAAATCTGTAGAAGATCTTGGGAAGAAAATCTTTCTGGAGGATTTTAAAATGGTTCAAAAAGATGTCAATGTCTTTTTGGAGAATCCTGAAACATTTCAAACTTTCAAGAACTTTATCCTTGAACAAAACAAGTGATCATTGACAAAACCTTGGAGCTAAAGTCATCGGCTCAAACTATCAGGGATAAAAATGGACTGGTTTGGGAGGATTTTTCTGGAGGAACCAGGTCATTTAGTAGAAAATTTGATCAATTAGGTGACAAAAACGAGCCTGTACCAATACTTACCGGTCCTCAGGAAAAACTGCTGCTTGGGCCAGAGGGATGGTATACCAAAACCAGCAAGTCGAAAGCTGCAATTGAGTCTGCTTATTATGAAGGTCTAGGAGAGATAATGCATCAATTTGAACCGATGAAAAAGCATTGGAACACCTTGGATGCGATCTCTAAGAATCTGTATACTTTTGGCCTATTTGGCTATCTTCTTCGGGAATTGAAGGAACTGAAGGAGGAGGAAAACATGCTGTTGATTTCAGAAACCAATGACTTTCTTAAATCCATCACCAGTGACAATGATGCTCCTTTTATATATGAAAAAGTAGGTAATCGCTATCAACATTTTCTGCTGGATGAATTTCAGGATACCTCTGGTTTTCAGTGGGCCAGTTTCCGCCCTCTTTTGCTCAATACCCTTTCCATGGGTAAAACAAACCTGGTAGTAGGTGATGTGAAACAATCTATATATCGCTGGAGGGGAGGAGAAATGCGCCTGCTTATGGAACAGGTAGAAATTGATCTTGGGCATTTTGGTCTCAACGTGAAAAAATTGGATACCAATTTCCGGAGTTTGCCCAATATTGTTGCTTTTAACAATACCCTGTTTTCAAAACTGTCCAAATTTTTAAGTGAGCACCTAAAGGCAACACTTGGAGATCCAACAATGGAAATGATAGAGCAGGCCTATGCTGATATCCTACAAAACGTAGCTCCCAAACAAAAAGCGAAAGGGGTAAATGGAAAAGTGAAGTTGAAGTTTATTGAGACAGATAAAGAAACCAAATATGAGGATGAAATCCTTAGGCTGCTGCCTGGTCAGGTGGAAGGTTTACTGGATCAGGGTTATCAACTGAAGGACATTGCTATTCTTGTTAGAAAGAATGGACAGGCCGCTCAGATTGCAGATGCCTTTATGGCCTATGCTGAGGATAATAAAGGCAATAATTACAGGTATGATGTACTGTCAGACGAGGCATTATTCCTTACCCGGGCGACCGTAGTGAAATGCCTTTTGGCCGCATTGCAAATAGTAAATGATGCGGAAGATTCGCTTGCTGAAAAAACCTTTTGGATCCAATTGGCAAGGATTAGAAATATAGCTTTTAACCATGTTTTATTCAAGCAAGATAGCCTTCCGGAAGCCTTTCAAGGATTGAAAGAAAAGTTTTTCAGCCAACTTCCAGACCTCCGAAAATTACCTTTAATGGATTTACTGGAAGCATTGATCGATCTCATAGGCTTGAATGAGGGTACAGGTGAACTTGCCTATTTGTCGGGATTTAAGGAAGCTGTATTTGATTTTATCGCCAAAAATAGAGCGGATCTCGGTGGGTTTCTCAACTGGTGGGAGCAGCAGGGCTACAAAAGAACCGTGAAAATTCCTGAAGAATTTAATGCTATTCGCATCCAAACTATCCACAAATCCAAAGGTCTCCAGTACAAGGTTGTTCTTTTGCCTTACCTGGATTGGAAGTTGTTTGATACAGGAAAAGAAAATATCATTTGGACAAAATACGATTGGGATGAAACTTTACCCCCTGCTATTATCCCCCTCACTTTGAGGTCGCAACTACTTGATTCGGCTTTCTCAGCAGCCTATTTGGAGGAAAATCTCCTGCATCATCTTGATTCTCTTAACATGCTATATGTGGCATTCACTAGGGCGGAGGAGGTTCTGTTGGGAATGACGCCTTACACTAAACCTGGAAAGCCCAAGAAATTGACCACGGTTGCAGATTTATTGCGAGAGATCATGAGTTTTAATGTGCAGAATGATGAACTATTAGACTTTGGTAGTTATTACAATAGCGAAAAATTGGAGTTTGAACTAGGAGACTGGCACCAAAATAAAGCAAAACAAGCTGCCGATACTCCTGCCCAGGCCATGGTGTGGAAATATAGACCATGGGAAAAATCACTGAAGGTGAAGCAGGTATTTGGTGAATTTGAAGCCTCTGAAATCGTTTCTAAGAGAGCGTTTGGGGTATTGGTACACCGGATAATTGAAAAATCCCAAACCAAAACAGATTTCTTGCTGGAGCTTCAAGCCATGTATTTTGATGGGGCTGTTACCGATGAGGAAAAGAAATCCTTGGAAGTTCAGTTTGATAAACTCTGCCAAAACACCACATTTAATTCTTGGTTTGATGGCTCAGGAAAAGTCCTTACTGAACAGGGAATATTTCTACCAGGAGGAGAATTCAAGCGGCCAGATAGGATAATTTACTACCCGTATGGTATAGAAGTGGTCGATTTTAAAACAGGTGAAGAAAGAACAACTCATAAGACACAGGTATTGGATTATGTGGAGCTGGTGAAAAGTATTGAAAAAGAGAAGGTCGTTAGAGGGTTTATCTGTTATATCGAAAGTGGTTCAATAGTAAAAGTTGTTTAAATGGATGGATTCTTAAAGCGCACTGCCGCAGATTTATTGCAGAGGGGGATTGACCTAAAAAATATTCAGGTAATACTGCCCAATAGAAGGGCTGGTTTATTCTTTACAAAGTACTTGGGGCAGTTGATTACCCACCCGACTTATATGCCCAAGGTAATCACCATTGAGGATTTTTTCTATGATATAGCCGGTAAGCGACCTGCTGATAAGCTGACGTTAATTTATGAGTTATACAAAGTCTTCAAATCACTTTCCGGTAGTGAAGAAACTTTTGATAGGTTTTATTTTTGGGGAGAAATGATCCTTAGGGACTTTAATGACCTTGATCAATTTATGGTTAACCCTGAGAAATTGTTCATTAACCTCAAAGAACAAAAAATCCTTGAAAGCGATTGGAGTTTTCTTTCGACTACACAGATCGAATTGATCCAGGCATTTTGGGCTTCTTTCGAAAGCAGGGACAGGTTTCATCAAGAGAAGTTTTTAAAGTTCTGGGATGTTTTATTTCCATTGTACAATCAGTTTAACAGCTCCCTCAAAACCTTAGGATTGGCTTACGGTGGAAGTATTTACCGCGAAGTGGCAGAAGGTTTGGAAAAAGCGGAGTCCTCAGAAATGGGGAATATTTTTGTAGGCTTTAATGCATTTACTGGGGCTGAAGAAAAGCTTATAAAGCATTATGTCGAAAATCATGGTGCAGAAGTTTTTTGGGACATTGATCGATATTACCTGGATGCACTTAATCAAGAGGCGGGTATGTTTTTCAGAGATTACAGAAAAGACAAGATACTAGGGCCGACATTCCCTGAAACGACACCTAGTCGCATTGAAGACAATAAAAGGAAGGTTCAAACCTATGCTGTACCATTAAAAATTAACCAGGCCAATATGGTAGGTGCAATTTTAGAGGCAATTCCTGATATAGAACAGAATTGGGAGGAGACAGTAGTTATTTTACCCGATGAACAGCTTCTTTTTCCTGTTTTAAATCTTTTGCCTGACAAGGTCAGTAAAGTGAATGTTACCATGGGTTATCCAGTGAAGCATACCCCTGTTTTCACCTTTCTGGAAGCTGTTGTGGACTTGCAGCGATACATAAGGGTTGTGAATGAAGAGGTAATGTTCTACCATAAACCCGTCAAAGAACTTTTGTCCACGGTCTATTTATATGATGCTGCCCCTGAGTTTTCAAAAAATCTAATAGAGGATTTTGCACGGACCAATACTTTGTACATTTCCACCTCAACTTTAGAAGCCGGAGGCCCCTTATTTGCAAAAGTTTTTCAGCAAATGACTACTGATAACTTAATGGATAACATGTTAGGGCTAATCCAAATGCTGGCAGCGCCACTAGAGGAGAATAGCATGGAGCGGACCTATCTTTATCAGTGCTTCAAGCAAATGAACAGGCTTAAAGGAATTGTTGAAAAAGAGATCAAAGAAGAAGTGAATATTGCTTTCCTCCTTAGAATCTTTCGGCAGGTCTTTGGGGAGATAAAACTTCCCTTTAAAGGAGAGCCACTTGAGGGGCTACAATTGATGGGAGTCCTAGAGTCAAGGAACCTTGATTTTAAAAGGGTCATCATATGCAATATGAATGAAGGAAGTTTCCCTCCTTCCAGTTCTATGAATTCAATGATTCCTTTTAATCTTCGAAAGGCTTTTGGCATGCCTATGCAGGAGCAAAATGACGCTATTTATGCCTATACTTTTTATCGACTTTTACATGAAGCAGAGGATGTTCATTTGCTGTATACTACAGCTGGTACCCAAGGTCAGGTAAGTGAAAAAAGTCGCTATATTCATCAGCTTCAAATAGAAATGAATCGTGAAGGTATTCAAAAGGAGGACAGTATTACCCATATCCCAGTAAGTCTGACTGCAACAAGGGCAATCTCCATAGAAAAGGACAGTACTATATTGTCCCATTTAATGAGGTATACCAAGCCTACAAGTGGTGACCGAAAGCCAGTATCCTTTTCACCGTCGGCATTAAATGTTTGGTTGGATTGCAGGCTTAAGTTTTACCTTAATTATATAGCGGGGATAGAAGTTCCGGAGGAGGTTCAGGAAGAAGTGGATCCGGCGATTTTTGGTAATCTTGTTCACAGATCTTTGGAAAACCTCTACATGGGATTTATAGCAAGGAAAAAGCGTAAAGTTGTAGAGGAATCGGATATTGAAGGGCTGAAGGATTTTGTGTATCCAGCGGTGATGAAGGCGATTGAACAACAGTATTTTTTGGAGGATAAAGGAAGCCAAAAACTAACAGGGCAATTGGTGATCGCAAGAGATGTATTGCAAAAATATTTACAGGGAGTTTTGATAAAGGACAAAGAATCCGCCCCCTTTGAAATTATTTCGCTGGAAGCTGGTAGAAAATACAAAGCCTATTTGCCTATAAATACCGAAGAGGGAATAGTTGATGTAGCTCTTGGGGGCATTATTGATAGGGTGGATCGTATAGGTGAAACAGTCCGGTTAATTGATTATAAATCTGGGCTGGACAATAAAAATTTTAAAAGCATTGAGAGTTTGTTTGACAGGGATGATTCCGATAGGAACAAAGCTGCGATGCAAACTTTCTTCTATGGTTTATTGTATGAAGCCAACTTCCCTGATAATACACACTTGCTTAAGCCAGCTTTGTTTAATTTACGTGAGATCTTTAAAGAAGATTTCAATCCTTATCTCCAGGAAGTTATAGGTTACAGGCAAAAGGTGGAAGTAACGGACTACTCTGTTTATAGAAATGATTATGTTAGCCAGCTTAAAAAAACCTTGGAAGAAATATTCGATAAAGACCAAGCTTTTGATCAAACTACTGACATTAAAAAATGTCAGTATTGTCCCTACGCGAATATTTGTTCACGATGATTTGAGGTTAAAGGCTGCAAATTTATTGCTTATCCGCGGAGTCTGATTAAAATGTATCCATTTGGTTTATTTTCAGCGTAAAGAAAATTTTGTTTGTTAAGGGGTGAAATCTGTCTTTTTGCTTATTTTTGCGGAAGAAAGCGTTTACTGATGCAAGATACTATTTGAATTTAAGGGGTTTTTCCTTTTTAGGTTTAAAAACGGACGGTGAAATAGGGTTCATCTTGTTTTCCGGGATTGTTGTCTTTACAAGAAAATAGGTGCAGTTAACTTGCGTTGGTTTTACAATGTTTAGGATCGACTAATGTTAAAACGAAGCTTTAATAGGGAATAGTAACTGAATAAATTGGGTGTTTTGCATTTAAAAGAATTTTGAAGAAGTTTAATTCCAGAAGAGGCGTTTATTCTTTAAAAGCGATAAAAAATTTATTTTTCGAATTTATACCAAAGATTGGCAGGATTTTTTCTGTGTCATAACGTATTAAATCAAGTTGTTAGTTTTTTTTATTAAAAACTACCTAATAAAAAATATGCTTGAGTTATCTTTCTGAAAATTAGGGAACATCCAAACCTTAATAGCGGTTTAAGGATAGGGATAATCTAAAATGAATTAGGAAATCAAATATTTTAGTATGTAAGAATAGGGATTAAAATTTAAACCTGAACTTAATAAATTTTACGAAATAGTCTTTTCCGATTTTATTTGGAAAATGATGCTATCACTTAAAAAATAGGACCATTGCCTATTTCAAATTAATCTCAGGTGAGTTTCAATTTCCGTTATTTTTATAAATTATCAGTGGGTTTTCAATTGCAAAAACTATTCTTAGGGGGCATTTTTGAGAAGTAGAACGAATGAAATTTGAAGGGGAAACGAAAGAAAGAAAACACAAATGTTAGAAAAATAGTTATAGGTGGAGCAGGATAGGAAGACAATAGTATTTGTTGATGATGACAAGGTGCAACACATGATCAACAGGCGAATTTTAGAAAAAATGAATAGGGGCTTGAAAATGGTTTTTTTTGAAGATCCCTATGATGCTTTAGAATGGTTAAGTAATAATTACACAGATGTAATCCTTTTGGATATAAACATGCCCAAAATGGATGGATGGGACTTTTTAAAGCGGATGGAAGCCAAAGGTATTAAAGGAAACGTTAAAATGCTTACCGCATCAATGGATCCAAATGATTTGAATAAAAGCAAAGAATTTAAGCAAATAAGTGGGTTCTTAATTAAACCAATACAAGAACAAAATTTTATGGAACTTTTGGCCGATTAAAATTATTGGTTGATTTTTGAAGTCCTTTTAAGCATTTGAATTAAATATATTAACAATATGGCTGAAAACCTCAAAGGAAATGAAAAAGTGTTTAGTACAAGAATAGATAAATTTTTCGTTGGACTAGAAAGAGCGTTTAATTTTCTGAAGAAATTTTTTGTTGAGGTATGGGTACCTCCCTACGAGTTTAAGGAGGTAATTCGTCAATGTTACCGTATTGGTTATAATTCCTTGCCTTTAATTTCTTTGACAGGGTTTATAGTAGGGATAGTTTTCACCAATCAGTCCAGACCTTCTCTTTCTGAGTTTGGTGCTACCTCTTGGTTACCTGCCTTAATTTCAATTGCTGTTGTGAGAGCCATGGGGCCTTTGGTTACAGCACTTATTGCTGCAGGAAAGGTCGGATCAAGTATCGGGGCAGAAATTGGGTCGATGAAGGTTACAGAGCAGATTGATGCCATGGAAGTTTCTGCCACTAACCCTTTTAAATTTCTTGTTGTAACCAGGGTTTTGGCGAGTACATTTATGATTCCGATTTTGGTGTTATATACCGATTTTTTAGCCCTTATGGGGGCATTCTTAAATGTAAACGTGAATGAGAAGGTAAGTATTAGCACATTCTTTGTACAGGTGTTTGACTCGATCTCATTTCTAGACATCTCCTCCTCAATGGTGAAATCTCTGGTATTCGGATTTACTATTGGTATTGTGGGTTGTTATAAAGGTTACAATTCAACTAAAGGAACAGAGGGTGTAGGTAAAGCTGCGAATTCCGCTGTTGTTATGGCCATGTTTTTAATATTTATTGAAGAATTGTTGTCCTTACAGATCACCAATTTCTTTAGGCAGTTATAATATGAAAGATACAGTAATTGAAATAAAAAATCTCTCCAAGTCTTTTGGGGACATGCACGTTCTGAAGAATGTAAATTTAGACCTGTACCGTGGAGAAAATCTTGTGGTTTTAGGTAAGTCAGGAAGTGGTAAATCAGTTTTGATTAAGATAATGGTTGGTTTACTCACTCAAGACAGTGGCTCTGCTATTGTCCTGGGGCAAGAGGTGAGCCAATTAAAATCGAAAAGTCTCAATGAATTGAGGCTTAAAATCGGGTTTTCCTTTCAGGCAAGTGCATTGTATGACAGTATGACTGTAAGAGAGAATTTGGAGTTTCCATTGGTAAGGAATGTAAAAAACCTTAGCAAAGGGGATAAGGATAAGTTAGTGGAGGAAGTATTAGAAGGGGTTGGACTTATTCAAGCTATAAATCAAATGCCGTCGGAATTATCAGGAGGGCAAAGGAAAAGGATTGGGATAGCCAGGACACTTATTCTAAAACCTGCCATTATGCTTTATGACGAACCGACTGCTGGGTTGGATCCGATTACTTGTATGGATATAAACAACCTGATCAATCAGGTGAATGAAGAATATAAAACTACCTCAATCATTATCACTCATGATTTGACCTGTGCTAAGGTGACAGGAGACAGGATGGCTGTTCTTTTGGATGGTCATTTTGGGAACACAGGAAAATTTGAAGAGGTATTTGAACATGCCGTAGATGGCAGAGTAAAATCATTTTATGACTATAATTTCATCGAACAATGAGAAATGATAATAAAAGATCTGTAACAGTTGGCATATTTGTGTTGGCTGGGATCGCAATACTGATTGTGGGCATCCTTACGCTTGGAGCACAACAGAAAGCCTTCGTTAAAAGCATTAGGGTCACTTCAGTTTTTGATGATGTAGGAGGTTTGCAGACTGGGAATAATGTTTGGTTCTCTGGGGTTAAAATTGGAACAGTTAAGAAAATCAATTTCTATGGTGATTCTCAGGTGGAAATTGAAATGAATATTGAATCTTCATCTAAAGATTATATAAAAAAGAACTCCAAAGCTACCATTAGCTCTGACGGACTTATAGGTAATAAAATCATTGTGATATACGGTGGCACAGGTCAGGGTCCTTCTATTGAAGACGGTGACAAGCTTGCAGCTGAGATGCCTTTAGATACGGATAAGATGATGGAGACATTACAAGTAAACAATAATAATCTTGTATCCATTACAGAGGACTTGAAGATTCTTACGCATAAAATTTCAAGTGGAGAAGGCATAGTTGGAGCTGTGTTGACAGACAGTATGCTAGTTAAAAACTTTAAAGCCATCATGGTAAACCTTGAAAGAACAGCTGCCAATAGCAATAGGATGACTGCTGAGTTGGCTAAATTCTCTAACGAGCTTAACCAAAAGGGAGGATTAATTGACAATATGTTGAATGATACTACACTGTTTGCGAGTTTAAAAACTACTGCCGAAAGTCTTGAAAACACCTCTGCAGAAGCGAATGATGCAGCTCAAAACTTCAGTAAAGTCAGTGAAAATTTAAATAAATCAGACAATGCTATCGGTATGCTTTTGAATGATGAGGCATTTGCTGCCAATTTGAAAAGTACGATGAGTGGTTTGGATACAGGTGCTGTTCGAATGAACGAAACATTGGAGGCTCTGCGATATCATTGGTTCTTTAGGAAGTCCTTTAGGAAAAGAGATAAAGCGCAGGCTGAATCAGAGTAATAATAGCATTTAAAAAAGCGGAACTTGTTTCCGCTTTTTTTATGGCCCCATAATTGATTGGAATACCTTATATTACTATATTAGATTATATTTAAAATTCGTATTCAATATCCTTTTTATTAATAAACCTACTTATTTTATGACAAAAGATCCATATAAAATCATAAAGAAACTTCCATCAGCTCAAGGTGACCTTAATTACTGGAGTTTGGAGGAATTACAGAAGCAAGGATATCAAATTAATAAACTCCCTTTTTCAATCAGGGTACTTTTAGAGAATACACTGAGAAATTTTGATGATTTTGCGATTACAAAGGAGAACATTGAAACACTGCTAAATTGGAAACCAGAGCCCTCAGAAAAAGATATCCCCTATAAGCCGGCAAGGGTTTTGATGCAGGATTTTACGGGGGTGCCTGCGGTGGTAGATATAGCATCTCTCCGTTCGGAAGCAGTTAGGAAAGGTAAAGATCCAGAAAAAATAAATCCTTTGATACCTGTTGATTTGGTAGTGGATCATTCCGTTCAAGTAGATTATTTTGGCACGGATTACTCCTACAAAAAAAATGTAGATGTGGAGTATCAAAGAAATGGAGAGCGGTACGAATTTTTAAAGTGGGCTCAAAAAATCTTTTAATAACTTTTCAGTAGTCCCTCCTGGGATGGGTATTTGCCACCAGGTGAACCTGGAATATCTGGCCCAAGGCGTAATTGCCAGAGATGGAAACGTTTTCCCTGATACTTTGGTAGGAACAGATTCTCATACGCCCATGGTCAATGGGATTGGAGTTGTTGGTTGGGGTGTTGGAGGTATAGAAGCAGAAGCTGCCATATTGGGACAGCCTATCTATTTCATCATGCCTGAGGTGGTCGGTCTGAGGCTTACAGGGGCTTTACCAATGGGTACCACTGCTACTGATATGGTTTTGACCATCACGGAACTTCTCAGGAGACAAAGTGTAGTAGGTAAATTTGTTGAAGTTTTTGGTCCCGGTCTAGATGGTTTATCCGTACCGGACAGGGCTACCATTTCTAATATGTCACCAGAGTTTGGCTGTACGGTTACTTATTTCCCTATAGATGATCGAACCCTGGATTATATGGGCAGGACCAATAGGGCTCCAGAGCAAATCAAACTTGTGGAAAACTATGCCAAAGCAAACATGCTTTGGAGAGAAAATGAAGACGAAATCAATTATTCCTCGGTTGTAGAATTAGATCTAGGCACTGTTGAGCCTACTGTTTCAGGACCAAAAAGACCACAGGATAAAATCCTTTTAAGGGAATTTAAAGAGAAATTTGGCTCTCTACTTAAGGAAGTGCACGGAAGAGAATACATACCCATTGAGAAAAGAGAAGTGGGTAGATGGTTGGATGAAGGTGGAGGGAATCAGCCAGTGGAAAGTGGGAAGCAACAGCTTGCTCGAGACCTTGAAATAGAAACTAAAGTAAAAAACGGTCTAAAAACCGTGGCTGTCAAATTAAATAATGAGGAATTTGCTCTCTATGATGGTTCAGTCGTCATCGCAGCCATTACTTCTTGCACGAATACTTCAAACCCAAGCGTGATGATTGGGGCAGGACTTATTGCTCGGAAAGCGCGTGAAAGAGGGATTGATGTCAAGCCGTGGGTAAAGACCTCTCTGGCGCCTGGATCTAAGGTTGTAACGGACTATCTCCATCATGCTGGGCTACTAGAGGATTTAGAAGCCTTGCGCTTTCATGTGGTTGGTTATGGTTGTACAAGCTGTATCGGTAATTCAGGGCCTTTGCCTTCTCATATAGCCAAAGCGGTAGAAGAAAATGACCTGATAGTAGCATCAGTATTGTCTGGTAACAGGAATTTTGAAGCAAGAGTACATCCTCAGGTGAAAATGAATTACTTAATGTCACCTATGCTAGTGGTTGCTTTTGCACTTGCTGGTAGGGTGGATGTTGATTTAAATAATGAGCCTTTGGGATATGACCCTAACCTTGAGCCAGTTTATTTAAAAGATTTATGGCCTACCAATGAAGAGATTTTTGAAGTGGCCAATCGTGTACTTTCACCCGGAGATTACAAAAAAAGTTACGGGGAAATATTTGAAGGCAATGATCAGTGGCGCGCTTTAAAGGCTCCTGAAGATAAAGTATATCAATGGTCAGACGAATCTAGCTATATTAAAGAAGCACCATTTTTTAATGGGATCTCCGAACAAGTAGATAATCCTGACGAAATACTTAAAGCCCGGGTATTGTTGAAACTTGGTGACTCCATCACTACAGATCATATTTCGCCAGCGGGTTCTTTTTCTGCCAAATCCCCTGCGGGTAAATATTTACTTGATAAAGGAGTGGAACAGGTAATGTTCAACTCTTATGGTTCCAGAAGGGGTAATGACGAAGTTATGGTAAGAGGTACTTTTGCCAATGTGAGGATAAAGAATCAATTGGCCACTCAAGAGGGGGGATATACGACTCATATGCCTTCCGGAGAGGAAATGACAGTATTTGATGCCTCACGTAAATACATCGCCGATAGCGTCCCCTTATTGGTTCTGGCGGGGAAAGAGTATGGTAGTGGGTCTTCAAGGGATTGGGCCGCAAAAGGAACCACCCTATTGGGGATTAAAGGAGTGATTGCCGAGAGTTATGAAAGGATACACAGGTCGAATCTTGTAGGGATGGGTGTTTTACCCATGCAGTATTCAGAAGGGCAATCTGCCGCTTCACTAGGGCTTACAGGGAAAGAGCATATTTCTATTGAGGGAATTAAGGAGGGATTGTCCCCATTGAAAGTTTTAAAAGCGAAAGCTAAATCTGAAGATGGAAGTGAAATAAATTTTGAAGTAATCGCCCGTCTTGATTCTTTAATTGAAATAGAATATTACAAAAATGGAGGGATTCTTCATTATGTGCTTAGGCAGTTTCTAAAAGCCTAAAGTTTTAAAATAAAAAAAGGCCAGCGCTGAATTCAAGATTGTTGAAAGCGTTGGCCTTTTTTTTAAAAGCATAAAAAAAA
>NZ_ATNM01000138.1 GCF_000427295.1 Cyclobacterium qasimii M12-11B | reverse complement strand
CAGAAAGTTCTTTGACATGTTGAGTGGAAAATGCAATGTAAAGTATTTTAATCACGCAAGTGATGTAGATATAGAATTAAGATCATCAGGTGCTAGCAAAAGGGCACCAGATGAGTTCAAGTGAACAAGGGCGTACGGGGGATGCCTAGGCTCTAGGAGGCGATGAAGGACGTGCCAAGCTGCGAAAAGCTGTGGGGATCGGCACAGTCGATATGATCCACAGATGTCCGAATGGGGCAACCCACCCTGACTTTGTCAGGGTATTCCGTAAGGAAGGCAAACGCGGGGAACTGAAACATCTAAGTACCCGCAGGAAGAGAAAATAATAATGATTCCGTCAGTAGCGGCGAGCGGACGCGGAAGAGCCCAAACCATTTATGTTACGGCATATATGGGGTTGTAGGACCTGCATAATTATAAATTAGGAGACTCGAATTGGCTGGGAAGTCAAACCGAAGAGGGTGAGAGTCCTGTAGAGGAATTTTAATTTATAAGGCGGGTATCCTGAGTAGGCCGGGACAGGAGAAATCCCGGTTGAATCTGCCGGCACCATCCGGTAAGGCTAAATACTCCCTAGAGACCGATAGTGAACGAGTACCGTGAGGGAAAGGTGAAAAGTACCGTGAATAACGGGGTGAAAAGAACCTGAAACCGTGCGCCTACAAGCGGTCGGAGCCTTGATTTATCAGGGTGACGGCGTGCCTTTTGCATAATGAGCCTACGAGTTACTCCTCACCGGCAAGGTTAATCCTGTAAACAGGAGGAGCCGCAGCGAAAGCGAGTCTGAACAAGGCGCAATAGTCGGTGGGGGTAGACGCGAAACTTAGTGATCTACCCATGGCCAGGTTGAAGCTCTGGTAAAACAGAGTGGAGGACCGAACCGATAAGCGTTGAAAAGCTTCCGGATGAGCTGTGGGTAGGGGTGAAAGGCCAATCAAACTGAGAAATAGCTCGTACTCCCCGAAATGTTTTTAGGAACAGCGTCGGGAATTGTATGATGGAGGTAGAGCTACCGATAGGACTAGGGGGAGTCAAATCCTACCAAATCCTGACGAACTCCGAATGCCATTATACAGAACCGGCAGTGAGGGCTTGGGTGCTAAGGTCCAAGTCCGAGAGGGAAAGAACCCAGACCTACCGCTAAGGTCCCAAAATCCGCGCTAAGTTGAACAAAGGCGGTCCAGCTGCAGTGACAGCCAGGAGGTTAGCTTGGAAGCAGCTATTCCTTTAAAGAGTGCGTAACAGCTCACTGGTCGAGCGGCAGGGCGTCGATAATAATCGGGCATCAAGTGCGGTACCGAAGCGAAGGAAAGTATTTATATTTTGGTAGGGGAGCATTCCAGCGACAGTGAATCCAGATGGTAATGTCTGGTGGAGTTTCTGGAAAAGCAAATGTAGGCATAAGTAACGATAATGGATGGGAACAACATCCACACCGAAAGACCAAGGATTCCTGATCAACGCTAATCGGATCAGGGTCAGTCGGGACCTAAGGATAACCCGAAGGGGGATTCCGATGGAAAATGGGTTAATATTCCCATACCGAACATACAGGTAATGGGGCGACGGAGTGTTGAAAGATCCGCCCGGTGACGGAATACCGGGTTAAAGGGTGTAGGTATTTGGACTGTAGTAAAATGCGCAGACTTAGCCGAACCTGATAGTACCAAGCGTCTTCGGACAATTGGATAGTGGTCCTAAAAGCTTCCAAGAAAAACCTCTAGCGTTAAGCGTATGTTCGCCCGTACCGCAAACCGACACAGGTGGTTGGGGAGAGTATCCCAAGGTGCTCGAGTGAATCATGGCTAAGGAACTCGGCAAAATGGCCCTGTAACTTCGGGAGAAGGGGCGCCTCCTCTTGCTTCGGTGAGAGAGGCCGCAGTGAAAAGGCCCAGGCGACTGTTTATCAAAAACACATGGCTTTGCGAAATCGAAAGATGAAGTATAAGGCCTGACACCTGCCCGGTGCTGGAAGGTTAAGGGGGGACGTTATCGTAAGAGAAGCGTTGAACTGAAGCCCCAGTAAACGGCGGCCGTAACTATAACGGTCCTAAGGTAGCGAAATTCCTTGTCGGGTAAGTTCCGACCTGCACGAATGGTGTAACGATCTGGGCACTGTCTCAGCCATGAGCTCGGTGAAATTGTAGTCGCGGTGAAGATGCCGCGTACCCGCAACGGGACGGAAAGACCCCATGCACCTTTACTGCAACTTAACATTGGTATCGGGTACACGGTGTGTAGGATAGGCCGGAGGCTGTGAATCGGCGTCGCTAGGCGTTGAGGAGCCACCGTTGAAATACGGCCCTCTGTGTGCCTGGTATCTAATCCCTGAAACAGGGAGACATTGTTTGGTGGGTAGTTTGACTGGGGTGGTCGCCTCCAAAAGAGTAACGGAGGCTTCCAAAGGTTCCCTCAGCACGCTTGGTAACCGTGCGTGGAGTGCAATAGCATAAGGGAGCTTGACTGTAAGGCGTACATGCCGAGCAGGGTGGAAACACGGGTATAGTGATCCGGCGGTACCGAATGGAAGGGCCGTCGCTCAAAGGATAAAAGGTACGCTGGGGATAACAGGCTGATCTCCCCCAAGAGCTCATATCGACGGGGAGGTTTGGCACCTCGATGTCGGCTCGTCACATCCTGGGGCTGGAGAAGGTCCCAAGGGTTGGGCTGTTCGCCCATTAAAGTGGCACGCGAGCTGGGTTCAGAACGTCGTGAGACAGTTCGGTCCCTATCTGTTGCGGGCGTGAGAAGTCTGCGGGGGGCTGTCCTTAGTACGAGAGGACCGGGATGGACCGACCGCTGGTGTACCGGTTGTAGTGCCAACTGCACCGCCGGGTAGCTAAGTCGGGAAGAGATAAGCGCTGAAAGCATCTAAGTGCGAAACTCGCCCCAAGATGAGACTTCTAAACAGGGCCGTCAGAGACGATGACGTTGATAGGCTGTAGGTGTAAAGTCAGAAATGACATAGCCGAGCAGTACTAATAGCCCGAAAACTTGAACACCTTTGCTACGTTGCATTTTCCACAAGACAAGTCAATTTACTTTAAGACATATAGTAATAATTAACGAAATTAAGTGAGCG
>NZ_ATNM01000137.1 GCF_000427295.1 Cyclobacterium qasimii M12-11B | reverse complement strand
CTTGTTAGAAGTAGGGTTTATTACCCTTTACTAGACGGGCTTTTTCTGGCCTAATTCTTTTGCTAATATTTCTGTTTTCACCAGATATCGGGTACGGTAACAACATTTCTTTAAAACTGGCTGATATTAATGAAAATGAGTGGAGAGCAGCCATTACCGGAACCGTTGTAGACGTGACTGGAGAACCCATTCCGGGAGTTACAGTTTCTGTACCGGGTACTGGTAGAGGTACAGCTACTGATTTGGATGGGAATTATACTATTAATGTTGATAAAGGTACTACACTTGTCTTTTCATTTATAGGTTTTGTGTCTCAACGAATCCAAGTTATTGACCAAAGCATTATAAACATTACTTTACTAGAAGATACTTCATCATTAGATGAAGTAGTGGTAGTAGGATATGGTACCCAAAAGAAAGAAAACCTTACAGGTTCAGTTTCTTCGGTAAACTTTGATGATGAGCTTCAGAACAGGCCGCTTACCAATGCTTCACAGGCACTAAGTGGTCAAGTCCCCGGGGTTTGGATTAGTCAAAATTCAGGGAAACCAGGGGATGACGGCGCCCAGATAAGAGTGAGAGGTTGGGGTACATTAAATAATTCAAACCCCTTGATTCTTGTAGATGGAGTGGAAGCTTCGATTAACGAAATCAATCCAAACGATATCGAAAGCATGACCGTGTTGAAGGATGCAGCTAGTTCAGCCATTTATGGGTCTAGAGCGGCAAATGGAGTGGTTTTGATAACCCTTAAATCGGGGAAATTTGGAGAAAAGACAAGTATTAATATAGGGAGCTATGTAGGACAGCAGAGTTTAGGAAGACGGTATGATATTATAGAAAATAGTGCAGAGTACATGGGAATGTGGAACCAAGCCCTAGCCAATCAAGGAGGAAGTGCTTTATTTCCGGAGTCAGTTATTAATGAGTTTAGAAACAATAATGATCCGTATGTTTATCCTAACACGAATTTCTTTGATGAGGTATTTAGAAAAGCGCCTATTACGGAACACAATATATCTGTAAATGGAGGTTCTGAACAGACAAAATTTTATGTTTCGATGAATTACCTGAATCAGGATGGGATCATGCTTAATTCCAAATCTAATCGGTATGGGCTTACTGTAAACTTAGAGACGAAATTAAAAGAATGGTTAACTATTGGTGGTCGGCTAAATGGAATCAAGAAATCATCTGAAGAACCATTTAACCTTGGACGTATGATGTATATTTTTTCCAATGGAGGTTATCCCTTTACGGCTCCATATACTGAAGATGGTAGGTTTGGGTCTGTACAAGCAATTAACAGCAGTGGAAATACAATTGTAGGAAATAGAAACCCTTTAATCGAAACAGCCAATGGGCTTTCTATTTCAGAAAACAATTTTTTCAAAATGAATGTGTTTGCCAATATTGATTTTACTGACTATTTGACTTTAAAGACCAATTTAACTTCTCAGTACAATAGTAATCTGCTAGACAAGCATAATAATTTGGTATATGGGTATACTAATACAGGGGTAGAGGGCAAGAACCTGGATTACCTTACGATATTGGAAGCCAGTAGAAACAATATTCAAAGCAATTATAATACGCTATTTTCAACACTGAATTTTAACAAAACCTATAATGAAATTCATGACATTTCCGCTATAGCTGGTATTCAGGTGGAAAGTACAGTAATAAAGGATGTTTATGGTAGAAGATCAGGTCCACCTAAAGAGGGATTGATTCAAATTGATGCAGGCACGGCAGGTTTCCAAGCCAATGGAAACATGAGTGAGCTCAGAATGTTGTCTTATTTTGGTCGTGTAAACTATGCCTTATCGGACAAGTACCTTTTTGAAATGAACCTTAGAGCGGATGGAAGTTCAAGATTTAAGGAAGACTATCGTTGGGGTATTTTTCCAGCATTTTCAGCTGGGTGGAGATTGGGAGAAGAGGTTTTCATGAAAAGCCAAAATTTAATATCAGACCTTAAAATACGAGCATCTTGGGGTAAATTGGGTAACCAGAATATTAATTCTTATTGGCCATACCTTGCAGTAGTAAGTCAAACAAATGCGCTTAGTTACAATTTTTCAGGAAGTTTTGCTCCTGGTGCTGGTATTACTGCTCTTGTGGATGAGAGCATTGGATGGGAAACTTCAGTTACTACAGATTTAGGAGTCGAATTTGGATTGTTAAACAATAGGATTTTCGTTGAGGCTGATTATTTCAGGAAAACGACAAGTGATATTATAGTACAATTACCAATTCCGTCAATTCTTGGAGGAGTAAGTGCACCTTTTGAAAATGTAGGAGAAATGACCAACAATGGGTTTGAGTTTAATATCAATTATTCTAAACTGGCGAAAGACAGAGATGAGGTTGGATATAATATTGGTGTGAATATGACCTATATCGCTAATCAGGTAACGAAATTCAGAGAGAATTCTCCTGATCAATTGTATCTGATTCGTGAAGGATTTTCCTACCGTGAGTTGTATGGATATAAGGCTACGGGAATTTATCAGTCCGATCAAGAAGCTTCAGAACATATGTTTGCCAATGGCTATATTCCACAGGCTGGAGAGTTGAAATATGAAGACGTAAATAATGATGGACGACTGGGATTTGAGGATAAAATGGCTTTGGGAAATACCATTCCAAAATACACCTTTGGTTTGACACCAAGTGTGAATTATAAAGGTTTTGATTTAAGTACTGTGGTCATGGGAATTGCTGGGGCAAATGTTTATACCCAAAATGCCTGGACCCAACCATTGGGGATATCTGGAGGAACAATAACCGAAAAATGGAGAGATGCCTGGACTGTCGATAATATGAGTACAACCGTACCCCGGATCTCAATAAGTGATACATGGCGAAGTGAAGCATCTTCTTATTGGGTTAGTGATATTTCATTCGTTAAGCTCAGAAACATCCAATTGGGATATACTTTCTCTTCAGCCTTAACAGAAAGACTAGGACTTCAAAAACTGTATGTCTATGGGAATGCCCAAAATGTAGGTTCATTAGTGTCCAAAGACTATGAGGGATTTGACCCTGAAAGAAACACGTTTGATTCAGGGGATAATTTTTATCCTTTGCCTAAAATTATTTCCCTTGGTGTCAATATTAATCTATAAGCATTATGAAAACGATAAAAATATTTAAAATAAATTTAGTAGTTCTGGGCATGCTTCTTTTTGGGAGTTGTGGTGAGGAATTTCTTGCAGTATATCCTACAGATAGGATAACTACGGTGTCATTTTGGCAAAATGAAAATGATGTGAAGCTTGCATTAAATGGTATTTATAGTGTTTTGAAACATAGAGGAGTTTATGGTTCCGGGCCGACTTTTGATGCCATCACACCATACGCATATCAGTGGGCTCACTGGAATGGTTTGGAAAAGCAAATTGGAAATGGGTCAATAACAGCAAGTACTACAGGTGGTTTAGTAGACGAGAGGTGGACAATGTGTTACCGTATCATTAATTTCTCAAATGATTTCATTTCTAACCTAGAGAATGTGGATCTTCCTGCTGATACAAAATCGACCTATCTAGGAGAAGTTCACTTTATTAGGGGACTTGCATATGCTTTGCTAGCAGATGCTTACGGTGGGGTGCCAATCATTTTATCCAAATTGAATACCCAGGAAGTCACTGAATTAAGCAGGAATACTTTGGAAGAAACATGGGCTCAAGTTATTTCAGATTATGACATAGCCATTCAAAACTCAGAACCTGTAAGTTATGAGTTGGGCAGAGTTACTAAAGGGGCTGCCTTGGGAATGAAAATGAGAGCATATTTGTATCAGAATAAATACACTGAGGTATTACAGGTTATTGAGCAAATAGACGCACTAGGCATGTACGATTTGTTTCCAAGTTATGAAGGGCTTTTTATGTTGGACAATGAAAACAATGAAGAGGTACTATTTGACATTCAGTACATAGCTGGTGAACAAGGTCAGGGGAATTTCTTTGCTTGGTTAGCATTACCAGGGGGTGTGGCTGCTGCCGGAGCGAGTGATCCAGCGCCTACGCAACACATGATTGATGAATATGAGATGATCGATGGTTCTGAAGTTGATCCTAACAATGAATTTGAAGGAAGAGATCCGAGGTTAGATTTCTCAATATTAAGGCCAGGGGCGACCTTTGAAGGAAGGTTATATCCTACAGATGTACCTAATCATACCGGTCAAAGGGTAGGTTTTGGATTACGTAAAAATGTAGGTGAGGGAATTCCCTTACTTAGCCCAAGAGTTTCTCCTTTGAATTTTATAGTATTGCGCTATGCGGATGTATTATTGGCAAAAGCTGAGGCACTTATTGAGACCAATCAAAATATACCGGAAGCAATAGCTCTCATTAATAGAATCAGAACGGAGCGTACTGATGTCACAATAACCACCTTGTCAACCGACCTTTCTCAGGAGGCAGCAAGAGAAAAATTAAGACACGAGCGTGTTGTGGAGTTTTTTGGTGAAGGGATCTTATGGGCTGATATAAAACGTTGGAAAATTGGTCAAGACCTTTATCCTGTAGATATTAAAGCTGCTGATGGCGGACTGATCGAAGTGAAATTCCCAAATGGTTATGAAGACAGACACAACTTGTTGCCTATTCCAGACAATGAAATATCGTTCAATAGTAATTTAGAACAAAATCCAGGCTGGTAAAATTGAATAAATTAAAATACTTCGATTTTAGTCCGGAATAGTTAAAATTTAAAAGGATTGCTTACCGTAAAATTATTGTCATGACCGGAAGTTTTGTGAATTGTCCTTACAAACACAAATACTTCAGGTCATGACATTTTCATTAAATTATATAAAGGCATTTCGTATATTAGAATGAATAATTTTGCAAACACTGTCTAATATGAATAAGGGGCTTTTACTAAAAATAGCTTTATTTTTAACCATTGGCTTGGTCATTATTTGGGTTATCCCTTTTAATAGTACCATTGAGTTTTCGGAGGATATCGAAGAAAATTTACCTGAAATGGTGGATTTTAACCTGCACATCAAACCCATTTTATCTGACAGATGCTTTGCTTGTCATGGGCCAGATGTCAATAAAAGGGAGGCGGATTTGAGGCTGGATGTGGAAGCTGATGCGCTTGACTTAATAGGTGAGAATAAAGACCATTATGCAATAGTGCCAGGGAATCCTTTAAAAAGCGGGGTTTATCAAAGGATAGTTTCAGAGGAGGCAGACCTGAAAATGCCACCTATTGAGTCCAACTTAAAGCTTAATGAAACGGAGATTGCACTAATTACCCGATGGATCGAACAAGGTGCCAAATACAAGCCTCACTGGTCATTTATTCCCCCTCAAAAAATAAATACCCCAACTCTTGATGATAAAGCGCTTTCGTGGGCTGAAAATGAAATCGATCATTTTGTCTATGATAAAATGCTTACGAAAGGATTGGCACCATCTGAAAAAGCGGGCAGAGAAACCCTGATAAGGAGGCTTTCTTTTGACCTTACTGGTCTGCCCCCTTCCATGGAAGACGTAGAGGATTTTTTAAAGGATAACTCCAAAGAAGCTTACCTAAAGTTAGTGGATAAGTATTTGGAATCTCCACATTATGGTGAAAGACTGGCCTCCAAATGGTTGGATTTAGCCAGGTATGCAGATTCAAATGGTTATCAGGATGATGGAATGAGAAATATGTGGCCTTGGAGAGATTGGGTGATAAATGCATTCAACGAAAACTTGCCTTATGATGATTTTATTCTCTGGCAACTGGCAGGTGATTTATTGCCTAACCCAACATATGATCAAATTCTAGCAACAGGATTTAACCGGAACCATCCCCAAAGCCAGGAAGGCGGTATCATTCCCGAAGAGTATCGGGTTGAATATGTCGCTGATCGAGCCAATACTTTGGGAAAAGCATTTTTGGGATTGTCGATTGAATGTGCAAGGTGCCATGACCATAAATATGATCCCATTTCGCAAAAAGAATATTTCCAGTTATATGCTTTCTTTAATAATATCAATGAAACTGGGCAAGTGCCTTATGTTGGTGATGCAAGCCCTACTTTGATTTTGAAAGATGATGCAGAGATAGAAAAAAAGATTGCTTATATCAATGAAGAAATTCGGGTAAAAGAAACGGCCATCGATAGCGATAAAAGTCAGGCATTGGAGTCCTTCCAAAACTGGCTATCTAATAGCAATACAAAAACAATTTCTCAATTGCCAATAAAAGGTCAAATAGGGCATTATCCACTTGATAAACCATTTGATAATAAATTTAAAAACCTGGCAGACAAGTCCAAGCCTGCAGATATGGTGGTGATACAAAAGGACAAAGAAATATTAACGGTGCCAGGGAAATTTGAGAATGGAATTCAATTGGTAGGGGATAGCTATGTTGATTTAGGCCCTAATATTGCCTATTTTGAGAGGAGTGATCCATTCACCATTAGTTTATGGTACAAAGCATTAGCCGATAGTTTAAATGGGCCAATTTTCTCTAAAACCGGAGGTTTTGCAAATGGATTTAGAGGTTATGAATTGTTGATTACAGAGGATGGTCATTTGACAGGATTGATGAGCCATACCTGGCCAGCAAATGCGATTGAAATACATACAAAAGAGAGGGTACCAGTTGGGGAATGGGTACATCTTACCATGACTTATGATGGATCAAGTAAAGCTTCAGGTTTGCAAATTTACATAAATGGAAAGCCATTACTTGTTAACGTGATAACAGATCATTTAAAGCAGAGCATTCTGGCTTATGGTAAGGAAAAGCGTGGTATTGGTCACCCTGGAAATTTACAGATAGGAAAACGAGGGACCAGTTTCGCAGAAACCTTGGACCAGTCTCTTGTGGACGAAATCAGGATTTTCGATCGAGAATTAACCACTATTGAAGCTGAAAGATTGGCAGGGGAACCTGACCCAATAATGAGAAATATTAACGAAGGTAATCATGAAGCTTTACAAGATTATTACTTTTCAGTAGTAAATCAACAATACAAAAATCAAGTGAATTCCTTAAATCAACTTCGAAAAAAGGAAAATGAATTGGTAAGTGCACAGCCAGAAGTTATGGTTATGCGAGAGAGAAGTGAGGAAAGAGAGACTTTTATCCTAGACAGAGGGGTTTATGATGCTCCTACGGAGCAAGTTTTTCCAGAAACACCAAAGGTGTTGTTGGATTTTCCGGAAGAGCTTCCTAAAAACAGGCTGGGACTTGCTAAATGGCTACTCCATGAGAAGAACCCATTAACGGCCCGGGTGGTAGTCAATCAATACTGGGAATTGATTTTTGGAAGAGGAATAGTGGCGACACCAGATGATTTTGGGAATCAAGGAGCGTTTCCCTCTCATCCCGAATTACTGGATTGGCTAGCTGTTAATTTCATTGAGTCAGGTTGGGACCTTAAGCAGTTAATGAAGTTAATGGTAAGCTCAGCTACTTATCAGCAATCCTCTATCTTGAAGAAAGATGCCAGAGAAAAAGATCCAGCAAATATATGGCTTTCAAGAGCCAATGCATCTCGACTACCTGCGGAAATGGTAAGAGATCAGGCTTTGGCTTCAAGTGGGTTATTGGTTCGGAAAACTGGCGGAGAAAGTGTGAAGCCTTATCAACCCAAAGGGTTATGGCGGGAGTTAACTTCTGAATATGCAATTGAATACATTGAGGATACGGGAGATAATTTATATAGACGAAGCCTTTATACCATTTGGAAGCGAAGTGCACCCCCTCCTTCGATGATCAATTTTGATGCTTCAGATAAATATGTTTGCATCATTAAACGGCAAAACACCAATACGCCACTTCAAGCTTTGGTACTAATGAATGATCCTCAATATATAGAAGCATCTCGGGTTTTAGCAGAAAAGATGTTGAAAGTTGGAGGAGAGGAAATCTCAGCTCAGTTAAAATATGGTTTCAGAGCAATAACCAGTAGAAATCCTGAGCCGAATGAATTAAAAATTTTAGAGGAATTGTATCAAAATGAGCTCAATGAATTTCAGAGAGCACCCCACGAAGCAGATAGTTTGCTTCAGGTCGGAGAATTTGCTAGAGATGTAAGTCTGCCAAAGGAAAAACTAGCAGCTTTTACGCTAGTCAATTCTACTTTGATGAATTATGATGAGGCCATCTATAAAAGATAGGCTGGTTTTAAAACGATTAAGCACTTTGCTTGAAAGGCATGGTATTTAGGATATTTAAATTAAGAAAATGGGTTTAATACATGATCCAAATATGGATCGACGTCAGTTTTTAACAAAGACCAGCCTTGGTTTAGGAAGTGTGGCTTTGTCTTCTCTATTGGATCCGGGAAGTCTTCTGGCCAATATTGGAGGTGACAAACAGGCTGGCATCGGTAGGCTTCCTTTGGTTCCAAAGGCAAAGCGAGTGATTTACCTTTTTCAAAGTGGGGGGCCTTCTCAAATGGAGCTTTTTGATTATAAGCCATTATTGAATGAGCGTTTTGGACAAGAGTTACCAGCTTCAATACGGGCTGGGCAGCGGCTAACAGGCATGACATCAAGCCAAAATTCTTTTCCTCTTGCAGGTTCATTGTTTGATTTTTCGCAACATGGACAAAGTGCTGCCTGGGTAAGTGAATTGATGCCACATACAGCTAAAATTGTGGATGAATTGTGCTTTGTCAAATCCATGCATACAGAAGCCATAAACCATGATCCTGCCATCACCTTTTTCCAAACAGGATCACAATTAAGTGGCAGACCTTCCATGGGTTCATGGATAAGTTATGGTTTAGGCAGTGACAATAAGAACCTACCTGAATTTTGTGTTTTACTTTCAAGAGGAAAGGCTGGAGGACAACCCTTATATGCTAAATTATGGGGAAGTGGTTTTTTACCTTCATTGCATCAGGGAGTCCAATTTAGGTCTGGAAAAGACCCAGTGCTTTATCTGAACAATCCTAATGGTTTAAGTGTGAAGAGCCGTAGAAGGATGTTAGATGCCTTAAAAGACCTTCATGATATCAAGTATGATAAGGTAATGGATCCTGAAATTAATTCTAGGATTTCACAATATGAAATGGCATACAGAATGCAATCATCGGTACCCGACACCATGGATATTTCTAAAGAGCCGGATTATATATATGACATGTACGGTCCAGATTCCAGAAAGCCGGGGACCTTTGCTGCCAACTGTCTTTTGGCCAGGAGATTGGCTGAAAAAGACGTAAAATTTATTCAACTTTACCATCAAGGATGGGATCAGCATGCAAATTTACCCCGCGACATTAAGGTAATGAGTAAAAGTGTAGACCAGGCTGGAGCTGCTTTAGTGATGGACTTAAAACAGAGAGGTCTTCTTGAAGATACCCTGGTTGTTTGGGGAGGTGAATTTGGTCGAACCAATTACTCACAGGGCAAATTGACACTGGACAATTACGGTAGAGACCATCATCCAAGGTGTTTTACGATGTGGATGGCTGGTGGTGGTGTGAAAAAAGGGTATACCCATGGGGAAACCTGTGAGTTTGGTTACAATATTATTAAGGACCCTGTTCATGTTCATGATTTTCAGGCAACAATGCTCCACTTGCTAGGGGTAGACCATGAAAAATTAATTTTCAAACACCAGGGTAGGCGATTTAGGCTTACAGATGTAAGTGGGCATGTGGTACATGATATTATCAGTTAACCTAAGATTTATATACAAACAAGATAAACAAATCACCAAATGACGAAAATAGAAAGAAGGTCTTTTATCAAAGGGGCGGCAGCAGTTTCTGCCATTACAATTTTGAAACCAAGCACTGTTTTTGGCTCAAAGGCCAATTCGGCAATTCAGCTAGGCATAATTGGTTGTGGAAATAGAGGGACATCTGTAATCACGGCCATGTCAAAGCATACCAATGTTAACATCATGGCGATGGCTGACCTTTTTGATGACCAACTTAAAGTAGCCAAAGAAAAACTGGATGGGTTAAATAAGGACAAGGGATTTGGTAAAATTGAACCAAAAAACATTTACCAGGGATCTAAAGCTTATATGGAGCTTCTCAACAATAAAGACGTGGAAGCGGTATTGATCTCTTCACCTGCCTATACGCATCCGGAATTTGTAGAGGCTGCAATTGCTGCAGGAAAACACATTTATTGTGAAAAACCTGTAGCGATAGATGTGGCAGGCGTAAAGCGAATAGAGAAAGCTGGCAGTACTATTAACGGGAAATTGAGTATGGTTGTGGGTTTTCAGATCCGACATGCTACGGCTTATCAGGAAATGGTTAAGAGGGTTCAGGAAGGTGCCATAGGAGATGTGGTAACTGCGCAATTGTATTACCTTGCCTCTGGGCTTCCCCTTAAACCCATAGACAATATGTCTAAATCGGAGGCAATGATCCGTAATCAGTTTCACTTCAGATCATTGTCTGGCGGAATTCTTTTGGATCAGGGTATCCATATGCTGGATGTATGTAGTTGGGCCTTGCAAAGAAAACCTATTATGGCCATGGGGTCTGGAGGTAGAGATCACAACAATGCTTTTGGCGATGCTTGGAACAATTATCAAGTGATTTATAAATATCCAGACAATATCAGGGTTAGTTTTCATTCCACGCAGTTAGGCCCTACTTTCGGAGACGTTTGTGCTCGTTTTATTGGCAGTAAAGGGATAGCAACCGCTCACTATAGCGGTGGTGTGTTTATTGATGGTGAGAACGAATGGGATTCAGGTGTGATTAGACACGAAAGTGCCAACCAGGATCGAAGTCAACGTGCTGCCGGAGTTTTTACCTCTGCCTTGCACGATTCCAATGAAAACAAAGTGAAAAGTTTTATAGGGAGCATTAACTCAGGTAAATTTTTAAATGAATCCACCTCAGGTGCGAGCTCTACTTATACGGCAATTTTGGGAAGGACGGCCGCTGAAAAAGGTGAACCTGTTTCTTGGGAGGCTATGCAAAACTCAAATGAAAGCATAGATCCAAATCTAAACTTGCCTCAATTTGATTAATATTAAATAATTTACCAAAAATTAACAGAACAAAATCATTGTTAGAAATGGTGGTGGTACTAACGCTGTTTTAACGAAATGTAGGTATTTAAAGTCCTAGGAGCCAATGTAAGTATTAGTTAAATAATAATAAGGAGTATTAAATTTGAAAGTATTTTAATTAAAATAGGAAAGAGAAATTTTTGGAAATTACAGTAGTAACATTTAATATTATGATTCTTTAAGTCCTATAATTATACTTTTTTTAAATGTTAGTTTTTTTTATTAGAATTTTAATTTTCTCATTTGTTATAGGTAGTTATCAAAAACTTTCTAATTACAACCGATTGGCGTTAGATTATTCTTCGGATGAGCATTTTGACATCCGGCCATGGATTCATCAGGAAAATGATTTCCCTGATTATGACGAAAACCAAGTAATTGTTAATCCTTTAATTGAAACTGAATGTCGAGCCGAAATTAGTACTTCTAGTTCCTTTGGACTTAAAGCTGACTATGAAACAGATAAATTAGTTCCTACTTACATATCTCCTTTAGTTGCCGATTTGAACAACGATGGAAAAATAGAAATAATTAGCATTGGAATGAGAGATTTTTTCCACGAAGGAAGTCGTTTTCAAGGAGAGAGGTCTGGAAATGTATTAATTTTTGAAGGTCAAACAGGTAAACTTTTAAGGGAGATTACTACTCCAATGATGGCTTTTCAAGGCCCTACTCCAATTGTAATTGGTGATATAAATAATGATGGTAACGCAGAAATAATTATTTCAACAATTGATCATCCTAGTAACCCTGTTCAAGATAGAGGAATTTTAATTTGCTTCGACCATCAGGGTACTATTTTATGGAAAAGTAACGAAAAAGTGGGAAAAAATGCTCCTTTACATTATGGCGGTACGCCTTCATTAGCAGATTTTAACCAAGATGGTTTTCCAGAAGTTTACATTTATAATGAAATCTTCAATGCTCAAAATGGGAAAAAGATAGCGGACGGAGGAAATTTTGGAATAGGGTTGATGAACTCCTACCCATTGGGAGCGGTATCCACAACAATTGCAGCTGACTTTTTGCCCAATAAAGGACTTGAATTAGCTGCCGGCAATACCATCTATGAAGTAGAATTAAACAATACCGAAGGCCAAAGTGGAAACTTTATGAGACCAATCAATGCTGGTTTCACAATAAATGGCTTTCCAGCTCAGGATGGATACACTGCAATTGCCGATATAAATCTAGATGGAGAATTGGATATCATAGTAACATCAGGTAAAAAGGAAATACCCCAAATTGAAAGAACCATTTATGCCTGGGATCCACGAAATCAAGAGCTAATAAGTTCAGCTACTATATTCCAGGAGGCTGGAGATGCACTACATACTAGTCTTGCGTTTGTCGGAGATATTACGGGGAACAACAAGCCTGAGATAGGTGTAGCTTCACCTTATAGATTAGATTTCTTTAGATATAACGGTACAGAAGTATTCGAGAGAATCTGGAATCTTGAGTCAAGTGATGCATCGGGTCAAACAAGAACTACCATGTTTGATTTCAACGGGGATGGTAAAAACGAATTAGTTATTAAGGATGAGACTAGTTTACGAATTATTGATGCCACGGAAGATTACCCCAAATTAATAGCGAATCATTCATCCTTTTCAGATACAGGAGCCGAGGGAGCGGTCGTAGCGGATATTAATGGTGATGGGCATGCTCAATTAGTATTCACTTCAAATAATTCAGGGCAGGAAGGTGCACCATTTGGTAAAATTGAAATACTAACTTCCTCAGAATCACCATGGATGCCCTCTAGGCAAATTTGGAACCAATACACCTATTTTAGTAGGAATATAGATGATGATACCAGTATTCCACAATTTCAAAAGTCAATATCCATAGAAAATACAGAAAATGAATTAGAAAGTAAATGCAAAAACAATTCTAGTAATTACAGTTATAATAATTTCTTAGTTCAGACACCAGAATTTGATAATAATGGTTGTATTACTATCCCAGCTGTAGATGCGACAATAGAACTTTTTTTACGAGGGAAATTCTTGCCTCCATGAAGAAGCGTATACTGTTCACTTTACAATAAAAAATAATAGCCATAAACAAGTTATCAAAAAAGGTATTGAAATTAGTTTTTTCTATGGCGATCCAATGGAAGGTGGTGAACATATTAAAACAATAAATTACCAGAATGAGATTTTACCTGCGACAATTTCAAATAAAAATCATGTTGCTATTCCTTGGAAACAAGAAATTAATGAGGTTTTTGCGATAGTAAATATAGATGGTAGTGTAATAGGGAATGAACTCCAATACAATAAGTTATTCCCTGAATGTGACTATACTAATAATAGCGCTAACCTATTATTAGTATTAAATCATGTAAATCCCCCGACTGCGGAGAGAGAACAAGAATTCTGCAAATCAGCTACTTTTTCAAATATCATGGTCTCAGGAAAAAATGTAAAATGGTATCAAGATTTAAATTCACTTTTACCGTATAACCTAACCGATGAAATCCCTGGTGATGGCCATTATTACGCTAGTCAAACCATAAATGGATGCGAATCTCGTGATAGGACATCTGTGAATATTGTAATAAATGAAGTTGATCAGCCAGAAGGACTAGATGAATTCAATTTTTGTATTACTGAAAATCCAACAATTGCCTTACTAGAACAGCAAGCCGATCAACTAAAATGGTATTCATCAGCTACAGGAGGAGAACCATTGGATCCATCTATGCCATTGACTGATAATACAATTTATTTTGCCACAAACTTTAATGAACTTTCAGGTTGTGAAAGTACTCCTAGAAAACCTGTGCAAGTAAGAACTAATGAATGCGAAATAGAAATTTTCAATGCAGTTTCAATTGACAACAATAGCAAAAATGAATTTTTCAGAATTAGTAATATTAATTTATATCCAGATAACTATTTAGAGATTTACAATAGGTATGGCAAGTTAGTTTATCGAACCTCAAAATACGGCTTGGATGGGAATGTTTTTACAGGTAAATCGAACGTAAATGGAGTGACAAAAAAAGAGAGTGGGTTGCCTTCCGGTAATTACATTTATATACTAAAATATAAATTACCACGAAAAAGCAATTATAAAATAGCAAAAGGAACACTGTTTTTAATCAACAATAAATGAAAGAGTTATCAATTGCCATTTTTTTATTTTTATTCCTAATTTCCTGTTTTCACAATCAGATTATAAGCTTTCTGTTTTTAATCTAAACCCTATTCATTTTAATCCAGCATATTCAGGTACTTTGGGTGAGTTAAGTGCAGTGGGAGTTCACAGCTCTCAGTTTACCAACTTTGAGAAGTCGCCTAGAACACAATTTCTAGGTTTACAATATTTTATTAAAGATAAAAATATTGGTTTGGGTCTAGATATATCAAATGATCAATTTGGCATAGTTAAAGAGAACAACATTAATTCCAACATTTCCTATATCCTCCGATTAAATGAAAATTTCAGGCTAAGTTTTGGAATTAAGGCAGGATTTAAATCAATATTATTAGATTACTCTCACTTGAACATTTTCGACCCCGATGAAGATGTCTTTCTTGAGGGATTCCAAAGACATACCATTCCTAATTTAGGGTTTGGCCTTTTTATTGTGTCAGAAGAATTCAATTTTGGTATTTCATCTCCAACATTTTATACACAGGATTACAAGAATATTTTTACCAACAAATTCAGCCCAGAGTTAGTAGATTATTACGCAACGGTAGGATATAATAGAATTTTAAATTCATCTTATACGCTACAATCTAACATACTGGCAAGGGTAGTAGATGGTGCACCATACAGTGCCATGATTGCACTTTCAGTGGAGTATGAGGAAAGTATATTGATCGGAGCAAACTTTGAATTAGACTCAAGTATTGGCTCCCTGATCGGTTTTAAAATTTTCGACAATTTCTATGCGGGTTATGCAATTGATTTTTCTATAAACAATTTCCAAAAGTACAATTCCGGTTCCCACAATTTTTTCTTAAGTTATGGACCCAGAAGTTTAAGAAATTCAGATTTGTAAAGTGATATATTTTAGTCTTATTATTATATTATTGATAGTTTAATGATTTGTTTTTAAATTTATTTGGTTTTTTTTTAAAACAAGGTCATTTTATTTGTGGCTTTGGATTCTTTCGAATACCTCCTTGAACAATTCTAACTCATCAACATTTTTTTAATAGCTAGGCAAAAAACAATAAATGGATGTTGTCATTCTGCTACTTTTCGTGATCCGGTAAAAAAGTACACTTTGCGTCCATTCACCAGATGACGAATCGTATTTTTTATCAGATTTTTTACCTGTCTTCATAGTTTATTTAGTATGTAGAAACTCAGACCTCCCCATCTTGATTAGATTTATGCTATGCCATTGCATATTGGGCTTGTTTGCCTGTCGGGTCACGAGTTTTCTTCTAGCCATTTATTAAGGTACCTTTGGGACTTAGGACAATTAAAGAATGATTATTAAAAAATTAAATTAATTTTCCAAGTTATTCTTTTGTCCAATAAATGAGGAGTAATATAAACCTAACCAAAAAAAATCCAACAGGATTAATTTTGGTTACACCTAGAATTACTAAAAAAAACTTAATTTTGAAAAAGTTTATAGAAAATAGTTGATTTGGTTATCATTATTAAATGATCAATTTGAAATTTCATTTAGTGAATACTATAATTATTATTAACTCATAAATTTTTATTGAGATAAGATTTTAAAACATGAAAAAATTCAGTTCTAGTCAAGTTAATTGGGGAGTAATCGGCGCAGGGAGTGTGTGTGAGAAAAAAAGTGCTCCTGCTATGAATAAAATTACCGATTCATCAGTAGTAGCTGTCATGCGCAGGAATGCCGAAAAGGCAAAAGATTACGCTGAAAGACATGGGGTGCCTAAATGGTATACGGATGCTGACGCCCTGATAAATGATCCAGAAGTGAATGCGGTATACATTGCGACACCACCGGGTTCTCATTTAGAACTTACCCGAAAGGCTGCAAATGCAGGCAAACCTGTCTACGTTGAAAAACCCATGGCTAGAAATCATGCGGAGTGTTTAGAAATGATTAAGATTTGTGAAGAGGCAGGAGTGCCTCTGTTTGTTGCCTATTACAGGAGAACTCTTCCTAATTTTTTGAAGGTGAAAAGCTTAATAGAAGAAGGAGCTATTGGTGAGCCTAGGTATTTAAGTGTTGTCATCCATCACTCCAAACATACAGACGAAAAAGACAGTCCTTCCAACAATTGGAGGATAGACCCGGCGGTTGCTGGTGGGGGGTATTTTTATGATTTAGGTTCTCATCAATTGGACTATTTTGATTTTCTTTTTGGCCCATTGAAAGAGGTAAATGGTATTGCTGCCAATCAGTCGGGAACATATCCTGCAGAAGACATTGTATTGGGCAGTTTTTCTTTTGAAAGCGGTGTATTGGGTACAGGCAGTTGGTGTTTTACCACTGGAGAGACCTCTCAAAAGGACGAAATTGTAATCATCGGTAATAAGGGTGAAATAAGGTTTCCATGCTTTTGGGGAACTTCTGTAACCCTAAAAAAGATGGCAAAGCCGATGAAGTTTTTGAATTTGAAATGCCTGAAAATATTCAGTTTTTCCTAATTCAATCTATAGTAGAGGAGTTATTGGGAAAAGGTGGAAAATGTCCTAGTACAGGGATTTCTGCTGCGAGGGCCAATTGGGCCATGGAACAAATGACAAAGAATTTTAATAATTAAAAATAAATTATAAAATGACAAAACAAAAACCATTAGGGTTTGGGATCATAGGGACTGGAGCAATTGCAGGAATGCATGCTGCAGCCATTAATGCTTTTGAAGGTAGTGAACTAGTTGCTGTTTTAAGCTCAACAGCATCGCGGGCTAAGCAGGCTGCAGAAAAATTTAATGTGCCAGCAGATTTTGAAATCGATCAGTTTTTAAGTCGAGAGGATATTGATGTGGTATGTATTTGCACACACAGTGGAAACCATCTGGAACCGGCTATAGAAGCGGCAAAAGCAGGTAAACATATTTTGTTGGAAAAACCCATTGAAGTAAGTACTGAGCGAGCTGATTTATTGATAAATGCTTGTGAAGAGGCCGGAGTAAAGTTGGGTGTAATATTTCAAAATAGGCTGAAACCAGGTTACCTCAAATTAAAAGAGGCTGTAAGAGCAGGTAAAATTGGGAAACTTCTTATGGGTACTGCTGCCATTAATTGGTACAGGGACCCTTCTTATTATAGTAGTAGCAGCTGGAAAGGAACAAAAGATGGCGATGGTGGGGCTGCCCTCATCAACCAAGGTGTTCATACGATTGACTTGCTTTTAGACATTATGGGTGATGCCGAAGCAGTTTATGGACAAGTAAAAACCATGGTCCACAAAATAGAAGGTGAAGACCTTGCAACTGCTATAGTGAATTTTAAAAATGGTGCGCTAGGTAGCATCACAGGAGGAACTTCATTGTATCCTGGTAATCCTGAGCGATTGGAGATTTATGGAGAAAAGGGAAATATTATCCTTGAGGGAGGTAAAATAGTCACTTGGAATATTAAAGGAGAAGAAACGGATGTAATTCCTGGTTCAGACATTGGTGGAAGTGGTGCTTCTGATCCTATGGCTATCGATTTTAAATTGCACCAAGGACAGGTAGAAGATATGGTGAATGCCATAAGAGAGGATAGGGCTCCTGTAGTTACAGGCCAAGATGCCAAGAGGTCTCTTGCCTTAATTCTAGGAATTTATCGTTCTTCGGTTGAGAATAAAAAAGTTAATTTATAGTATAAAAATCTAGGTTTTTCCCACGAAAACTAAACTGTATTAAATTCTTCGATTTTTTAACATAGACCTTCGGAGTAATTTGGGCAATTTAGCTTTCGTGGTTTTTATAATATCGTGTTTTCGAAACACCAACAGGGCTTATGTCAACTCTTTGACCCCGCTTTCTATTTTCATCTTTTGGTTCTGAATTTGTGTTACCATTGCGATTCTTTTTAATGAATTTTTTAGGATAGAGCCTTGATTGTAAATGCTTTTTTAGAATCAGATTAAATTTTGTGAAAGCAAAAACAAAGAATCAGATTTTTTAAGCCCTTAAAAGCCTTAATTACCATAGATTTAATATTAATTGTTTATTTTTAGATAGTCACTCAATAAGTAAGAGTGAAATACATAGTTTTTTATATACAATGGGTTTTAACAGCAAAAGTGAGGATAGTAAATTGAGTGATAGGGGAATTGATGCAGAACTAGATTCCATAACTAGTCTGGTTGAGATTTTAACAGGGGCACCCATAAGCCTTATTTTTAAAGTTGAGAAAGGGAGCGTATTGATCAATTCTTGTCAAGGAATAGAAGTCAAAGATATTCTCGACCCATTGTCTTTAGCTGAATTTATAGGTGATAAGCCTAATGAAGTACTTCTTGTTCCTGACGCCAGGAAGGACCCCAAGTTGGCTAAAAACCCTCTTGTAAGTTCTTTTCCAGGCATCGTTTTTTATATTGGCGTGCCTTTAATGACTTTGGATGGGCATTTTTGGGGTATGCTTTGTGCAATTGATCACATTCCGAGGGAATTAAATGAAAAGACAATTAATGGACTTAATATTCTAGCAGGGCAGGTAACGCAGCTTCTGGAGTTGAAAAAAAGTCAAAAAGACCACGAGGTGACGAAGGAGCATCTTGAAATTGAAACCAGCAGGTTAAACAACATCTTAGAAGCCACCCATGTGGGGACCTATGATTGGGACATGGTAAAGAAGGAAGTGTCCTTAAACGAAGAGTATTTAGCTATGGTAGGGTATACATTATCAGATCTATACCCTTTTACTATGGATACCTGGTATGAATTATTGCATCCGGAGGATAGAAATATATCAGATCGCGTTTTAGCAGCATGTTTTAATAAGGAAATTGAATTTTTCAGTGTAGAGTATAGGTTGCTTCATAAAGATGGTCATGAGGTTTGGATCAATGATAGAGGTAAAGTTACTAAGTGGTCTGAAGACGGGAAACCTATGCGTATGTCAGGTACGCATACAGACATTACAAAAAGAAGGAATAACGAAATCCAATTTCAAACAGTATCTGATAACATACCAGGAGTTGTCTATCGCTATAAAAGATTCCCCGATGGTGGAGATATATTTGAATTAGTAAGTAATGGGGCCATTAGACTTTGGGGTTTTACTGCAGATGAGGTAATTGAGAACAGCAGTTTGGTTGGGGAGAGGTGCCATCAAGATGATGTTCAGGCACTAATGGAATCAATTGATAAATCTGCCACTGAGTTGAGTTATTGGATGAGGGAGTATAGGTATAATCACCCTGATGGTACTATAAGGTGGCATAGAGGAGCCGGGAGTCCGCATAAATTAGAAGATGGATGCGTGGTTTGGGATGCGGTAATACTTGATGTAACCAAAAGAAAACAAGCTGAGGAAGAACTGGAAAAAACCTTAATTTCCCTTCAAAATAGAATTAAAGAGCAAGATTGTATCTATAAAATTAGTAATCTAAACTTCTCCTGGCTTCAAATTGTAGATTTACTTCAGAGTGCAGTAAATATTCTACCTTCTGCTTGGAGCAATCCAGAAAAAACATTTGTAAAAATAAATTTTCGAAACAAAGAGTATTTTAGTTCAGAATATAAAGCCTCCCCATTTTCACTCAAAGCGAAATACCTTGTTCATGATAGTGAACCCTTAGTTCTTGAAGTGAATCTACCAGAAAAGCTATCCTCCCTTGATGGTGAGGGTAAACAAAACTATGAAACAAGACTGATTAACTCCTTAGTTTACCATTTAGGGACGCGCTTAGACCAATTGTGTAGTCAAGAAGCATTAAGGGTTTCAAATGGAAAGATTAATTCATTGATAGAATCCATACCAGGGGTGTTTTGGGAATCAAAACCGAAATCAGGTAAAGTAAGTTATATCAGTCCTCAGGTAAAAGAAATTTTAGGGTATTCTGTGGAGGAATGGCAACAAGATCCTGACTTTTGGCAGGAGCATATTTACAAAGCTGATAAAGAATATGTTCTGCAATTAATCTCAGATAAATCCCTTTCAAATAATGAATTTACTGTTGAGTATCGTTTCCTAGACAGGAAAGGAGATTTGATTTGGATCAGCGACTTGATTAAAGTGGTTAAAGGGGAAGAGGATGAGGTAATGTACAAAGGCTTGATGGTAGACATTACCAAAAGAAAAGCTGCTGAAATAGCCCTAAAAGAAAATGAAAAAAGGTTCAAAGCATTAATAGAAAATGGGAGAGATGCTATAGCTATTTTTGATACCAATGGAGTTCAGACGTACGTCTCTTCTACTATTACCAAGGTCCTAGGATATACTGAAGAAGAAGCCTATAATTTGAAGTTAAGTGAATCCGTCCATCCAGAAGATCTAGAGATGGCTTTAGATAAATTCAAGCGTGCTTTGGCTTCTGAAGGGGTGCCTATTGAAGGAAATGTGACAAGAAGTAAGCATAAGGATGGATCATGGAGATGGATGGAATCCACTATAACCAATTTTTTAAATGACCCTAATATTGGAGGTATAGTTGATAATTTCAGAGATATCACAGAAAAGGTAAAACTCAATGACCAGTTGGCTCAGAGTGAGAAAAGATTTAAATCCTTGGTTCAAGAAGGTTCAGATCTTACCGCAATTATAAATGAAGAGGGAATCTATACTTATGTAAGCCCAAATTATCCACAAATTCTTGGGTATGAAGAAAAGGACTTAGTTGGAGAAGTTGCTGGTAAATATTTTCATCCTGAAAATTTAGCTAAAATCAACAGTGAATTTTTTGAAATAGCTTCATCACATAGAATAAAAAGTAGTCCCTACAAATTTAGGAAAAAGAATGGGACTTGGTGTTGGCTATTAAGTGTCATTACCAACATGTTAGAAGATCCAGCGGTTGGAGGGTTTGTTGTAAATAGTGTGGAAATTACGGATTTAATTAAAGCACAAGAAAATTAAAAACCAGTGAAGCTAGGTACCGAGGTTTTTATGAATCACAGACTACTTTTGTTATTCGTACAGATCTGGAAGGGTTCATTACCTATGCTAACACGAAATACATAGATACCTTTAATTGGATGTTTCCGAATTCCACTTACAAAGGCATAAATTTAAAAGACACAATACTCGACAGTGACAAGAGTAACTTGCAGTACGCAATTAAAAAGTGCTTAAGACATCCTGGAAAACCATTTAAAGTAGAAATCCGGAAACTAAAAAAGATGGAGGATTTTATTCTACGCTATGGGATTTTGTGGTCATTCTAGGCACGGATGGTCAAGCAAAAGAAATTCAATGCAATGGGACAGATATATCTGAGCGAATAGCTTTTGAAGAAGAATTGAAAAAAAGCAATGAGCGATTTGAGCTGGTAATGCAAACCGATTCTGGAAGTATTTGGGATCTTGACCCTGTAACAGAGGATATGTTTTTAGGAGAAGGTTTTCGTAAAAATTTTGGGATAAAAATTGAAGAGCCATCTAAAAACCACGGGAATTTTTGTGACAGTATTCATCCTGATGATGTTAAAATTTATCAGAATAAAGTTCAGTATATAATTCACAACAGTCTCGATAAACAATGGGAATCCGAATATCGTCTGATAAAATCGAATAGTGAATATGCTTATGTTAAAGAAAAAGCTGTAATACTTAGGGATAATAAGGGTAAAGCCTACAGGGTTGTTGGAGCTATTAAAGACATAACACTAGAATATTTTTATGGAGAATTAGAGGCCATAGAAAAGGAGTTTATGGAAGGTAGTATGAATCAGGATGCCAAGCTTGCTGATTTATTGCTCAATTACCTTTCCAATCTGGAAATTCTCTTCCCTTCAATGAAGATGGCTGTTTTTAAGGTGATTGGAGGTAAGCTTCAAAACTTTGCCACTCCTTCATTACTTGATTTGGATGATTTAGACTTCAAGGATTTTGAACTTACTTTAAATGATGGAATTGAGATAGGAAATTCTTTTGACTTTTTAAAAAATGAGGTCTTTATCTCTGACATAAAACAAGACAAAAGATGGGATAAATTGGTGGAATTTGCCAATAAAATAGGAGTAAGTAGTTGTTGTTCTTTGCCCATTTTTAATTCAGATGGAAAATTGGATGCGCTACTTATTAATTTTTTCGAAAGCGCAAGGAAACCAAGAGATCTCGAATCTTATGCGATTCAAAAAAGTCAGCGAATTTTATCCATAGTATTAACCAAGTTTCAATACCTTGAGAATTTACATAAAAGTAATGAACGGTTCACCTATGTGAACATGGCAACAAATGATGCCATTTTTGATTGGGATTATAATTTGGATGAATTTCATTGGGGAGAGGGCTTTTATAGAATATTTGGATACAAGAAAGGAGAAGAGATAAATAAAATATCAGAATGGGCTTCTTTTATGCATCCTGCAGATTCAAAAGTAACGGATAAGGTTTGGGATGATTTTGTCAATAATCCAGTTGAAAACAGCTGGCATAAAGAATATCGATTTCTACATAAGAATGGGCAGTTCCTACATATAGAGGAAATCAGTTACATGATCAGAGATGAATCAGGCAGACCCTTGCGAATGATTGGTGTGTTAAGAGATAAATCTGATGAAAAAGAAGAATTTTACCTAAATGAGGTTCAACATGAAATCACCAAAAATTTCAAGAAGGAAGTAGAACTGAAGGAAATATTGCATGCTGTACTAAAATACCTTTCAGCATTTTCGAATTTGTTAGGAGGAGAGGTTTGGTTATTGGGTAAGAAAGGAGTTGAAATTAATTTACTTGAGGGCTATTGGACTGATCCAAGCCCAAAATGGCTAAAAGATGAAGTTTATGGAATAGGGAGAGATTTTGCTACACAGGTATTAAATTCTGGCACTTTTACTGAAAAAAAGAATCTTTCTGAAGGTACTAGATATGAGGACATCAATCCAGAGCTGTTTACCCAGGTAAAATCTATTTTAGGAATTCCACTGTTTCAAAATAATTTAAAGGTTGGAGTAATGCTTCTGTACGCCAAAGAAAACATTACCTTACCTAAAGACTGTAAATTGTTTTTCGAGCCGGTAGGTAAATTATTAGCTGGTGAGATTAAGAGAAAGCAGCAGGAAGAAGAAATGAGACTGCTCTTTAACAGTGCACCTGAATTGCTTAGCATCATTGACCCAAGTGGTTACTTTGTAAAGGTGAATCCTTCTTTCTGTAAGGTGTTTGGATACTGCGAAGAAGAAATGTTAACCAAAAAATTTGAGGACCTTATCCATCCTGAAGACAAAGAATTGTCGATTCGAAAATTTTCCATTAGTGAGGGATTACTCGCGAAAAATCTAATCATTCGTTACAGGACTAAAGCCGGTTTATACCGGTGGATTTCGTGGAATTCATCAGATGAATTTGGTGAGGAAGGATTGGTTTTTTCATTTGGCCACGATATTACAGAGATGGTAGCGCTACAAACCACTTTGGATAACGCCTCCAAACTTTCAAGATTGGGTAGTTGGGAAATAGATCTTGAAAACGACAAGCTATACTTGTCTGCTACCACAAAAGAAATTTATGGCCTACCTCTGGATAGTTCACCTGGTTTTCAGGAAATTATAGAAAGATTTTTGGGAGATGATAAAATGCTGGTTGAGAATGCAATTGATCGGGCAATTAATCAGGGTGAACCTTGGGACTACCAACTTCTCATTTCACTTCCAGAAGGGCAGGAAAGGTGGGTCAGGAGTATAGCGCAAGCAGAATTTAGCAATGATAAATGTGTTCGTATTTTAGGTTCAATACAAGATATTCACAAGCAGAAATCTAATGAAATTGAACTGGCTAAAAACAACCAGCTATTAGAAGTTATTTCTAAAGTTATCGAAAAATTTCTTTTGGTAGAGAATTGGAAAGACGCAATAGAAGAAGTCTTTTTGCTTACCAGTAAAACAGTGGTTCTTGACAGAATTTACTATTTTGAAAATCACGTGGATGCCACTACTGGTACAGCCCTTTTTAGTAAAAAAATTGATTGGTACCAGGAAAAAACTAACAACTTTAAAGAAAATGATGTTTATCAAAACATTGCCTTAACCGATTATCCACAAATGATCAGTGTTTTGGAAAAGGGAAAGGTTTTCATAGCACATGCCAAAGAATTGTCCGATTGTAAGTTAAAAAGCACGCTAGAGGAAGGTGGTATTTTTTCTACCCTCATCATACCCATTATGATCAACAATAATTTCTATGGGTTTATAGGCTTTGATGACTGTACTTCAGAACGTCAATGGACAGATAGTGAAATTTCATTTTTGTTAACCATTACTTCTAATTTATCCGCTGCAATTCAGCGGTCCAATAGCCAACTAGCGCTCCAGAATTCTTCCGAGGAAAAAAAATGCCATACTAGAGAGCATTGGTGAGGCCTTTTATGCATTGGATAAAAACTTTAATATCCTGTATTGGAATCAGCGTGCTGAAGCAATTATAGGAGTGAGTAGGAGTATAGCCATAAATAATAATTTATTGAAGGCTGTACCAAGAATAAAAGATTCATATACCCACGAGCAATTGGTTTATGCCTTTGAAAACCAAAAAGATGTTCAATTTGAGATGTTTTCAGAGAAAATGAACATATGGCTGGATGTTAACATGTATCCTTCACCTGAAGGAATAAGTGTTTTTATTAAGGACATTACCCAAGAAAAAATTACGATAGAAAAAATACAGCTTTCAAACGAAAGGTTTGAGAAGATTGCTGAAGCCACCAATGACGCTATTTATGATTATGATATTGTAAGTAATAAGTTGTTTTTGGGTGTAGGGTTTAACTCTTTGTTTGGATATGACCTTAAAAGCAGTGTTCCAGATATAGGATTCTTTAAATCATTGGTTCACCCTGATGATAAAGAAAGGATTAATAAAAAATTTAGGCAATTCATTAAAAGCGATCATTTAACCAATTGGTTTGAGGAATACAGGTTATTAACGAATGATGGACATTATGCCTTCATTATGGATAGGGCTATTTTTATTAGGGATAAAAGAGGAAAAGTAACTCGATTGGTAGGTGCAATAACAGATATTACCTATAGAAGGGAATACGAAAAGTCATTACAAACCCTAAATGAACAATTGGCACAACATACCAAAGAATTAGAAAGATCTAATAATGAACTTGAGCAATTCGCGTATGTGGCTTCACATGATTTACAGGAGCCCTTACGTATGGTTAGTAATTTTATGGGGCTGCTTGAGCGGAGATACGGTGATAAACTTGATAAAAAAGCTCACCAATACATTGAATTTGCAGTAGATGGTGCCAAGCGAATGCGCCAAATTATTTTGGATTTGCTAGAATTTTCTAGAATAGGCAAACATGAAGACAAGTTGAAGACTTTAGCAATTATGGAGATCGTCGATGAGGTTTGTCTACTATTAAAGAAAAGAATAAAAGAGACCAATGCAACAATAAAATACAAAGACCTGCCTGTTATAGCTTCATATAAGACGCCTTTATTTCAAGTGATTTATAACCTCATAGGCAATGCGTTAAAATATAGAAGTGAGAGTGAAAATCCGTCCATTGAAATTACAGTTGTAAAAGATAAAGGTTACTGGTTGTTTTCAGTAATTGATAATGGTATTGGAATTGCGCCGGAAAGCCATGAGAATATCTTTACAATATTCAACAGATTACACGGTAAAGAGAAATATGAAGGCACAGGAATGGGCCTTGCAATAGTGAAAAAAATCATTGACAATTTTGGTGGAGAAGTCTGGGTGGAATCTCAAAAAGGTGAAGGAGCGACTTTTAAATTTACACTGCCCATAATTGATTCTATTTTGGAGATAGAAGAGGTGAAAGTCTAAATTACCAAAGCTAAAAGTACCCCAAGAAGGATTGATTCTTCAAAAGTGAATCATATAAATGTACTGGTAAAAATAAAGCCCTGAAATTTTTGATTTCAGGGCTTTATTGAATTGTGAATTAGCTATGGATTATACTTTTGGAAGTTCAAATCCAGCTCTGTAATCTTTCGAAACAAACTGATTTGCTGGTTCGAAATTGGTTACTTTCATGTTTTCACCATCCCAAAGAAGTTTAATGTCTCTTCCTGGGTAATTGTATCCTTTTCCATCAGCTTTTTCTTCTCTGACGTTATAACTCTTAATGGCCAGATTCCCCATCAATACTGATTCAGTGAGTGGACCAGCTATTGAGAAAGGAGAACTCAATTCATTGTATTCTTTACTACCATGGCCTGCAATACATGCATTTACCCATTGCGCATAGTGTCCATCTATTCCTCCTTCTACTCGTGGTAGGGTAGGTGCTACGTTTACGCTATCATTAATGGATGAAGGCAATAATTTAGGATTAATACCATAAGTAGAACACATCATTTTACCTCTGGTACCTTCTATAATTACTCCATTTCCTCCATCACCCATTTGTTCATTAGGTCCAAGTTCTTCTGGTCTACTTGGTTGAATACCACCATCCATCCAATGGAACTCAAGGTTTCCACCATTTGGTTTGTCAAATCCTAAAGTAATGTGTGAAGATGGAGGACAACTTTTAGGGAAGTATCCATTCTTAAATTCTCCAGTATATACGGCACCAACACTACATTCTGCTCCTGTAGGGTATCCCAAATCCAATGTTCGGAAGGCTGGTTCCATAATATGGCAAGCCATATCTCCAAGTGCACCAGTACCGAATTCCCACCATCCTCTCCAATTGAAAGGGTGTAGGTTTTCAACATATCCCATTTGTTCAGCAGTTCCTAACCAAAGATCCCAATCAAGATTTTTAGGGGCTTTTTTACCAGTTTCTCCAGGCCACGGAACACCTTGAGGCCATACAGGACGGTTGGTCCAACACTCTACTTTCGTAGCTTCTCCTATAAGTCCTGCAGCATACCATTCGCGCATTTGTCGAACGCCATCTCCAGAGGAACCTTGATTACCCATTTGGGTTACCAATTTATATTTTTCTGCTGCTTGTGTTAATATCCTAGCTTCCTGAATCGTATGTGTTAATGGCTTTTGCACATAAACGTGCTTGCCCATTTTCATTGCCATCAAAGCTTGTACAGCATGATTATGATCCGGCGTTGATACGGATACCGCATCTATACTATTGCCTTCTTTTTCAAGCATTTCTCTGTAGTCGGCATAGAATTTTGCTTTAGGAAAAGCTTTTATGCTTCCAGATGCTCTTTCTGGATCTACATCACATAAGGCCACAATTTCTGCATTTCCACTTTTGTGAAAACTTCTAATATCACTTCCGCCTTTTCCTCCTGCACCGATTCCAGCTATCCTAAGCTTATCACTTGGCGCCTTAAAACCTGGTCCTCCCAGTACGTGTCTAGGTACGATGTAGAATCCTGCAACAGCAGTGGTGGAGGCTTTTATGAAATTCCTCCTAGAATTGTTTTTGGTGGATTTATTGATGTCTTTCATTGGTAATTTTTTTGTTAATTATAAAAGTCTAAAATATTAAAAATTGACGAAACTTTCTTGTTTTTTTATATAAAAGGAAGTTTTTTTTAGTGCTTGTAAAATTATCTCTATCAAGACTATCGGCAACCAAACATTTATTTCAACCTTTATTAATACTAAAAAAAATCCAAATCAGGCTAAAATACAGTCTTGTTTTTCTTCTTTGTTGATTTATTGGATGTATTTGGTGATTTCCCTTGCTTTTCTACTGGCAAAAGATAATCCTCTTGAATATCAGGGTCATTTTGAAAGCAAACAGGAGAGAAATTTTCCTGTTCCTTATTTTTTGTTCTATGCTCTAATTGACCCTTCATTTTAGCTTGTTTTCTCTTTTACCAAATCAGAAAGGAAGTTTATGTTATCACTGATGGCTGCTGGGTTTTTGTCGATAATTGATAACCCTAAATCCCCCAACGCTCCAATGAAATCAAATGCTTTTTGAATGTCGATCAAAGAAGTTATACTGCTTTTTATCTCCTTATTAATATTTTCTAATTTGAGTATTGCCGTTGCTGTTTCTTCACCGACTATTAGCGTAGATAGAAGTTTCATCTCTCTGGCGGTTTTCATCAACTGAGTTGATTTTTTGCCCATATCCAGAAAAGTTTCATGGCTTATTTTCTGTTGACTGATTTTCTCAAAACGATAATCATTGAATTTTTTCGCTATCTCTAAAAATTCATCAGCCAATTGGCTTATATACTCACTGTCCAATCTTTCTTTCATTTTTTCAGTTGCTCAAAAGCATAATGTAATGTGTGTAAATCTCTAGATATCCTTCCAACTTCCTCCCTAAAACCGGCACTGTTTGATTTTGTTCCTGCTTCCACCAATTGATGGTGTTTTTGAGAAATTAAATCAATTACTTCAATCAATACCGTGATTTGATTGTTTCGGGTTTTGTTGTTCTCTAACAACTTGTAGTACTTGTCTGTAGCTAATGCCTTGTCGACAGTATTTAGTGTTGGATCATAGGTCAATGTTTTATAATAAGCATACCAGCCTTCCTCCTGGATAGCCAATAAACCCGAAAGGTTTTCCCTAAGAACAAAAGTCAGTTTGTCACTGATTATTTGTTGATAAGTATCGGCCTCCGCCATATAGGTTTTTATTTTATTTTTTCGGTATTGGCCTGTTACCGCTTTTAAGCTGATTTCTGATAGCTTTTGGAAGGCCAATAAATGTTCATCTTTTAATTGGATTAAATTAGTAGTTCGCAAGGCAACCGTCGGTCTACTCAAATTGTATTGATTAATATTCATCGAAGAAAGCTGGTAAAGGCCTTCCCAGTAATCAATTAATGCCAGGTACATGTTGTATACCTGATCATCTGCAAGTTGATAAGATTCACAGCTGCAATTTAATTTTCTTTCAATTTCAACTTCACTTATTTTGCTAAAGGTACAGTCTTCGATGCAACTAGTATGAAAGCTATAATCCAATTCTCTAAATTGGCCGATTCCATCGAGTGCCTCCGTAGACAAGTCTTGAACAGGTTTTAAACTCGTGCAAGAAATAGCTAAAACGCTTGCTAGGTAAACTGCATTTCTGAAGAATAGATGCATGCCTTAAATATACCCAAAATTCTTGTAATTTGAGTACTTGTACTTGCTCTAGTGAAGCAAATAAAAAGTTGCAGTTGGCTTTGGAAATGCTAAAAGTAGTGTGAAAACACTTGATTTTAATTTATTAATGAAATAGAATGAGGCTTAAATTGATTTTTTATAATAATATGACCTTTTAATTGAATGTATTGTGACTTTTTGAATTTGCACTTTTAATTACCACTTAAACCTTCACAAAAATTTCTTTTGTAAATCTTTAGATCATCAAAAAGTCCTTATAGGTTCAAAAAGACTGCCATTACAAAATTTTAAGGAATCGTTCATTGCTCCATTCTCGTTAAAAATTGATTAAATGAATGAAAATAATAATATAATGCAATTAATTTGAAGTGCTTTCAACTACTTATAGGTTTTTAAAAATATCCAGATAGGCTGCTATGGTCCTTACAGTATAAATAGCTTTAGAGATAATTTGCGGCTCGGAGATCAGAGCTACCAATTTGGAACGTGGGTTTAAAAGGGAGATACATTGAGTAATTTATCCATTTTTTTGTTTAATTCTAGGCTTGAGTTCAACCGGATTTCCATTGGTTTTTTTACGGACTCTCATGTTAATGATCTCCACAAGTAAGGAGAAAAATACGGCAAAATAAATGTAACCTTTTGGAACTTCAAAGTGCAATCCTTCCACCAATAACATAAAGCCTATTAGCATTAAAAATGAAAGTGCTAGCACTTGAAGGGTAGGGTGTTCATTGATAAACCTGCTGATTTGTCCAGCAAATGACATCATGATCATAATTGAGATAACGACTGCAATGATCATAATAGCGACCTCCTCAACCAATCCAACGGCTGTTAGTATACTATCGAAGGAAAATATAATGTCTAAAAATACTATTTGTAATATTACTCCTTTTAAACTGCTTGTAGAGTTGGCTTTGACTTCTTCCGGGGTTCCTTCAATTTTATGATGGATTTCCATTGTAGATTTAAACAGTAAAAACAAACCTCCAAAAAAGAGAATCAAATCTCGGCCACTTAGGTCAAACCCAAAGATGCTAATAATTGGCTGGGTGAATTGGACGATATAGGAAATACCTAATAAGAGCAGTATCCTAAATACAAGGGCCAATGCCAAGCCTATCTTTCTTGCTTTATCTTGTTGATTATGTGGTAATTTATTCGAAACGATAGAAATGAAAATAATGTTATCCACACCCAATATGATCTCCAAAAAGGTAAGGGTTAACAAGGCAATCCAAGTTTCAGTTTGAAGGAATATTTCCATTGCGCTTTATAGATTTTAGAATAGTGTAATTATTGTGAAATGGATACTATATTTTCTATTTCGGAGTAAACGTATTAAGTGAATAAAAGTAGCGGAATACTGCAACTTTTTATTTGGTTTTTCGCATAGATATTTTTTAAATACGCCATCGCTGAATTGCTCTCCCTTAATTATTAAACCTGTGTCTGTTAAGAGTTTTTTCATGATCCAGTCAAAAGTTGAATATTCTTCCTTAAAATGGATAATCGTGTCCTCTTTCATGAACTCTCCACCTCTTTTTTCCTGCCGTTTAATGAAATCATTGATTATATCATTGGGTTGCTGGTCAGGTATGACTACATCGTATAAATAAAGTCTCCCTCCAGGCTTTAAAACGTTAAATATTCTATTGAGTGCAACGCTCTTCCAAAAGTCTGGTAAGTGGTGAAGGGAAAGTGAGCTGATCACTCCGGCGACATGATTTTCTGGAAGTTCAAAATTCAGGTACCCTGTGTGAGAAAAGGATATATTATTTACCTTGTTTGATAATGCTTTAGCTTGGGCAAATTTCAACATGGTTTCGGAGACATCGATCGCGTATACTTTTTCACAACATGCTGCCAGTTGGATAGAGAAGTTACCTGTTCCACAACCAATGTCTAAAATTTTTGAATTTGTGGTAGGAGCCAGCCATTCTTTGGCCTCCTTGATTTCTGATTTGAGGTCCCTAAAATCATCATGAGAAGGATCATAAACATCTACCTCCTCTTGTGAAGAATAATCTTTACCAATCTGCTGAAATTCATTGTAGCGCCATTCCTGATACATACTTATTGTATTTTGGGTTGTGATAAGTTTATAATAACACCTATAGTTCTTTTAAATTTATTGATTTTTTAAATAAATAGCGGGTTATTGAAGATTAATATTGGGCGTTCTGGAATCGGAAATCCAATGAACCTTTCAAAACGATAAAATAAGAATAAAATGAAAAAAAAATCAATAGCCATCCTTGGGATAGGAGGTGTAGGTGGATTTATAGGAGCGAAAATTTTAGCTAACCGTTTTGATGATTCAATAAAACTTGATTTTATTTCTCGTGGGGCTACTTATGAAAACATAAAGTCAAAAGGATTTCTATTCACTTCCCCAGAAGAGGAAGTGGTTTTATACCCTGACGACTTATTGCTCAGTGGAAAAGTTGAAGAACCTTACGATCTTGTGATTTTGGCGACTAAGTCACAATCGATGGAAAGCGCAATTATAGAAAACCAATCCATTTTTGATGAGAATACATTGGTTTTACCCCTTCAAAACATGGTAAATGCAGCCCAATTCGCCAGTGCTTTGGTTAAGAAGCCCGAAGTTGTAGATGCTTGTATATACTTGATCTCTAATGTGCAAAATCCGGGACAAATAAGGCACTTGGGTGGCCCTGGTAAGGTGATTGTAGGTAAACCCCTTTCTGACAAGTTTGATTGGGCATTTGAGTACCTAAATCAATGTGGTATCCCTATATCGTTGGTATCTGATGCTCCTACCCATCTTTGGAGAAAGTTTTTATTCATCTCAAGCTTGGGGGCATTGTCTGCGGCGTATGATGTAACTTTAGGGGAAATAAGGAACAATCCTGAATTGAAAACGCTATGGGAATATTTGATGGAAGAGATAATTCAACTGGCCCAGAACCGTGATGTTCCCATCGATCATTCTGACCTAATGGCGGCTTTAGAGATGCTATCCAATTTCCCTGCCAATGCTAAAACTTCCTTTCAATTAGACATAGAAAAAGGCTGGACTGGAGAAAAAAAGACTTTGGTGGACGAGGTGATAAGTGATTCATTAAAGAACGGTCTAACCTGTCCTTATTATCAAGAGATGGAATTTAAAATTGATAAAAGGTTACAACATATGGCAGGGGCATGGGAGTAAGTTCAATTAATCCTTTTTATTAGTTTCTGTTTTACTCATACAAAGACTTTTAGATTTAAGACAAGTGATTGCTGTTATCGGTCCTAATCTTTTTTCTAAGGATTAGCTTACCTAAAAACATCAATACCCCAAATAGAAGCATTGTCACGCCTATTATTAAACCAATATTTAGAAGTGCTTTTAAGAATCCAATTTCAGACACATTTAAAAAGGGATAAGGATAAAATCCGGAATAATACCCTCTTACTAGAATGAAAATTAAATAAAAGAGGGGGTAAAGTAACCAGGGAATTAGGTTTTTTGACTGTATGGAGAATTTATCTACCTTAAAACACCAGTAAATCAATACATAAACAGGCACAATGGTGTGAAGAAGTTCATCTACAAAATACTGTAAACCAGTAGGTTGCCATATACCTCTTAATACCAGTTGATACACTAATCCCACGATAAGGATGAATGTAGTGATGGCAGTCAATGCCCCCTTGCTTGAAAGAATTGAAAATGGAAAGGCTTTAAGCTTAAAAATTATGGTGGTGAAATACAAGGCCACCAATGTATTTGTCAATACCGTAAAGAAGCTGACAAACCGGATTAGGGTTTCAAATACAGATGCCTGCCGATGCTGAATAATTAGATACAATTGCGCCATAATAGCAAACCAGACAATAATTAACCCTATTATTTCAAACTTTCTATTCATAATGCGCTCATTTGAATTTGGTTGGCTTGCAAGTGATGCTTTTGTGAAATTAGTTTAAATATTACTAAGCGATTAAAAGTAAATTTAAAATTTGAAAGTGCCAAATCTTTGATGAATAGGAGAGGATGGCTTGTCGATAAGTGAATGCTGATTTAACAGTGGTAGTAAAACAAAGTTATGCGGCAACATGCTTGCTGAATCTGCTTGTGTGCGTTTTGTTTTGCAAATTAATTATCAGGAATGGCAAAAGTCTATTTGAGGGTCAAAGAGCTTGTTTGTGGCTGTTCAGGTTATATCAAAAAAATAATGGCTAGAATGATTATTTTAAAGGCATAAAAAAGCCATCCAATTATGGATGGCTTTTCTATTCGTAATTTACTTGTGTGTAAACAATCAAGTTGAATTATGCAATCTTAAATCAATTGCATATTCTGGTTTAAGGTTTTGAAATTTCAAAATTTACTGCCTTGCCTTTGATTGTATTCGTGTTCATTACATTGATTACATGGCTAACATCTTTCTTTGGAATGTCTACAAATGAAAAGCTATCAAAGATATCAATTTCACCTATACTTCCTCCTGAAACACCTGTTTCTCCAGCTATGGCACCAACAATATCATTAGGACGAATCCTGTCTTTTTTACCAAGGTTTAGAAAAAGACGGGCCATATTTGGCTCTCTTTCTTTTTTACCGCCTCGTCTTCCGCTACGATCTCCTCCTCTTTCTCCAGAACGCCCTCTACTGCTGGCTCCTCTTTCTCCTCTATCTCTATCGTTTCGATCTCTCTTGCCTCTTCTGTCATCTCTTCCTCCTCGATCTTTTTCTGGAGTAAAGTTCATCTCTTTGAACTTGTCTATAGCATCACCTAATTGCATTTTCACTAAGCTTAGTGCAATTTGCTCTACAGTAACTCCTTCAGCTTGAAGACTTTCAATTGCCTGCTCAAATACAGTATTGTCTTCTTCTTTAGCCAATTGTCTATGGATATCCTTAGTCAATTGATCTCTTTTCATCTGAATAAGTTGATCCACAGATGGTGGTGCAGCTCTATCTATAGTCGTTTTAATAAACCTTTCAAGGTCTTTAATTTTGCCAGAGTCTCTTCTTCCAGATACAAAACTTATAGCTGTTCCTGTTTTACCTGCTCTGCCAGTACGTCCTATTCTGTGAACATAATTTTCTTCATCAAGTGGTAAATCGTAATTGAAAACAGCTTGAACATTTTCTACATCAATCCCCCTAGCAGCAACGTCAGTTGCAACCAATACGGAACAATGTCCTTTACGGAATTTGTTCATCACTTTTGTCCTTTGAGCTTGAGACAAATCACCATGTAATGCCTCTGCAGGTATTCCTTTGGCTGTCAACTCTTCAGTTACTTCATCTGTTACCCTTTTAGTGTTACAGAAAATCACACTAAGCTTGTACTGATGAAGATTAATAAGTCTGCTTATCAAATCAGTTTTTAATCCTGATCTAACTTCATAATAAAGCTGACTAATGTTTTCTACAGTAAGTTCTTTTCTAAGAACCTTGATTATTTCTGGATCTGTTTGATATTTTCTAGTAAGTTCCAGAATTGGCTTAGGCATAGTAGCTGAAAAGAATACTGTTTGCCTTTCATTTGGCATAGAGCTCAGTATTTTTTCTATGTCTTCTCGGAAACCCATGTCCAACATTTCGTCAGCTTCATCCAACACGATGATGCTAACTTGACTAAGGTCAAGGGTTCTTCTGTCCATGTGATCCATAATCCTGCCAGGAGTACCTACCACGATTTGAACGCCTCTTTTTAAACTTCTGATTTGTCTATCAATTGCTTCACCACCATAAATACAAGTTGAAGAAATCTTCCTGTTGTATTTCGTTAGTTTGACGATTTCACCTTCTACCTGAACGGCTAGTTCTCTAGTAGGACACAAAATTAAAGCTTGTGGCTTGCTATTAGAACTGTCTATGCGATCAATAATAGGTATACCAAAAGCAGCTGTTTTACCAGTTCCTGTTTGTGCTTGACCAATTAAATCTGCACCCTGTAATAATAAAGGGATTGTTTGTGCTTGAATAGGGGAGGGTTGGGTATAGCCCATGTCTTCCACTGCCCTTAAGATTTCTTCCGAAACCCCAAGGTCTGAAAATGTTATTTCTTTTTCCATGAAATGTGTTCCTTACTTCTCTGAGCCACGGTATTCCAAAATATCCCAGTGTCGATCAACAATAAGGAACCCCACGGCGTAGGAGAAAAATGTATATTTTAAATAAGTTGCAAAGGTATGGTATTTTAACCTGATTTACAACTATAATGGATTGTTAAATAGAATAAATTACAAATAAGTGTAGATTTTTCTAAATTTTATTTTGAATTAAATAAAAAAAAGGGTCTATTGACCCTTTTTTTTATAGAAGTGGTATTTTTTATTATCTTTTGTCAATACTAACAAAATCTCTTTCTGTCTCACCAACATACACTTGTCTTGGTCTACCGATAGGTTCGTTGTTTTCACGCATTTCTTTCCATTGAGCGATCCAACCTGGAAGTCTTCCTAAAGCGAACATTACTGTAAACATGTCTGTAGGTATACCTAAGGCTCTGTATATGATTCCTGAATAGAAATCAACGTTAGGGTAAAGTTTCCTGTCAACGAAATACTGATCGTTAAGGGCAGCACTTTCCAGTTCTTTGGCGATGTCTAGTATAGGATCATTGATTCCAAGTTTTTCCAAAACTTCATCTGCAGCTTTCTTGATTATTTTTGCTCTAGGATCAAAGTTTTTATAAACCCTATGTCCAAAGCCCATTAATCTGAAGGGATCGTTTTTATCCTTGGCTTTCTCCAGGTATTTTTTCGAATCTCCTCCGTCAGCCTTAATGGCTTCCAGCATTTCAATAACAGACTGGTTGGCACCACCATGCAATGGACCCCAAAGGGCATTGATACCAGCAGAGATAGAAGCATAAATACTTGCTTGAGATGAACCTACCATTCTTACCGTAGATGTAGAACAGTTTTGTTCATGGTCAGCATGAAGGATCAATAACTTATCCAATGCTTTTGAAATAACTGGATCTATTTCATACTTTTCAGAAGGCAATGAGAACATCATTTTCATGAAATTACCACAATAGTCTAAACTATTGTCTGGGTAATTTACAGGATGTCCCATTTTGTTTTTATATGCCCAGGCAGCGAACGTAGGCATTTTGGCCAAAAGCCTTACCATGCTCAATTGAATTTCTTCATCCGTGTTGTTGGGATCTAAAGAATTTGGATAGAACGCTGTTAGAGAACAAATCAATGAGGAAAGAACCCCCATTGGGTGAGCTACTGAAGGGAAGCCGTCCAAAATCTTCTTAATGTCCTCATGAACGAGGGTGTGTTTTGTGATCCTGTCAGAAAAATCCTCGTATTGGTCGGTAGTTGGTAATTCACCATTTATCAACAAATAAGAAACTTCTAAAAAATTAGAATTTTCGGCCAAGTCTTCAATATTGTAGCCTCTATACCTTAAAATACCTTTCTCCCCATCTAAAAACGTAATGGCACTTTTTGTAGACCCCGTATTTTTAAAACCAGGATCAATGGTAATTAACCCCGATTGCCCACGTAATTTTGCAATATCAACTGCAATTTCATTTTCTGTACCTTCAGTGACTGGAAGATCGTATTCTTTACCTTTAAAGGATAGTTTAGCAATATCCGACATGTGTTTATAATTAAATGATTTTATAAATTACTAAATTCTTCAGTTAAAATAGATTTGACTACAATTTAGTAAATTTTGGTTAATATTTTCCCAAAATGCATTTCGAATGCTGTTGTATTGATAAATCAAAATTAAAACTTAATTTGGAAAAAATTAGTTTTGTCCTAATTAAAGCAATTAATATATCTATTATCCTACCATTTCAGATTTATTTTTGGTTGAATTGACCAAATTTATCTTATGCTATTTTTATTGCTTTTGGGGAGAGTAAAGAATACCCTTTATGGGTATTCCTTAACAAAAGTGTTCGAATACTTCTACCAAATGATCGCCGATCATTTGCGCATTTCTTCCTTCAATATGATGTCTCTCAATAAAGTGCACCAATTCACCATCTTTGAACAATGCCATGGCTGGAGAAGATGGAGGATAAGGAAGAGTCAGTTCTCTAAATTTGGCGACAGCATCAGCATCGTTTCCTGCAAATACGGTTGCTAAAACATCTGGTTTCTTGGCAGCTTTCTCTATTGCTGTACGAACTCCTGGACGAGCGGCACCTGCTGCGCAACCACAAACTGAATTCACAACAATAAAAGTAGTTCCTTTATGTTCTTTAAGATGATCTTCTACATCCTGAGCTGATCTGAATTCCTTGAAACCAACTTCTGTAAGCTCTGCACGCATTGGTGCTATCAATTCTTCTGGATACATATTCTTTTTGTTTATAAGTTACTATTATAAAAATCCCAATTCTAGCTTTGCTACTTCTGACATCATGTCTTGAGAATAGGGTGGGTCAAAGGTAAGCTCAACTTCGACATTGTTAACGCCTTCTATACTAGAGACACTTGTTTTTACTTCGGAAGGGATTGTTTCCGCAGCAGGACAATTAGGTGATGTGAGCGTCATTAGTATATAAACATTGTTTACAGGGTAAACAGTGATTTCATAAATAAGACCAAGCTCGTAAACATCTACTGGGATTTCAGGATCATAGACATCTTTAATCGCATTAACGACCTTACGTTTTATCTCTTCCTGATCGTCTGTTGATTGATCTGTTTTTTCCATAGCTGATTTATGCATTTGTTTTGGCTTGATACGCTATTGCATATAGCTTCATTTGTTTTATCATAGCTGAAAGTCCATTAGACCGCTGTGAACCTATGATGTTTCCCATGCCAATCTTATCAATAAAGTAAAGATCTGCATTGATTATTTCACTGGCTTTTCTTTCTGACAGCACTCTAATAAGTAAACTGATAAGCCCTTTTGTAATGTCTGTATTTGAGTCTGCTTGAAAACAGATTTTCCCATCTTCAAGGGTTGTTGTCAACCAAACTTTAGACTGACAGCCTTTGATGATATTGTCTTCTTTTTTTTCTTCTTCAGGAAATTCTTGTAGTTGATCCCCAAGCTCCATAATATAATAGATAGTGGATTCCTTGTCATCACCCAGAATTTCAAATTCGCTAATTATCTCCTCCTGAATACTGTTTATATCTGCCATTAATTTTTCCTTTTTGAGATTTTGGTCAAACTCTCAACTAGCCTATCAACTTCTTCTATGGTATTGTAAACAGCAAAAGAAGCCCTGACAGTTCCCTCAATCTTAAACCGCTCCATAAGTGGTTGGGTGCAATGGTGTCCGGTTCTAACGGCAATACCAGAGGCATCCAACATCATCCCTACGTCAAATGGGTGAATATTATTTATACCAAAACTCAAAACACTTACCTTATCTCTGGCAGTACCGATTGGGATAAAACCTTTTATCGTTGCACACCTTTCTCTGGCATGTTCTAAGAGTTGGTTTTCATGCTTCCTTATAGCTGCTTTGCCTAACTGATTAACGAACCTAATGGCTTCACCAAAAGCTATCACATCAGCAATATTGGGTGTTCCAGCTTCAAATTTATAAGGAATGTCATTATAAGTTGTTTTCGCAAAGGTGACCTCTTTTATCATTTCGCCACCACCTTGGTAAGGAGGCATTGATTCTAGAAGTTCCCACTTTCCATATAGAATGCCAACTCCGGTAGGTCCGTATACTTTATGCGCAGAAAATGCGAGAAAGTCACAATCTAAATCCTGAACATCTACGTCTAAATGAGCTGTACTCTGTGCACCATCTAAAAGGAACTTTGCCCCAAATTCATGGGCTTGCTCAATCATTTCCTTGACAGGATTGATTGTTCCTAAGGCATTGGAGGCATGAACTACCGCCACCAATTTGGTTTTATTGGACAATAGATTTTTGTAGGCTTCTAAATCTAGTTCTCCATTGTCATGAATAGGGATTATTTTTAAAATTGCTCCCTTCTCTTCACACAACATCTGCCAGGGAACAATATTAGAATGATGCTCTAATGTGGAGATTATTATTTCATCTCCCTCAGCAATGAACTTTCTACCAAAGGTGGAAGCCACTAAATTTATACTATCAGTGGTTCCTTTGGTGAAAATTACTTGCTCCGTGGAAGGAGCATTTATGAATTGTTTGACAAGGTTTCTAGTCTGCTCAAAATAATCAGTAGCTCTTGAAGCCAGGGTATGCGCTCCTCTGTGAATATTGGAATTGTCCACCTCATAATACTTCTTCAAGGCATCAATGACTTGAATCGGCTTTTGAGTAGTAGCGGCATTGTCAAAATAGACCAAAGGCTTTCCATTTACTTCCTGATGAAGTATAGGGAAAAGCGCTCTGATTTTATCCTCAGCTATTATTCCTGAATTAATACTATTTAATGGCTCCAAGTCGCTCATGTACTATTTCTTCACAGTATTTTTTAAAGGTTTCGTGGGTAATTTTGTCAAGTACCTCACCTGCAAATGCATAAAGTAACAAGGATTTGGCACTTTCTTTTCCTATTCCTCTTGCTCTGAGATAGAAGAGTGCTTCCTCGTCAAGCTGACCCGTAGTACAGCCATGAGAACATTTTACATCATCCGCCCAAATTTCAAGTTGAGGTTTTGTATTTAAAATGGCCTCTTCTGACAATAGGATGTTATTGTTTTGTTGAAAAGCATTCGTCTTTTGTGCATCCTTCCTTACGAAGATTTTACCATTAAAAACACCTCTGGATTGGTCCGTCAAAATCCCTTTATAAAGTTCATTTGATTCAGAATGTGGCATCTTATGATCAACATTTGTATGGTTGTCTACATGGGTTTTGCCATTGAGCATATAAATCCCATACATATTCCCTGTACAATTAGTGTCATTGATATTTATACTAAGGTTGTTTCTAAGCATTTCTCCATTAAGACTCAAAAGGACTGAGGTGAAAGTTGCATCCCGAGCTAAATTTGAGCTTGTGTTGCTTACTCCTAGTTCTGCTTTGTGCCCATCCTGAAGTTTGTAATGACGAATGTGCGCATTGCTCTCGATGTTCCATTCCTGGACTTCATTAAGGAAGACCGGAGACTCATCAAGAAATATAGTTATTTCTATTACTGTTGCTTGGCTGTTTTTTCCTGCATGGAAATAGGCCCTAGGGTGGACACACTCACCATTTGCGTCAGCACTTATTACATCCACCAATAATATTGGCTGCTCTAATATCGCTCCCTCTGGAATCTCAACCCTAATACCCGATTCAAAAGAATAGGAATTTAAAGCCGTGAAAGGATCCTTATTTATAGTTTCAATCGATCCAATTTCTTTTACTTCATCGGAATTAAGGTCAGAAAATGGTTTAACTATAAATGAACCATCACTTTTAGACGATAATTCTGCTTCAAAAACGCCATTGTTTCTGATTAGCTTATACCCTTCAAGTGAGTTAAACAATTGGTTGGCTTCCAACACATCTCCAATATTATTTACAGTATTGGGAGATGCGTATTTTTTTATCTTGTCAAGAATTCGTTTGTTAATATTGGTGAATTTATATTCCTCCTCCTTTAAAGTAGGAAAGCCGGTTTCGTCCAGTGATGATTTCGCAGCAGACTTCAATTCAATAAGAAGGCCGGATTTATCTAAATTCGCCTGGGTTGAAAGAAATAATTCAACCAGTTGATGGTCTTTCTTTGTTGATACTGTCATAAGAAATTAAAATCTTGGATTAAAATTAAACCGTTGCTCCTGATAATTCATCCTTGATCCAGTCGTAACCTTTGGCTTCAAGTTCTAGAGCCAAATCTTTTGTGCCAGATTTCACTATTTTACCTTTGTACAAGACATGAACAAAATCAGGGACAATATAATCCAATAAACGTTGGTAATGGGTTACCACTATTGTGGCATTGTCTTTCGTTTTGAGTTGATTTACTCCGTTAGCCACCACTTTAAGCGCATCGATATCTAAACCTGAGTCTGTTTCATCCAAAATGGAAAGTGTTGGTTCCAACATGGCCATTTGGAAAATCTCATTTTTCTTTTTCTCCCCGCCAGAAAAGCCTTCATTCAAGGCCCTGCTCAATAGCTTTTGGTCTATTTCCACCAACTTCATTTTCTCCTTCATAAGGGAAAGGAATTTTACCGCATCTAGTGGGCTTTGACCTCTGTATTCCCTCACTTGGTTAACGGCCGTTCTTAGGAAGTTTGTAGAACTTACGCCAGGGATTTCCACTGGATATTGAAAGGCAAGAAAGATTCCCTCACGTGCCCTATCCTCTGGACTAAGCTCCAAAATGTTTTTGTTTTTGAAAGTAACAGATCCTTCTGTTACTTCATATTCTTCTCGTCCAGCCAAGACTGAAGCCAAAGTTGATTTTCCAGAACCATTTGGTCCCATGATGGCATGTACTTCACCTGCTTTAATCTCAAGGTTTATACCATTCAATATCGGGCTGCCTTCAATTGCAGCATGCAAATTTTTTATTGATAACATTTTTCTAATTTTTTAACCTACGCTTCCTTCTAAAGTAAGAGCCAAAAGTTTTTGGGCCTCTACAGCAAACTCCATTGGGAGCTGATTTAACACTTCCTTGGCATAACCATTTACAATAAGAGCTACTGCATCCTCAGAGCTAATTCCTCGTTGGTTACAATAGAATATCTGATCTTCACCAATTTTAGATGTTGTTGCTTCGTGCTCTACCTTGGCAGTAGGGTTTTGAATATCTATATAAGGGAATGTATGTGCACCACATTGGTCACCCATAAGGAGTGAATCACACTGTGAGAAATTCCTGGAGTTGGTAGCCCTTTTCATTACCTGAACCTGGCCTCTATAGGAATTCTGTGATTTCCCCGCTGATATACCTTTAGAAACAATTCTTGACCGGGTATTTTTACCAATATGAATCATTTTGGTACCCGTGTCAGCTTGTTGGTAGTTATTTGTTACAGCAACAGAATAAAACTCACCAATTGAATTGTCACCCTTAAGGATACAGGATGGGTATTTCCAGGTTACGGCTGAACCTGTTTCTACTTGTGTCCATGAAATTTTGGAATTGTCTCCAGCACAAATACCTCTTTTAGTTACAAAGTTGTAGATCCCACCTTTGCCATTTTTATCTCCAGGGTACCAGTTTTGAACAGTAGAATATTTTACTTCAGCATTCTTTGCTGCATAAATCTCTACAACCGCTGCATGGAGTTGGTTTTCGTCCCTTTGAGGCGCAGTACAGCCCTCTAAATAGGATACATAAGATTGGTCTTCTGCTACAATAAGGGTTCTTTCAAATTGCCCTGTGTTAGCTGCATTGATCCTAAAATAAGTCGAAAGCTCCATAGGGCAACGAACACCCTTCGGTATATAACAAAATGAGCCATCTGAAAATACTGCAGCATTAAGTGCTGCATAGTAGTTGTCTGTAGCTGGCACAACAGATCCGAGGTATTTTTTTACCAAATCCGGATGTTCTGTAACTGCCTCACTAAAGGAACAGAATATTACTCCAAGCTTTGAAAGTGTGTCTTTGAATGTTGTTCCTACAGAAACAGAATCCAATACTACATCTACTGCAACACCTTGAAGTCTTTTTTGCTCATTTAAAGAAATACCCAGTCTTTCATATATTTTTAAAAGCTCAGGGTCTATATCGCTAATTTTTTTGGACTTGCTTTTTTGTTTTGGAGCAGAATAATACCTTAACGACTGAAGGTCTATTTTCGGGTAATGAACATTGGCCCAAGTAGGCTCATCCATTTTTCTCCATTGTTCAAAAGCTTTGAGACGCCAATCCAAAAGCCATTGAGGCTCTTCTTTTTTGGAAGAGATCCATCGAATGATGTTTTCGTTGAGGCCAATTGGAGCTTCATCAGCTTCGTAATCTACTGACCATCCGTGTTCATACTCTCTGGATGTTAATTCTTCTAAGATTTCATTGTCCTTGCTCATAAAAAAGAGTTATTTAGACTAATTATATTTTGTTCCACAAATATATAACATTAATCTATTTTTTATTGTTCTAAAAGGAAGGGAATAATATCAAATAACACCTAATTCACTACTTAATCTACTGATATTCAGGGTAATAATATTAAAAAATTACTATCAGTTAAAATAGTAAATATTGAAAAAACCATATACAATATACAAAAATCTAAATAAATTTTTTATTTAGATTTAGTCTTAATAATTAATTTCAGCTACTTTTTATCGGTTGCAAGATGTATGGGTCTGTTGATACTTTCCTCTAAAACGATAAGCGTTTCTGTTCTATCAATGCCTTCCACCAATTGGATTTTATTTAAAACCTCCCTCAAGTGATTGGTATCCTTACAAATAATTTTCGCGAAAATGCTGTAGTTCCCAGTGGTATAGTAGGCGTTTATTACTTCAGATATGTCTTTAAGTTTTTCTATTACAGTATCGTAAAGGGAGCTTTTTTCTAAATAAATACCAAGAAATGCAGAGATGTCATATCCTAGTTTCGAAAAGTCAATATTCAAGGTAGCACTCTTCACAACTCCAAGGTCTTCTAATTTTCTCATTCGGACATGAACGGTCCCAGAAGAAACGAAAACCTTTTTAGCTATTTCAGTATATGGGGTTTTAGCATCTTTATTGAGCAGAGATATAATTTTGAGGTCTACATTGTCAATATCTAAAATTTTGTCCATTTTTCAATAAGTTAATTGTTGATTCCAAAATAAAGATCTGCTTAAATTATTAAATTGTCAAAGAATTTGCAGACTATTTTTGTTTTTAGGAATAAGAAATTGTCATTATTGCTGATTTCATGTTCATTTAAGTGTTCAAAACACCCTTCAACTGAATAATGAATTAATTATAGCCATTAGCTAGATTCTTTTGTGGCTATTTATAAAATAGTTTTCAAATTCAAACAATGAGAGAATTTCTATTGAGGGTTTTAGTTAAACAAAGCTTTATAGTAGGAACCCCCCAATCTGACGCAAAGGCGATTTTATCTGATCAAAAACCTAAAGAAACTTACGTTCATTCTTGTTTCTTTGTTTCAAGTATGGTTTTGAAAATTTATTTTTTCTATTGAAAGGAATAAGGAAAAGATTATCTTAGGGGCTTATTAGTTTTCATCTAACGACTACAAAAAATTGAGATTTTCTCCGATTGTACTTTTTCTATTTATGGCCTTCAATTTGGCCGCTCAACAAATTAAACCCTCACTATCGCATCAGGATTATGACCGTTGGGAAACCATTGCAAATAAGCAAATCTCCAAAGACGGTAAGTGGGTGGCGATGGAAATAGCCCTTCAGGATGGTGATGGCAGGGTTCAATTGACTGAATTAGCAGCTAGTAAAAAGGCGATAACCATCCCTAGGGCGGGTAAAGCAGCATTTTCGGAAAATAGTCGCTGGATGATAGGTTTGATCCAAGCAGAGAAAGACAGTATCAGGCAACTTAAACTCCAAAAAGTTAAAAAAGAAGACTTCCCTGAAGACAGCCTGCTTTTAATTGATTTAAGAACGGATGAAAAGATTAAAATTCCGGGAGTTGGCGGATATAAATTACCTAAAAAGGTGAAAAACTGGTATGCTTATCAGGTGCCTTCTAAAGTTGATAAAGATACAAGTTCCATTGAAACGAAAACGGTAAAGAGCAAGGATGAACCTTTTGTATTGAACATTCAAAGTTTTGTTGGCGATAAATCCTACGCCTTTGAAACGGTATTGGATTACGGTTTTTCAGATGACGGCAGTAAAGTGTACCTGGTTAGTAAAAAGGAAGATTTTAAAGTTATAAAGCTCCTTGATTTAGAATCTGGAATTGAAAATCAGTTAATTGATAGCTTGACAGCTTATAAGTTTCCTGTTTTCTCTTCTAATGGGGCTCAATTTGCAGTTTTGGGAAGCACTTCATCTGTTGAGGAGGAAATCAAAGATTTCCAACTGTACTTGTTGGATGGTGAAGGGGAGTTTAAGCATTGGGAAAGTATTCCCGATCAAAAAGACCATAGGGTCAGCGAGCATTTTTCACCTTCCTTTTCAGATTCCGGAGAACATTTGTTTTTTGGCTGGAATCCACTGCCGAAAACCTACTCTTATGCGGCAGACTCTAGTATTTTGGAAGATGAAAGGGTAAACCTTGATATCTGGGGCTGGCAAGACAAAGAGATTCAGCCCATGCAACTAAAAAAATTGGAAGATAGAGAGAGGGAGAGTAAAGTAGCTGTATATCAAATTAGTAAGAGTGAAATTCATCTCTTAGGGGAAAGCCTCAGCAGTGATGTCCATTTCAATAGATTTAAAAAAGGAGATTGGGCAATTGTTCGTGACAATAGTCCTTATCGGAGGGCTTATAGTTGGGACATACAGATAGGAGAGGACCTAAGCCGGGTAAATTTAAAGACAGGTGAGATAAATTTATTGGCTGAAAATGTGATTGGGAATCCCCGGATTTCTCCGGCTGGTAAATTCGTCTATTGGTACAATGCTCCAGATAGCTCATGGCAGGCCATTGACCTCGCTAGTAAAGCGAAAATAGCGCTCACTTCAGAAATTAAGGATGCCTTTCACTATGAATTACATGATAGTCCTTCTTTACCGAGAAGTTATGGTAGCCCCGGCTGGTCTGCAGATGATGAATTTTTTCTAGTCTACGGAAAATATGATGTTTGGAAAGTTGATCCCTTTAAGCTTGATCAAGCTAAGAATCTGACCAGGGTTAAAGGTGAGAAAAGTGAAATGACTTATCGCTTATTAAATTTGGATTCTGAAAAGGATTATTTTGATATGAGTGATGAAATGATGCTTAGTGGATTTGAAAATGAAACCAAGAGCAGTGGTTTCTTTCGTGGTGATTGGAAGGGAGACAAGCTGCCAAAAGTACTGGTTTATGGAGCAGCTACTTATAACGGTTTAAAAATAGCCGAAAATAAGAAGCGATACATTTATCAGAAATCGACTTTTAAAGCAAGTCCAGATGTTTATTATTCTGATGCAGATTTTCACAAAGAGCATCAAATGAGTCAAATCAACAAACAACAAGAAGGCATCAATTGGGGAGATGTAGAATTGGTGGATTTTCTGTCCAACGATGGGGACAAAATGAATGGGCTTCTTTTTAAACCTGAAAATTTCGATCCGAATAAGAAATACCCTATGATGGTTTATTTCTATGAAAGAAGATCTGACGCATTACATCATTATTATTCACCAGTGCCTTCTGCATCTATAATCAATATTCCCTATTTTGTAAGTAATGAGTATTTGGTTTTTGTACCAGACATCAAGTATAAAATAGGATTGCCTGGACCAAGTGCTTTTGATTGTATTGTCCCTGGGGTTCAGGCGATGATTGCAAAAGGAATTGTAGACAAAGACAATATTGGAATTCAAGGCCAAAGCTGGGGAGGGTATCAGGTTGCATACGTCATTACCCAAACCAATATGTTTAAGGCTGCAGGAGCAGGTGCACCGGTAGTCAATATGACATCTGCCTATGGAGGGATTCGTTGGGGTACTGGGATGAGTCGAATGTTTCAGTATGAACAAACCCAATCAAGGATTGGTGGGACGCTTTGGGAAAAGCCATTGTATTATATTGAAAATTCACCATTGTTCTATACCGATAGAGTGGAAACTCCGACATTGATCATGCACAATGATAAGGATGGTGCAGTTCCTTGGTATCAGGGGATTGAGTTTTTCATGGCATTAAAGAGGAATGATGTTCCTTCCTGGTTATTGGTGTACAATGGTGAAGACCACAACCTGAAAGAGCGGAAGAATAAAAAGGATTTAAGTATTCGATTGTCCCAGTTTTTTGACCATTACCTTAAAGGTGAAAAGGCACCTTTGTGGATGACAGAAGGAATTCCAGCAATAGAAAAAGGGAAGACGCTAAAATATGAGCTAAGTATTGATTAGCGGTTTTTACTTTAAATTAAAGTTGTCTCATAAAGGGGATTCCCGAAATGGAGTGATTGGATAGTAGGCTGGTCCTTATCTTTTTGATGAGCCTCTAATAATCAACTCATGTCTAAGGGTGATTGTATTTGTCTTCTGCAGGATTTCCTGGTGTTCATCATCGAGATGGTTGATTAGGTTTTTCATTGCTACTTCTCCCATATGATAACTTGGGTAGTTAATGGTGCTGAGATTAGGTTCCACCATTCTCGAAATAAGGTCATTGTTAAATCCTACGATTGCAATGTCTTCAGGTACGCTTATTTTTTCTTTTTTAAGGCCATCAAACAACTTGCTGCGCAAGCATCGTTGGAAACGAGTAATCCATCCGGACGTGGTTTTAATTTTAATATTTTTTCCACAATCCGGTCTCCTGATTCTTCTCCCAGATCATTGGTGATCACATTTTCTTCTTTAAATGCTAACCCATGATCCAAAAGCGCATACTTATAACCCTTCAACCGGTCCGAATAAACGTTAATTTTAAGGTTTCCTAAAACATGGACAATTCGCTTGCAACCTTCCTTGATCAAATGGCTAGTTGCATCATAAATTGCCTGTGTATTGTTTATTACTACGCCTGTGCAATTATTGTCTTCAGGAACCCTATCAAAGAAAAGAACAGGGATTTGCTTCTTGAAAAAAGGGGCAAAGTGTTCAATATTATCAGTGGTGCCTGCCTTCGATACCAAGAGGCCATCCACACGACTATTAAACATGGTGTTGGCATTGGACACTTCTTTTTCCAACGATTCAGTGGATTGGCTGATTATTAAATTATAACCCGCCTGAGTGGCTATTTCCTCCATTCCAGCCAATACAGATGACTGAAAAGGACTGTTTAATTTTGGGATAATTACACCTATACTTTTGGACCTTTTCTTACGTAGACTAGAGGCAAAAATATTGGATTGATATCCCATATTCTTAGCAGTATTAAGGATTTTTTCTCTTGTGTTTTCTTTTACTCTAGGGTGATTACTCAACGCCCTACTAACCGTAGTAGGGGACAATCCTACCACTTTGGCTATATCGTAAATCGTAATTTCTTTATTCATTTAATGGTTGCTTGGCGATATCTAAACTTAATAATACTTAAAATTATAGATTTATGCAACCGATTTCAATAGATAGCTATTTTAGTGCATTATTCCGTAGGTAAGGTTTTTAGCTTCTACAAAGTGATTATATTTTATGAATATGTAAAAAGTAAAATATTATCTATGAACCCACTCATAAAAAAGTCGATAATATTCATATTATTGGGTAGTTCGAAAGAAATTTACTGGTAAAAATCATTTTTTTTAGAATATTTCTAATTAAATCACAGATAAAATTTCATGAAATCGGTTGTATTGAAATAAATATATTGATATGTTTACGGAAAGAGAGGTTTAAAATAGTATTCAATACCATTCCTAATGAGATTTAGTAGACTCCTTTGTTTTTTAATAGGTTTGTGGACCCCATTTATAGGAATGGGTCAAAAAATTGCAGCAATATCATTTGATGAGGTGGTCAGTTCTGAATTTGGGTATCCAATATCATTAGACCTTAATTCAATTACCCATTTGCCGGATTCTTCATTGGTTCTGATGGATGTTACCTCAGGGAAATCAACTCAAGTGCCTTTTCAGGTAGATAACTTAAACGGCAGGTATATCTTTTGGATGATCGAGCCACAGGCCAATAAGGCTAAATCATCGCATTTGTTTGAACTTCACAGAACAGTTGAAAAAGAGAAGCACAATGTTTTTTTAGCCTTAAAAGCTACAGAAAGTAGCTTAATCATACAGAAAAACGGAGCGGATTTATGGCAATACAATCAAGGGATTGCGTATCCTCCAGAAGGCGTTGATAGTGCGTATGCGCGAAGTGGTTTTATTCATCCTATGTGGACTCCAGATGGCAAATCTTTAACCAGAATACAACCCAACGATCATTACCATCATTACGGACTCTGGAACCCTTGGACCAGGGCAACTTACAAAAATGAACTTATAGATTTTTGGAACTTAATGGAGAGGCAAGGAACTGTAAGGTTTGCTAATTTTATTAATAGAACTTCAGGTCCGGTTTTTGCCGATTACAAAGCGCTACATGAACATGTGGTTTTGAAGGATAGAAAAGTTCCGGAGATAGCCATGACTGAAGTACAAGGAACTCGGATTTATGCTTTAGAAAAAGACAATGATTATTACCTGGCTGATATCAGTATCGTATTGAATACAACACCTGATGAACCTGTTGTTTTGGAGGAGTACAGGTATGGAAGTTTAGGCTGGAGGGCAACTGAAAAGTGGAACCGCAATAACAGTGAAGTGATTACATCAGAAGGCCTGGACAGGAAATCAGCAGATGGTAGTTTGGCAAGATGGTGCATAGTTCAAGGGGAATTGGATGGGGATTATGGCGCTGTCGTAATGATGTCCTATCCCGCAAACTTCAATCATCCCGAACCTTTAAGGATTTGGCCAGAAGACATATACGATAGGGGAGATATGTACGCTAATTTTGCCCCAACAAAAAACATGGCTTGGAAATTAGAACCCAGTAAATCATACCAACTCAATTATCGTTTTTTAGTATCTTCGAAGAAGATAAGTCCAGAACAAGCAGAAGCTGCCTGGATGCAATTTGCGCATAAACCAATCATAACAATTAATAAATTCTAATCATTAGTACTAAACCAACATTGTCAAAATGAATAATAGTCCAACAGTCTCTAAATCATTAAAACAACTTCAAGTCTTTGTTTTAATGGCCATTTTATTGGTTTCAGGCACCGTCTTAGCTGAAGCAAAGTCACCAAAAAATCATTTAAAGAATAAAAATGTTCTGGTATTTACCAAAAACGGAAAGGGTTTTGTCCATGACAATGTCCCATTTGCAGTAGCAAGTTTAGAGAAATTGGCCGTTGAATATAAATTTAAAGTAACGGTAACAGACGACCCAAATTTTTTTACCGAGGAAAATCTTCAAAGCATAGATTTGATGGTATTTCCAAGTACCAATAATGAGGTGTTTACAAACAATGAGCAAAGATTAGCTTTCAGAAGATACATTCAAGCTGGTGGTGGACTAGTGGGGCTGCACTCAGTAATAGGTACAGAGAGAAACTGGGAATGGTTTAAGATGCTTATTGGAGGCACTTTTGTCGGGCATCCTAAATACCAAAAACTAGCCATTAATAAAATAGATAAAAGTCACCCTTCAATGGATGGTATCCCTAATATATGGGTCAAGGAAGATGAATGCTATTTGATGAAGGAGCTATATCCTGGGGCAAAGGTTTTAATGGCGCATGATTTGACCTCCTTAAATGGGGAGCAGCATGAGATGGTAATGGAGAAAACCGCTCCATTTCACAGGTATTACCCAGCAGTTTGGCACCAGGATTTCGATGGAGGAGTTGCTTGGATTACAGCATTAGGACACAATAAGAAAGATTATGAAGACCCTACTTTTCTAAAACATATTTACCAAGGCATGAATTTTATTGCCAGCCGCATTTCTAAAAAAGATTACTCAAAAGCATATGCCAATGCCTGGGATAGCCCTGTAAATTTTAAATAAGCATTAGACTTTCAATAATTAACAATAGACAATAGAACAATTTTAAAGAGTGCTTCTATGAAAAACGCCAAAAATACCAATGAATCAAGAAGGAAATTTATAAAATCAACGGGGAAGGGGGCATTAGCTGCTTCTTTGGCCGTAACTGGTTTTCCTACCATTGTTCCTGCTTCTGTTTTGGGGAAAAATGCCCCAAGTAATAAGATCAATATTGGTCAAGTAGGTTTTGGTAGAATAGCCATGACGCATGATTTACCTGAAACATTAAAGAATGATATCGCTAGAGTGATTGCTGTAGCAGATGTGGACAGTAACCGTGGAGCACAAGGCACACAGGGGATAGAAAGTTTTTATGAGAAAAAAACTGGCAAATCTAACTATGTAAATGTTAGCATTTACGATGATTTTCGGGAAATGATAAGCCGCAAAGATATCGATGCGGTTATCGTAAGTACTCCTGACCACTGGCACGCACAACCAGCAATGGAAGCCGCTTTAGCTGGTAAAGACGTTTACCTTCAAAAACCTACCTCTTTAACAATAGAGGAAGGTAGGATGATGAGTGATACGATTCATAGGACAGGCGCAGTTTTTCAAATGGGAAGTCAGCAAAGGTCTCAAAATCCCTGGCCACAATTTAAAAGGGCTTGTGAGTTGGTTCGAAATGGACGAATAGGGAAGGTTGAAAAAATATTTATCGGTTTGCCGGGAGATCCAGCAGGTGGAACAGCTACAGAGATGCCAATTCCTAAAAATCTTAATTATGAAATGTGGTTAGGATCTACCCCTTGGGTTCCATATACTTTGGACAGGGTGCATTCTCAGGATGATATTAGCTCCAGACCTGGTTGGTTGCGTTGTGAGCAGTTTGGTGCAGGAATGATTACCGGATGGGGAGCTCACCATTTAGACATTGCACATTGGGCCATGGGTAAAGAATATTCAGGTCCAATTGAAGTTGAAGCAACAGCTTCCTTTCCAACAGAAGGGCTTTGGTCTGTTCACGGTGATTTTAAAGTGAAAGCCAAATACGACAATGATGTCATCATGGAAGTAAGTGGGGATTATCCCAATGGTGTTCGCTTTGAAGGTACAGAAGGTTGGATTTTCGTTGCACGTGGAAACGTTGGCGTAACAGCCAGTGATCCTGTTCCTGGTGGAAAGGCCAGCGATGCTTTTAAAGCCAGTGATCAAAAAATCTTAGGTTCAGTAATAGGGCCTGACGAGGTACACCTTTATGAAAGTGAAGAACAGCACAAGAACTGGCTGGACTGTATCATCTCCAGGGAGCAAACCATCGCTCCAGTAGAAGTGGCGCATCGTTCCTGCAGTGCTTGTTTGGTTTCGCATATAGCCATGAAACTTCCGAGGAAACTGTATTGGGATCCTGTCAGAGAAAAATTCAAAAATGACGATGAGGCCAATGCGATGTTGTCGCGCCCACAAAGATTCCCTTATGGTACTTCAAATGTTCTTTAAATCTTCGCATTAAGAGTTTATGTCATTAATTCAAAGCTGGCGTTGGTTTGGCCCCAATGATTCAGTAAGTCTTCAGGATATTTTACAGGCAGGAGCTACAGATGTAGTTTCTGCCTTGCATTATATTCCTCATGGAGAAGTATGGCCACTGGAAGATATTTTAGAAAGGAAGGCGCTGATAGAAGCTGCAGGGTTAAAATGGTCAATAGTTGAGTCTGTTCCTGTTCATGAAGCCATTAAAACAAGGGGCAATGCAAATGAAAAATACCTGGATAATTACAAAACAACTTTAAGAAACCTATCGAAAGCCGGTCTTAATCTTGTATGCTATAATTTTATGCCTGTTTTGGATTGGACCAGGACAGACCTTTCTTATCGCTTACAGAATGGAGCCAAAGCACTTTATTTTGATTGGGCAGATTTGGCGAGTTTTGACCATTATATATTGCAAAGAGAGAAAGCTTTTTCCTACTATTCCGATGAAGTAGTCGAATTAGCAAAGCTAAGGTGGGCCGACATGACTGAAGAAAGGAAAAAGGAGCTTTCTGATATCATCCTTATGGGAGTGCCCACTGAAAAAAGCATGACCAAAGAAGACCTTATAAATAGCATTGCTATCTATAGGGAAATAGGAAAAGCTGGACTTAGAGACAACCTGGTATACTTTCTTAAGTCCATACAGCAGACTTGTGAAGAGGAAGGGATTACGATGACCATTCATCCTGATGACCCCCCATTTCCAATTTTAGGTTTGCCCAGAATTGCTTCAAATGTTGAGGATTTAAAATACATTATGGACAAAGTCCCAGAATTTTTCAATGGTGTCTGTTTTTGTACAGGGTCACTGGGTGCCGGCGGACACAACGACCTACCTGAAATTCTAGCTAAGATTGGAGAGAGGGTGCATTTTGCCCACCTTAGAAATGTTAAAAAGAACAATAGGGGAGACTTTTATGAAGCGGAACATTTGAATGGTGATGTAGACATGGTGACCATTATGCAGCAGCTAATCAAGTTGAATAAGAACCGAAAAAGGCCTATCCTTTATAGGCCTGACCATGGTCATCAACTTTTAGATGACCTCGATAAGCAAACCAATCCAGGCTATTCTGCAATAGGGAGATTAAAAGGTTTGGCTGAGCTCAGGGGGCTGGAAATAGGATTGGATAGGTAACTTAACCTAATTAAACCATTTCTGAAATTTCAACTTTTTACAAAAGCTGTAGAAACCCTAGAAACCAAGTTTATATAATTATCAAGTCCTTGTTACCAATTTGGTTTTAGGGTTTAGTCCTTGAACTAATCCTTTGAAATTTTCAAAAAAGGGGATTACCTTGTCAATTCATCGCAAATTAGAAATTTGATTAAATTCATCAGAAGAAAACATGCCCATTCAACATTCAAATAAAACAAAATTTCCCTTAAGGCATTTAGTGGAAAAGCTATCCCAGCCCTTATTATTCTATTATTTTTGGTGAACACAACCTTTCTTCAAAGCACCATTGCCCAAAGCATTGAAATGCCTGGTAAAGGCTTTTGTGCCCACAGGGGAGCCATGACCAGTCACCCTGAAAATACCCTTCCAGCATTTGAACAGTCCATTTTATCTGGAGCTCAAATGATAGAATTTGACGTTCAGTTTAGCAAGGATTCTGCACTTATCATTATGCACGATGGTACTGTGGACAGGACTACCAATGGGAGTGGAGAAGTTGCCATGATGGATTCAAAAGTGATAAGAAGCCTGGATGCCGGGAGTTGGAAAGACAAATCTTTTTCTGGTACACAGGTACCTGTTTTGAGCGAAGTTTTGGAGATGATGCCAGCCAATATATGGTTAAATGTTCATTTGAAAGGTGGGTTTGAGCTGGGTAAAAAAGTGGCTGAAGTTATTCTGGAAATGGGAAAAACCCATCAGGCAGTAATGGCCGTAAAGGAAGAGGCAGCAAATGGGGCAAGGTCAGTCTCAGATAAAATTTTGATCTGCAATATGGAAAGGCAATCCGGTGTTTTAGACTATGTGGAAGGAACCATTGCCATGGATGCAGATTTTATTCAATTAAAAGGGCCCGTAACTCCTGACTTTAAAAATTATGTTAAAAGCCTTCATGAAAAAGGCATTGGTATCAATTTTTTCGGTACAGATGATCCTGTCATGTTTAAACAATTGTTTGACTTGGGAATAGAATTCCCCTTGGTCAATGATATTGTAACAGCAATGGAACATGCCGAGGAGTTTGGGATTGTACCTGTTAAACCAATTAGGTAGTTTCTTGTCAGTTGTAGACTATCTAATAAATCTCAAGAAGCCTAGGCAGGTTGAAGTGTTTCTAACCATGGCAGTGAGCCTCCATAAAATAACGATTACGACACGATTTTGGCAGTAATATGGCCGATTTCTAAAAAGCAATACCTTTTTCGGGTATTGCTTTTTTTATGTAAAGGCCAGTTCCAATTTCCTTAAAGGTGACTTAGCAGAGCGGAAGTCAGCGGAATCGAAGCCTATAAATCACATCTGAAGGGTGGGAAACATTCAATAGCGCCTGTTTTGGACCTTTTGGGGGTAGCTTTCGGAACCCATAAAAAACTTTATCTACCTATAGGAGGTACTTTAATTCTGTTTTCTTAAATTACTGGGACGGCCGTAAATTTCAATACTTAAAAGTACAAATGATGAACCCTAAAAATTTTCTTTTATTAGTGATGTTGGTTTGCACCCTGACAATACAAAGGGGCTTCTCCCAACAAGTAAACTTTGTACAAACCGAAGATCAAATCGACCTATTTCTGGGCGATAAAATGGTTACCAGTTATAAAATCGGAGAAAATTTACTGAAGCCCTATCTTTTTCCAATTTTATCTCCTTCAGGTGTAGTGGTAACGAGAGGTTTTCCAATTGAGGAAAGGAAGGGAGAGAGCAAAGACCATCCTCACCATACCGGACTTTATTTTACCTATGGAAGTAACGAAGAGGTCAATGGCAACAGTTTTTGGAATCTCCATGATATCCCCCCTCAAATCAAACATATGGAGGTGTTGGAAATGAAGGAGGGAAAAATAAAGGGTATTTGACCACCTTAAGCCATTGGATAGGTAAGGACCACAAAGCGCTACTTTCTGAAACCCGTAAAATGGAATTTTCCTTTATAAAAGACAGGTACATTTTTGATTTTGACATTGTTTTGAAGGCCTTGAACCTACCGGTAACTTTTGAAGACACCAAAGAGGGGATGTTTGCTGTCCGGGTAGCAGATTGGCTGGCAGAAAAATCCAACCAATCCGAAATTCAAAACACGGGTGAATACTTGAATGCAGAAGGAGATCGAACAGAAAAAAACATCTGGGGAAAACGTTCAAGCTGGGTAAGACTAGAAGGAGAAAATGATGGCAAAAGAATAGGAATCGCTATTTATCACCATCCCGAAAGCACGAATTACCCAACCTTTTGGCATGCAAGAGGTTATGGATGTTTTGCAGCAAACCCCATTGGGCAGTTTGATTTCCAGAAAGGTCGCCATATAGAACAACCTGAAAAGCGTACCTTAACATTACAACCAGGGGAAGAAGCAAAGTTCAAATTCAGAGTAACCATTTATGAAGGGGACCGAACCTTTGAAAATTTTAATAAAGAATTTATAAATTTCAGTCGAAAATAGCCTGACCAAAAAATACGACTTAAAAATTCCCGCTACGCTCGAAAAATAGGCATCAATGTCAAATGGTAAGGTTGAATATTTATTAGGGTTGATGCTTCGCTGATTCAATGAAATCCTCGTTTTTTAAAGACCTGATAAATTAACAAAAACGTGGCATCCTTGCAGGTCCTATGCCAGGCCAGATTAAAGCTAACGGAGCATCAGTTTGGGTAAGAACCTTAGCTCCTTCTAAAGTTGAGGTAAGGATAGATAATGAGGAAGGAAATTTAGTTTTCGGACCAGTCTATACCACAGAGGAAACTGATTTGTCGGCAGTTGTTGAGGTTGATGGATTAAAGCCAGCTATAAAATATGCTTATAAAGTGATTGTTAATGGAAAAACCATTTCACCAGAGGTTGAACAAACAATAATGACTTTACCAGAAGACAATCAAAGCGAGGAAGTAAAAATTGCTTTTGGAGAGTTCACTTTTCTCCCTTCCGATAAAGATCCGGCGGTTGTTTTTCGTTTGGTGGGAGAAGATGGTCAAAACCTCTTTGAAAAAACCGTCAGAAAAAGTGAATTGACGCCATGAATTCACTATTATATAAATATCAAGGAGTGGGATGAATTAATAAAAGCAAACTTTGAAACTTAATTTACAGCTTAATATCAGTTGGAAAAGTAAGGGACTTTGTTTAAGAATTTTTAATTCCAATTATGCAATTTTTTTAACCGCTTGCATCTTTAAAGTAAAACAATTATGTAATTTTTTATAGATTGTTGGGCAGTAATTTATCTTAAGTAACTAAATATTTAAATCCTGACTTAAAATGTAGCAATCAAAATTTTGGTTTTACTGCCAAAAATAAATGTAGATTTTGGCAGTAAAACATAGCATTCATTTAATAACCTTAATCAATAAACCCATGATAACAAACTTTACAACAAACCGGCTGGTTAGGCTGGTGGCATTTTCTATGCTGCTATTTTGCACCTATACACAGGGAAGGGCAAATACAGCAAATTCTCCTTTCACTTTCCATTCGGAAATTGAAAAGAGCAATCCTACTAACAAACTCCCCGCTGCAATTAGTGGCACAGTGGTAGATCAGAATAATTTACCCATCCCAGGTGCTACCGTTGTGGTAGTGGGCACGACTACAGGAACCGTTACCGATATTGATGGGAAATTTAATATTGATGCTACTTCAGGACAGGTTATAAGGGTTTCCTTCATTGGCTTTCAATCTACCGAAGTAACCGTAGGCAATCAAACCACTTTAAACATTTCCTTGCAGGAAGACACCTCTTCACTTGAAGAAGTAGTCGTTGTGGGGTATGGTACCCAGCGTAAAAGTGATTTGACAGGGGCCATTTCCTCTGTAACAAGCGAAGACCTCAAAGAAACGCCTGCCGGTAATTTCCTGGAGCAATCACAAGGAAGGCTTGCAGGTGTTGATATAGTTAGAGCCAATGGCTCTCCTGGATCACCTGTACAAATCAGGATCCGTGGAAATCGATCTATAAACGCCAGTAATGAGCCACTTTATGTAATTGATGGTATTCCTACCAATGCAAATATCAATGATTTTAACCCCAATGATATAGAATCAATGGAGGTCTTAAAAGATGCGAGCTCAGTAGCCATTTATGGTTCCCGAGGGGCCAATGGAGTTGTTTTAATTACCACCAAAAGAGGTAAAACTGGTAAAGCGGTTATTAGCTATGATGGCTATTATGGGGTGAAACAGCCTATTGAAAACCTTAACCTTATGGATGGGGACGCTTTTGCTGCTTATTCCCGGATTGCCAGGGGGCATGATGGAGATGATCCATCCTTCGATGGTAATTTTCTAGCTCCTCTTGAAATAGAAAACCTTCAAGCGGGTAGGTTCACTAATTGGCTCGATTTGGCCTTGCAGACTGGTAGCCAGCAAGACCATCAGGTTTCTGTCAGTGGAGGAACCGATAAAATCAATTATTACGTTTCAGGCTCTTTTTTTAAGGAAGACGGTTACATCCCTGGAACTGATTTTGAAAGAACAGCGGTTCGTGTAAACCTCGAATCCAAGCTTACTGAAAAACTTAAATTAGGATTGAGTGCTACCGTTAGTTTAAGTGAAAGAAACCAAATGGCGAGTACACCCTTTTCGAACTCCATTGGATATTCTCCACTGGTAGGTCCAACAGATGAAGAGGGTAATTTCCTTGCGTTTCCAAATCCAAGAGAAGGCTTGCTTTCCAATCCCTTATTGAATTATCAACCTAACCAGTATGTAGATGAGACAAGAGGACATAGGATTTTTGCCAATCTTTACGCCGAATATCAATTCAATGACAATTTAAAACTCAGGGTAAATTATGGACCTGACTTTAACTTATCAAGAAGAGGAACTTATGGAGGGATGTTGGATGGAAATATTAATCAAGGGGCCATCAACAACCAAATGGATTTTGCTTATACCCAAGAAAATATCCTTTCTTATGATAAAATCTTTGGGAAACATGCTCTTAACTTGGTGGGTCTGTTTTCAGTACAGTCAAGTAGGTTTGAAACTTCCTCACTTTCGGGACAAGACATTCCTATAGAGAAATCATTGTTTTATGATCTGGGTAGTTCCTCTACTATTACTGGGATAGGAAGTTCTCTAGGTGAATGGGGCCTTACTTCTTATATGGGAAGGGCCAATTACCGTTACGATGACAAGTTTCTATTTACGTTAACAGGTAGAGCAGATGGCTCTTCAAGGCTAGCAGAAGGTAACAAGTGGGCATTTTTCCCTGCCTTTTCGGCTGGATATATATTGTCTGAGGAAGAATTAATGCAAGACTCTAAAATATCCTTTTTAAAGGTTAGGGGAGGATATGGAGAAGTAGGCAATACGGCAATTTCTGCCTATCAGACTTTAGGAGGACTGGAAAGAACGACTTATCTGTTTGGATCTACTGCTGCTTTTGGTTATGCCAACAGCTTAATTCCAAATCCGGATCTGAAATGGGAAATTTCCAAAACGATTAATATCGGTGTTGATTATGGTTTGTTTGCTGACCGTATCAACGGTAGTTTGGAGTATTACATTACCAATACGAGCAACTTGTTGTTAAATAGATTATTGCCAATTACTTCAGGCTACAATTCTGTACTTCAAAATATTGGCAGCACTAGAAACTCAGGTTGGGAATTGTCCTTAAATGCCAATATTATCAATCGACCAAATGGTTTGAAGTGGGATGTTGACATGAATGTATTTTCCAATAAGGAACAAATCACCGAGCTATTTGATGGAGAAAGTGATGATGTGGGAAACAACTGGTTTATAGGTGAGCCGATAAATGTGTTCTATAGTTTTGAACAAGGTGGTATATGGCAAACAAATGAGGCTGACCTTGCAGCAAACAATGGACAGCTACCAGGTGATATTCGTATCAATGATGTGAATGGTAGAGGAGCTGATGGTGAACTCACCAAGCAACCTGATGGAAATATCAATTCAGAAGATAGAAAAGTTTTAGGATCAACGGTTCCAAGTTGGTCCGGTGGCCTGACAAATAGGCTTAGCTATAAAGGTTTTGATTTATCGGTATTGGTTCATGCGCGCATGGGACAAATGCTAAACAGCGGTTACCATAACCTTGGAGGTAACAATTGGCAAGGTAGGCTCAATGCCATAACAATGGATTACTGGACTGTGGATAATCCTACAAATGCCATCCCAAGACCCAATGCCGGTGAGGCGCCTTTGTATTCAGATGCGGTTCGCTATTTTGATGGTTCTTATATTAAAATCAGAAATATAGCTTTGGGATATAATATTAATGCAGGACTGATTCAGAAATTAGGCTTAACGTCTGCCAGAATCTATTCTACTGTCAATAATGCATTTATTTTCTCTCCCTATTCTACAGTGGATCCTGAAACATCAAATGGCAGTGTCGGTGGTGGAAGCCCGCTTACTACCGCTTCTTATATTTTTGGAATTAATTTGAAATTTTAACCTGTCGATAACATGAAAGGCTATAATATAATTATTTGTTTCGTCCTGGGCTTTGTATTGAGTGCATGTAGCGAAATTTTAACAGAAGACCCGTTGAGTTTGGCCACATCTGATGGCTACTATACCACAGAAAGAGGAATTGAAGATGGCCTCAAGGCATCTTATACAACCCTTAGAGATTTTTACGGCCAACAAGATGGCTTTTTCCTGACCGTAACAGGGACGGATATCTTCACCAATGGATTTGGAGGGATCGCTAACAACCCAGACATTAACAATTATTCTTCAAATTTTCTAGGTACAAGTTCTACGGTAACCAATATATGGAATGCCTTGTATGTAGGCATAAACCAGTGCAATACAGTGGTTAGTAAAATTCCTGATGTAGAGGGGATTTCTGAAACTCGAAGAAAAGAAGTTGAAGCTGAAGCAAGGTTTTTACGTGCCCTCTATTATTTTCATTTGGTGCAGCAGTGGGGGGATGTTCACTTTTCACTTGAAGAAACCAAAGGGGTGGAGACAGAAGCAAACAAGACTCCGGTAACCACCATTTATAACAATGGAATTCTTCCTGACTTGGAATTTGCGGTTGCCAATTTACCTACTAGTTCCCCAGATGCTGGGCGGGCTTTTAAAGGGGCTGCTGAAGCCATTCTAGCAAGGGTTCAATTGACGTTAGGAAACTGGGAAGCGGCAGAAAAGCTCGCAACCAATGTAATCAATAATTATGATTTCGAGTTGATTACACCCTATGCTGACCTTTGGGACGTCAACAATGACACCAATAAGGAATTTATTTGGACAGTACAATTTACCGATGACCCAATATTGAATGGTCCGGGCAATTCAGGTCACCTGTATTTTATATTTGACTATACTTTCAACCCAGCAATGGTTAGAGATACAGAAAATGGCCGGCCTTTTCAGCGATTTTTGCCAACCAATTATTTATTCAGTCTTTATGACAGGGAAGTAGATGCGCGTTGGAATGGCTCTTTTAAAACAGTGTGGTATGCAAATATTCCTGGTGAAATAAATGGACAGCAAGTCAATCCTGGTGACACTGCCATACATATAGTCATGGAACCTGTAGCAGATGAAGTGAAACAAGCAGCACCTTACTGGATCATTGATTACAAAGGAAACTGGATAGGTGATGTAAATGCCTACCAGGAAATTGGTACCAACCAGCGAAGAAATTATCCCTCTTTGTTAAAATTTCTGGATCCTTTGCGCCCGAGTACAAACGAAACAGCTGGACGTAGGGATTTCCCGGTAGTTAGGCTTGCTGAAATGTATTTGATAGCAAGTGAAGCAGCATGGCGCCAGGGAGATGCCAATGCAGCTGCTACTTATATGAATGTATTGAGGTCACGTGCTGCTATTCCTGGAATGGAAGCTCAAATGCTAGTTGATGCTTCGGATATTGACCTGGATTTTATTTTGGAAGAAAGGGCCAGAGAATTGGTAGGAGAGAAGCATAGATGGTACGATCTAAAAAGAACGGGTACGCTATTGGAAAGGGTTAAAGAATACAACCTGGATGCGAGCCCCAATATCAAGGAAATGCACCTGGTGAGACCCATACCACAGACGCAAATAGATAGGGCGAGTAATCCCGCTGAATTCAAGCAAAATCCTGGGTATTAAATTTAAAGAATACGGTAGCCTCCCAATTATTACGGGAGGCTATTTTTCTTTTTTAGAATTTAAGCTAAATTTAGTTCGAATAAAGCAATGGGATCCCTGGTTAGGACTCCAATAACTTCCAAAACCTTTACCCAAAATAAAATTAAGATGAATTTAAACAATAGGAGAAAGTTTTTTAAGAAGGTCATTGCAGGACTTGTTTCCTTTTCAATCGTCCCTAAGATTGCCTCTGAGGCAACTGCATTGAAAATGAAAAGAAGAGCTGAAGTTCCCTATTTCACGAATGGCTTTAAGATAGCAGAAGTGGACACAAACACTACCATGCTTTGGACAAGGCTTTGTTCCCAGGCAGAACCCAACCCCGTTAGGCATGAGCGAATAGAAAAGGTTTTTAGGCATCCTATAAATTTTGATGAAAACCAGGAGGTAAGTAAAATGGATGGGGCAGTAGCTGGAACTGAGGGCATGGTAAGGGCCACGGTGAAAGATAAGCGTGGGAGAACGGTTTACACTTCGTCATGGAAGAAAGCTACACCTGCAAATGATTTTACTTCTCAAATTCCAATCAAGGACCTTAAATCAGGGCATGCTTATCAAATCATTTTGGAAGCAAAAAAGACGGATTCCGGTGAAGTGAATATTGAACAAGGTTCTTTCTCAACCGCCCCTGGAAAAAAAGACAAGGTTCCCGTGTTATTGACCACTTCTACCTGTCAGTATTTTTGGAGTTTTGATGACAAGACAAGGGGCTTTCATACCTATGACAGTATGGCCAAGCTCAATCCCGACTTTTTTGTACATACGGGTGATTACATTTATTATGATAAACCTGGACCTTTGGCTAAAAATTTCGAGAAAGCACGTCATAAATGGCATGCGATGAATGGCTGGCCATCTTTGAGGGATTTTTTCAAGAAAGTCCCAATATACATGATCAAGGATGATCACGATGTATTGAAGGACGATGCTTATCTTGGGAAAGGACCTTATGGAGATTTAACCTTTCAGGATGGTGTGAAAATATGGTATGAAAATGTGCCAATCGAAGACAAACCCTACCGTACCGTTCGATGGGGAAAAGACTTGCAATTTTGGATGGTAGAAGGTAGAGAATACAGGTCTCCAAATGACATGGAAGATGGCAGTGAAAAAAGCATTTGGGGAAAGGAGCAAATTGATTGGTTTACCAAGTCCGTGGATGAATCAGACGCCACCTTCAAACTTCTTTTCACAGCTACACCTATAGTCGGTCCAGATAGAGAAAGAAAGAAAGACAATCACTCTAATAGTAATTTTCAGAATGAAGGAGATTGGTTAAGAGGTTATCTTTCCAGTCAGGAAAACATGTTTGTAGTCAATGGAGATCGACATTGGCAATACGTTTCCAAAGATGCTGAAACTGGGTTGGTGGAATTTGGTTCCGGTCCTGTGAGTGATTATCATGTACAGGGTTGGGATGAAGGCGATGTTCGTCCAGAACACCAATACCTCAATTTGATAGGTGGCTTTTTATCTATTAAAGTAGACCGGGAATCAGGTGAACCAAAAATCAGATTCAACCATAGAGATGTTTTTGGGAAGGTTGTGAATGAGCAATCTTTTATTGGATAGTGGATATATGAGCAATCTCTTTTAATTTCTGCTATATTTGAAATAGAAATTTCTTTATAAAACAGCGGATTGGAGTGAGAAAACTATGTCAACATACAGAAGCTGATATAGTCCTGCTATTAAAGCAAGGAGACAAATCTGCATTTGAAGAGCTATACCACCAGTATATAGACAGGATGCTTGGGTTTGCAGGTGCTTTTTTATTAAATCCTGAAGAGGCGGAGGAGATTGTTCAAATAGTTTTCATTAGTGTTTGGGAACACAGAAAGTCTTTAGATCCTACTAAAAGTTTTGGTGCCTATCTTTACCAATCCATCAAAAATCGGATGCTGAATAAAATTAGAGATGCTAAGCGAATGTGCGATCTTTCGGATGTTTCAGGTGATAATTCATTGGATAAAAATGATATCGAAAGGCAACTTTGTTTAAAGGAAATCACTCTTGAAACCATGGCAACTATCAAGAAAATGCCAAAAACCCAACAAAAAGTATTTTTACTTAGCAGAGTAGATGGGTTTTCTAATCCTGAAATAGCCAAAAAACTAAGTATTTCAATCCGAACCGTGGAGCATCATATTTATCAAGCTAAAAAGTGTTTTGTAATTAAAAATTTCGACAGAATTGTATTTTTCACAATAATCATGAATAATATTCTGTCATAAATTGTCACAAATTAGGTGATTCTAGTTTCTGCATTTTTTTTCTCAGAATCTTGTAAGTAAATATTGCTTTGCCTGTGTATTATAAAAAAAGGCAAAGCAAATTGGATAAGAGTAAATTAGTAAGGTACTTAAATGGTCGATCTTCGAAAGAAGAAGAATTAGCCGTGTTAAATTGGCTTAATCGGCATGAGGCAGGTGAAGAACTAGACCAACTTTTCGAAGAAGTTTGGGAATTATCAAATACCACCCCTCAAACTGATATAAGGAAAAAAAATCTATTGGTAAAGATCAACCAAAAGATTAAAGATAAAAGCAGGCCAACTCAGGCTAAAAAATCAATTTTTTTACAATTAAAAGTTGCAGCTGTTTGGTTGATATTAATAGGTTTCCTTGCGGTTACGCTTAAAGTTATTTGGGACAATAAGCCTATTGAGAAAGAGTTAATAGCCGAAATCAACTGGATTGAACGGATCGTTCTACCCGGCGAGAAACTTCGTTTAATTTTACCTGATAAAAGCCAAGTTCTGGTAAATAGTGATTCGAAAATTAGGTTTCCTTCTTCTTTTGGCCAAAAGTCTCGAGAAGTTTATTTGGAGGGGGAAGCATTTTTTGAAGTGAAAAAAGAGAAGGGGCGCCCATTTAAAGTCCATGCGGGTGAAATGACGGCAGAGGTTCTTGGGACGAGTTTTAATATCGTTTCAAGATTTCACAACAATAGGGTGGCTTTATTTGAAGGGAAAGTAAAAATTAGTAGTGCAAGTGAAAACACCTTTCTCTCTCCAGGAGAGATGGTTGAGTATGTGTTCGACAACAATATACACCTACATGTTCACCCATTTATTTACCAAAACGAAATGGCTTGGAAAGAAGGGCAAATAAAGTTTCAGAATGAAAGTCTTCAGAAAATACTTCAAAAATTGGAGCAATGGTATGGGGTAACTTTTATTCTGGACAGTGAATTAAAATTAATAGAACTGTGACGGGGACATTCAATAATGATAACCTAGATAATGTACTTACAGGTTTAGGTTTTACATTAAACTTCAAACATTCTATCCAAAATAAAAGTGTCAAACTGAAATCATTGTAGCCTATGTAACAAAAAATGCAGGACAAACCCTCCATCGCCAAATGACCGGGTTCATCCTGACCGTTCCTATAACATTTTAATTTTATAAAAACATACGAAAATATGAAAACAAAAATACTTCACCTAATCAAAATGGTATCACGTCATATCTTATATGGATTAGTGTTGCAGGTGATCTTCTTAAGTACTTTGCTTGCCAATGATACAAATGCGCAAATAAAGCCTATAGACGAAACCTTCATCCACATAGAACAATCCGAATGGCAAATAAGCAATGTCATTCAACTTCTTGAAAAACAGACCGAGTACAAGGTGGTTTTTGCTGATGATCAATTAATTGCACAGACTAAAGTTAAATTAAAGCAGGGCAATAGATCCGTTTATGACATCTTGTATGAGATTTCAACGCATACTGTGCTGAAATTTAAACAAGTAAACAATACTATTTATGTAGGTACCCTATCTGGGACAAAGAATATACCTAACATAGATAATTCTTTTGCTGTTGTAACTGGAATTGTTAGAGACATTAATGGACTTCCTATTCCTGGTGCAACGGTTGTTGTTGAAGGAATTAATACTGGCACAGTGACAGACCTTGATGGGAATTTCAGTTTGGATGTTCCTACTGGTAAAGCAATAGTAATCTCATTTATTGGTTACGAGTCTCAGCGAATTGTTCCTAATAATCAAGGTCAGATTTCTGTTGTTCTTAAAGAAGACCAAACTTCCCTCGATGAGGTTGTTGTGGTTGGTTATGGGGTGCAAGAGAAGCTTTCTGTCACCAATTCTCTTGCACAAGTATCTGGGGATAAATTGGAAAGAAGGCCTGTTGCAGATTTTCAACAATCCTTGCAAGGTCTAGCACCAGGCGTGACCGTTGTAGATCAGGGAGGAAGACCAGGAAACAATAATATTAATATTAGAATTAGAGGTATTACTACACTCGGGAATAATAATCCACTGGTAATTGTAGATGGAATAGAGCAAAGGATCAATGACATTAACCCAAATGACATCGCCTCTGTTACTGTATTAAAGGATGCTTCATCATCAGCAATTTACGGTTCTAGAGCAGCAAATGGAGTTATTCTGGTAACCACAAAAAGAGGTAAAAAAGGTGAAATTTCAGTTAGCTATGATGGTTATTTTGCTCTTCAGGAAGTTACAAACAGACCCGAACACATGGATCTCGAAAATTATTTTCGTTTAGAGAATGATGCATATGCCAATGCTGGGAGGAGTATCCCTTACACTGATGATTTCATTCAGAATTATGTGGCCAATGCCCCTAGCCCTGAGTATCCACTTCCATTTCCCTACTGGAGAAAAGATGATTTGGGCATGTTGAAAACAGCTCCACAGCAAAACCATACACTTTCTGTAAGTGGAGGGAGTGAAAATTTCACAGGCAGATTCAGTGTAAGGCACCAATCTATTGACGGTGTTGCACCGAATTTCAGTGATAAACTGAATGAATTTAGAATGAACCTTGATCTGAAAGCTTCAGAGAAAATCAAGTTTTCAGGAGATTTGAATTACAGAACCAAAGAGTCACATCAACCTGCAGGTTCATCTGCCTCAGGTAATGGGGAATCACTTGTTTTCCAATACATGTTACACGCAAGTAAATTCTCATGGCCGAAATACGAAACAGGAGAATATGGCTTAGGCCCTCAGGTAAATAACCCACTTCTATTTGCAGAACTTACAGGTGACAGTAGAACCATCGATGATTACCTTACTGGAAGTGTGAAATTTGATTACGAAATACTGCCTGGATTAAATTTTTCCACCCAGTATGCGCTTAGAAATACCCATATTCAAATAAAAACGTTTTCAGACAGGTATTCCAATGAAGATCCAATCAATGGTAGAGTGACTCAACGATTTGTTAATACGCTAACAGAATCCAGGAGAAATATTAGGGAGTTGACTTTAAATAGTCTATTGACCTATACCAAGGATTTTGGTGCCCATAAATTTATTGGTCTTTTGGGATATTCTACCGTTGAAAATCAAAACAATATCATCACAGGGTTTCGACAAGAGTTTTACAACAATGATGTTCAATCTTTAAGTCAGGGGTCAAATGAGAATCGTGATGCTACAGGAGTGGATGCGGAATGGGGACTACGGTCTTATTTTGCCAGGCTAAATTATAATTACAATAACCGTTATTTCCTTGAATTGAACGGCAGATATGATGGTTCTTCCAGGTTTAATCAGGATAACAGATACAGTTTTTTCCCTTCATTCTCAGCTGGGTGGAGGCTATCTGAAGAGGAATTTTGGGCTGACTGGAAAGGAGTGGTAAATGAATTTAAGTTGAGAGGTTCATATGGTGCCACCGGAAACCAAGCTGTGGGTTTATATTCCTTCTATGAAACACTTAGTGCTATTAATTACTCCTTCAACGATTCCCCTGTGCAAGGATTTTCCCAATCAAATCTTGCCAACCAAAACCTGACTTGGGAAACTACCTATCAAACAAATATTGGTTTTGACATGGCTTTATTGGAAGACAGGGTTTCAATGACTTTTGATTACTACAATAAAACGACTGATGGAATTTTGTTGCAGTTACCCATACCAGCACTAATAGGTCTGGGAGCTCCTGTTCAAAATGCTGGAATAATTAATAATAGAGGCTATGAAATTGGGTTGAATTACCGTGGAGGTAATAAACTAACCTATGATCTGGGGCTTAATTTTAGCCAGAACAAGAATGAAGTGATAGACCTGGTGAATTCTGGCCCATATATTTCTGGAAGTACCACCGCTCCTCGATTTATCATTCAAGAAGGAATGCCTATTAATTCCCACTGGGGATATATCACCGATGGCGTCTTTCAGACCCAAGAGGAGGTTGACAATTACCCTACTCTCAGACCCAATAGTGCCCCTGGTGATGTCAAGTATGTAGATGTTAACGAAGATGGAATTATAAATGAAAATGATCACCAGAACTTGGGATTGTCATTTCCTAAATTTGATTTCGGCTTAAATGGAACACTTAATTACGGCAATTTTGACCTGTTTCTGCAATTTCAAGGAGCCGCAGGTCATAAAACAAGGTTAGATGGTGCATTTCAACAAATAGCCACCTATGAAACATTTACACATGCCATTTATACGGATAATTATTGGACACCTGAAAATCCTAATGCAGAATTCCCTAGGCCAATCAAAGGAGATCCGAGAAATTTCCAAACTTCTGATGAACAGTTAATTGATGCTTCATATTTGAGGCTTAAAAACGTAGTGTTGGGATATACGCTACCCGCTTCAGTAATCGAAAAGATTTCGGTTGGTAGTATTCGCGTATTTCTTGGAGCGACCAACTTATTGACCTTTTCAGAACTCAATAGATGGGATTTGGACCCTGAGATTCCTTCAGGAAGAGGACAATATTACCCTCAGGTAAGTATGTATTCTCTCGGAGCAAACATTAGGTTTTAATAAATTATAGCTGAAAACATGAAGAATTTAAAATATATATTTCTGCAAGTAGCTGTCATCATAATGGTTTCTTGCCAAAGTGATTTATTGGAAACCATTCCTAATGATAGAATTTCAAAAGAAATCTTTTGGATAACTTTGGATGATGTAGAGTTTGCTGCCAATGCAGTATATCCCTCCTTGGATGGCACAAGTATTTTCTCGTATGATGGATTGACGGATCAGTTAATGACGAATCATCCTTTTAATGCCAATGTAGAATTACAACGTGGGTTTGGAACCATTGCTTCCGGTAGGTATTTTTCTGAGTGGGAAGATGCTTATCAAGGTATTCGAAGAGCCAATGATTTCATGGACAACGTGGATCAGGTAGAAGAGAGTGACCAGGAGGCTATCAATAAATACAAAGCAGAGGTAATGACCTTGAGGGCTTACCAATACATTAAGCTGGTAATGCTATTTGGTGATGTTCCATTGCTTACAACAGGAATTGATATTCCGCAAGGAAGAACAGTCACTAGAACTCCGGTTTCACAAATATGGGATTTTATAGAAGATGATCTTACTCAGGCTGCAGTTTGGTTGCCGTATGAAAACAATGGAAGGATAGGAAAAGGGGCAGCCTTGGGTTTAAAAGCCAGAGCGATGCTGTATGCTGGAAGATATAGCGAAGCAGCCGAAGCAGCAAAAGAAGTAATAGATAGCAATGTTTACAGTTTGTATCCTGATTACTTTAATTTGTTTCAATACGAAGGTGAAAACAATGCGGAGGTGATGCTTGCAAGGGAATATGCCCCGGATGTTAATTCCCATAATATTTATTCAAGTGTAGCCCCTTGGAGTCAGATTTCTGGAAGTAATGGAAGTTTGTATGTGCCTACCAAATCGATTATAGATGCCTACCCAATGTCCAATGGGTTAGCTATTTCTGATCCTCAAAGTGGCTTTGACCCATTAAATCCTTATGAAAATAGAGATCCGAGGTTGGCTCAATCGGTTTTTTTAACAGAAATAACACCTCTTCCAGATGGCGGAATTTATGGTTCCACACCTGAAACGGATGGTTCTGATGCGGTTCAAATTACCGTTTACTCTACGGCTACTGGATACAATGTTAGGAAGTATGTTGCAGATGAAGATTATAGTAATCCTTCAAACTCTGGTCTTAATATTATTCTAATTAGGTATGCTGAAGTGCTATTGACCTATGCCGAAGCGAAAATAGAATTAGGTGAAATTGACGAATCGGTTTATGCTGCAATTAACCTTGTTAGACAAAGAGAAAGTGTAATGCTTCCACCTTTTACCTCTGAAGTAGCGAATACTCAAGCGAGTTTAAGATCAATTGTTAGGAATGAACGGACAGTTGAACTTGCATTCGAAGGTTTTAGGTTATTTGATATAAGAAGATGGGAAATAGCTGAAGAAGTAATGCCAGGAGTTCCATTTGGGATGACTTATTTGGATAACGATAATCTTGTCCAAATCAGCCTTGAAGGATTTGATAGATCTTTTGACACAGGGAGAGATTATTTATGGCCTATTCCTAATAGAGAAAGAGAATTGAACACCCAATTGACCCAAAATCCAGGTTGGTAATGGTAAACTCTCCTGGAAATTCCCGGGAGAGTTTACCTCTTTTATTTAAATTATGGACTATGAAAAGTGGGGTGTTATGATTATACTCTGTAGGGCAATACACCAAACTTTTGGATTTAGTGGCTTATTAGTAAAAGACCTTTAGTACCTGTCAAATCCTATTACGGTATGAAATTGAAGCCTCATATAGATATGCCTTGTGGGACAATTGAAATTTGATTAATATCAGCTTCAAAAGAAAATAATTGGCTTTTACATTCGGGATTTTGCCAATTCAGCAATTGTTAATAGTTGCACTGTCTAAAGACCATTTAAAATTTTGTGGAACAACTATTTAATTTGAAGCGGAAAGAGACATCGAACGAGTTAGATTTTTGTTGTTTTATCAAGATCAATTAATCATCAAACAACCCCATGACAAAATTATTGAAATCCTTTAAAGGAATTGCGCTCCTTATTATTTGTGCTAACCTCATTGTTATTCCCTCCTTTGGCAGGCAAAAAAACAACACCCAAGCGCCTCCTAATATCCTTATCATAACCGTTGACAATGTAGGCTATGGGGATTTTAGTTTTATGAATGAGGCTTCTCCAATATTGACACCTAACTTGAATAAATTGGCCAAACAAGGTGCGATTTTGACAGATTTCTATACGGGATCCCCAACATGCACAGCCTCCAGGGCTAGTTTGCTTACGGGAAGAATACCTCAAAGAAACAAATTGGATTACCAACTTGGTGGTTTGGCTGGTAACTATGGAATAGGACTTCCTCAAACAGAAATCATCATTCCAAGGGTATTAAAAAGCAGTCCTCATGGTTATGCAACAGGGGCCTTTGGTAAATGGAACATTGGTTTTGCACCTGGTTCCAGACCTACTGAAAGAGGTTTTGACGAATTTCTGGGCATTGCTTCTGGAAATGTGGATCATTTTTCACATGTTTATGCGGGGAGACACGACCTTTACCATAATACCACTTCTATCAATAGACATGGGGAGTTCAGTACGGACCTATTTGCCAATGCAGCCATTGATTTCATTAATAAGAATACGGCAGAAGAAAAACCATGGATGGTCTACCTCCCATTTGATGCGCCACATCATCCTGGAGATAGAAATATTGAGCCAGGGGAAGAGAACATTTGGAAAGCGCCAGATTATGCTTTTAAACCTTATGGCCTAAAACCAGATGAGAAAGACCCTAAAAAAAGGTTCAATGCTATAGTTACCGCAATAGACATGGCCGTAGGGAGATTGATGACTTCGTTGGATGAACTTGGGATTGCAGACAATACCTTTGTGTTTTTCTATTCAGACAACGGTGCTTTTTACCCTTACCTGGACATACAATCCAACGCACCACTGAATGGAGCAGGAGTGACCCTATGGGAAGGTGGAATACGCGTGCCTGCATTGGTTAGATGGCCAGGTAAAGTAAAAGCCAATTCTACCATCAACACACGCCTATGGTCTTTGGACTTGTTGGTGGGTGCTGCTGATCTCGCAGAGGCTGAGTTGCCACAAGACAGGTATTATGATGGCAAAAACCCTTTACCTGTGTTGACAGGTGAAACGACTCATTCACCTCATGCTTCCATGTTTTTTAAATACAAGGGACAAGAGGCTTTGATTTGGGGTGACTATAAAATTTTTAGGGAAAGTAATCTGGAACCTTGGAAGTTATTTAACCTGAGTGAAGATATCTCTGAATCAAATGACCTTGCTGAAAAGAGACCAGATTTAGTTAAAAAATTAGAACAACCATTCAAATTAACGGAAGAAGAGATTAATAGTGATTTAGAACGAGAAAAAAGCAACGCTAAACTCGGCAATTAAAATTTAAATTGACCTTATGAAAATGATATATAAACTTCTTTTAGCTTTTGGAATCTATTTCATTGGGATTTTAGTCCCAATGGTATCCTTTGCGCAGCAAACAAAGAAGCCCAATATTCTCTTTATTATTTCTGATGACCTCACAACAACAGCTGTCTCATCTTATGAAAATGCTGCTGGGTATACGCCAAATATTGACCAGTTGGCCAAAGAGGGTACAAGGTTTACCCGAGCTTATTGTCAGTATCCAGTTTGTGGGCCATCCAGAGCTTCCATGATGTCTGGATATTATCCCCATGCTACTGGCACCTTTGGCTATGTAAGTGGGAGGGAGAATATTGGGCCTGACAAGAAGATGTGGCCTCAGCTGTTTAAGGAAAATGGTTGGTTTACCGCAAGGGTAAGTAAGATTTTTCATATGGGAGTTCCTATAGATATCGAAAAGGGATCCAATGGGACAGATGATGAGGCCTCCTGGAACGAAAGGTATAATAGTCAGGGCCCGGAATGGACTGCAGATGGGGAAGCTGAATTGGTTCAAAACAATCCCTTTGGCTTATTACCAAGAAAAGGAGGGAACGTGATGACTATCGTGAAGGCAGATGGCGATGATTTGGTTCATTCTGATGGTAAAACAGCAGAAAAAGCTTCCGCCATGATTCGGGAACATAAAGACGAACCTTTCTTTTTAGCAGTTGGCTTGGTAAGGCCCCATGTGCCATTTGTTGCACCAAAACCTTATTTCGACAGGTTTCCATTTGAGCAAGTAGTCCTCCCACCAAAAGTCAAAGGAGATTGGGACGATATTCCTGCTCGTGGTATTAATTACGTGACTACTCTCAATGCGAAAATGACAGAAGACCAGCAGAAGAAAGCCATTGCGGCTTATTATGCTTCTGTCAGCTATATGGATGCCCAGGTAGGCAAGATTTTGGCTACTTTAAAGGAAGAAGGGCTTGAAGACAATACCATCGTAATTTTCACATCTGACCATGGTTTTCATTTGGGGGAACATGATTTTTGGATGAAAGTAAGTCTTAAAGAGGAATCTGTCAGAGTCCCTTTGATTGTGAAAATTCCTGGTAAGAAAGCCCAGATTTCTGATAGTTTTGTGGAGTTAATTGATTTGTACCCGACAATTGCTGAATTGGCAGGTGTGGAGGTTAAAGATGCTATTCAAGGGATTAGCTTTGTACCTACTTTAGAGGATCCAACCATAAAAATCAGAGACATGGCTTTTTCAGTCAATAGGTGGAGAGGAAAGCATGCCTTTCTTTTGAGAAATGACAAATGGGCTTTTACACTTTACAATGAAGATGGAAGTGATGGTATAGAATTGTTCGATATGCAGCATGATCCCAAACAATACAATAATCTCGCAGATTACCCCGCTTACCAGAACATTGTTGCCCAACTTAAGGGGGAGGTCGAAAAGAAATTAGCGGTCATCAGAAACAATGATTTGCCAGAGAAACAAGTGCAAAAATAAATAATTTAACGATGGATAACCTAAAGAATTTCAGCTATAAAAGCTATTGTATCGTAATACTGGCTTTTGCGCTTACAATTTCTTGTAAGGAAAAGAAAGTGGAAGTAATAACCGATGTCCTTCCCAATGTGGTGCTTCTCTTGGGGGATGATCATGGCTGGGATGAAACGGGTTACAATGGTCATCCTTTTCTCCATACCCCTGTACTGGATGAAATGGCAGCAAATGGGGTTCGCATGGATCGCTTTTATTCAGCTTCTCCTGTTTGTTCTCCTACTAGAGGGAGTATTATTACAGGAAGGCATCCCAATCGATATGGAACCTTCACCCCAGGTTTTTCCATTCGACCTGAGGAAATTAGTATTGCTGAGATCATGAAAGATGCGGGGTATGTTACCTCTCATTTAGGAAAATGGCACCTTGGTCCAGTCAAAGAAGCATCTCCCACTAACCCTCGCCATTTTGGGTTTGATGAGTACTTGTCTCACGACAATTTTTTTGAAATGAATCCTCATCTTTCTAGAAATGGTGCAGATCCCGTCGTTTTTAAAGGAGAAAGCTCTGAAATATTGATTGCTGAAGCCATAGATTTCATCCAGAGATCAAAGGAAAAGGAAGAACCTTTTTTCATCGTTATTTGGTATGGTTCGCCCCATGAGCCTTATAGTGCAAAACCCGAAGATTTGGCATTGTATGATAGCTTACCTGAAGATTTCGGCAATCGCATGGTAAGGTTGACTTCAAATGAAACCGGCAGCCAGGTAGAACGACTTCAAAGGGATGTATTGAGAGAAAGATTCGCCGAAATCACTGCCATGGACAGGTCCATTGGCCAATTAAGATCATTTCTTGAAGAGGAGGGTGTACGGGACAATACTTTGCTATGGTACTTTGGTGACAATGGTACTCCCCAAGAAGGAAATGCTACTGTTCCCTTTAGAGGGCAAAAAGCCTTGGTTTATGAAGGGGGTGTTCGTGTTCCTTCTGTTTTAGAATGGCCAGAAAGGATCAAAACTCCTTTTATTACAGCTATGCATGGTGTTTCCAGTGATGTCTTTCCTACCCTTTGTGAGATTACAGGTCAACCATTGCCCAATCGACCTATAGATGGTATAAGTCTTCTGCCTATGTTGGAAGGGAAAATGGACAGTAGACGGGAACCCATTGCTTTTTGGAATGGAAGGCCAAGAAATAACGGTGAAGGTTTGGTGGATTATATAGATCCTGAATTGCAAAAAGGGACCACTCCCTTGGTGAAATTGGCGAATGGTATTCCCACCAGAAATTTCAAAAACTTTCATCATCCGGACATTCAGGAACAAGATTTTTCCGGTGCAAGGGCATTGCTGGGCAACCAATATAAATTGGTTATACACGATGGAAAGAATGGAGATACCAGAAAGGAATTGTTTGATATCAATTTAGATCCGGCAGAGGAAAATAACATTCTATCCGATCAACCAGAAATTGCCGGAGACATGGAAAAGACGCTTAAAAATTGGCAACAATCCGTATTGGAAAGTTTGATAGGGAATGACTATCCTTAAATGAATTAGGGCTTGGAGAAATCAACTGTGGTTTCTCCAGGCACTTTTTTATGTAAAATTTTTCTCGTTTTCCCATCAACGGTTATTTGATAATTCCCATAAAATGCAGAAGTAATAAAATAGCCTTCAGCGTCAATGGTAACTGTTGTTTCCGTCCACCAAGTATCAAAAATCAAGTCTTGGTAAGCATGCGCTGCTGGTTTAGGTTGCCAATCTCGGGTATATAGCGAAGAGGCAGGGATCCAATTGGCACCTTCCCAAAATCCCCACATCAGGATTCCTTCTACTGCTGGATGGGCAAAGCAGATTCTATAGTAATCTACCAATTCTTTGGCATTCTGCTGTTCTTCTTCCGGACTCATTTTTAACTGGGTGTCTTTATGAAATTTGGAGCGCTGTCCGGGCATATTGAATTCAGTGATACGAATGGGTAACCTAAACTGGGCAAGGGAGTCAAGACTGCGTTTCAGTTCCTGCCTGTCAAAAGTACTTGCATGCAAGTGACCTTGTACACCTATTCCCGCAAGGGGTACATCCTGTGCCAGCAATTCCCTGATTTGGGCCAGGTAATCAGTAAGCCGATTGCCTGTTAGGATATCATAATCATTGAGGTAAAGTTTGGCACCCGGATCACCTTCTAGTACCCATTTGGCCATTTTGGCGGTTATATCTGAACCTAAACGATCTGCATAATAATTTCCATGGATCATTTCATTGTTCAGGTCGTATTCTACAAAACGGTCTTTATAACGTTGGCCAATGGAAATAGCCCGCTCTTTTATGGTGGCTTCCAGTTCAGTATCGCTTAACTCCATTATCCAGGGCTGTACAAATTTTTCTATGCCCCAGTATAAGTTATGTCCTCGCAGGGGGATTTGGTTCTCTTCCGTCCAATCCAGAATTCCTTCTATTGTCAGGTGGTTGACTTTTCCTTTTTCCCTTTCCATACTGGCCCATTTCAGCGCATTTTCTGTAACGGCACTGTTAAAATTCTCCAGGAAATATTTCTTATACTGGCTTAGGTCTTCAGGGGCCATGTTCCCAGATCCCAGCCCATTGGCAATGGCTGCTCCAAACCAGAACTCGTGAGAAAGCTGCTTGATAGAAACCTTTGCTCCTGGCTTGGCCTTGACTATTAACTTTCCTTTTCGATGTTGGGAAATGGATTCGTCTATAGGGTCGGTTTGAGCAATGGTTAGCATGCTTGTACAAAACAAGATGGCCAAGCTAAATAAAAAAGAAGATACTCGAAGCATGTTATATAGGGTTTATTTGTCAGGAAATGAAGCTGTGATTATCAGATGAAGATAACAAATTGAAATCAATTCATAACAATGATCTGTGATGTGTGATTTAGTGATGTTGCGATCTGTGATCTATGAAAATCCTAACATAAATGCAATTCAGAACTCGCTCACCCGAGCACCACATGCTACCATTACCCCTCATCCGTGGTTATCTTATGAAAATACCAACATGAAGGCAATTCATAACAATGATCTGTGATCCGTCATTTAGTGATGTTGTGATCTGTGATTTAGTGATCTGTGATGATCAAATGAACTATTCCATATGAAGGTAATTAAGAACGTGCTCACCCCATCGCCCCATCACATATCACCCGATCACTGATCACTTACCCCAGTTCCATCAATCACTTCCTTTATCCTAGACGCCAATTCGCCATCATAAGGTTCTGAAAATAGGTCTGAGTGAATCCCTTCGACTTCTATGATCCGCATGGATTTTGACAAACCTTTCCATCCCAAATTTTGTGGATCATGGAAATATTTTGTTCGGATTTTGGCCCGTAGCATTACGATCTCTCCCTCATATAATCCTGGGCTATAATTTTTGCAGGCCGCTACATGCATGGCCTTGATATTATTAATTCTTTCGATAATTGGGCTTTCCGGCTCTTTAATTTTTAACCTTAGCTTAAGGAGCAGGGCATCTATTTTTTTGCTTATAGACCTGGATTTTATATCTCTTAAGATCCCTGGATGCTGGGTTAATAATTTTAGATCGAAGGATTTTTTATTGAATTCACGATGCAATTTTGCAAAGAGCCTATTTTGGGGTGAATGTTTACCTTTTGAAAAAGTCGCAAAACTGTCAAGTAATAAAAGGAGGTCCACAGCTATATCGGTTCCCTTTAATTGTTTGGCCATTTCAAATGCAATAATCCCTCCCAGGGAATAACCTCCAAGAATTATTTTCCCTGACGGATTGTTTTGCACTATTTCGGCTATATAAGATGCTGCTATCTCTTCAATGGATTCGTATTTAATGCTTTCAGCATTCATTCCTTTTGACTGAATGCCATAGATAGGCTGGTCATGTTCAAAGTGTTTTGCAAGGGCTTGAAAAGGCAGTACGTTCAAACCCGCTCCATGAACCAGGTATATAGGGGCTTTTTTTCCTTTTGGCTGAATAGGGACAAGAGACTTCCATTCTTTGTTTAAAACCACTTTTGTTTTTAAAAATGCAGCTAACTGTTCTATCGTAGGATATTTAAATAGTATGGAAAGCGGTAACAGTTTACCCATCTCTTTTTCAATCAAGGTCATGACCTTGACGGCGATTAAAGAATGGCCACCTATTTCGAAAAAATTATCTGTAATATCGATTTCTTTTAAGCGCAAAGCTTCTTTCCATATTTCAGCTATTTTCTTTTCCTCATCTGTTTGAGGAGGCACAATAGCATTTTGATCCAAAGCGATAGGATCAGGTAATTTTAGGCGATCTATTTTTCCACTTGCCGTATGAGGGAAATGATCAACAATAACAAAGTCATAAGGCAACATATAGCCTGGCAAGGTTTTGGACAATTCCTTTTTCCAGCTTCTGACCTGAGCGCTTGTTACTCCTATGCTTGTTATATCCTCCTCCTTAAAATCGTTTTTGAGTAAAAGGTAGGCAACCAGTCCTTTGTCATCACTTGAAGTGTTTCTAAAAAGCACTATACTTTGCTTGACAGCGTATAGCATGTTTAAGGCCTGTTCTATCTCCTCAAGTTCAATTCTATGCCCTCTGAGTTTGATTTGATTGTCTATCCTACCTAGAATTTGAATCTCTCCATTGGCCAATAATTTTGCCCGATCACCAGTTTTGTACATGATTTCACTGGTTTCCGTTTTAAACGGGTCTCTAGTGAATTTTTGACTTGTTAATTCTGGCTGGTTGAGGTATCCTTTTGCTACTCCTTTACCGGAAATGTAAATTTCTCCCTCTGTTCCTTTTGGTACAGGCTTTTTGTTTTCATCCAGCAAATAAATTTTAGTATTCAGTACTTCTCGGCCTATTGTAATTTGAGACTGATCTGCCTCAACCTTTTTTATTGTGGAGAAAACCGTGGTTTCTGTAGGTCCATAAATATTCCACAGACTATGACATAAAGGCAATAATTGCTTGGCTAATTCTTTGCTTAAAGCTTCACCACCACTGATTATTTGCAGATTTTCTACTGTTGCATCCCAACCACTTTCCAGAAGCATTTTCCAATGGGTAGGGGTGGCAAACATAATGTCTGCCTTCTTTTGTGTCAAATATTTTAGGATTACTCGCGGGTCTTTTCTTTCATATTGATCCAGAATTACTATTTGAGCGCCATGAACAAAAGGTAAAATTAATTCAAGAAGTGCAATATCGAAAGAGGCTGAGCTTACAGCTAGGAATTTATTCTCGGAAACAATCCCTGGTTGATCACTTACCGTTTTAAGGAAATTATACAAGTTTCCATGGGTAAGAATAACTCCTTTTGGCTTTCCTGTTGATCCTGAGGTATAGATGATGTAACCGGGATCGTGGGCTTCGTTATTTGGGGATGGGTTTTCTTTCGAAAAACTTTCCTGAACGTTTATAAATTCCTCCCAAAGGATTTCCTTGGATTGAGATTTGAATTTTCCATTATACTTGCGATGCGTTATATGAACTTTTGCAGCATCTTTAAGCATGTAATTGATTCTTTCTTCTGGAAAGTCGGTATCAATTGGCAGATAGGCAGCTCCTGCTTTTAAAACAGCCATTATGGATAGGATCATGTTAATTGATCGATCCATGACAATTCCAACGATATCATTTCTTCCAATGCCATTTTGGACTAGCAGGTCGGCCAATTGATTGGAAGTTTCATTCAATGTTTTATAGGTGCAGGATTCATCCTTTGAAATTATTGCCGCTTTTCCACTGAATTGTAAGGCTGCGGCTTCTATAAGGAGTTGCACAGATTTGAATTCTTCTTTAAACTTATTAGGTTTTACTAGGGGTTGATAGGGTTCGATTTGCTGTTTTACTTTTGAGAATTGACTGATTGGTACTGAAGGTTGTTGACAAATAGTTTCCAACAAATGGAGATAGTCTTTAATGATTTTAGCCATCTCATCTTCCCCAAATAAAGAAGTCTTGTACTCAAATAATCCCTTAAGTTCATTTTCAGTTTGCTTCACTGTGTAGGTGAGGTCAAACTTTGCAATTTGGGGATTGTTATCAATTTTCTCTACCCGTAAATCATCAATTTGCCATTCATTATCGTCAAGGGTGTTTTGGATTAAGAACATTACCTGGAAGATAGGGTTATTGCCTAGCTTCCTTTCAGGTTTTGCTGCCGCTACAATTTTTTCAAAAGGTACATCCTGATATTCAAATGCCTCAAGGCAGTTGAATTTTACCTCACTTAAAAAATCAAGGAAACTAGTTTCAGGGTTTAACCTGGATCGAATAGGTAGTGTGTTGATGAAATAACCTAGTAACCTATCCGTATGCTGGTTTTGTCGATCTGCAACAACAGTTCCGATACACAGATCAGTCTTTTCCGACAACTGATACAGCAAAGTTTTAAATGTGGCCATTAAAACCATGTACAAGGTAGTACCTGTACTATTGGCCATTTCTGTTAATTTTTTGGCGACATTTAAAGGTATTATAAATGTCTTGGTTTGCCCGGCTATCGCATCAGAATCATTATTTGATTTTGATATATTTGTTGGTTGGACACCTCTAAGCTTTGTTTTCCAAAAATCAATTTTGGTTTCAAATGCATTGCCTTGGAATTGTTCTCTTTGCCAAATGGCATAATCGCCAAACTGAATTGGAAGAGGAGCTCCCTCTATTTTGTTTTGATTTTTATGTTGTAGGTAAAACGATTTAAGTTCATTCATCAATAGCCCTACAGACCACCCGTCAAAAGCAATGTGATGGAATGTCATGATGAGGACATTGACTGCATCACTTTGACGAATTAGTAATGCCCTGAACATTGCTTCTTTAGTCAGGTCAAAAGGTAGGTCAGTTTGCTCTTGGATGATGTCAGGTAGGGACTGTTTTTCCATTAATAAATCATTTACCTCCAAATGCCAGTCTGCAAATTCCTGAACTTCCTGGTAAACGTGTTCACCATCGTAACGATAGGTAGAACGCAATACCTCGTGCCTGGTTAAAATTGCCTTCAAGGTAGCCTCTAGTGAAGGGATATACAGGTTCCCTTTTAGTTTTAAAACCAAAGGAATATGGTAATGCTGTGATCCTTCTAGTCTATCTGTTAGCCATAAGCTTTCCTGGCCAAATGAAAGTGGAAATACTTTAGCCCGCGAAGCATTTGTAATGGGATTGGAAAGAGGCGGAGTGGAGGTTTGCTCATTTATCAATAATGCCAGTTCATGGATTGTTGGTTGATGAAATATTTGGTTGAACTTTATTTCATATTTAAAATGCTCTCTAATGGCATTGATCAATCGAATGGCGAGGAGGGAATGACCGCCTATTTTAAAGAAATTATCATGAACTTCAACCTGATCAATTTTTAGTAAGGCTTTCCAGATATTAATTAACTTCTTTTCTGTAGGGCTTTCACTTTGTGGAGTAGGTGTCTTGTAGCTTGGTTGAGGGACAAGCTTTGAAAGTTTTTTTCTATCTATTTTCCCTATAGCCGTAAGAGGCATTTCCTTTAAAAATACCCAATGGTTAGGAATCATGTAAACAGGTAAATAAACAGCTAGGTGGGCGTTAAGTTCCCGTGTTTTTTGCTCTTCAGAAAGATGGTTAAAGTTGCTGCCAGTTGTCAAATTACCAACAAGCCTTTGGTTATCGGAGGACTCCCCATTTATGGAGACAATTGCTCGATTAACGAAATCTAGTTGTTCAACTAGGGCTTCAATTTCTTCTAATTCAATTCTATAACCTCTTAATTTCACCTGGTTGTCTAACCTGCCCAAAAACTCAAGGTTTCCATTATGCAGTAATCGGGCCTTATCTCCGGTTTTATACATTCTGCTTCCTGGAATTTTCGAATAGGGATCTGAAACAAAACTTGCAGCAGTTAAATCGGACAGGTTTAAATAGCCTTTGGCCAAGCTCTGTCCACCGATACAAAGTTCTCCTTGAATGCCTATTGGACAAATATTACCAGATGGATCAATTACATATACTTTGGCATGAGGAATAGGCTTTCCTATACTTATTGGATCGTTAGGAGAAGTTAATTCACAAACTGTTGTCCAAACAGTGCCTTCTGTTGGGCCATATTCATTGTATAATTTCGCCCCTTCGTTTTTTTCAAAGTGTGAAGCAACCAATGAAGGTTCCAATCTTTCTCCTCCTAAAATAACCCTTTTTATCTGACTGCCTGAAATCAAATTTTCAGAAAGTAAAAATCTATAAAATGACGGTACACATAGAATTGATTCTGAAAAGGTCAATAATTTTTTGAGTTCTTTCGGATTTTTCAATTGTTGCGCCCTACCTAAAACCAATTCACTACCAGTCGTCAAAGCACCAAAAATAACAGCTATGGAGGAGTCAAAAGAAAAGGATTGGATAAGTAAGACAGCTGTTTTGTCTGGGTAATAGGTGTTTCTTGAATGGGTAGAAAGGAACAGGCTTTTATGGCTAATCATTACTCCTTTTGGCTTTCCAGTAGTGCCTGACGTGTAAATCAGATAGGCAGTATTTTCAGAAGAGTTAACTTTATTCGGTTTATCAGCATTTTCTTCAGATAGAACACTCAGTTCAGTATCAAGGGTTAAAATGGATAAATTGATAAAATTCTCTCTAAAAAGCAGTTCCTTGTCTTGATCAGTTATGACCCAGGTAGCATTGGCATCTTCGAGAATAAATTTAATTCTGTCTTTTGGGAATGTTGGGTCTATAGGGATATATGCTGCACCAGCTTTTAAAATACCTAAAATTCCAAGTATCATTTGGGGGGAATTGTCCAAGCAGATTGGAACCAAAGCACCAATTTTTACTCCCTGATTGATTAAATAATTGGCTACTTTGTTGGATTGTTTATCTAGCTCAGCGTAGGATACCTCATTTTCGTTAAAACGGATGGCGGTTTTTTGAGGAAATAGCTTGACTTGTTCGTCAATTAGATTTAAAACCGTTGCTTTTTCCAAATCATCTGAAAGCGCGAAATCAGTATCAGGATTTAATATAAAATCTCTTTCTTTTGCGTTTAGGAGATTAATATTGTCTATCGTTTCTTGAGGAGTTAACACTGCTGATTTTAATAGCTCAACCAAATGATCCGACATTCTGGCAATGGTAGAAGCACTAAACAAAGCAGATTGATAATTCATTACTGCATGCAGCTGATCATCAGCTTCTTTGATTTCTAATGTCAGCTCAAAACTTGAAACATCATTGAATATTTTTAAAGGTGTGGTTTTTAGTCCATTTAATATGAGTTCAGTAGGGAGATTGTTTTGCATGACAAATAGCACCTGAAAAATTGGGTTCCTCCCGGAAAATCTAAAATCCTCGGATAATTTTACTATTTCACTAAAAGGAACATCACCATGATCAAAAGCTTCAAGGGTATTGGATTTTACCTGCTTAAGCAAATCCTCAAAGCTGGATGTACCATTAACCATTGTTCGGACGGGCAAAGTATTTACAAAATAACCAATCAATGCATCTAATCCCTCATGTTCTCTACCAGTTGTTGGTATGCCTATACAGATATCTTCCTGGCTACTGTGCCTCTTTAGCAAGGCATAGAATCCAGCTAAAAGGACCATGAATAAAGTTGCATTATGCTTTTTAGCCAGGCTTTTTAATTTCGCTGTGGTATCCCGGGATATGGTAAATGAATGGCTGGAGCCTGCAGTATTTACCTCTAAGGTTCTTGGGAAATCTGTTCTAAGCTGGCTAGGAATAACCCCTTCGAGATTCTTTCGCCATTGGGATAAGGATTGTTTTAAAAGATCACCTCTTAATAGGCTTCTTTGGTATATAGAAAAGTCTGAATATTCCAATATAGATGACTTATCTGGAATTGCCACTCCTTGCTTAAATTGATCGTAAAGAAGGGCTAGTTCATTTTTAAAAAGCACAGTAGACCAGCCATCCCAGGCAATGTGGTGAACCAAAATGCAAAAAAGGTGTTCTTTTGGCTCAATATGAAATAAAGCAGCCCTGATCATGAAATCTTTTGTAAGGTCAAAAGGCCTTTCAATCATGGATTTAAAAGGCCAATCATTTATTGTCTCTTCAGTTGTTTGTTGGGTAATAAATTCTTGAATTGTCCAGGATTCTGGGGTAAGAAATTTTTGTTCTAATCCTTTATTTGAAGGGTGTATTATTGTTCGAAGAGGTAAATGTCTTTTGACAATTTCCTTTAATGAAGCTTTTAAGGATTGAATGTCTAAATCTCCCGAAATATTGAAAACCATAGGTAAATGGTACTGTAAGCTTCCAGCTGCATTGTGGATGATCCATAGGGCTTCCTGATTAAAGGAAAGTGGAATAAACCCTACTTCTTTTGAAGGTGCGATTACATCCAAGTCATTCTTCTTTTTATCGATCACCTCGCTTAAAGCGGAAATGGTTGGGAAATCGAAAAAATCCTTCATCATAAGCCGCTTTCCTAATGAATTCTTAATTGCGGCAATAGATCGGATAGCAAGTAACGAATCTCCCCCCAGATCAAAAAAATTATCATTTATACCAATATTATTCCAGCTCAATAATTTTTGCCATATCCCAAAGAGTATTTTTTCTGTTTCAGTCTGCGGAGGGTTTTTACTAGTTTGGGAGGCTGTCCATTCTGGTTCAGGCAAGGCTTTTTTATCAATTTTACCATTGCTTGTCAAAGGCATTTCCTCCATTTGAATCCAGTATTGAGGGATCATATGTGCCGGAAGCTTTGTTTTAAGTTTATCTTTAATTCCCTCTTCGGTTCTGCCTTTTTCAAATACGAAATAAGCGATCAAGAAAAACTTTTGATTGTAGCATTTGGGCACTACAGCAATTTGTTTAATGCTTTCAAATTGGTAAATACAAGCCTCAATTTCTCCGGGTTCAATGCGGTATCCATTAATTTTTACCTGATCATCAACCCTGCCCTGATAAAGGAGGTTTCCATCCTCAGAAGTCTTTCCTAAATCACCAGTTCGATATAAAAAGCCTCCATTTTTCCCTGAAATGAAATCTGGAATAAAGTTTTTGGCAGTAACCAATGGTAAATTAAGGTAACCTCTGGCAATGCCGTCTCCACCGATGTATATTTCACCTACTTCCCCTTTGCCCACCTTTTCATGCTTGCTATTCAAGAGTAATATGAAGGTGTTAGAGAATGGCTTCCCAATTGGCACCCGACTATAAGTTCGATTTAGGTCTATTTGGTAGATACATTTCCCAATTGATGCTTCAGTAGGACCGTAATGGTTAAAAACATCGCCTTTAAAACCACTTTTTCTTAGAATTGGAATTATCGATTTCGGAAAATTTTCCCCTCCAAAGATTAACTTTCTCTGAGGAACAGGAGTTAAACCACTCTCTGTATGACTCAACCAAAGGGAAGGGACAATTTTCAGACAATCTATTTTCTGATGCTCCAGGTAAGCAGTTATTTTCTCGCTGTCTAAAATTATTCGGTCGGACAAAAGGTGGATAGTAGCTGCCTGAATTACTGCAGTATGAATAAGGGAGTGCCCTGCATCAAAAACAATTGGCGCTGTGACAGCATAAGATTCACAATCTTTAAGGTTAGCACTTTCTATCAAACCAAAACAATGATCCATCAATCCTCTGTGTGGCACCATTACACCTTTTGGACGGCCAGTCGAACCGGAAGTGTAGATTACATAAGCAAGGTTTTCGGGAGTAGGCTTGACTTTTGAAATAAAATTTTCAATTGACTCCATTGGAAAAGAGGCATAATCCACTAGGTCAATTGTGTCGGACAAATTTAATTTTTTGTCTAAAGAATTGTTCACCAATAACAGGCTTGCACCAGTATCTTCAAGAATATACTGAATTCTTTCTAAAGGATAGTTTGGGTCTATGGGAACATAAGCACCTCCAGCTTTTAAAATACCAAAGATTGTGACCAGCATATCAATGGATTTCTCCATGCAAAAAGGAACAAGGCTTTCGGGAGAAATGCCTTTATTAACCAAATAGGCTGCTATTTGATTTGACTTTTCATTTAGTTCACCAAAAGTCAAACTGTCCTCTTCAAATACAAAGGCGATTTTTTCAGGATACTTGGCAACTACTTCCTCTAATTGTGCAACAACAGTCTTGTTTCTTGGGTAACTTACCGAAGAAACAAAAGGTGCAGGTATATTTTTTGAAGTTGTAGTATTAGAGTCGTTTTTATTTTTGGTTATTTTAGGCTTAGTGTGGTATGTTTTTCCCATTTTTTTGTGGATTGATCATAAATACATGTTTTCAAGTACCTGTAGGGTTAAAGAGTTACTCATCGAATTATAATATGATCATTCATACATCTATTAAATTACTATGCGAAAATTGACTTTTCCTTTATGTTTCAATTAGATATGAAACAACATTAATATAAATAATTTAATAGTGCACTAAAAATAATATTATTTAAATATGAATTATTCTTCTAACTAATTTGTACGATAAAAGTTTTTTTAATATAAACCGATGATTTTAGGCATTTACGAAGAATTAAAAGTATTTGGATTCCGTAAAATTATTTTTTGCTAGAAATTCGGACGCTTCTTGATTGATATACCCTGGATTTAAGTCTTTGTTGGTAGAAATGAAGGCTGAATCTTTGGATTTGATTCAATGTGATAATTAAAGTGGTCTATTAGGGTCGAAGACTGAAGCTATCGGGGAATTCGTAAATTGAGTGGATAAAAAATAATCTAAATATTTGAATTTATTCCTTATCTAAAACATTTTTGAATAAATTGCCTGACTTGATAATATGATCAATGCCTTCAGTTTATTTTGATCAATAATACCTTTGTTGACGCTTTAATAGTTTGACATTAATAATTAACCCAACAAAATGATTTTGACTCAGAGCAAACATCATTAAGCGAAATCTTTTGATAATGTACTACTTTATGAAAACCTATATCCTTCCAGTATTTTTATTGATTTTTAACTTAAGTAATGGCTTTTCGCAGGGAGATTCAACTCCAAATATTATCTATATCCTGGCCGATGATATGGGGATAGGGGATGCCTCTTGTTACAATCCTGAAGGCAAACTTGAAACCATTCATATCGATAAAATGGCAAACAAAGGAATAAAGTTTACAGATGCACATACCAGTTCAGCGGTTTGCACGCCCACACGCTATGGCATTCTTACCGGTAGGTACAATTGGAGGTCTACACTTAAAAGCAGTGTTTTGGGAGGGTTTTCGGCGCCTTTGATAGATTCAGAACGTTTTACAGTTGGGAAGCTTCTTCAAGGTGCAGGATACCATACTGGATTTATAGGTAAATGGCACTTGGGCTGGGACTGGGCATTTAAGCAAGAATATGAAAACATTGATAACCTGAATACCATTCTGGAGGTTGATTATTCGCAACCAATAAAGAATGGGCCCAATCAAGTAGGTTTTACTTATGCTTATGGTTTTAGCAGTTCTCTGGACATTCCACCATATGTCTATATTGAAAATGATAGGGTTACCGCATTACCGGAGAAAATGACAGTGAATGTTGATGACAAGGGCTTCTGGAGAAAAGGTCCTACAGCGCCTGATTTTGAACATGTTCAGGTTTTATCTCATTTGACTGAAAAAGCTGTGAATTTTATAGATGAAAACGCAAATAAAGAGCAACCGTTTTTTTTATATTTCCCTCTTCCAGCACCCCACACCCCTATATTACCAACTACCGAGTTTATGGGAAAGAGCAATACCAATATGTATGGTGATTTTGTTTTGCAAGTAGATGATGTGGTGGGTAAAATTGTAGCTGAATTAGAACGAAAAGGCGTATTGGAAAATACACTTTTGATTTTCACTTCAGACAATGGTTGTTCTCCCAAAGCCAATTTTGCTGAATTGGCCAAGGTTGGGCATGATCCTAGTGATGGTTTTAGAGGGCATAAAGCAGACATTTATGAAGGTGGACACCGTGTTCCTTTTATTGTTCAATGGCCAGCTAAAATTGCAGGAGGGAAAACCACAGACCAAATTATCTGTACAACAGATTTTATGTCTACTGTTGCAGCTATTTTGGATCAGGAAATGCCTGAAAATGCGGGAGAAGATAGTTTTAGTTTTTTGAAAGTACTCAATGGTGATATGGAGGCAGAGGTAAGACCTTCGGTAATCCACCATTCCATTGAAGGCAGGTTTGCCATTAGAAAAAGCAATTGGAAACTAATTGCCTGGCCAGGTTCTGGTGGATGGACGGCTCCAAGATCGGCCAAAGAACTTGTTGGTTTACCAGATATGCAGCTTTTTGATCTATCTAAAGATCCAGGTGAGCAGACTAACCTAATCAATGATTTCCCAGAGGTGGCCTCGTTATTAAAGAAGGAAATGATCAGCCTAATAAAAAACGGTAGAAGTACGGCTGGGCCAAAACTTAAAAATGATGGACCTGAAGTATGGCCGCAGGTTGAATGGGCTTACGAAGCACAATAGTGCTTGCGCTTATCCGTTAATTATTTAACCATTTTCACCTATTTTTAGTTACGAAGGTTATTTGATGAATAAATGCTAAGTTTATCCTTGACCTATTATTCAGGTAGTCTTATGCTTGTTGCAGGTTGGTGAATTTTTCGTTTAAGAAGGGTTTCCTCGGTTAGCTATAAAGGAATGAAAAAAGCTTCAATATGTATTTTTAGGATAGCGCTTATGACATTGGTTTTAGTCATTGCAAGCCCTCCTTCAAATGCGCAAGGGATAAAAGGATTCGTCTCTAGCGAAGATGGTCAACCTTTGGCCTTTGCGACTGTATTTGCAAGAAACCTGAATGATGGTATTCCCACCAATCAAGATGGCTATTTTGAATGGAAGCTACCAAATGGCCACTACGACATCCTATTTCAATATTTAGGCTATACTGCTCAACTACAAACCTTTGAAGTTAAAGACGACTGGGTAGAAGTCAATGTGCGTTTGGAGATGCAAACTTACGGGCTTAATGTAGTGGAAGTGCGAGAAGGAGCGGAGGATCCTGCTTTAACGGTCATCCGAAAAGCCATTGCCAAGGCCAAATACCATAAGCTTCAGGTGGATGCCTATAGCATGATGGTGTATATTAAAGGTACAGGAGAGCTTACTGATGCGCCGTTTTTTCTAAAGAAGAAGTTGGCCAAGGAAGGCATCGGTCTAAATGAGGCCTATACCTCAGAGTCAGTTTCTAAAATCGATTTCAAACAACCAAATGAAATCAAGGAGACAGTTATTAGCATTCGCTCCAGTGGAGACAATAACCAAACATCTCCTGCTCCCTATATAGGTGCCAGTTTTTATGATGACAAGGTAAATGAAATTATCTCTCCCCTGGCAAGGTCAGCGTTTGCCTATTACAAGTTTCGCCTTGAAGGTACTTTTCTTGAAAACGAGGTCCTTGTCAATAAAATCAGGGTTATTCCGCGATCAAAAGGGGAAAGGGTTTTTGATGGTTATATTTATATCATAGAGGATTTATGGACTATCCACAGTCTGGACCTTAAAACCTCTCTTTTGGGCTTTGACATTCGCGTCAGGCAGCAATATGCACCAGTAATGGAAAACGTTTGGATGCCCATTACCCATACCTATAATTTTGGAGGGAAATTCTTTGGCTTTGCCGGCGAATTTCAATACTTGGCTTCTACCAGAGACTATGAATTACAACTCAATCAAGACCTGATCTTCGAAACCGAAATCCTTGACGAAAAAATCACTGAGATCCCTGAAGAAATTAGAATCCTATCTACTAAGCAATCACCAATCGAGCAATTGGAAGAGGCCGACCAACTGAGTAGAAAGCAGTATCGGAAGTTGCTCGCTACTTATGAAAAAGAAGCAAACAAGGAACGAGAAGATAAAGATATATTATCTGTAAGGTCACACATCATCGATTCACTGGCTACCAAAAGAAACAGTGCTTATTGGGATAGTATTCGACCAGCACCCTTGACCGATAAAGAAATCCTGGGTTATGTTAGAGATGATAGTTTGGCCTTGGTAGAGGTAGCAAGGAATAGCGAAGTGGATAGCATTGCTCAAAAAGCCAAAAGGAGGTTTAAGCCTTTTGATTTTTTGACTGGAGGGAGGTACAATTTTGGCAGAGGAAGATCAGCAGGTTTTCATACGAATTGGACAAAGATGTCCTTTAATACTGTGGAGGGCTTTAAAGTCGGTTTTTCAGGTTTCTATCGCAAAGAGGAAGTGACTAAGCTCGCGGATAGTGTCACAAACCATGTGAAGTCCTTGAATTTCAGGCCAGCATTTAGGTATGGTTTTGCCAGTGAAATAGCCTACATGACTTTGGATTTCCGTAGGTCAGTAACCAAAGGTAGGGAAGGGTACAGTTGGGGGGTAGATGGTGGAAAATACATATACCAGTACAACGCCAATGAACCTATTAGCGAACAGGTAAATGCTGTTTATTCTCTTTTCCTAAGAGAGAATTACATGAAGATGTATGAGAAAACTTTTGCAAAACTTTACTGGGCGCATAGGATGGGTGACAAGTTTACCTACAGGACAAGTTTCAGTATTGAAGAGAGAAGCCCATTGACCAATCACAGTGATTACAGTTTTTTCTATTCCGAGAAAAAAGAATACAGCGCAAATCAGCCCAATCTTAAAGGGGATGAAGAAGCCAGTTTTCTAGCCAACAATGGACTGTTATTTGATTTGAACATTGATTGGAGGCCAGGCTTAAAGTACCAGGTAAGAAATGGCCGTAAAATCCCAATAATGGATTCAACCCCATTAATTTTCATGAACTATAAGCAAGCTTTTCCCATCATTTATAAAGGGGCCGAGGTCGCCGATTTTCAGCAAGTCGAATTGGGCTTAAAACATGCTATTTCCTTTGGAGTGAGTGGGAAATTGGCCTTTAACTTAAATGCAGGTACTTTTTTAAATAAAGACAAGGTCTATTTTATGGATTACAAGCATTTTGGAGGAAACCGAACGATCTTTAGCAATATGGGGGCAGCCAGCAATTATAGGTTTTTAGACTATTATACTTTTAGTACTACCGATTCATATGTTGGAGGTTTGTTTCACTACCAGTTTAGAAAGTTTTTGTTTACCCAATTGCCAGGTTTGAGGTTTTCAGGAGTTAGGGAAAACCTATTTTTTAATTACCTGAAAACAGACAGTTCGCCCCATTATTGGGAGCTGGGTTACTCTCTAGACAATCTATTCAGGATATTTCGACTTGAGGTGGGAGCAGGGTTTGAGAATAGAAAATACAGCTCAGGAGGCTTCCGCTTTGGAATTGCTACCTTTATTTCTATAAATATAGCCGAGTAAATTGTTTTCACTTACTTTTGTATTTGCTAAAAAACAAACCCATTGAAAGAATTGCTTTTAATTACCCCTCCATTTACACAATTAAATACCCCTTACCCGGGCACTGCTTACCTTAAAGGTTTTTTGAATACCAAAGGGATTAGCAGTTACCAGATGGATCTTGGTATAGATGTTATTCAGGCTGTTTTTTGTAAAAAAGGACTGGGTGAAATCTTCACATTAGCCAATCAAAACAAGAAAATAGACTCTGAAAATGCCCACAGGATCTTTGCCCTTAAAGAAACTTACATTCAGTCTATAGATGCAGTGATACTGTTCCTTCAGGGAAATAACGCCACTTTGGCCAGGAAGATTTGCACGGATAATTTTCTACCCAAAGCATCCAGGTTTGAGCAATTGGATGACCTTGATTATGCCTTTGGGAACATGGGGATGCAAGATAGAGCGAAGCACCTCGCTACCCTATATTTGGAGGATTTGTCAGACTTTATCGTGGAGTGTGTGGATCCTAAATTTGGATTTAGCCGTTATGCCGAGTCCTTGGGTCAAAGTGCCAATAATTTCGATGGTCTTCATGAACAATTGAATGCGGAGTTAACCTATATTGATCAAATAAGTTTATCCATATTAGATAGCAAAATGAAAGAGGTGCAGCCAAAGCTGGTTGGTATCTCTGTTCCTTTTCCTGGCAACCTGTACAGTGCTTTTCGCTGTGGACAATACATTAAAAAGCAGTACCCATCGGTGAAAATTATAATGGGTGGGGGTTTTCCAAATACCGAATTAAGAACAATTTCTGATCCCAGGGTCTTTGACTTTATTGATTTCATTTGCCTGGATGATGGCGAAAGACCAATAGAAATACTTTTGAGACTCATCGAGAATGATGCATTTCCTTTAAAGGCGGGCACTAAGTTAAAACGTACTTTTTATTTTGATGGAGAGAAAGTAATCTACAACAACAAATCCGTTGAAAGTGATTACAAGCAAAGTGAATTGGGTACACCCGATTATAGTGATTTACCCTTAGACCATTATATCTCTGTTATAGAGATTGCCAATCCCATGCATAGCTTGTGGAGCGATGGCAGGTGGAATAAGCTCACCATGGCGCATGGCTGCTATTGGGGCAAGTGTACTTTTTGCGATATATCTCTTGACTATATTAAATTGTACGAACCACTGACAGCAAATATACTGGTTGATCGCATGGAGCAATTGGTAAAAGAAACCGGTGAAAGTGGGTTTCATTTTGTGGATGAAGCCGCACCACCAGCGTTGATGCGGGCGGTGGCATTGGAGATTATTAAGCGAAAACTTACACTTACCTGGTGGACAAACATTCGGTTCGAAAAGAGTTTTTCGCTTGATCTATGTCTTTTGTTAAGCGCTTCAGGATGTATTGCCATATCAGGAGGTTTGGAAGTGGCTTCTGACCGGCTGTTGAAATTGATTGACAAAGGGGTTACAGTAGAGCAGGTGGCTCAGGTGACGAGGAATTTCACCGAAGCTGGAATAATGGTGCATGCCTATTTAATGTACGGATACCCTACACAGACTATTCAGGAGACCGTTGACAGCCTGGAAATGGTTAGGCAACTTTTTGAAGAAGGGGTATTGAGGTCTGGGTTTTGGCATCAATTTGCTTTGACGGCCCACAGCCCAATTGGATTGGAACCAGAGAAGTACCACATAATTCCAAATCAAAACCCGGTTTCTTTTGCCAACAATGACATTGCATTCAAAGACAAAACTGGGATCGACCATTCCAAATTTAGTTATGGATTGAAGAAGTCTTTGTTCAACTTCATGCACGGAATTGGTTTTGATTTTCCTTTACAGGATTGGTTTGACTTCAATGTCCCAAGACCAACGATAGGGCCAGAATACATAGTGACCTGTCTTGAAAAAGAGGACAGTAATTCTCCGAAAAATGGCGCGAAGATGGTCTGGTTAGGGAATATGCCAATTGTTTCAGAAAAACTTATTCGAAAGAAAAAGAAAACCTACACCAGGGTTTTGCTTACTTTTCATACTACATCAGCCATTGTAGACTTTACCCTAGTGCAAAATGTGGCTGATTGGCTGCTTAGAATTCTCGGTGAGATGGAAAAATCGGGTAGACCAATTACCTACGGACAGTTTATAAATAGCTATGAAGAGAAATTTGAGCATTTTGATCAGTTCTTCACTGCTACAATGAGAGATGAGCTCAGGGCCTGTGGGTTATTAATTCTTTAATAAGGGATAAGTTTAGGATCCTGATTTTTATAAATTTTCATAGATAGTTAGGTTGAGCGTTGGCGGTGGATCAGCACGAATGGCTTTAGTTGAAAAGTAGCGAAGGATATTTTTTTTGCTTGAAAGCAATATTCAAAAGACTGGTTTATGCTTATTTCTAGTAATAGGCAGCACTTTAAAAAGAAACTTTTTAGGCTTTTCCTATTCTAAAAATAATGTATATTTAGCCTTTATTGTTTCCCAAAATCAACCAAAATCCACGATAATTTATGAAGCGCAGAGCTTTCATTAGGAAAAATGGAACATTAACACTTTTGGCTCCATTTGCCTCTTTGTCCATAAATCCATTTAATTCCTCTTCTCAAAATCCAGAAAACAGTAAGCCTGATTGGTTACTTCAGATGATCTCCAACAATGATCTTGGAGTTCGAAGTATCTTGGAAAGATACATTAATGACCAAAGTTCTCCTCACTATGGGGCCGTATTAGACGGCTATGAGATGGCTACTGCCCATTCTATCACCTCTTTCCTGAGAGCCGGTATTTGCGCTTTGGTTAGCCCGGAATCCGCCTTTTACAATGACCAGGAATTGCGGAAAAAATTGGCTTTATCCTGTGATTATTTTTTGACATTACAGCATGAGGATGGAACAATTGACCTGGTGTCTACTAATTTTCACTCCACGCCTGATACAGGTTTTATAGTAAAGTGGCTAGCACCTGTTTGGCGACTTCTGGACAAATCTGAAGTTGTAGAAAAGCAAAGTGTATTGACACCACTGAAGCAATTTCTTATGAATGCTGGAGAAGCATTAAAAGTTGGTGGCATCCATACGCCCAATCACCGTTGGGTGGTGAGCTCGGGACTGACAGAATTATATAAAATCAACCCAGATCCAGGCTATCGTTTAAGGGCTGAAGAATGGCTTGCTGAGCAGATAGACCTGGATGAAGATGGACAATTTCAGGAGAAAAGTAGTTATATTTATTCTTCATTAAGCGATAGGGTATTGATAAGCATTGCCAGAGGCTTTGATAAACCGGAGCTTTTAGATTATGTGTTCAAAAACCTGAAAATGAACCTGTATTTCATTCATCCTAATGGAGAGATTGTAACAGAAGCTTCAGGAAGACAGGACAATTCTATCATTGGCTTCTTGCAGAATTATTATTATCCTTTTCGTTATATGGCTTTGAAAACCGGAGACGGTCAGTTTGCGGCAGCTTGTAGGTTGATTGAGGAAACTTCTTTTAAAAGAGCCACTGGTTTTCTATACTATTTCCTGGAAGACCCCTCTCTTTGGAAGGAATTGCCACCAGCAAAAGCTTTGCCTATAAATTATGCCAAAGAATTTAGCAATTCCAATTTAATGAGGGTTAGGAGAGGGCCTTATGATGCCTCAATTCTTTCCGGTAGTTCTGTTTTCTTTACTTTTCACAAAAAGGAGCTTATGCTTCAGGGCATGAGGTTTGCAAGTGCCTTCTTTGGGAAGGGGCAGTTCTCAGCTGACTCTTATAAAGTGGAGAATGGCAAATATATTCTCACTAGTAAATTGACAGGTCCTTACTATCAACCATTCCCAAAAGAAGATATCCCTGGGGATGGGGTTTGGTCAAATATGCCTAGGAGTCAGCGTAGACAATCTGAAATTCAGGAATTGACCAATACGGTCACCATACAGGAAGAAGGGGATGGGTTTTTAATTGACATTGAAATTACTGGGACAGACAAGGTTCCGGTTGCCCTGGAATTGATATTCAGGCAAGGAGGCACATTTTCAGGAACGGTTCCTCATGAAGGCGTGGAGGATGCTGTGTTTCTAAAAGAAGGAATGGGTAAGTATACAGGAAATGGTTCTACCATTAATTTTGGACCTGGATTATACCAGCACAAATGGATCGCCATTAGAGGAGCATTGCCTAAAATGGAATCGCCTACCGTGTTTCTTACAGGTTTCACGCCTTTTCAACACAGCATAAAGATCTCATAATAATTCAAAAATGGTTTCACTAAAACTTTTGTCAAAAAACAGATTTCAGTTCACCCTAGGCTTGTTATTGTCCATGGCATTTATGGATAGTGAAAGCGTGAAAGCCAATGAAATAGATAAACCAGTACCCGCCACTCCGAACATTGTCTTTCTAATTTCTGAAGACAACTCAAAGCACTTTATGAAGCTTTTTGATCCCAATGGTGTGGAAACTCCAAATATTGAGAAAATGCTGGAGTCTGGCCTGCTTTACCCCAATGCATTTTCGAATGCACCGGTATGTTCAGTGGCCAGAAGTACGCTTATCACAGGTACACTTACTACGAGAACAGGTATGCACCTGCACCGGAAAATCAAAATTGCACCTATGCCTGAGGGATTGGAAATGTTTCCAGCCTACCTTAGAAAGGCGGGATATTATACCACAAACAATGCGAAGAAGGATTACAATGCGGTGGAGAAGGACAATGTTTGGGACAACTCTTCATTAAAAGCCACCTGGCAAAAAAGGCCGGAAGAAAATCAGCCGTTTTTCCATCAGGAAACCTTTCATGAAACCCATGAAAGCAGGTTGCACTTTACAAACGATGTGATGATGGAGCACAAGGTCCAGGATGATCCTGCACAAGTGTTTTTATTTCCTCAATTCCCAGATACACCCTTGTTTAGGTACACTGTTGCTTATCATAGAGATAAAATAAGAGAGATAGATGAATGGGTTGGAAAGAAAATCGAAGAATTAGCTGAAGCAGGGGAACTTGAAAATACTTTTGTTTTCTATTTCGGAGACCATGGTGGAGTTTTGCCCGGTAGTAAAGGCTATTTGAACGAGACGGGCCTTAACGTTCCTTTGGTTGTCCGAATCCCTGAAAACTTCAAAGAGCTAGTGCCTTATGCGGTACAAGAAAAACCACAGGCATTTGTGAGTTTTATTGATTTCGCACCTACCGTCTTACAGCTTGCAGGATTGGAAGTGCCAGAACAAATGGATGGCCAACCGTTTTTGGGTGGTGGCTTGAATAAGACAACGCTTGAAAAAAGGGATGAAACCTATGGGCATGCAGATCGATTTGATGAAAAGTATGAAATGGTGAGGTCTGTAAGGAAAGGGAAATGGAAGTACATCCGAAGCTACCAACCCTATTATCCAGATGGTTTGCAAAACAATTACCGTTATAAGATGATGGCTTTTGCCTCCTGGAGAACGCTTTTCAATGAAGGAGAATTGAATCCACAAGAGGCAGCATTCTTCAAAGGCAAACCGGTAGAAAGGCTTTATAATCTGGAGGAAGATCCCTTCGAAACAAAAAACCTGGCAGCAAATCAAAAGATAGTTTTAAAAGACCTGCGGAGACGACTTGATAAATGGATGCTTGAAAAAAATGACTTGGGATTTTTCCCTGAAAACATTTTGGTCAATAGTGCCATGGAAAATCCTGTTGAATTTGGAGAGAAGCATCACGAAAAACTTAAGGAATTAATAGCTATTTCTGACTGGGCCACCAGGGACTGGGATGAAGTCAATGACAAGGTTATTGAAAGCATAAATAGTGGAGACGAGTTGGAAAGGTACTGGGCTTATACAGTGGCTTGTACCTTTGGTAAAAAAATGGGGGTTGATTATGCCCGGCTTCCTGACTTTAAAAATGAAACATCTGCTATCGTACAATTAAAGGCCATTGAACTTTCTGGGAGGATAGGGCTAAGAAACCCGATGCCAGCACTGACCCGATGGCTTAATGAATCAACCGACCCTGTAGCGAGTTTGATAGGCTTGAATACATTGGTTTACTTTAAAGACCATAGTCCATATGGTAAAAGATTTTCTTCAGCGTCTTTGGAGCTAAAAGTAGTAAACGACGAAGTCAAGCGTAGGTTAGCTTACTTGGATGGAACATGGTAAGCGTATCCAAAATGTATAATTTGTGCGTTCATCAAAAAATAGATGGAAGTATAGGTGTTTGCCCTTAACTTCTTTAAATTGTAAGTTGATTTAATTTAATTACCTAGAAATGATCAATAGATTAAAATTTATGCCTCTAATAGGCCTTTTGGCCTTTACGCTATTTTCTTGTTCTTCTTCGAATAATAAAGAAGAAGTTGAAGTAGAAAGTGGAGAAATAGAAAATTGTCATGGTACTATTCCAGATAGGTTTAACCCTTCTGCTAATGCTGCCTCAGGAGCTATCGAAGAGCGGGATGCACCCATTACACACGATGGGATGGTTTGGATTGAAGGTGGCGAATTTACCCGAGGATCTACGGATGATCGCGGTAGAGCTGATGAGCTTCCTGCTCATAAAGCCAAGGTAGATGGTTTTTGGATAGACGAAACAGAAGTGACCAATGCCCAATTTGCAGCATTTGTAGAAGCTACCGGATATGTAACGATAGCAGAAAAGAAACCAGATTGGGAAGAAATAAAAAACAATTGCCTCCCGGAACGCCTAGGCCACCAGATGACGTACTTGTAGCTGCTTCTCTTACCTTTCATTCGCCAAATCAACCCATTCCGCTAAACAATGCTGCGCAGTGGTGGGAGTGGACGCCAGGAGCAAGTTGGAGAATGCCTCAAGGCCCAGGAAGTAGTATAGAAGGTAAAGAAAATTACCCGGTGGTACAAGTGGCATGGGACGATGCCATGGCCTATGCAAAATGGGCAGGGAAAAGATTGCCGACAGAAGCTGAATGGGAATATGCCGCCAGAGGTGGGCTTGAAGAAAAATCTTTCCCTTGGGGAGATGATCCTGTAGAAAAAAGTGGATTTATGGCGAATATCTGGCAAGGAGATTTTCCAGTGACGGATAAAGGTGTAGATGGATTTACAGGTTTGGCTCCAGCTAAATCCTTTGACCCTAATCCATATGGATTGTATGACATGGCCGGAAATGTTTGGGAGTGGACCAATGACTGGTACCGTGAAGATTATTATAGCAAGATAACGGATGAAGTTTCCGTGAATCCTCAAGGCCCAAAAGACAGTTATGATCCTCAAGAACCTACTGTTCCCAAAAGAGTAGTAAAAGGTGGGTCTTTCTTGTGCAATGTGTCTTACTGTGAAGGCTATAGAGTAAGTGGTAAAATGAAATCTTCTGCCGATACTGGTTTGGAACACACTGGTTTTAGAACCGTTTCCTCCAATTAATTTAACTTAAATTTTATGTCTATGAGATTCGGTGTTTGGGGAGGATTGTTGGTGGCTGTTTATGTTTCCCTTGTTTCCTGTAAGCAAAAGGAGGAAGTGCCAGTAGTTCCCAATATTTTATTTGTAATAGCAGATGATTTGTCTTTCCCACATACAGGAGCTTATGGAACAGATTGGATCAAAACGCCAGGATTTGATAGGGTGGCAAAAGAAGGGCTTTTATTTACCAGAGCCTATACACCAAATGCAAAATGTTCGCCTTCAAGGTCTATCATTATAACAGGACGGAATTCCTGGCAATTGGAAGAAGCGGCCAATCATGTGCCATTTTTTCCCGAGAAATTCTTGTCACATGTAGAAGTTTTGGGTGACAATGGATATTTTACAGGGTTTACTGGCAAAGGATGGGCACCGGGGGATGCAGGACAAAGAGAGCTGACAGGAAAGCGATTCAGTGATTTAAAAATGGATGCCCCGACCCCTTATATTAGTCCAATTGATTATGCTGGTAATTTTGAAGTGTTTTTGGACCAGAAACCAGAAGAAGAGCCTTTCTATTTTTGGTACGGCTCTTTTGAACCACATCGTGCTTATACTTACGGGTCTGGAGCAGCGCTGGGAGGTAAAACCATAGACATGATTGACAAGGTGCCACCATTTTGGCCAGACAATGATTCTGTCCGAAACGACCTGCTGGATTATGCCTTTGAAACAGAATACTTTGACCAGCATTTGGTAAAGATGTTAGCTTCTCTGGAAAAAAGAGGGTTGCTAGAGAATACCTTGATTGTAGTTACAGCAGACAATGGCATGCCTTTCCCAAGAGTAAAGGGGCAAGGATATGAATATTCAAACCACCTTCCATTGGCCATAAGATGGGGGAAAGGAATAAAGAATCCAGGTAGGGTAATTGATGATTTTGTAAGTTTTGTAGATTTTTCACCGACTTTTCTGGAAGTTGGTAAGGTGGATTTTGACAGTTCCGGAATGGCTGCTTTTGCAGGGAAAAGTCTTCAACCAATTTTTGAAGCCGAAGAGGGAGGGAAAACGGATCCTTCCAGAAATGCGGTGTTGATTGGGAAAGAAAGACATGATATAGGTAGGCCAGATGATCAAGGATATCCTATTCGTGGAATGGTCAATGAGGAGTATACCTATATCCATAATTTTGAAACGGATAGATGGCCAGGGGGAAACCCAGAAACTGGTTACCTCAATACTGATGGAAGTCCTACCAAAACAGTGATCCTTAATCAAAGAAGGGTTTCAGGTGAATTAAAGTATTGGAACCTCTCTTTCGGTAAAAGACCTCAAGAGGAGCTTTACGATAGAAAAAAAGATCCCTATGGTTTGAATAATCTCGCTTTGCATCCAGAATATAAAAACGTCAAGGATGCCCTAAAAGATGAATTATTCAAACAATTGAAGGCACAAGAAGACCCAAGGATGTTTGGCAATGGTCCTGTTTTTGATAATTACGAATATTCTCAAGACATTCTAAGAAATTTTTACAATCGATTTATGGAAGGGGAAAAATTTAATACACGCTGGGTCAACGAAAGCGATTACGAAGTAGACTTTAACGAGAAATGATAAAGAAAGGTAGTTTGCTGTTTGTGATGTTGGCTTTTCTGGCCACTAATACTTTGACCTGGGCTCAAGACAATCGACCCAATATCATAATGATCATCGCTGACGATATAGGCTATGAAGATTTGGGTAGCTATGGGAATGCGATTGCTTCCACGCCTGTGACAGACAGGATCGCCTCTCAGGGAATCAAGTTTGATAATTTTTATTTAACGACAAGCTCCTGTAGCCCTAGTAGGAGCAGTATTATTTCGGGCAGATATCCTCATAATACAGGAGCTGCTGAGTTACATACCGCAATGCCAGAGAATATACTCACCTTTCCCGAGTTACTGAAGGAGTCAGGTTATTTTACCGGGCAATCTGGGAAATGGCATATGGGTGTTGTCCCTCGTAAGGGTTTTGACCTGATTTATGACAAAAAACCTGAAATAGGCCATGGAGGGGAGGATTACTGGGTACCTCTTTTAAAAGAAAGACCCATTGACAAGCCCTTTTTCCTTTGGTTGGCGGCTTTGGATGCCCACAGGCCTTGGGGAGAAAATGATTTCACAGGAGCACATGATCCGGACAAGGTGGAGGTACCTCCTTACCTGGCAGATGAAGCAGCTACTAGAGAAGACTTGGCGAATTATTACGATGAAATTAGCAGGTTTGATTATTTCATAGGTAAGGTGGAAGAAGAATTGGAACGTCAAGGTCAACTGGATAACACAATTATTTTATTTTATCAGACAATGGCCGGCCGTTTCCCAGAAGTAAAACACGACTCATTGACTCAGGGATTAAATCGCCTTTGTTAGTGAAATGGCCAAAGGCTTTGAAGGGTGGTCAAGTAGCCGATGCCATGGTTAGTAGTATAGACCTTGCCCCAACCTTTCTGCAACTTGCAGGAGTAAAAGCACCAGGTAATTTTCAAGGAAAGAGTTTTCTATCTGTTCTAAAGAATCCAGATTTACCCTTTAGGAATTATGTTTTTGCTGAGCACAATTGGCATGATCATGAAGCCCATGCGCGAATGGTAAGAACAAAAGATTATTTATACATAAAAAACAACCGTTCTCAATTTGCCAACCCAGGGCCTGCAGATTCCAATGCCAGTGATTCTTATGCAGACCTTAGAAAGGTAAGGGATCAGGGTAAGCTTAACCCCGCACAAGCAGATGTTTTCGTATCACCTCGTCCTTTTGAGGAGTTCTATTTAATTGCTGATGACAAATACCAGTTGTTGAATAGAGCAACGATGACCGATGATAACAATGCAATGGTCCAGCTGAGGTTTGCTTTAGAAAAGTGGTCTATGGAGACCGATGATTCAGTTCCTACTAATTTAACACAGGATTGGTACAATAAAGAAGATGGTACGGCACTAAAAGTTCCAAGGGTCAGAGGTGAAATGCCTGGTGGTTCAAATGCGCTATTAACAACTGAAAAAGGTCCATTTTAGTCAATAAATAAACAATGAATTTTAAAACTTATCATTTAAACTTTAAAAAAGGTTTAATGCCTTTGGCCCTTATCGTTCTCATTTGGGGCTTTAATGGTTGCCAGGCTCCAAAAAGTGAACCAGCAATCAGGACTATGGATCCGTGGGCATTTCGATCTGTGTTGGATAAGAAACCACGCATGTTATCCCTGGCCTTTGACAGTGTTAATTTTGCCGCGTATGACCTGAGTGTCGGGCAACTTTATAAAGTTTGGAACGGTGGAATTACCAAAGAAGGGACGGTATTTACAAATAAAAAAAACATACAACCCACCAGCTGGGGTGCCCCTTATTATGAAGAAGGAAAGCTTTTCAATCAATGGGCAGTAAGTAGAAATGGCGAATCTTTGCCCATAGAATTGAAATATGAGGGGTATTTGATTTTGGACAATCATATTACGCTTAGCTACAAGCTGATTTTACCTGACGGGGAAGCTATTTCTATTGAGGAAAACCCGGAATTCACAATCAATGAAAACGGGAAAACAGGATTTGAAAGGAATTTCACTGTAGACAGTCCTTCAGCTGACCTGGAGGTGAGATTGCTTCAGGCTTCTGATTCCCAAGAATTCTTAATAGTGGCTGACCAATCTAAAATTATTGATTTCTTTGAGCCTTTCCCTAAGCAGGAGAAACCAGCAATTGGTGCAGGATATGATCACTTGGGTATTCTGTGGATGGAAAACAGTGATTGCTATACCTGTCATGAGGAAGAAAACGCAATGGTAGGGCCTTCATTCAAGCAGGTTGCGACGAAGTATGAGAAGAATCCAAGCAATATAGCTTATCTAACGAAGAAAATTATAAGTGGTGGTGCAGGAGTATGGGGAACGACTCCCATGAATCCACACCCAGACTTGAAGGAGAATGAAATTAAAACCATACTGGATTATGTGTTTACTTTTAGGCCTAAAGAGGCTGTATTAAGTTCTGAAAAGCCTATTGCCAAAGCAAAAAAGGTTAAGCTATCCAAAGAGGAGCCTGTTCCGTTGAAACCTGGTTTCGGCGCACCTCTGGAAGGCATCCATCCAAGTTATGACTTGACTGTTTTGCACAATGAGACTTTTCAACCGAGGGTAGGAGGTTTGGCATTTATGCCAGATGGTAGACTTTTAGTAAGTACCTGGGATTCTATAGGTGGGATTTATGCTTTAGAAGGAGTGGAAGGGGGTGATCCTAAAAAATTAAAATACAACGTATCGCCTCAGGTTTGGCTGAACCACTTGGAATGGAAGTAGTGGACGGATCAATCTATGTGCTTCAAAAGCATGAACTTACCCAATTGACAGACGTCGATGGAGATGGGGTAATGGATGAATACAAGGTCATTTGTGATGCTTGGGGAGCATCGGATGATTTCCATGAATTTGCCTTTGGTTTGGTTTATAAAGATGACCACTTTTATATTACCTTATCCATGGCCATGCGGTTATTGTCTACGGACAGACAACTACCTGACAGAGGAAGAACGCTTAAAATTAGCAAAGATGGAAGTATCGAAAGGTTAGATTATGGCCTTAGAACGCCAAATGGAATTGGGGTAGGGGTAGACGATGAATTATTTCTTACAGACAACCAGGGCCAATGGCTACCTGCCAATAAATTAATACATATCCAAAAAGACAATTACAATGGCATGGCATGGGGCTTGAGCGCAGCGCAAGAGCAAAACCCACCAGTTGCCAGTCCACCGGCGATATGGTTACCGGACAATGAAATTGGAAATTCACCTTCCGAACCTATTCTAATGAAGGATGGCCCTTATAAAGGGCAGATGTTACATGGTGATGTCAGCAATGGTGGAATCAAGCGTGACTTTTTGGAGAAAATCGATGGACAGTACCAAGGTGTGGTATTTAGATTTTCACAAGGCTTCACAGCAGGTGTCAATAGACTTGTTTGGGGTCCTGATGGGGCTTTGTATGTTGGTGAAGTTGGTATGGTTGGGGGCTGGAGCTGGAAGGAGAACCAGTTTGGGTTAGAGAAAATTAAATTTAACGGAAAAAGTACCTTCGAGATGTTAAGTATCAAGGCCAAACCGGATGGTTTTGAAATTTCTTTTACAGAACCACTCAAGAAGGAGGGGTTAAATACAGTTTTAGACGAGCTTGTCATTGAGCAGTATAGGTATGAGGCTACAGCTGCTTATGGTGGCCCAAAATTGGATTTGGAAACTTTGAAGCCGACCGATATTAAATTGGCTGATGATGGCATGAAAATAGAACTTAAAATCCCTGGATTAAAGGAGAATAACGTCGTATATTTTAATTTGCCTATTGAGCTAAAAAGTAATACTGGAAGTTCATTATGGTCTTCTGAGGCCTGGTATACCTTAAATAAAATCCCCAAATAACTAACAACCATGAATAAGAACGAAAATAACGGATTTAGCAGAAGAGAATTTTTGAACAAGTCAGGAATAGCCCTAGCTGCTGGTGGATTAGGTCTTAGCCCTTCGATAAGTTTTGGTAATTCTAAAAAAGTAAACAAAGCAATGAAGAAAATAAAAATAACCCGTACTGATTCAAACTTTGAAAGAGAACCACTATTCCCTTATCGTTTTAAGGGCAGTGCCATTACTCAGGCTTGGCAGGCCGTTGCTTTAATGGGGTCGGATAGTGGGATTCATAAAATCGGTATTGGTACACAAGGTACTTTGTGGTCAGACAAAGCAGTGTTTCAAAGTCATTCTACTACAGGAGGAAATGCACTGATGTATGCAATGACAGAAAGGGCTTTACAAATCATTAAAGGGAATAGTTTTGTAGATCCTATAAGCCTACTTGATGATGTTTTGCCTGAAGTATATGCTTATGGCGTTAAAATCACTGGCAATCCAGATTTGAAAACCACCTTTGCGCTTAATTCACTTGTTCCTGTAGACAATGCCATCTGGTTATTGTATGGAGAAGAAAATGGAATGAAGACTTTTGATGAAATGATACCTGAAGCTTATCAACCAGGATTGTCTCAAAAACACGACAAAGTAGCCAGTATCCCTTCATTTAGTGTTGGTGCCTCAATTAAAGACATTAAAGCGGCAGCTGACGAGGGTCATTTTATTATGAAGTTGAAAACTGGCGCGGCAGGAACTCAAAAGGAAATGCTGGCCAAGGACATTGAATTCCTTACAGAAGTCCATAAGACTTTGGGAGATAGGGAAACGCCCTACACCAAAAACGGTAAGATCCCTTACTATTTTGATGTGAACGAAAGGTATGAGAAAAAAGAAACCTTGGAGCGTTTTTTAGACCATGCAAAAAAAATTGGAGCATTTGATCAAATTGCTGTAATTGAAGAGCCTTTTGGCGAGAACAATAAGGTATTTGTTGGTGATTTAGGCGTTCGAATAGCCGCAGATGAAAGTGCGCATACCGTAGAGGATGCACTTGAAAGAATCGAACAGGGTTATTCTGCCATTGCACTTAAAGCCATTGCAAAAACAATGAGCATGACCATGAAAATTGCGCAGGCGGCTTATGAGAAAAATGTCCCTTGTTTTTGTGCTGATTTAACTGTTAACCCCATTTTGGTAGATTGGAATAAAAATGTAGCCGCAAGATTACATTCCTTTCCTGACATGCCGCTTGGATTACAAGAAACAAATGGGCACCAATATTACAAAAATTGGGATAAAATGGTTAGCTATCACCCTATGGCAAATGAAGAATGGGTTAAAACAAAAAATGGTGTTTACCCAACTGGTAAAGCTTTCTACGAGAAGAGTGGTGGAATCTTGGCAACTATCCCTCATTACGAAAAAATGTTCGACCACTAACAGCGATTAGGGTACTGGGTTCGTTTATAGAATCATTAACAAATCTGATAAACAATAAGAAATCTGTAGTAAAAGTACCAAAACATTCCTGTTTTGGTACTTTTACTCAAATTTTAAAAAACCATTCTCTATTTTAAAAAGCAATCGAGTTCTTCTGCAAGCAGGTTAGGTGATTTTGGCGATTATGGGGCTTGAACCTTTTAATAAATTTAAATTTTAAAAATATAAATTTATAATCCAACAAATATTTTTTATTACATAAAGTGGAATAGGCGTGATTTTAAGAAAAAAAGAGTACAATATTTTTTTAATTCGTTATTCTTGATTTACATTTGAAAAAATGTATTTTAAATATATAAAACTGTACATTAAATAATTGTTCTGATTTAAGTCTGAATACTGTTAGGTAGCAAGGATTGATTTTGGGTTAAAGTTTGATTTGTTCAAGTAAATAAGCAGAAGGTGGATATATTATTGGTAGACGACGACCCAATCGTAATTTTATTACAAAAGAAATTGATGGAGAAAGCAGGGATTTCTCATCAAATAATTTCATTTAATAATGGCGAGGAGGTTTTAGAATTTTTTGAAAAAAAAGATAGTGGGAATAAATATCTTATGTTCCTTGATATTAATATGCCTGGTTTATCAGGTTGGGAAGTTTTAGATGAATTAGAGAGTATAGAAATACCGTTTGAACTTAGAGTAATTATCATTACATCATCCATTGAAGACTCTGATCGTTTGAAAGCAAAGTCTTACGAAAGGGTAGTAGATTTTTGGGTGAAACCTTTCAGTTTGCAAGATTTCGCTAATTTAAAAACTGAATTTAATTTATAATTCAAGTCATAATATCCCCCTGAGAAGGAAAATGAATATTATGTAATTGAAATTGGGTTGTCATACAATAAAAGAAGGTCTATTTTAAGGCCTTCTTTTTTTTGATTATAAGTCAAGTAAGCGGCTGGATTCGAAACTTTCGCAAACCGAAATCCCTTTTTTATGCTATTATAGGTGGTAGGACACTATTTTTTTAAATAAAGGTGCGTTGAAAGTCCTTCCCATCCATCCATTTTGGTTTTCATTTCTTCCATTTAATGTATATTTTTAGGACTAAAAAAACGAACCTCTATGAAGCATTTCTTTAACTATTTAATAATTAGTTTATTAGTACTCTTTTGGTCCTCAGCGAACACTGTGCTTGCACAGGAAAACTTCCCTAGCGTTGATGGTTACAAAGGAATTTGGTTTACCCTTGGCCAAAAATCTGAATTTGGAGACAAGTACTCTGGTGGCCTTGGCACCTATACTGCAAAGCACATCCCTTTAGCTATTTATTCTCCGGAAGTAAACCGAACATTTTTTGTTTATGGAGGTACAAGAAATGAAGATGAAAGATACCTTCTTTGCATGATCGGTGAGTTTGATCACAATACAGGCTTGGTCTCAAAGCCTGTAATCGTTTATGATAAATTAGGTGTTGATGATCCCCATGACAATCCGAGTCTTGCTATGGATGAAGAGGGTTATGTGTGGGTATTTGTAAGTGGAAGAGGTAGCCGAAGGAAGGGATTTAAGTATAAAAGTACCTTGCCATATAGCATTACTTCATTTGAGCAGGTCTCCGAAGAGGAGATGACTTACCCACAGCCAAAATACATTGCTGGGAAAGGGTTTTTAAATCTTTTTACAAAATATACCGGAGTGCGTCAGTTGTATTTTGAAACAAGTGTTGATGGTACCAATTGGTCTCAGGACCAGCATCTAATGGGTATAAAAAGGCCGGAAGATAAAAACAGTGGTCATTATCAGATCAGTAACCAGTATGAGAATAAAATTGTATTCTTTAGCAACTGGCATCCCAATGGCAATGTGGATTTGAGAACCAATCTATATTACTACCAGACAGAAGATTTTGGCCAAACCTGGACTGATATCAATGGCAATAAGGTTGTTTTACCCGTAACGGATCCTACTACTTCAGGATTGGTCAAAGAGTATTTTAGCCAAAAACGCAATGTATACCTTAAGGATGTCAATTTTGATGCGAAAGGAAATCCTATCGCTTTGTATGTAGAAGGAGAAGGGCATCAACCAGGGCCCAAATATGGCCCTAGAAACTGGCATGTGATCCACTGGGATGGTAGCCAATGGCAAGACAATATAATCACCCAATCAGATCAAAATTATGACATGGGTAGTCTTTGGGTAGAAGGTGAAGATTGGATGGTAATAGGACCCACTAACAATACACCTCAGGAATATGGTGCTGGTGGAGAAGTAGAAATGTGGAAAAGCACAGATGCAGGTAAAACATGGGACAGAACTAAAAAACTTACCAAAGGGAGCAAGCGTAACCATAATTACATTAGAAGGGTAGTGAATGGAACAGATCCTTTTCTGTATTTCTGGGCAGATGGAAATCCAAATGATTTTAGTAAAAGTCAACTTTATTTTGGAGACAGTAAGGGCAAAGTATGGCAGTTGCCTTATGAAATGACTGCTGAACAAGAAAAGCCTAAGCGCCTTAGAACCAATATTTTCAGCAGGTGGTTTTAACCTAAATTTAAGAACTTAATAAAATTGATTATGTCCGGCAAATTAACATTTTATGTTAGTTTGCCGGATTTTTTTTGTCCAGAATTGGCTTTGACTAGGCGAGTTTGCAACTACGTCTTAATATTCTATTGAATTTGTAATTCTCAATTTTAAGGTTTTGGGTTAATAATTTGGCTTACCCTTTGATTAGTTTTTTTCTTAACCCTCGTTGGGACTTAGAAATCATTTCTTTGCGACTCCGCGGCTCTGCGTGAAATTTTCAAGTTCTACTTAGTTATTGTTTCTCGCAAAGGCGCTAAGACGCAAAGGGCATAGGGATGCCTCCTATTGAAAAGGTAACCCTTTGATTAGTTTTTTTT
>NZ_ATNM01000136.1 GCF_000427295.1 Cyclobacterium qasimii M12-11B | reverse complement strand
AAGAGGTTTTTTATGACTAAATTATTTTTTTTGTTAAAAAGCTCCCTTGAAGCCTTCCATTAATTGATCTACTTGTGTATCTACCATAAAGGAAAGTTTCACTTTATCCCAGCCAAAGGTAACTTTGGCAACTTTATTGTCCTCTGCGGAAATGGAATAAGAAAGTCTTTCTTGTGCGTCCATGGTTTTTGCAGGACTTACTTTTATGGCCACAGCATCATCACTTGCTAGAGCAGTTGAATTTACTTTTTCATCCTGAATATAGGCGTAGATAGCATTGCCTTTGCTGTTGAGATGAATGGTCCAGTCACCGGATTGTGCAGGAGTAATAAATACAGAGTATTTACCAGCGTTTACTGTTTTTCCTGCGATGTTTACGGCTGTACTGAATTCAATGGTTGTTGGTGCATTGGCACCGGCTCTCCAAGGAGTACCATAAGGAACGAGGTCACCAAATACAGTTCTACCTTTTACTGCAGGTGAGGAATAATCTATACTAATCTTAGTGAAGCCTACATTTTGTGATACGGAGCTTGATGGGCTTGGTGCTGGGGCTTGAAGCTGGGCATGGGATTGATAAGAGGCTGAAAAGACCATCAAAATAGATAGTGTCAAAGCCAGGTAAAGAGATTTCGAATTTTTCATAAAATTGGGTTTCTGAGTTGTAAAAGGGGAAAGATACAAAAGGCTTGTGTAATTTCAGCTTTTTTACATTATGATTTTCATGACATTTAAAGAAGTTGACCAAGTGTACAAATAGGTAAACAATGTAAATTCCTGTGTTTCAACACGAATAAATAATGTTCCAAATCGAAATTGTTAGGCACCCTCAAGAGCGACCTTCCTTTGCCTTGTTTCAATCCGGTTAAATAAGCAGCTGAAAGTGGTTTGGATAAATGGAGGGCTATTTTCGCTTTCAGTATTTAATTTGATGGCTTTGTAATGGGTGATTTTATTCCTTAGCAGGAATGTTTTCATTGTGAATTTTTAATTTTTCGAGTAAAACTACCGACTTGCTAATTTTATTGAAATTTAAAGTAACACCTATCAATAATTGACAAGTCTTTTCAATGATGGTAGGGTCTTTTTCATAGATTAAAGATATTAATTGGAAAATAAAGGTTAATTTAGTATTAAAAGATATTGCATTTCCTTTAATGTTTTGTAATATTCATTCAATTGTATTTTAAAAAATAGGATGAAATAAGGAATGCATCTCCAAATTAATGAATTTGTTAAAATAAATCTTTCGAGAGAGAATCCGGTTAAGTTTGAAAGGTAAAAGAGTTGGATTGAAAGTAAGAATAATAGTGAATCCGAAACAGGGGTACGTAATTGAATAAGATTGCTCTTGGTCACAATTAAATAAATGAATAAAAAGCCAACATACCAAGAATTAGAAAATCAGATCGCCGCACTCAAAAAGCAAAATGAGGTACTTCGATCCAAAGCTTCCGTTCTAGGAGAAAAAGTAAAGCAAGATATTGAATCATTAACGATTAATGAAAAGGAGGAAGAAAGCGAGAAGTTCACACATACAGTACTTAACAATATGGGTGATTCTGTATTCGTAAAGGATGATCAAAGTAAATTAATCTTAGTTAATGATGCCTTTTGTGAAATTTTTAAGCTTTCAAGAGCTGAGGTAATAGGGAAAACATTGGCTGAAAATGTTCCTCCGGATGAGCGGGAAAGTTTTTTAAAAATTGATAACAAAGTACTTAAGGATGGAGTTGACAATACAAACGAAGAGTCTCTTACAGTAAGAGGTCAAACCAGAATGATTTCCACTCGAAAGTCACGGTTTATTGATGCTTCAGGAAAAAAGTTTCTAATTGGGGTGATTCGTGATATTTCCGAAAGCAAAAAAGCAGAACTGGCCTTAAAAAAAAGTGAGGGGCGATTCAGAGAGATTAATGCCACCAAGGACAAATTATTTTCAATCATCGCGCATGATTTAAGAGGCCCTTTTAATAATATAATAGGCCTTTCGGAATTGCTCTCTAAAAATGAGCATGAAAATGTTGCTGACAATGAACAATCTGAAAAATACATAGAAATAATAAATTCGACAGCTAAAAGTACCCTGACTTTACTTGATAACTTATTGAATTGGGCCAATTCTCAAACCGGTGGACTAAGCTTCAGGCCAGAAAAAATTATTTTGTCAGAAGTTATCCTTGAAATAATAGATCTTGAGAAAACGCTCTCAATTGCTAAAAATATCACTTTGAAATATACCACGACAAAAGAAATAGCATTTTATACTGATGAAAATATTTTGAAAACTATTTTGAGAAATTTAATTTCAAATGCTATTAAATTCACAAATCCTGGAGGAAATATAAATGTTATAACGGCTACAAATGAGCAGCAGGTTGAAATTACTATTGCTGACAATGGAATAGGGATGAGTGAAGAAACAGCTGATAAACTTTTTGACATCTCCACCAATATCACCTCTTTAGGCACCGCGAATGAAAAAGGTTCGGGACTTGGTTTAGTTCTTTGCCGGGAATTTGTAGAAAAGCTTGGTGGAAATATTTGGGTAGAAAGTGTAATCGGAAAGGGTAGTAATTTCATCTTTAATTTGCCATTAAATTTTAAAAATAGGATCAATGTATAATTATAGAATTACTATTAAGTCACTAAACCCAAATCACCTTCCCAGATATAAATTTGCAATGCTTTTAAAAAGGGTAAAATTCGATTGAAAATTCTTTTTGTCTCTTGCTGTCAGGTATTTTTATCACCTTTCCTGTAATAATTCTAATGCCTTTAGAAGAAGGTGGGTAGCAACTCTTTTGTTATTACTACTTTTAGGATTATAAAAAAAAACGACCATACTCGAAAATTGAAAAACATGAAGTATCAAAAATCAATTTATTTACTTTTTATATTTACAATTACAATTCTTGGATCCTGTGATAATGGAGATAACTGTCTACAACAAACTTGGTATGAAGATGCTGATGGAGATGGGTTTGGCAATCCAAACAGTACACAACTAGTGTGTACGGCACCTTCTGATTATGTTTCTGATAATACTGATTTTGATGATGATAATGCCACAGCTTATCCAGGAGCAGATGAAATATGTGATGACAATATTGATAACAATGGTGATGGTGAAATTGATGAATGTGGTTTAATTGGTAAAATAGTTGGGGTATGGACATCCAATTTTGGAGACCCTTATACAATTACTAGTTCGTTTATAAATATAAATGGGAGTATCTTTGAGATTTTAGTTGTTGGTACTGATTACGTGATCTGCCGTAACAGCTTACTTAATTCCTTTAATGCTGGTTTGTATAGTAAATTTGTTTTCACTCAATTGTCAACAGATAAGTTTTACTTTTGTCAACCATTTTATGATAGCGAATCTCAATCTTATATTGAGAATACTACTGATCCTACAAACCCCAATGATTTAAATAATGGCTGTGGTAGCTTTTCATGGGTAGAACTGACCAGAGATTAAAACGATTGCCTTCTACTTCATCTGAGGTCTCTTCCAGCCATCAGATAAAGTGGTAGTCTACTCAAAAAAAAACTACTGGGAGATGAAGGTAAATTTAAACAAAAAACGAAATGTCTATAACAAAAGAGTCTGATCTAATCGGAATGAAAAAAATTAGCGAAGTAGTTGGAACTACACTCAAGCTAATGAGAGAATTCGCTAAAGTTGGAATGTCAACCAAAGAATTAGACAATTACGGAGGCGAAATTTTGAAAAGTTTTGGAGCAAAATCCGCCCCTTATGAAACCTATAAATTCCCTGGATTTACTTGTATCAGTGTTAATAAAGAAGCAGCACACGGTATACCCTCTGTAAATAAAACATTAGTTGAAGGTGATTTGATCAATATTGATGTTTCTGCCGAACTAAATGGTTTCTGGTCAGACAATGGAGGTTCATTTGTAATTGGAAAGGATATTCACAACCATCAACCGCTAATAGATGCCTCCAAAAACATTTTACAAAAAGCCATTAACAATATAAAAGGAGGAGTTAAAATTGCCGACATTGGTTATTTAATAGAAATGGAAGCCAGGAAATCAGGCTTTAAGGTAATCAAAAACTTAGCGGGACATGGAGTAGGAAGGAGTTTGCATGAAGCACCTGAAGATATTCTGAATTACAGGGTTAGAAGCAATAAAAACCGCTTTAAGAAAAATACGACCGTAGCAATTGAGACTTTTATTTCAACAAAATCTACTTATGCTGTTGAACTAATGGACGGGTGGACATTGGTAGGAAACAAAGGCGGATATGTAACCCAACATGAACAAACAATTCTGATTACAGATGGTGCCCCTGTTATCCTTACAGCGTCCAATGAGCTTTGGAATTGAGAATGACCAAAGTACTAATGCACCAAAAATGAGGATTAAAGTGAATTGGGAATGCTTTCATTCAATCTATTCATTAGAATAGAGGGTTTAAAATTTGCTCAATTATTAAATCTCAATATGAATACATTGAAATGGCTTTCTTTGTCGATATTAATTAATATACTGGTTTTTGCACAACATGCGAATGCTCAAGAGCATTTACTAGAACGTTTAGCGTCTCCAGTTATTTTTGCGGGTAACGATTCAGTAGCTTACAGAGACCCTGCGGTTTTATTTCATGACGTACCTTTCACCTTTATTATACGGTGGTAAGGTCTGAAAATGGGCTTATTTATTCCTATACAGCAACTAGTCATTCCAAAGACCTAATCTCCTGGAGTCCAACCAAAATAATCACGCCAAAGGATCAAAACTTAAATTTCAGCAGCCCCGGAAATGTGATTCGATTTGAGGACGAATGGATTTTAAGTTTACAGACCTATCCCAGACCAGGATTGGGTGATAAAGACCCTGTTATGTACGGGACTTCTGATGCAAGGATTTTCATAATGCGTAGCAAAGACTTGGAAAATTGGAGTGTGCCGGAGCTTTTAATGGTAAAGGGTAGGGATATAAAAGAAGCTGACATGGGAAGGATGATTGATCCTTATATAGTTGAAGACAAAGATGAAAAAGGAAAATGGTGGTGCTTCTACAAGCAAAATGGAGTAAGTATGTCTTACAGTTATGATTTGAAAAATTGGAAATTTTGCTGCAATTCCCAATCGGGAGAGAATGTTACTGTACTTACAGAAAACGAGGAGTACATTTTGTTCCACTCACCGCATAATGGAATTGGGATTAAACGCTCTACCAATCTTGAAAAATGGAAAGATTGGGGAGACTTGATAGTGCTAGGTCAAAAGGATTGGAATTGGGCTAAAGGAAGAATTACTGCTGGTACGGTGATTAACCTCTCTGATAATCCCAAGTTCGGTAAATACCTTATGTTTTTTCACGGTTCAGGACCGAAAACAGAGCAAGAAGGTGATTTTGATAAAAACGCTTCAATTGGGATCGCTTGGAGTGAAGATTTAACAACCTGGGGATGGCCTATAAAGGTTTCCAACTAGGAACATCTCTCAAGAAATATAAGTGCCAAGATAAATCCTATGCTGGGTAACTTGTGATAGTGGATACGTCTTTCCAAATCACTGAGAAATATTACGATAATTTAAAAATTATGCAGGCATCAAGAAGAAAATTCTTTACAAAACTTGGGTTAACCGGATTGACCGGATTAAGTTTTCCGAGTATTCTTTCCGCAATCAACCCCAAAGGTATGACTCAAAATGATAGTAAATGGAATGGTTTAACAATATTGTTTCAAGGGGACTCAATTACAGACGGTGCACGAACAAGAAATAAGGACTGGAACCACATAATGGGACATGGCTATGCCTACCTAATTGCAAGTCGACTTTGGTTTGATTACCCCAAGGAAGATTTAATGTTTTTCAATAGAGGCATCAGTGGAAATAAGGTAAAAGACCTTCTAGAACGCTGGCAAAAAGATACCATTGACCTTAAACCCGATATGCTGAGTATTTTAATAGGTGTGAATGATGTATCTAGAATTATTGCAAATGAAAACTCAATTGAAACGTGGCATGAAAACTATAAAACGCTTTTAGATACAACAAAAAAGAACTACCAAATACCAGTCTTATTCTATGTGAACCGTTTTTACTTCCCGCAGATTGGGCAAAAGAAAAAGTGGACGCATGGGAAACTGTGATTCAAGAAATGCAGGTTATAGTCCGTCAGTTGGCGAAAAGCTATAATACCATTCATGTTGAATTTCAAGAACCACTAAATAAAGCTTGCCAGAATGCACCTGCAAAATATTGGGTTTGGGATGGGGTGCATCCGATGCCTGCAGGACATGAATTAATGGCGCGTGTTTGGATCAATGAGGTAAGTAAAAAGCTTGATTTTATAAAGAATGCTAATTGAGAGGAGTCAAATAGATTTTTCAGTTTGAGAGGGAGTAGGGCTGCAGAGGTGAAAAGAAATAAAAATTCTCTTATGTAACAAATGTAACTGTAGGTGTAAAAACAAAGTCACATCTTTACATAACAATCCTATTACAGAAAAGCCAAGCATTTTTTCAAGACAATTCTTGGGCTAAAAAAATGAGGCATTTTCTAGTTCGATTGAATGGTAGGAGAAACCTAAAAAAATAGAAAAAATGAGCGTAATAGAAATAATCAAAGGTAAACAAGGTACTATTGTAGATGTAAGAACTCCCATGGAGTTTAGCGGTGGAAATGCAGAAGGTTCAATTAACATACCTTTACAGGAGCTGGATAAAAGGATTGAGGAGTTGAAATCCTTGAAACAACCCCTAGTATTGTGTTGTGCAAGTGGGGGTAGAAGTGGACAAGCTACCCAATTTTTAAAGCAGCAGGGGATTGAGTGTTTCAATGGAGGCTCTTGGTTAGATGTTAATTATTACCAAACTCAAACAGCATAAAATAATGATAAATACAATCAAAAAAATCTTTGGTTTTGGACCAAAAGTTGATTTTGCCGAATTGGTGAAACAAGGGGCTATTATTTTAGATGTTCGGAGTAAGGGTGAATATCAAGGTGGTCACATAAAAGGGTCAACCAATATACCCGTGGATACGTTAAGTAGTAATCTAGGTAGGTTTAAAGACAAAAACAAGTCGATAATTACCTGTTGCGCAAGTGGTATGAGAAGTGCTTCTGCAAAAAGAATATTAAAAGCTAACGGTTACAATGAAGTTCACAATGGTGGAGCTTGGAACAGTTTACAAAATAAGATTAAATAATCATTTTAAAAGATAAAGGATAATGAAAAAAACCAATCAAATTGGACTCGACGCAGTTAAAAGTAAATCCTTGGCTGAAGGCCTAAACAATTTACTTGCAGATTATATGATGTTTTACCAAAACACCAGAGGTTTGCATTGGAACATTAAAGGCGATAAGTTTTTCGAGTTGCATTTGAAGTTCGAAGAACTCTACAACGATTTACTTTTGAAAGTAGATGAAGTTGCTGAAAGAATATTGACATTGGGGGCAACTCCTTTACACACATTTGACGATTACAAAAATGTTGCGAAAATTAAGTGTGTTAAAAATGTTTCAGATGGAAAAGAAGGAGTTCAAACCATTCTGGAAGCCTTTGAAACAATAATTTTAAAGCAAAGAGAGTTGTTGTCTCTTTCTGCTGATGCAGATGATGAAGGTACCAATGCCTTAATGAGTGATTACATTAGTGAGCAGGAAAAGTTGGTTTGGATGTATTCTTCTTTCTTAAATAAATAGCATTAAAAACAATCTTTAGCTTCCCTATTTTGAATGATTCATTCATAAATAGGGAAGCTTTTTTGTTGTAAACGGTCAGAAGAATTCGCAATCAGAAAAATGCAGATTGGTTTTCTCATTATTGAAACTTTTTTTACTAAATTTAAGGTGTTTATCAATACTATTGATCGGAAATAGAACTTGATTCTTATAGTCTTTTTTAACTTATCAATAATTTTAATGGATCAAATTTCGAAGCGCTTATCAACAGATCTTTACCGATTAGGGGTAAGAAAAGGGGACCATTTATTAATTCATTCCTCACTTAACGCTTTGGGGAGATTTCCCGATAGGGCTGAGAAAATTGTTAAAGGTGTTTTGGATTATTTGGGTGATGAAGGAACATTATTAATGCCTAGCCTTTCCTACAAAACAGTACATAAAACACAGCCGGTATTTAACGAATTAACCACAGCTTCTTGTGTTGGAGGTTTAACGGAATTTTTCAGGACTTATCCGGGTGTGAAAAGAAGCATTCATCCCACTCATTCCGTGTGCGGTTTGGGAGCCAAAGCAGCGTTTCTCTTGAATGATCACTTAAAAGATGAGACACCCTGTGGCCCTTACTCACCCTTTGCCAAATTACCATTGGTTAAAGGGAAGGTAATGTTTCTTGGATGTGGAACACGTCCCAATACATCCATGCATGCAGTCGAGGAAAAATTCGTGCCACCTTATTTATTTGGCGAAAAGGTTGACCATGAACTTCAGCTTTCCAATGGGGAAACCTTAAAGAAAACCTATCAAAGGCATGGTTTTAAAGGGTATGAACAACGTTATGACCGTCTATTTAACATTCTTGACCTTGGGGATTACAGAACAGGAAATGTCTTAGAAGCCAAAAGTGTTGTAATGGATGCCAGGGCCATATGGGAAAAAGGGATCCAGTATTTACAACAGGACCCCTTTTATTTTGTAGACAAGGCAAATTAATTATTGGGCATTGACACTACAGCCACAACTGCTGTGCGTGTTGCTCTGAATACTTTCATGCCATGGAAAGGCTTCATGAAACAGATTGTTCTCCCAATAAAAAGGCATTCTTTCTTTAGGTTCGTTTCCAATTTCATCCATGGTGTTTGCCTTATAAAGCCTTCCATTGATCATTGTATGGGTGATGGTATTCGAGTTATTGATGTCATCTAAAGGATTTTTATCCATAATGACCAGGTCCGCTAATTTACCTGCTTTTAAAGAACCAATGTCTTTGCCCAATCCAATATACTCTGCACCATTTATGGTCGCTACTTTCAATGCATCATGGTTGGACATGCCTCCCTGAACAAAACTCCAAAGTTCCCAATGAGCTCCCAAACCTTGCAATTGCCCATGTGCGCCTAAGTTTATTTTCACTCCTTTATCGGCAAGGGCATTGACTTGTTTGGAAGTGAGGATATGGCCATTTTCATATTCCTCATCAGGTGCCATGGTTCTATGTCTTGACCGGCCATCGATTACCCCTCTGGGTGTAAAACGCAAAAGCTTTTCATTTTCCCATACATTGGTCTTTTGGTACCAATAATTCTCACCATTAAGTCCACCATAATTGACAATGAGGGTAGGGGTGTAGCCAACTTTTGACTGACTCCAGAATTCAAGTACATCTTTGTAAACTGGCGCTATTGGAATATTATGCTCTATGCCTGTATGGCCATCCTGGACCATAGACATGTTATGGAAGAAGGTTGAACCTCCCTCTGGCACTACATTTACCCCGAGTTCTCTGGCGGCTTGTAATACTTGTTGTCGCTGGTCCCTTCTTGGTTGGTTGTAGGATTTAACGGAGCCTGCTCCAAATGCTTTGGTACGACGGATAGAGGACTTGGCATCTTCTAGTTTATTGATCACAGCCTTAAAATCTCCATCGGCGCCGTACAGAATAAAACCTGTACTGAAAATTCGTGGCCCTACTAAACTGCCATTCTTTACCATTTCAGACAAGGTGAATACGGTTTCGCTGTTGGCAGAAGGATCATGGGATGTGGTGACACCAAAGGCAAGGTTGGCATACAATTGCCAGTTTTGTTTCACCGTAAGCCCATCTCTAAAGGCACCGATATGTGCATGTGCATCCACCATGCCTGGCATGATCGTTTTACCATTCATTTCATAAACTTTCGCGCCTTTTGGTAGCTTTATCTTATCAGTTTCTCCAATAGCCAGGATCTTGGACCCATCTGTTACAATGGTACCATTTTTAATGACCTCATCTCCCTCCATGGTGATAATTGTGGCTCCGGTAAATGCTATACTGCCTTCTGGTTGATCCACATCTGCACTAAGGCCTATGCTTATACCTTCTTCCCGAAGCTCATTTTCCTCTTCGGTATCTGCGCCTAAAAAAGAAAATTTCTCATTCAGATTTTTGCTGTAATACTGATCCCCCAAGCTCCAATGAACGGTCTTGCTGTCTTCAGCCCAGTGAAGGTAAAGTCCAGCATCCTTGTCCAGGGTTGCAACCGGCACTGATTTACTATTGTCATCAAGATTATTGGTTTGCCCATTGAGGACGAGGGGAGCCACATAAGCTTTATGAAGGTGAATGAAAGCGACCCATTTATTGTCCGGACTAGGAACCAGTCGATTGCCATATTTTGATTCAATATGCGTTCTTTCATCTTTTCCATTTAGGTCCACCGATTTTAGACTTTTGGTTAGATTTCCAAAGAACTTGCCACCTGTTTGGAAGAAAATCCTATCATCCCCTTCTGCAAAGGATGGATAATCTCCATCAGCGATAATAAATTTACTTTTACCTGTTTCTAAGTTAAGGGAATAAATTCCAGGGTTTTTGGTGAATGTTCGCCCTTGATCACGGTTGCCACCTTCTTTTCTGTATACCAGGCTTTTCCCGTCTTGGGAATAAGAGGGATGTCTATAAATACCCTTTTCCTGGGTTATGGTGGTAGTTTTTTTGCTTTTCAGTTCAATTTCTGCAATTGTACCCTTGTTTAAATCATTCCAGGTAACAAAAACAATCTTTTTCCCATCCGGAGAAAAAGAGGGCTCCGCTTCAAAATCTTCTCCAGAGGTTAACCTTTTAGGTTTGCCATTGGGAAGCTCTTTTGTCCAAGCATAACCCAAAGCCCTAAATACAATGGACTTTCCATCAGGGGAAGTACTTACATCCCTGATCATCTTGGACGTGAAAGTTTCTCGCTCGATTTGCTGTTCAAAGTGTACTCTTTTAGCCAAAGGCAGGTTTGCGGCAACAGAGAAAGGGATGGTGCTTTGACTAAGGTTGGAGGTGTTTATTTTTTGCAATTTTCCTTTCGCCCATATTACCAACTCATCGCCTTGAGGCATCCAGGAGAAACCTGGATAAACGCCAAAAATGGCCCAAGCTGTTTGCTGGTCTTTGTTTAACTGGTCATAGACTGGCCACTCTTCACCAGTTTTCAAATCGTGGACATACAATACTGTCTTTGTTCTTACCCTTTTCACAAAAGCAAGTTTGCTCCCATCAGGAGATATTTGTGGCCTTGCGGCCCCTCCAGGGCCACCAGTTATTGTTTCTATTTCTCCGTTTTCAAAATCGTATCTCTTGATGACATAAATTTGGCCGTTGGGATCCCGGTTGTATTGAAAACTGCCTCCCGGAGACATGTCTTCACTAAAATAAAGGTACCTGCCATCAGGCGAAACGGAGGGTTCATTTACATCCTGCTGGTCATTTTTTCTTTTGTTAGCTGTAAGCCATCGCCGCCACTGATGTGGTATTGCCACATTTCTCCTGCGCCAAGGGACCTGCCAGAAGAAAAATGCTTTCTTGCAATCAAGAAATTGCCATCGGGCATCCATTCAGCGTTATTGAGTAAGCGGAAGGTTTCTTTTGTGATTTGTTTTGGTTCGGTTCCATCCCTCTTCATAACCCAAATATTGTCTCCTCCGCCTGCATCTGAGGTAAAAGAAATCCATTCACCATCTGGACTGAATCGCGGTTGAACATCAAAAGGCATTCCGGTTCTCAAAGGCTTTGCCGAGCCTCCATGGATAGGGATAGAGTAGATGTCTCCTAGCAGATCAAAAACTATGGTACTGCCATCAGGACTTACATCCAAATTCATCCAGGTTCCTTCATCCGTAGTGAAATTAACTTGATCAAATTCCCAATCGCCATTTGGCTCGGAAACATTCCAATCCGTTTCCTCCTGAGCTAATAAAGGTGACAGCAGAAATATGCCTACCATCCATACTATTAAAAACTTTCGCATAATGATTGATTTTTTACTTGCCTACACAAAGATATAGGCAATAAAATGAATAACTTATAGATGCGCCAACAATTTGGCCATGGACTTGTTTGTATTATGATGAATCTAACAGAAAAAAAAGTTGTGGCCATTGCAGGAGCTACAGGGTATATAGGTAAATGGTTTATGGACAGGTTTAAGGACCAGTACCATATCGTAGGCCTCAGTAGAAAGGAAGTGGAAAACAATCCTCAACCAGAGATAGAATGGAGGCAGGTGGAGTTGTATTCCATTTCTTCCACTACCAAAGCATTGGAAGGTGTGGACTACGCCATCTATTTGGTGCACTCGATGAATGCATCTACCAGACTTAATCAGGGTAGCTTTGAAGATACGGATTTGCTTCTAGCCGATAATTTTTCAAGAGCTGCTACGGCAAATGCTGTGAAACAAATCATTTATTTGGGGGGTATTTTGCCGAAAGGAGAACCTGAAGAAGAATGGTCGCAACATTTGAGAAGTCGCCTTGAGGTAGAGGAAACCTTATCTACAGGAACTTCTGCTTTGACAGCCTTGAGAGCAAGTATCATTGTGGGGCCTGGAGGTTCTTCCTTTGATATGATCAAGAACCTTGTGAAAAAATTACCTGTTTTGATTTGCCCGCAGTGGACAGAATCAGAAACCCAACCTATCTCGCTAAAAGACACACTCACCATAATTGATGCCTGTTTAGGAAATGAAGAGGTATATGATAAAGCCATAGAAATAGGTAGTCCTGAAGTAATGACTTACAAGGAAATGCTAATCAAGACTTCTATGGTGATGGGGAAGAAAAGGTATGTGTTTTCTGTTCCTTTTTTCTCTCCTGGCTTGTCAAAATTATGGGTAGGGTATTTTGGGGAAAGTCCTTCCCAGCTTGTCTCTCCCCTGGTGGAAAGTTTGAAGCATACGATGACGGTATCCAAAGAGCTTGCTTTTGATGCAGCTCCTATTGATTACCAGAATTATGAGGAAGCGGTTAAAATTGCTCTGGAGACTGAAAAAGAACCTTTGCTACCCTCTTTTAAACCCCTTAACAAGCAAAAAAACACGGTTAGAAGTTTTCAGCGTTTACCAAACAACCTTCGTAAAAGTGCCTACTGGGCTGCGAACAGGTACATGATTTGGTTGCCTACTTTTTTTAAATCTATAATAATAGCAAAAGAAGACAAGGAAAGGGTCATTAGTCTTTACATCTCTTTTATTAAAGTACCAATGCTTCAATTGTCATGGGTGAAGGACAGGAGTGATAAGAAAAGACAGCTTTTTTACATTTCTGGCGGCTGGTTAGTAAGTCGATCAAACTATGGTTGGCTGGAGTTCAGAGAGGTGTTGGGTGGTAAATATATTATTTCTGCTATCCATGAATTTGTACCTAAAATCCCATGGTTCTTTTATGTAAATACCCAAGCAAGGTTACACCTTTGGGTGATGAACAGGTATGCAAAATACCTTAACAAGATAATTAAGAAAAAAGGACGTTTAAATTGAAACCGAATAGATGGTTTATGGCCGGATGAGTTTAAAAGAATAAATGAGCAACTTTCACCGATTAAAGTCCAAAACCTTCAATTAAGCCTGATTTTTTATTGACAAGCTGAACTAAAGAAGATGGTTTATTAGGCTGTGCCATTAAAATTGGTCAAAAAAAATCCCCGAAGTATATCCGGGGATTTAAAGTTGATTGTATCTATAGAAAAATATAAATGGTTAAGCTTTTAATTTAGGCTCCCATCCTTTTTCATACTCTCTTTTCCAAAGGGCTTTCCCTTTTTTACTATTCGTAATGTGACCATTTGAAGAATCACAAGTCAGCACTTCTCCAGTTCTGGAAGCGATGTTTGCCAAGTGGCAAAGCAACACACTTTTAGCACCTTCGTCTATAGGGCTTTTTTGTTCTGCTTTACCTCGAATAGCATCAAAGAAGTTAACAACATGAAGGGTAGACATATCGCCTCCGCCTCCAAGTGCAGTACCCGCTTCCTGGCTTTCTGATTCACTGGTTTTGATTAAATCACCTTTTCTATCAAACAGTTTGTAACCACCCCTGTCAATATATACAGAGCCATCTGTTCCATAAACAATGGTTCCTCTTCCCGGACCATAAGTATTGTGTCCATTTCGGCTTTTACAGTCCCACTGAATGGTTCTATTGCCTGAGAATTTGAAAACAGCATCCATTGTGTCGTACATGGTCCAGCCATCGTTCGGCCAATGGTACTTTCCTGAATCTACAGATACTTTTTCAGGGAAATCTACCTGAAGTGCCCATCTGGCAACATCTATTTCATGGGTGCCATTGTTTCCAGCCTCAGCTGTTCCATGGTCCCAGCCATACCAGTGCCAGTTATAGTTCCAGGTTTCTTCTGTATATTCTCTTCTAGGTGCAGGTCCTTGAAACAAATCCCAATCCAACCCATTCGGAGGAGTAGCCTTCTTTTGGTTAGGCACTTCACCTCTTGCTGAATTGTAAAAGGCTGTCGCTTTGTAAACATTTCCTATCACACCTTCATGGATATCTTTAATGATTTGGATACTTTCAGGGGAGGAGCGCTGCTGGTTACCCATTTGCACCACTTTATTGTAATGCTTTTGGTAAGCAACTAAAAGCTCTCCTTCATAAGGATTGTGGCTACAAGGTTTTTCTACATAGACATTTTTACCTGCCTCAAGTGCTAGCCAGGTACCTGGTGCGTGCCAGTGATCAGGGGTAGCATTGATCAACGCATCCACCTCTTTGTCTTCCAAAACTTTTAGAATACTATTTTCAAGTTTTGGTTGATAATCTATGTGTTTCGAGAAATTTTTTGCAGCCCTTTCTCTTTGCGATGGCATTACATCACAAAGGTACATAAGGTTTATATTGCTGGATTTTAATTTTATAGGCTCATAATATGCGCCCAATCGTCTTCCTAAACCAGCGATTGCCAGGTTGATCCTGTCATTTGCTCCGATGATATTTCCGTAGCTTTTGGCAGAAAACCCTACAGCTCCTAAAGAAGAAATACCCATGGTTGCCAAAGCAGATTTTTTAATAAAATCCCTCCTGCTATCATTAGATTTATTCATAATTATTTTTAGGTTAGTTGAATGTGTATTGTTAATAACTTTTATTCTGTTTTCAAGATGCTTCTGGCAATCCCAATTTCCAAACCTCTAAGTTCAGCAAGTCCTTTTAACCTTCCAATGGCAGAATAACCAGGATTGGTGACTTTACCCAGATCATCCAACATTTGGTGTCCATGATCAGGACGCATAGGAAGTGATTTACCAATTTTCTGCTGTAACTTCACTATTTCTTCTACAACATCTGCCATAGGAACATCACCTTCCATGTGGTTGGCTTCGTAGAAATTCCCTTCTTCATCCCTCTGAGTACTTCTCAAGTGAATAAAGTGAATGTGCTCACCATATTTTTCTACCATTGCAGGAAGATCATTGTCAGCCCTGATTCCTAAAGAACCGGTGCAAAAGGTGAAACCGTTATAGGGACTATTGTTGTTTTCCAGGATACGGTCATAGTCCTTGGCTGTACTTACCACTCTTGGCAATCCGAAAATAGGGAATGGAGGATCATCGGGGTGAATACAAACGGATACTTTGTTTTCTTCAGCCACAGGAACAATGGCATCGAGGAATAAATTAAGGTTTTCACCCAGTTTCTTTGCATCAATTCCTTTGAAAGTATCCAATGCTTTTTGAAAATCTTCTACAGAATAACCTTCTTCTGCTCCTGGTAATCCAGCAATGATATTATTGACCAATTGGTTTTTTCCTCTTCAGACAAAGTATCAAAATGAGCCTTGGCCTTTTGCTTCATGCTTTCGCTGTAATCTGCTGCAGCACTTGGGCGTTTAAGAATGAATAAGTCAAAGGCAGCAATGGCTTTCATTTCAAAACGAAGTGCTTTTGCTCCATTGGCCATAGGATAAGCAAGGTTGGTCCTTGTCCAATCCAATATAGGCATGAAATTATAACAGACAGTGAAAACACCTTCGGCAGCAAGGTTTCTGATGCTCTCCTGATAATTTTTAATACATTCCTCAAAATTCCCTGAGCGGGTTTTGATGTTTTCGTGCACAGGTACACTTTCAACGACTGACCAGGTTAATCCTGCTTCTTCGATGATGGCTTTTCGTTCCTTTATTGCTTCCCTTGTCCAAACCTGGCCATTGGGGATTTGATGCAAGGCAGTTACTATGCCTGTAGCTCCTGATTGTAGGATATCTGATAACTGTACTGGATCATTTGGACCATACCATCGCATGGTTTGTTCCATATATATTGGTTGCTTATTGCTGCTCATACTCCTGAATACGCGCTAAATCCCCCATCAATTTCTGTAATTGTTCCTGTTACGAACTTCGAAGCTTCACTGCTTAACCATTGTACTGCTCCAAAAAGCTCTTCTGGACTTCCAAATCTAGCCATTGGTGTATGGTCAATGATTTGATTTCCACGCTGTGTAAGGCTACCATCCTTATTGGTTAACAAAGCTTCATTTTGAGCGGTTAAAAAGAAGCCGGGTGCTACAGCATTGACGCGTAATCCTGCGCCATATTTTTTAGCAAATTCCACAGACATCCATTTGGTCATATTGTCAATAGCCGCTTTTGCTGAAGCATATCCCATTACACGGGTCATGGGTCTGCTGGCCGCCATTGAAGAGATGTTTATGATTGATGCTTTATTGGATTTCACCAATAGTGGCAAAAAGGTCTTTATTGGTAAGAAGGTTCCCATATAATTGAGATCCATAATCGTTTTTACAGCTTCGGAAGACAAGTCAGTAACCATTTGATCTGGCATGACAGTAGCTCCAGGCATATTTCCTCCAGCAGCATTGATCAAAACATCTATCTGCTCAAATTCTTTCTCTAGATTTTCTTTGACCTGGGTAAGGTCATTTTCGTTGGTTACATCTGCTATGGCAGGGTAGGCATAACCTCCATCATCTTTGATTTCACTTACCAGGGCAGCTACTTTATCCTCATTCCTGCCAAGGATTATCATCTGTGCACCTTCCAACGCCAGATGTTTGGCAATTGCTTTGCCTAAAACACCGGTTCCACCACTAATTATGATGACTTTGTTTTTTACTGAAAATAATTGAGACATTGTATGTATTATAGTTATTATTTAATTTAAAGTGATACTCCTCGTTTCCACGGTATGAAATCGTCCTGATTCAACAAAACTGCTTTCGCTTTTATCTTACCACTGGCCACTTGGATAATATGTTCCATTAACTCATCACCCATTTCAGGAATGGTCTTTTCACCTGAAATGATTCCGCCGGTGTCCACATCTATGATATCAGACATCCGTTTGGATAACTTGTGATTGGAAGATACTTTTATAACAGGTGTAATAGGGTTTCCTGTTGGTGTACCCAGGCCTGTAGTGAACAGTATGATATTGGCTCCAGAACCTGCCATTGCAGTGGTGCTTTCCACATCATTTCCAGGAGAACACAATAAGCTGAGTCCTGGTTTTGTGACAATTTCAGTATAATCAAGGATGTCTACAATAGGAGAGGTTCCACCTTTCTTGGCAGCTCCTGCTGATTTTATTGCATCTGTGATCAAGCCATCCTTAATATTCCCTGGACTTGGATTCATGTCAAAACCAGAACCTACTGCTTCAGCAGAGGCTGAATAGGCACGCATTAACTTCACGAATTTTTCTGCGTTCTCATCGGTTGTACACCTGTTGATCAATTCCTGTTCCACACCGCATAGTTCGGGAAATTCCGATAGAATGGTTTTTCCTCCCAAACCGGCAAGAATATCAGATACCTGACCTAAGGATGGGTTGGCAGAAATTCCTGAGAAACCATCTGATCCACCACATTCCAAACCTATAGTCAATTGACTCAAAGGCGCTGGTTCTCTTACCAGTTGATCTGCCTCTGTCATTGCCAGAAAAGTAGATTGGATGGCTTTGGTGAGCAATTGGGGTTCTGTCCCTTCTTCCTGTTGTTCTAAGATGATTACAGGTTTTTTGAAATCCGGATTTATATTGGCTAATTTTTCTTTTAAAATCGCAGGTTGTGCATTTTGACATCCCAGACTTAAAATTGTTGCACCCGCCACATTTGGGTTGTTGATGTATCCGGCGATCAAGGCGCAAAGGGCCTCCGAATCCTGCCTGGTGCCACCACAACCTCCATTATGGGTTAGGAATTTGATGCCATCTAAATTTTTAAATAGCTTTTCTTCGCCTGCCAGTTCTAGTGTTTCCACACCGACCTGCTGAAGCCCTTCCTTGTCTCCATCGAGATAAAGTTGTTTCATTTGTTTCACAAACGATTTATAAGGATTGGGTTTAGCAAAACCCAGCTCCTCTACAAAAGCTTGCTTCATGATTTCTATGTTTCGGTTTTCACAAAAAACCAAAGGTACGACTAGCCAATAGTTGGCCGTTCCTACCTGTCCATCAGGTCGATGATAGCCATCAAACGTCCTGTTTTTCCATTTGCTTACATCAGGAGCATTCCACTCAAATGACTTTCTTTGGCCAGTGTATGCCGCTGTCTGATGGGCAAGGTTGCTCGTCGTGATTACATCACCCGATGCAATGGGAAACAAGGCTTTACCCACAATTATACCATACATATAAACCTTGTCATCCTGACCTAAGTCAGAAATGGTGAATTTATGCTTGGCAGAAACACTGCTTTTTAATGTAATTTCATGATTTCCAAATTGGATAATTTCGCCCTTATTAAGGTCTGTTAACGCAACCAGAACGTTGTCGTCAGGATGAATTTGTAAAACTTTATGCACCATTTCAATTATTTGATTATCTTGAGCAATCGATTGCACAATTTATAAATAAATTAAAAGAAAAGAGGCTAAGGGCTTCTTTTTTTTAAATCCCCACTAATTTTGATGGTTTATTGTTAAAATTCCAAAAACCCTTTCAGAGGTGTTAGAAGAGAATTTTCATAGAGATCCCAGAATTATCGGAAAAAATTATTTGAGGACAGGAATAAATTGCAAGCGAAACCTTCTGAAAACACTAGGCTAATTCATTATTAATCAGTCTGTATGTGAGCACGACATTGTTGGAGAAAGAATTTTAGCGGAACAATAGAAGAGATATATTGTGAATGAATTATTGAAATAAAACTTAATTCATATAATTTTAAGAAGTGAACGAATAATAGAAACCCAAATTATATTGCAATTCATATGTTGAAATTTAAAAAGACGAATTTCCCAATCTACCTAAGTATGCTGTTTTTGGCAGTTATTTTGGTTAGCTGCTCGAAACCGGGAGGGGTAAGGATATTAAAACTTGGTCATGGATTGGATACCAGTCACCCTGTCCATGCGGCCATGTTGTATTTAGCTGAAAAAGCAGAAGAAAAATCTGATGGCAAAATGATTGTTCAGGTATATCCCAACCAGCAATTAGGAACTGAGCGGGAACTTGTGGAACTGCTACAAATTGGTAGTTTGGCCATGACCAAAGTATCCACTGCAGCAATGGAGGGATTTGCACCGGAAATTAAGATATTAGGTCAGCCTTATTTGTTTCGCGATGATGAGCAACAGGCTAAAGTACTTGAAGGACCTATAGGCAAACAGCTTCTGGCTGCTGGCGAAAAATATTGGTTGAAGGGCTTGTGTTTTTACGATGGTGGTAAACGTAGTTTTTATACCAAAGACAAGCCTGTTATGGTTCCTTCTGATATAGAGGGTTTGAAAATACGAGTGATGGAAAGCCCAACTGCAGTAAATATGGTGCAGAGTTTCGGAGGTTCACCTACCCCAGTATCCTTTGGTGAACTATATACTGCTTTGCAACAAGGAATTGTGGACGGCGCAGAGAACAATCCGCCAAGTTTTGTTACTTCCCGACATTATGAAGTTTGTAAATATTATTCTTTAAATGAACATACGGCTATCCCAGATATGATGATCGTAAGTACCAAAGTTTGGGACCTTCTATCCGAAGAGGAAAGAAAATGGCTTCAAGATGCTGCTGATGAGTCTGCTGTTTACCAGTACAAATTATGGGAAGAATCCGTTGCCGAATCAATGAAAATTTTGGAGGAAGCTGGAGTAGAAGTACTTTATCCAGACAAGGAGCCATTTAGAAAAGAAGCGGAAAAGGTTTATGAACTCATGAAAGAATCAGATCCGGAAATGTATAAGTTGGTGCAAGAAATTAGAAAATATTAAGCAATGAGCAGTCTTAAATTAAAATTAGATAAAATTGTAGGGATCATGCTGATGGTCATTATGGCTGTGATGGTTCTTAATGTTACCTGGCAGGTTGTTTCAAGGTATGTGCTCCAATCTCCTAGTTCCTTTACAGACGAACTATCAAGGTATTTATTGGTATGGTTAGGTATGTTAGGGGCTGCTTATGTAGCGGGACAAGGAAATCACCTTGCCATAGACATATTGCCAACCAAGCTGGTCGGCGAAGCGAAACGAAGATTATTAATAGTTATAAATATTGTCATCATACTATTTGTTATTCCTGTGATGATAATGGGAGGGGCAAACCTGGTTTACATTACCTTCATTCTGGAACAAAAATCAGCGACTTTACAATTGCCGCTGGCATATGTTTATATGATGATCCCTTTTTCAGGTCTACTGGTACTTTTTTACCAATTGGCAGATCTTAAAATTTTAATGAACAATAAAGCCCCCCAAAATATTTAAATCATGGAAGAATATTTAAGCATCCTTATACTTATTGTTAGTTTTATTATTCTAATGGGGATTGGTGTTCCAGTTGCCTGGGCATTGGGTTTTTCTAGTTTTCTTACCCTTACAGTTACCATAGCATCTGTTCCCTCAGCCACTACTATTGCCCAAAGAATGGGAGTGGGCCTCGACAGTTTTGCCTTATTGGCCATCCCGTTTTTTATTTTAGCAGGAGAGATTATGAATAAAGGGGGAATTGCCAATAGGTTAATTAATTTGGCAAAAGCCATGACAGGAAAACTTCCTGGTGGATTGTTGTACGTAAATGTTATTGCTGCCATGCTTTTTGGAGCCATTGCAGGTTCAGCGGCTGCGGCAGCTTCTGCCATTGGTGGTATATTGGCCCCTAGAATGGAGAAAGAAGGGTACCCTAGGGAATTAGGCGCTGCAGTAAATATCACTGCCTCTACTACTGGCTTGATCATTCCCCCATCCAATGTGCTGATTGTTTATTCTTTGGCCAGTGGGGGCGTATCCATTGCGGCTCTATTTATTGCAGGATATATTCCAGGCTTATTAATTGGTTTATTCTTGATGATTACTGCAGCTATTTTTATCAAAAAACACAATCTAAAGCCAGGAGAACCTACAAGTGCCAAAGAACTTGGGACAAAGTTTCTAGCAGCTTTTCCTAGTTTGATGCTTTTAGTCGTCGTAATTGGAGGGATAGTAGTCGGTGTATTTACGGCAACAGAGGCATCAGCAATAGCAGTTGTCTACACCTTGGTCTTGTCTTTTATTTATGGGGAAATAAAATTGAAAAATCTCCCATCCATTTTATTGAAAAGCTCTGAAACAACTGCGATTGTTATGTTGTTGATCGCTACTTCAATGAGCATGTCATGGGCCATGTCCAGTGAGAATATCCCTCAGTCGATCAGTTCGGCTTTACTCTCTATGAGTGACAATAAGTTCATGATATTAATTATGATAAACCTGATTTTATTGTTTGTTGGTACTTTTATGGACATGACGCCGGCAGTATTGATTTTCACGCCTATATTCTTACCAGCAGTGGTGACTTTAGGAATTGATCCAATCCACTTTGGTATCATGATGGTGTTGAATTTGTGTATTGGGGTTTGTACCCCTCCCGTTGGCTCTGTTTTATTTGTTGGGGTAGGAGTGGCCAAGACCTCCATTGCTAAGGTATTCTTTCCTTTACTTCCCTTTTTCTTTGCGATGTTATTAGGTTTGCTTCTGATCACATTGATTCCAGAGCTTACCCTTTGGTTGCCATCTGTTTTTGGTTTATAAAAAATAGACACTATATATATTTAACTCCTCAGCCTTCGGTTGAGGAGTTTTTTTATAACCAATTATTAGGCATGTGAAGAGGGTGGTTCTTGATGAATTTGAAATTGCAGCCATAAATTACTTGGATCAATTGTTTTATTTTGCCTTAAATAACGCCATTTTAGTATTTTAATAACGAGACAATCGGGAAGGATTATGGAAAGAAGAAATGCATTGAAAAAAATTACTTGCCTTTCAACAGGGATGTTTATCGCTTCCATTACCGGTGCGATTGCAAATAATAATTCTTCAAATCCGACCAAGACCATTTTGCTGGTGTCCGGCTGGCAAGATGTGAACATTGGAGATATTGCACATACGCCAGGATTGATTCATATATTGAAAACCTTCTTGCCAGAATATAAAATCATACTTTGGAAGAAATCTAAAGGAGAGAAAGTAAAGGAACTTCTTCATAAGAATTTCCCAGAGGTTAAAATCATCTATGGGTCAGTGGCTCCAGACAGTAGTGTGGAAAATGAAGAAGTAATGTCCGCCATTAAAAAAGCAGACATTTTGGTTCATGGTTCGGGGCCTTATGTGGTGGGGCAAGACAACCTTGAGGCATGGATGAAATATACCGATAAACCTTTTGGTATTTTTGGTACTACCATCCAATCCATTTCTCCTGAATTAAAAAAAGTGTTGGATGCTTCCTCTTTCATTTATACCAGAGAAACGGCTTCATTAAAAGTATTGAAAAGCCATGGGCTTACTGGAAAAAACATTTCATTTGCTCCGGATGCTACTTTTTCTTTAATCTATTGGATGAAGACAAAGCCATCTCGTTTTTAGAATCCCATCAATTAGAGGAGAAGAAATTTATATGTGTAATCCCCAGACTTAGGTACACTCCTTACCATAAAATTAAAAAGTTAACTGGTCAGCAGAGAAAATTAAGGAGGTAGAGGAAACCAACGCCAAATACAAAGAGGTAGATCATGCCAAGATGAGGGTGGCGATGATAGAATGGGTGAGGAAAACAGGCAACAAAGTATTGATTTGTCCGGAGATGACTTACCAGGTAGACATTATGGATGAATTGTTGATTGATCCCCTTCCCGCGGATGTGAAAAGCAAGGTTATCAAGCGGGATTATTGGCTTCCGGATGAAGCGGCTTCGATTTATGCAAGGGCTCATTCGGTGATAAGCTTTGAATGTCATTCTCCGATAATAGCTGCTGCGAATGGTACCCCTATGTTTTATTTGAGACAACCTGAAGACACCATTAAAGGACAGATGTATTATGACCTGGGATTGGCAGATTGGGTATTTGAAATAGAAGAAACGGAGGGCAAGCAAATTGCCGATAGGTTGATGGAAAACTGGGATAACTACAATAAAGCTGAACGAAAGTTGGGCAAATCAATGAAAAAGGTAGCCAATATTTACAAGGCTTCCTCAGGAAAAATCAAATTGGTTACAAGCTGAAGCTGATGGTTTACCGTCTTTCAATTTCCCCAAATGTTTTAACCAATGATAGAAATTCTATTTGGTATTACAATCTTGAACAGGGCTGATCTTCTTGTGAATTCAACGCTTAAAGATGGAGTTGGGAAGTCCAATTTAATTCTTAATAAGTAGAAGGATAAAATTAATAAGCAAGGGTTTAAAGCCTTGAAAAAGTGAAAGACAAAATCTCAACCTAAATTACTAGATGTTTTGTGTTTTTCATGTTTTCGGATCTGGATTCAATCTTATTTTTCATCGTCAAATATTTCTTCAATTGAACTATCAAAGAGTTTGGCGATCTTAAAAGCGAGAGGGAGACTTGGGTCAAACTTTCCCTTTTCTATGGCATTGATGGTTTGTCTGGATACAGGCAGGCTGTCAGTAAGGTCTGCTTGGGTCCAGTTGAATTATCTTCGCCAGATCGTCTAGCGATTTGAGAAATCAAATATTAGCCAATACCAAATCAACGGTGAAAAGTAGGTTTAAAAGAACCCCTAGCCAAGTCAATAGTTTATTGGCTTCCCACAAAAACTGAGGCCCATCGGTAACCAAAATATCCATTGGAAACCTTTCCATAAGATTTATAATAGACAATTAACCTTTTATTTGTTAAACCTTCTAAAAGATAAAAATTGAAACCAAAAAATAAAGCCAGGAAATACTTTCGTTTTTCCTGGCTTCGGTATTGCTTGTTAGAGTAATTTATTCACTTGTATTTTCCTCTATTGTGGTTAGTGGAGGGATATTGTTTTCATAGCCTGAATAACCCTTGTTTTGATTAATAATACCTTGGGTATTACTATTAATTGCAGGCGCAGGAATAGGCCATAAAACGTGATATGGACTATAGGTGTATCTGTCCCCATGTCTGGTTGAGACTCCTTTATTATAGAAGTCAGTTACGGACATTATTCTGTCGTAGAGGAAGTTTTCATCAGAGAATTTTTCTATAGAATATGTTTTACCATTATAAGCTTGAATACCTGTATTGGCAAAAATGAAAGCCATTCTTGTGAGCTCCGTTTTTCTAGGTTCTTCGTAATACAGTTCTCTAGCTCTTTCATCAAGTATGGTTCCAATATTCATTTGATCAGGTGCATAAGGTGCTGCACCAGCACGTGTTCTAACCGCATTGAGGTCATTGGCCGCATTGGCTAAATCACCTTTCCAAACATATGCTTCAGCTCTCAAAAGATAGGTTTCGGCTAACCTAAATATATACCAGTCACTGTGACCTCCTGCGGGTCTTATGTTTTGGGGTTCAGGTATAAAAAGTTTGTAATGAGGCCAAGAAAACCAACTTCTAATGGTGTCTACTACTAAAACTGTACCTTCGTCGTTTCGGAATTGTAAAGGTTTTCCATAGTAGTCATCAGCTCCTTTTAAATCTGGATTGTTATGTACCATATCCGTCATGTCCATCCAGTTTCCAGGTGCATGTCTGAGGTCGTTTTCATCATCCCATATCATGCTTTGGTGGTACCAGGTACCACGAAGTCTACCAATTCCTCTACCATAGGCACTTACTTGATCAATTTCAATTCCTGGTTGATCTATTGTGCCTCGATTACCGTTAGGGGTATTAATATTTGCAAACCAAAAAGGCACACCTTGTCGCATGGATGACATTCCACCAGAATTACCTTCAGTATCAAGGCGGTCCATGACCATCAGAATTGCTTCCGTATTTACATTTGCTGATTTATTCTCTGGTCGATGCAAATCCCAGATTAAATTTTTCTCTGGGTCATTACCTGTAGATCCAAATCTTTCAGTCATTAAGGAATGCGTACCTCCATCTATTAATCTTGAAGCAGATGCAATGGCATCATCAAATTCTCCCAGCGCAAGATTTACTTTGGTTAGAAGGTGCTGAATGGCTCCTTTAGGAACTTGTCCTTTGTCCATCACTGCTGGAACCCAAGGCTCTGCCCATTCTAAGTCTTCTTTGATTTTACGAAGAATTACTTCTCTTTTAGTGGAATAGAAGTCTAATCTTGGTTCAAGAATTTCTTCAAGAATCAAAGGAACATCCCCAAATTGATTCGTAAGCCTATAGTACCTTAGTGCTCTGTGAAAATAGGCTGTTCCAAGAATGTGGTTTCTTTCCTCTTCTGATTCGTAATCTGTTGGATCGTCAATTCTGGATATTACGGTATTTGCATATTTAATACCCTTAAATCCTTCGTACCAATACCAACCAATTCTATTGTAATCTGCTGAATTAAGGTTGGCATCTGGTGTTATCAAGAGATTCATGTCCTGAGCAGGGCCAGACTTGTCCGTTGTACCTTCTACAGCCACCTCCGTAAAAATATGCTCGGTCAGAATTGGAGGGCCATCACCCGTAAGTTCATGTCTCATGTTTCTTTCACAGGCTACCAATGCACCCCATAGCCCACTTGATGAGTTAAAAGTGTTTTCAGGGGCATAGAAGGATAATGGTTTGGGTTCTAGCCAACTTTCGTCACAGGAAGTTGTGCTAATCATTAAACCTATCGCGAAAAGGCCAAGGTAAAATGTTGAGTTTTTTATATGGATTTTCATAATTTTTTTCTTTAAGCCAGTTTTACAATGTCAAATCAACTCCAAGTGTAAAGATTCTTGGTGTTGGAACTGCAGATTCAGGATCCCAAAAATTAAATTCAGGTGCATAGAAGCCTACATTTCTAATATTCATATAGAATCTAAGGTTTTCTATTTTCGCCCTTTCCACAATGGCGCTCGGAACGGTATAAGCTACAGATATATTCTCCAGACGTACAAAAGACCTGCTTTGGTAAACATTAAATCCACCAGCTCCACCCTCGCTTGAATAAAGTCTTGCCCATTCATTGTTTGGGTTTTCCGCAGTCCAATAAGGTAGAATATATGAATTGGAACGGTCAAGAAACCCCTGTCTATTTTTTCTTTGATTGAAGGTGTTCATATGCCCTAAATAAGCATACATCATAAATGAAACGTCGAAATTTTTCCACACTTTAAATTCATTTCTTAAACTCCATCTCGATCTGGGTTCCGTAAAGCCTAAAAATTGCCTGTCCGCATTAGAGTAAAGCCCGTCTTCGTTAACATCTTCAATTTTAAAGTCACCTGGTCTGACACCATAGTCACTTGCTTGGTCTGCTTCAGGGGTTTGCCAAATTCCATCTGTCTTGTAATCCCAGATGGCATCAATTGGATGACCTAAAAACCATTTATTTTCTATGTCATCTAATTCCTCTCCATTTTCATCTAAATCTCCATACAGACTAATAATTTTATTACGGTTCATCTGGAAGTTAATGCTTGCTCTCCATGTTAAATTAGTTCTTTGTAACAACTGGCTATTTAAGCTTACTTCAACGCCTCGGTTTCTTACTTCACCTAAATTGTCATAGACAAAGTTAAATCCTAAAATATCAGGTAGAGATCTTTCCACCAGGAGGTCCGTTGTGGACATGTCATAAGCTTCTATGGTTCCATCAAGAATACTATTGAACAGGGAAAAGTCAATTCCAAGATTTGTAGAGGTAGTTTTTTCCCATTTAAGATTGGAGTTCTGCATGGTATTTACATACAACTGACTTACAAAATACATTTCACCACTTGGTCTTTGATAAAAATATTTACCTGTTTGTAAGTCGGATAGGGCAGCATACCTACCAATGTCTCGGTTGCCATTTACTCCCCAAGAAGCTCTTAATTTTCCATAATCCAACCAGGGGATATTGACAAAATCTTCATCAGTAAAAACCCAGGCAAATGCGGCTGAAGTGAAAGTAGCTCTAGGGTTACTTTGACCAAAGGCAGAGTATCCATCTCTTCGGACTGAGAGAGTAGTTATGTATTTATCTTCTAGTGTGTATATTACTCTTCCCATCAGTGCATCTGCTGTATGGTATTGGTCATTACTAGATATGATGGGATTGATACCAGCTCCAATATTGTGGTAACCTAATCGGTCATGAGGTTCAAACCCCACATTTGTCATGGTATTGTCCCAGCTTTGGTATTTTTCTGAATTGGCCAAGAGTGTTATATCGAAATTGTGGATGTCATTGAAGTTTTTGCTCCAACTTAAGATATTATCAACCTGCCAGAAATATACTTTTCTTTGTTGCCTACTTGCTCGTCCTCCCATATTTTCAAAATCCTGATGGGCAGCCATTTCATGGTTGTATCGTTCGTAAAATTCATACCTCGGAGTAAAATTTGTTCTGAACTTGATGCCAAAAGGAAGTTCAATTGCTGCAAATAATGTAGCATTTATTGTGGTTTCTTTTTGTAATCTATCCGTAAATCCAGGAGTATAATAAGGGTGACGTCCGCCACTTCCTTCTTCGTTTGGTCTGAACCTAAGGCTTTCTCCATCTTCTAAAAATGGTTCTGCCCATGGAGACAGGTTGACCATGTCTCCCCAATTCACTGAGATTTGACTTTCATCCCTATCTGCAAATTGTGTATTCATTCCTACTGTTAGCCAATCTTTTACGTTGCCTTCAATATTGAACCTACTTCTTATTGTAGTGAATTCGTCACCAACTATTAAACCTTCATTGTCCAGATAGCCCATTGACCAGTAGTACTGAAAATCTTCGTTTCTTCCAGAGAGACTTACTGTGTGGTCTTGTCGCAATCCATTTTGAAACATCATATTGTACCAGTTGACACTTTCTCCTGCCTTATAGTTGGCAATCTCAAGAGGTTGCATGTTTAAGCGCTGTAGCCAAACCGTTTCTGGATCTCCTTCTGAGCCGTCATAGTCCAGCCATGTGTCTAGGGAAATGTTGCTGGGTAATGTATTAGGGTTTGAAAATCTATAAGGTTCAAATCCTCCCGCATTTATACTTTCCATTACGTCCTCTCTCCATGAAAGAAATCCTTCTGGACCATATAAAGGCTCATTTTTTGACATCGTTGCCAAGCCCCAGTTGGAATTAATCTTAATTTGAGTTTTTCCTAATTTACCTTTTTGGTATTGATTAAAATTACACCACTGGCTGCCTTCGCTCCAAATACAGCCGCAGAACTAGCGTCTTTTAAAACATCTATGCTTTCAATGTCATTTGGGTTGATATCTGCAAGCTGCCCATAATAAATGGCCCCATCAAGAACCAAAAGGGGACTAGAACCAGCATTTAAGGAAGTCCTTCCACGAACTTCAAGGCTACCTCCTCCTTTTGCGGATGTGCTTAAACCAACATTCAAGCCGGCTATATTTCCTCTTAGGACATCTTGAATTGAGTTTGGGTTTTCATTTTCAAGTTTGGATGCGGTGACAGATGATACAGCACCTGTTAGGTCTCTCTTTCTAGCGGTACCATAGCCAATAACCACAACCTCATCTAATGAAGCAGTGTCCATAATTAAGGTGATATTCAATTCCGAACGATTCCCTACTTCCAGAGTTTGGGGAGTAAATCCAACAAAAGAAAAGGTCAAACTTGCATTTTCAGGAACAGTAATTTTATAATTGCCTTCAATGTCAGTGACTGTTCCCGTTCCCTGTCCTTCGATAAGTACCGTTACTCCAGGAATACCTTCACCGTTTTCATCAGTTACCTGACCAGATACCGTAATGTCTTCGTCAATCCTGATATTTGGTGATTCCGCTGTAACATCCACCGAACTGTACAGCATGCAGAAACAGAGTATCAGAATTTTCATTTCAGATACTCTGAAAAATTGTTTTTGTAATAAGTTTTTCATTTTTTTGGGTTATAATTAAAAGATTGTATTAGAATACTAATTGTCAAATTGATTCAAAATATCCTATATAATATTCAATTATAATAAAACAAAATTGGATATGCAATCGGTTTCATTACCAAAAATAATGACGTACGTAACCGTTTTAACAATTTATATTTTGATAAATTATAATATAGAATATATAGTATAATTTAATATATATTTAGAATTATGGTATATAAATTATAAATATTATATTTTTTAAAGCCAAAAATCAATATTTAACTATTTATAGTTAATTAATTAAATGAAAACATCTATAAATTTAATAAATAATATATGAAATTAACATATGTTTAATTATTTGCCATATAATTAAAAATTTAATAAAAAATTCATACGCATAGCTTAAAATCAATAATTTTCATGCGATTTTTGGGTGGTTGTTTGAATTTAAGCTCCAACGGGAAGTGTTGTAATTATAAGAAAATGAGTCTTTTTGGAGGTTTTTTCCCAATTTCACCCGTGTCTTGAGCCTGCCTATCTGCAGGATCGGAACTGGAGAAGTGGCTAACTTAAAGGTAATTTTAATAGGTAATAGATTGCCAATTGAGTATTTAGGGTTAAAACTGGTTTTCAATAATTAATCTTTGTTTTTACCGGTTGTATTGCTTTTTACTTTAAAGTTGGTCTTTTCCTTCATTTGCCATTGAAGTTTTTGCAAAATAAAGTAAATTGAAGATTATTCATTTTACTTTATCTGTAAAGTATCAATTTCATATGGGATGTTAATGCTTAAATGGGTTTATTCTTTTCGTGTTTTAATAGCATTTTGTACTGTTATTGGTTTGGGTGCTTTGCTTTCCTGTGAGCAAGAGACAAAGCAGGAAATGCCTGCTCAGGTCGACTTTAATTTTCATATAAAACCTATTCTTGTACAGAAATGCTACCTCTGCCATGGTCCAGATCCCAGTAGTAGAGAAGCAGGTTTAAGACTTGACCTCGAAGAGGGAGCAATAAAGCTTTTGGAAAGTGGGAATAGGGCCATCGTACCAGAATCAGTTCATAAAAGTGCTTTAATCGACCGTATCACCAGCGAAGATGAGGACTTTATGATGCCACCCCCTTCTTTGAAACAAACCCTTTCTGAACATGAAGTGGCATTGATAAAAAAATGGATAGGAGACGGTGCCGTATTTGAACCTCATTGGGCTTTTTTGCCCGCCAAAACTGAAAAGGGGATTGACAAGGATGCCTTTAGCAGTAACATTGATGCGCTAATTGATGAGGAAATAGCTGAAAAGGGCTTAAAACCTGGCTTGAAAGCAGATAAATACCAACTGATACGTAGGTTGTCTTATGTTCTCACAGGCCTTCCTCCGGAAGTAAAAAGGGTAAAGCAGTTCGTTGCAGATGAGAGACCAGAGGCTTATGTTGAATTGGTGGATGAATACCTTGAAAACCCAGCATTTGGTGAGAAGTGGGCCAGCCATTGGATGGACGTGGTGCGTTATGCTGAGACCAAAGGGCATGAGTTTGATTATCAAATTCAAGGGGCATGGAGGTATCGGGATTATTTAATCAGAGCTTTCAATGAAGACCTGCCTTATGACCAATTGATAAAAGAACAATTGATGGGAGACATGCTACTTTCTCCTAGAGTTAATCCTAAAACTGCTGAGAATGAATCTGTTTTAGGTACCATGTTTTTCACCATGGGTGAAGGGACACACAGTCCAGTAGATGTTAAAAAGGATGAGGCAGACAGGATAGACAATATGATAGATGTGGTAGGTAAAAGTTTTCAGGGCCTTACCGTGGCTTGTGCCAAATGTCATGACCATAAATTTGATCCTATACCTACTGCAGATTATTATGCGCTTTACGGGGTATTGGGAAGTACTCGATTCAGCCCTGTGCCTGTAGGAAATTCCAATTTAAAATTTGAAAAAATCTCTCAGGCTGCTGCCTTAAAACAAAAATTAAATCTTTGTTGGCCAATTCCTGGGTAGACGCCACAACGGCAGATACACTTCCAGTCCAACTCGCAAATTTAAAATCAACACCAGCGTATCCAGAAGGGTTTGAAGTCCTGGGAGATTTCAGAGGTGCTGATTTTCAGGACTGGAAAACGGATGGTTTTGCTTTTGGTGCAAATACAACTTTAGGAGAGCCATTGTTTTCTTCCTCAAATGGTGATTTGGAAACATTTTCTCCGGGAATTGCATCCAGTCAAAAATTTGGAAGGGGTATTTTTGGTGCTTTAAGGTCTCCTGACTTTATTGTCGACAAGCAGTTTGTAGGTGTCAGAGCAAAAGGGAAAGGCGCAAGCATCCGTATTGTGATGGAGAATTTTCAACTGATAAGTAATCCTATTTACGGTGATTTGGACCAGAAAGTAAATGAGGAAGAATGGCAAAATTATACCATAGATGTGGGAAGTTGGAAAGGCCAGAAAGTCTATATAGAAATATTACCTGGCTCATTTATCAGACATAATTATACCCAGGATCCAGAGGCTTATATAGCCGCTGCCTATGCTATAGCTTTTGACTATGTCTGGCAAACTCCCGTCCTATCCGATCAGGATACTAACGTTTCACTTTCGCAGGCAGTTAAGAATTGGAAGTCTGGTCAAAGCACGCCTTCAGAAATAGCCTATCTCAATCAGAAATTGAAAAAAGGAGATCTGGAAAAGTATTTCCCTTCTGCATTGGCATTAAAGGCAAAAAGTGATGCTATCGGAACCATGGTCAAAGACAGTGTATTCATACAAGGAGTAACAGATGGATTTGCTGGAGAAAGCCCCATTTTTATCAGGGGAAATCATGCTGATCAAAGCGAGGAAAAAATGCCGAGGATTTTCCTTTCCGGCATATTTGAAGAACAAAAAGCCTATCGTGGTGCGGGAAGTGGAAGACAACAAATGGTGAAGATGATGTTGTCAGCGGATAATCCACTCACCTCCAGAGTAATGGTGAACCGGATTTGGCATCATGTATTTGGCAGAGGAATAGTAGAGACCGTTGATAATTTTGGGCTTCAAGGGAAATTGCCTACTAATCCCGAATTGTTGGATTTTCTGTCTTTACAATTTGTTCAGCAATCCTGGTCCATCAAAACAATGATTAAAAATATGGTGCTGACCCAAACTTTTCAAAGAAGTACAACGGGTGGAAGTGTAGATAAAGATCCTGACAATTTATACCTGACAAGGTATTCCGTCAGGCGGCTTGAAGCGGAAGGAATCAGGGATGCTGTTTTGACAGCTGCTGGAACTTTGAATCCGTCCATGTATGGAAATCCTGTCCCTGTTCATTTGACATCCTTTATGCAGGGGAGAGGAAGGCCTAGAAATTCTGGTCCCCTGGATGGAAATGGAAGAAGGTCTGTATACCTTGAAGTCAGAAGGAATTTTCTTGACCGAATGATGACGGTCTTTGATAGGCCTACTCCATTTACCACTTTCGGTAAACGAGATGTGACCAATGTTCCTGCTCAATCTTTGTTTTTAATGAATGATCCTTTCATTGCAGAACAAGCTGGCCATATGGCCAATGAATTGTTGGCCAATAATCAGCTTTCTGAAAATGAAAAAATTGTCGAGGCTTATTTAAGGGCTTTTTCCAGGTTACCAACAGCCGATGAAATAAGTAAAGGCTTGGCTTTTTTAAGTGAAACCAAGGCCGTAGCGATTCTTGATTCTAAGGCCGAAGAAAATGTTGACTTAATTGTATGGAAGGAATACTGTCATGCTCTATTTAATATGAAATCATTTATTTATTTACTGTAAACCCATGAACAATCACAAACCACTTCTCAATAAAGCCTTAAGTAGGAGAGAGATGTTAAAATTTAGCAGTTGTGGGTTTGGCTCTCTTGCTTTAATGGGAATGATGGGTGGTCTGAATACTGCCTGCAAGTCTACAGACAAGCAATCGCAAAATATCCTAAGCCAGTTGGCTAAAGCACCTAACTTTTTACCTAAAGCCAAGAACGTCATCTTCTTGTACATGGATGGCGGAGTGTCACAGGTAGATTCATTTGACCCAAAACCCAGACTTGCGAAGGAAAACGGTATGGATCCCAAGTTTAAAATAGATGCGACACAGTTTAACAACAATGGTAAAATACTGAAAAGCCCATGGGATTTTAAGCAATATGGAGAATCTGGAATGGCCGTAAGTGAGCTTTTCCCGCATATTGCTGGCTGTGCAGATGACTTGGCGTTGATTAGGTCGATGGTTTCCAATTTTCCCGAGCACACCAACGCCAATTATTTCCTGCACACAGGCAGTGGCCTGCAAGGAAGACCTAGTGTGGGTGCCTGGGTAAATTATGGACTAGGAACAGAAAACAGCAATTTACCCGGTTATGTTGTTTTAGATGGGGGATTAATTCCTCCTGGAGGGGTAGATAACTTTAAAAATGGCTTCCTTCCTGCAGATTATCAGGCGTCAATTATGAAAACTGGAAATACTCCTGTGGCAAATATTAAGCCGGACAGCAGTTTGACAAGTCACCAAAAGCAAAAGTTGGATTTCATCAAAGAAATGGATGCCAAAGAGGAAGGAAAGTCAAACGAAATAGAGGCAGCCATCAAAAATTATGAATTGGCCTATCACATGCAATCTTCCGTGCCTGAATTGACCGAATTTTCGGCAGAAACAAAAGCTACGAAGCAGTTGTACGGATTATTTGATGAAGATATAAATACGAGAAACTATGGTGCCCAGTGCCTAATGGCCAGAAGGCTGGTTGAAAGAGGTGTTCGTTTTGTGGAGCTTACTTGTCCATACATGAGTGGTATTGATAGGTGGGACCAACACCAAAGTCTAAAAGACGGGCATGAGCGGAATGCACATGCGGTGGATCAACCCATTGCTGGACTTCTGAAAGACTTAAAGTACAGAGGGCTGTTAGAAGAAACGCTAGTGGTTTGGACTGGAGAGTTTGGTCGAACCCCTTTTGCTCAAGGGGCTGATGGAAGAGATCATAACCCTTCTGCCTTTAGTATGTGGATGGCTGGCGCGGGTGTTAAAGGAGGAACGATATATGGCCAAACTGATGAGTATGGCTATAGGGTAGTTGATAAGCCTGTGACGATTCATGACCTTCATGCCACCATTCTTCACTTATTGGGTGTAGATCACAAGCAATTGACCTATCATTTTGGAGGGAGAGATTTTAGACTTACCGATGTTCACGGAAACGTGGTCAAAGATATTTTGGTCTGAAAACTTAAATAGTTTAATGGTATATACAAAGGCTTTTATTAGCGGTGTTTTCCATGTAATTTGAGGAATTCCCAAAGTTTTCATTCTTCAAAGAATTCCTTAGGTCTTGATAGTTGATTTTTCACTAAATTGGATAGAATATAGATTAGCAAAAAAGCTAAAGCTAATCTCGAACAAAACAGAAAAGATATATACCCTTAGGCCCATATTCTTACCTCTATGAAATCAAATAAACCTTTTTACTTTATTCTGTTTGCTACTGTTTTAGCCGTGTTTGTTTCTCAAAACCTACTTGCCCAAGAAGAGTTAAAGAATCCTTTAAGAATAGGGAGTACCAACAAGTTGAATTTTGCTGAGAGGACTGCTCAAATACCTATTATAGATAGCGATTTTCCTGGTGGAAATGTTGTCATAGATAAGGTTTTAGGCGACACTATATTTTTTAAGCCAGCTCTTCGGGATACCCCGAGAGAATGGTTTTATTGGTGTTTTACTGTTAAAAACACCAGCAATAAGAAATGGTTTTTTAAAGCGACTAAGCCAAATGTTTTGACCAATTTAGGGGCAGCCTACAGCAAAGATGGAGGCTATGGATGGAATTGGATTGATCAAAGCAATTACCTTGGGCCTGACCTTTTCAGCTTTGAGTTTTCAGGTGATGGAGAACCCGTAATGTTTAGCATGGGGATGGCTTACACACAGAAAAACTTCGATAAGTTTATGTTGCAGCACAAAAACTCCAAATATATAAGAAAGTCAGTGCTCAGCACTACCCGAGCGGGAAGAGAAGTTGAACAGTTGTTAATAAGTAATTTTGATTCTCAACCCAAGGTTAGGGTATTGTTTACTGCCAGGGCCCATGCTGGAGAAATGATGAGCAATTATATTATTGAGGGCATGCTTGATGCTATGTTATCAGGAAATGCCTCCATGGATAAACTGTTAGAGAATGTGGAGGTTATGATCATTCCATTTTTGGATAAAGATGGGGTAGAACAAGGTGATCAAGGCAAATACCGAAGTCCAAGAGATCACAACAGAGATTACTCTGGTGAAAGTATTTACACAAGCACAAAGGCCATAAGAGAAGACATTCCAAAATGGATAGATGGATTGCCATGGATAGGGATAGATCTTCACAATCCCTGGATAAAGGGAGAAAACAATGAGTGGGTTTATTTTGTGGGAAATGAAGAGGAAAGGATTTCTGCTGCACAAGAAAAATTCGTGAATACTTTGATCCGAACACAGAAGGGACCACTTACAATCAATAGCAAAACAGGTTTTCTTGCCTATGGTACTGCCTGGAATAAGGGAAGCAATTATGAACAGGGATACTCCTTTAGCAAATGGGCCTCGGGATTTTTAGATGAAGGTTTAATTATGACCACCACCCTGGAATTTCCTTTTGGAATCAATAACGGGCAGCTTGTTACCCAAGAAAAAGCCAGGTTATTCGGAAAGGATTTAATTTATGCGCTTTCGGAGTATATTGAAGGTCAATGAGGAGGAGTATTAGATTTTAGATGAAAATTGGAATGAATAATAGGTCCTCACTTTTAGCTTAATAAAACAATTCAAGCATGGACATTATTCTTTCAGAAACCAGGGACATTACAATTGAACAAGTTGTAGCCCTTTACAAAGCGAACGAATGGTCTGCTGCTGAGAAGCCCACTGAATTAAAAAATGCACTGTCAAATTCTCATTCACTGATCACCGCTTGGGACAAAGAGGAATTGATTGGATTGGGGAATGCTATTTCAGATGGTTATTTAGTCGTTTACTATCCCCATTTATTGGTTCATCCAGATTATCAGGGAAAAGGCATAGGGAAAAGAATTGTAGCCAAACTTCAAGAAAAATACAAAGACTTCCACATGCAAATGTTGACAGCAGATGGAAAAGCCATTTCATTTTATGAAAAAATGGGCTTTGAGAAAGCAGGAGAAACAATGCCCATGTGGGTTTACAAAGGCAATGAACATTAAGTATCCTTTATCCAATTAAACGTCCAATACGCCCAGGCTAAGGCTTGCGGGAAACTAAAGACGTTACTCATTTATTTTTTAAAAAAAGCTGCTCGATGTTATTTGAACAGATGGCCTCATTAGATTCTTATTTAAAAAATACTTTTTACTGGTAATTTTCTTTTATTTTTTTGAATTTTTAAGTATCATTATACCAACTTAAGGTAATAATCAATCCAAATACCTTCTTTTTTATTAAAAGTACAGAATTATTTGATGAATTATTCTTTGTTTTTGCTTATAAAAGGAATTTTATCTAATTTGATAAAGAACAGCTTTTATCAGTATAAATGAAATAATATTTATACCAGATATACAGAATAATGTAATTGTTTTATTATTTCTTTTAATAGACTAAAAATTTGTTTCCGATAGCGTTAATTCAATAATTTAGGGGTGAATTTACCTGATTAGACCAACGATTAAATGAATAGGTAGATGTGGTTTCACGAACCATTTTATTGATTTCTATTCCCAATTGACCCAAAAGACCAATTAATTACTTATTCCCTAACTGGGTAAATGGGAAGTTTTCAATCCAATAACTAGAAAATTAATTAAATCTTATGTAAAGAAAAACCACCAATGAAAAAGCCATCTATAAATAGATGGCCTTCACAAAAACGATAGACAAATGGGTAAGTTTCTCAGGTTCATCCATTTGATCTAATTTAATGCAGTTCAAAAAACAACACTAAAGCCTACAAAGTTATGAAAAAACGACTACTCTCGGGGTATCCGTCAATCAAAATGTTGATATTCCTAATGGCTATTCAGCTATTTTACCCCAATATCCATAAAGGGCATGCGCATGCCCTTTATGAAGAAGTACCTACCATCATCAATTCCTCTGAAAACAATGCGGAAAAATTGAATTTGATGGCAGATGTTACGGTAACAGGTACAGTAACAGATCAAAATGGTGAACCAATTCCAGGAGCAACTATTTCTTTACCGGGAACGACCATTGGCACAGCCACTGATTTAGACGGGAAGTATTCATTAACTGTACCGGAAGCATCTGAATTGGTTTTTCCTTTATTGGATTTGAAAGCCAGCAGATAAAAATAGGTGATCGTTCCATCATTAATGTAACCTTATTGGAGTCTACTTCCTCATTGGATGAGGTGGTAGTAGTTGGGTTTGGTACACAAAAAAGAGCCAATGTAACGGGTGCCGTGAGTACTGTTTCTGGGGAGGATCTTGCCAGAAGACCCGTGGTCAATACAGCTGCAGCATTGCAGGGTACGACACCAGGACTTTCTATTCAAAACAACGGTGGTGCTCCTGGAGATGAAAGTACCAGCATAAGGATAAGGGGTGTGGGAACATTGAATAATTCCAACCCTCTGATTTTAGTAGATGGTGTAGAGCAATCGCTTAGTACGGTGGAGCCAAACAACATTGCCTCTATTACTGTATTAAAGGATGCCGCTTCTTCCGCCATTTATGGTTCTAGAGCAGCAAATGGTGTAATTCTGGTAACTACCAAAAGAGGTGAAGATGGTGCAGTCAAGATTACCTACAATAATTTTGTGGGATGGCAAAACCCAAATTTCTTTCCTGAACCAACAGATCCGGTTACCTGGATGAGGTTGGAAAATGAGGCTCAGGCCAATGTAGGAGCAAATCCAACCTATAGTGAAACTTATATAGAAAATGTAGCGGCAGGTACCAATCCTTTGCAATATCCTTTTGCGGACTACGAAGGGGGAATCTTTAACCCAAATGCTTTTCAACAGCGGCATTCTGTTTCTCTTTCCAGTGGAGGAGAATCTGGAAGGGTTTTCGCTTCTATCAATTATTCTGACACAGATGGTATCCTCCAAAATTTCAACAACAAGCAGGTAACCATGCGGATAAATTCTGACATGTATGCTACGGATAAGTTGACGATTAAAACCAATCTGATGTATAGAAACAGAGGGTTTAGCGGACCGGGATTTACTGGACAGCGTATAACACAAGCCTTGTTGCATATCAATAGAAATATTGTGATGGAATACCCTGACGGTACTTATGACCTTGTTTCAGGACAATGGAATGCCCGAGCAATGGCTCAAGAGGGAGAAACAAGCAATGTAAGTGATGATGTTTTTGGCCAGTTAGGCTTTGCTTATACCATCAATGAAGCATTATCTCTGGAAGGTAACGTAACGCTTAACACAGAGTCTACCGATGGTTTTGTATTTCAAAACAGTTTGGCAGGAATGAGGAATTATTTGACTGGTGATTTGGTAAATGTTGGGGGTTGGTTTGCCACTTCTGTGCTTACCGAAAGTCAGATGAACCAACGTGAATTGAGTCAAAGATTGTATTTGAATTATGACCAAACCTTTGACAAGCACAGTATCCAGGGAACTGTTGGTTACGAAGAAATCTACAATAGATACAAACAAATTTCTGCTTCCAGGGACAATTTCTATAGCAATGATTTGCGAGATATCAACGCAGGTGACATTCAAAACCAGACTACAAGTGGTTATTCCCAGGAGTGGAGACTAAGATCCTTTTTCGGAAGGGCAAATTATAGTTTTGACGACAAATACATGTTCCAGGCCAATGTTAGGTATGATGGATCATCCAGGTTTGGAGAAGGCAAAAGATGGGGCATTTTCCCTTCCTTCTCAGCAGGATGGAGAATATCAGAAGAAGACTTCCTTAGCGGCGGAGATTTGTTCAGTGATCTAAGACTTCGAGGATCATGGGGTCAGTTGGGTAACCAAAGCATTGGACTTTACAGGTATCTCAATACCTACAACCTTGGTACTGGCTACCAGTTTAACAATAACCTGGTACCAGGAACAGCTATCACAAGTGCAGGAAATCCTGACATTACCTGGGAAACCACTACCATGTCAAACATTGGATTGGATATGGGCTTTATGGACGATAGGATTGAAGTAATCGCCGAGTATTTTTACAAATACACCGATGATATTTTGATTGAATTGCCGATCCCAAGAACCATTGGTTACAACCCTCCAGTGCAAAATGCAGCTGCAGTTTCTAATAGAGGTTGGGAATTGGCCGTTAATTACCATGGCTCTCCAGCCTCAGACAATGGATTCGAGTATTCTGTGGGAGTGAATTTTTCAGATGTAGTTAATAGAATTGAAGACTTGAAAGGTACGGGACCATTTTTCCCTGATAAATTTACCGTATGGACAGAAGGTGAATCTATCAACTCCTTAAGAGGTTTAAAATCTCCGGGTATTTATAAATCCCAAGCGGATTTAGACAAATATCCAGCGACCATTTTCCCTACAGTTACCATTGGAGACGTTATTTATGAGGACTTAAATGGAGATGGTGTTATTTCTCAATCTCTTTATCCTGCTGGCGACCAATACATCATGGGGAATGAAGATCCCAGGTATGAATTTGGGGTAAGGTTTAGTGCCTCCTACAAAGGATTTGATTTCTCTATGTTTTGGCAAGGAGTCCTTCGTCAGCAACATTCATTGGATGGCGCATTGATGGAAGGTCCGAACTACACGAATTTTATTCCTGTGACCATGGCCAGAGAAGCTTATCATCCGGAAAGAAATCCAAATGGCACATGGCCTATGGTAAGGTCTGGAAATTCAGCCAACTTAATGGAAGCTGATTTTTGGTTACAGAACACCAGTTATCTTAGGTTAAAGAATTTCCAATTGGGATACACCATTCCTCAAAATCTTGTAGACAACCTTAGGGTTTATATCTCAGGTGAGAACATGTTGACTTTTACAGAAACAGAGTTGTTTGATCCAGAGACACCTAGAGGAAGAAGTCAGTTCTTCCCACACAGCAAACTTTTCAGTGGTGGCATAAACGTCAGGTTTTAATCAAAAAAAGGAAAAGCGATGAAATTAATAAACAAAACAATAAAATATATAGGGTTATCATATTTGGCTTTTGGCATGTTTAGCTGTGACCAAGGGCTTGATTTGATTCCACCAGGGGAGGTTTCAGAACTTATTTACTGGCAGCAGGAAAAGGATGCAAACCTCGCAGTAAACGGGATTTACACGGAACTGGATGGTCAGACGATGGTGAAAGAACTGGATGGCGCAACGGATATTGGATTTAGAGCACCTTCCGGACCTGGTTCCCTGCATGATGTAAGTATGGGGTCCTTTGATCCGGTCAACGCAGCGATAGGGTCTCAATGGGACAGGTACTACAGAGGGATTCAGCGAGCAAATAATGTGCTTGCAAATATCGACAGAATCGAGCAGGGAGACCAGGAGTTATTGGCCCGTTACAAGGCTGAAGCAAGGTTTTTACGTGCTTTCTTTTATACCCAATTGAGCAGTCTTTGGGGAGATGTGCCATTAATTTTGGAGCCGCTGGAAATTACAGATCAAATCGGTAGGACAGCTAAGTCTGAAGTGGTTGATTTTGTCATTGCTGAATTGGATCAGATAATACAAGGAAGTCAATTGCCATTGAGTTATTCTCAGGAAGTGGGAAGGGCTACGCTTGGCGCTGCTATGGCATTGAAAGCCAGGGTAGCAATCAGAAATGAAAGGTATGCTGTTGCCAGAGATGCTTCCATGGCGGTAATGGATTTAGGAATTTATGAACTCTATCCTGACTACGGAAAATTATTTAATTATGCCGGACAGAATTCTTCAGAAGTGATCTTTGATAGGCAATATGCTGTAGGGGGAGATACCTACAATGCATTTTCCTTTGCCGCAGCTTCTATAGGTGGAGGTTCCGTGGTTGAGCCTGTCCACAATTTGCTATTGAAGTATGGGTACAAAGGACCTCAAAATCCAAACGATCCTTTTGAGAACATTGATCCACGTTGGAATTTCACGACTTATTATACTGGTCAGCCAATTGGTAACAGTACCTTTAACTCATTGCCGGACAGTCCGACAGCAGATAGGGTTAGGTCATCGGAATTTTCTACGGTCAATGGATACAACCTGAAGAAGTGGGTGGATTTTGAAGCTGATGCGGCTAATCCAAATACCGGTTCTATCAATATGATTTTGATACGCTATGCAGATGTGCTTCTTATGTATGCAGAATCTAAAATTGAGTTGAATGAGATTGATGATTCAGTGTACGATGCCATCAATATGGTAAGAGAGAGACCAACGGTAGAAATGCCTCCTATAGCATCAGGTAAATCCCAGGAAGAGTTAAGGGCAATCATCAGGGATGAAAGAGCCGTTGAATTGGCATTTGAGGGGCTTAGGTTGTTTGACATGAACCGATGGGAAATTGGGGAGGACAAGATAGGTACTGTAGAAGGTCTTTATTACCTCAATACTACTAGTGGTGAGTGGGAAACCATCACCAGTGGTTTGACCAGGACATTCAGACCTGAGCGGGATTATTTATGGCCTATTCCTCAAGTAGAGATTGATATCAATGATAACATCACGCAAAACCCTAATTATTAAGGTTACGCAGCATTTATCAAGTTAAAGTATAGTTCTTAAAGTTGAATGAAAGCCCACAAACGATTTGTTTGTGGGCTTTTTTGGTTAGTTTCTTAAAAGCCTCCTGCTTTAACTGGAGGTATTCATGGATTAAGCACGGTTCTGGGTTTAGCCAAATTATAAACCCAAAAAATAGACCTCACTGCTAAAGGCGAAAAAATTTTCAGACTCTCTCTCAGCATTTCAATTTGTCAAATTCTATAAATTGAGAAACCTAATTGTGTTTGCTTAACTATGGTTAGGAAATAATGCTAACAAAAGAATTCTATCTTCTGCCTTCTGCTAAAATCAATACTTTCATAATCATAAAAACTTAGTTAGATTAGTAGGCAATAATAAAGAGAGTAATTTGAAGGATATACTTTATTCGTAAAGTAGCTGATCGTTTGAAAAACTTACACAATCAATTTAAAATAAAAAGCATCTTTAAAAAATCCACCTATATCAACTCAACAATGTGTAAAATAATCTTACTCGGTTTGACACTGTTGTTTTCTTTTTCCTGCAATTTGGATAATGAGGATGATTTTATTATTCATGAAATTGGAAACGTTTGGTTAAGTGGCGGTTTAGCAAACTGCGCTGAACAAATACACCTTAACAATGGAGACACATTAATAGTAAATTTAGACGATATAATAACTTTTAATTCAGGAGATAAAGTAAGTGTGAAATACAAAGAAATCGACATAAATGAATCTTGTTCTCCAAGTATTGACTGTGAAATTGTTGAGATTAAAAAAGTTGAGTAAAGCCTCACGTTTTGACCTCTAAATCTAAAAGACTTTAAAGTAAAATCCGTATGATTTTGTTGTGTTTTTTGGGCGTTCAAAAAAAATAAATTGTTTTATGTTGGCTTTATGGTACTGGTGGTCAACACATCAGAAAAACAGACAATCCGAATAATATAGACTTTTAATAACAGCTGATTTAAAAATCTAGCCAATGTTGATTTCATTAATATGTGCAAGGCCCTAAGAGTCTAAATTTCGCCCTTTTTCATAAGCTTTTAAACAATTCTAATGAGTTATTGGCCAAAATAACCAGGTTGGAAGTCAATATCCAGCTATTTTTATAGCTAACTTGTCTATATTATTAAAACCTCATTATGATATGAAATCAATAACAACGCTCCTTTATTTTGCCATTTTCTCCATTTGTTTTATTGGCTGTAAGCAGCAAAATAAGCAAGTAGCCCAAACGGTAGAAAAACCTGTCAATTCAGCCATAATACCGGTCCCAAAACTGGAAGATGACAGTTACGATTGGCTAGTGCGGCATAGCGATGTGCTTGATGTTAAAGATTCATTGGATCCAGAAATTGTTTTAATTGGAAACTCCATCACTCATTTTTGGGGAGGCGATTATCCCCCATTGAAGTATGCTGATGGTAGTTCAAGAATATCCAATGGCCCAGCTTCCTGGCAAGCTACTTTTAAAAACCACCGTGTATTGAATTTAGGCTTTGGATGGGACCGTACTCAAAATGTACTCTGGCGATTGAATAATGGAGAACTTGATGGGCTTGACCCAAAATTGGTGGTTATCCACATTGGCACTAACAATACCAGTGAAACAAAAAATGCCCGCATGAATACTGCTGCAGAAATTGTTGAAGGAATTGCTGCAATTTATAACGGCGTTCGGTCTAAAGCGCCTAATGCAAAAATTGTATTAATGGAAATTATGCCTCGTGAAGAAATGCCAGATAATCCACGCAGGTTATTAATCAACGAAACAAATCAATTGTTGAAGATATATGCAGCTGATAACAAGATAATATTACTAGACATTGCTTCTAAAATGCTAACTTCTGATGGCCTCCTCACCAAACAGGTTACCCTTGATTTCTGTCATCCAAATGACGTTGGATATCAAATTTGGGGAGAGGCCCTGCGTCCATATATTGATAGTATGGAAGATTGAAATTCAAAATCATTTAATAACATTTAAATTGCAAGAGTGGCTGGGCTTGGCCCTTGGATTTAAGGGCTCCTTTTTAAGTTTGGGATGAATTTCTGGGGGAAAATTAATCTTAGCATGGCTTTTTCTTAGGCCCAGCAGGCTTTTAATAAATGGGCACTTTTGTTATGTATTTTCTTTGACGGATGGTATTAAATTGCCTGCATATTTTCCTATCTTAGGAATGCAACGATAGAAATTCTATTAAGTGGCTAATAGCCAAAGAAAGATAACTGAAATTTCATGGGCTATGAAAGGTACCAGGGCCTTGTGAAATATTTAAGAGAAAATGAATATGGAAACTGAAATTAAAAAATTACTGCCCCATAGATTTCCTTTTTTATTCTTAGATGAAATCATCACTGCGAACGAAAAAGAAATAATTGGACGAAAGGTTTTTGACAAGTCCAATGACAAAATGTTGATCGGAAGTTTCCCTGAATTTAACTTTATTCCTGGAATGATATTAGTTGAATCAATGGCACAATGTGGTGGCGCGGGTGTTAATAAAGCAGGACTTGCGAGCGGATTTTTCGCATTAGTAAGTATGGAGAATGTTAAGTTTTTAAAAGGAGTAACCTATGACGAAGAAATCAAATATATCATTAAAAACATAAGAGTTAGTAACCGATTAATAAAACAAAGTGGAGTCGCCTACAACGCAAAAAACGAACCTATTGCAGAAGCTACCTGGATGTGCGCAAGAATTGAAAGTGAATAAAAGAACATGACTTATTTCTTTTAGAAATTTGAATATTTACTTTAATAACAATGAAGCTTTAAAAACCTTTTTCCTAATCGATATAAAAATTCAAGAATTAATTCCAAATCCATGAAACCCATTGCTTTAATACTATTTCTGATTGTTTCTATTCATTTAGAAGCACAACAAGTAGTTGACCTCTACCCTAATGCCATTCCTAACAGCAAGCCTAATTCGATGATAGAAGAAGTCATTGAGAAAAATGGGCAAGTTTCATGGCTTAAAAATGTTTCAAAACCAACATTGACAATCTATCATCCTGATAAAGAAATGGCCACTGGAGCCGGAGTAATTATTTGCCCAGGTGGAGGTTATTCAGGGGAGAGTTATCTGCGTGAAGGGACTCAAATTGCTGAAGCATTTGTGCGCAAAGGGATCGCAGCATTCATCCTGAAATACCGATTGCCTAGCGATTCAATCATGATTGATAAATCAATAGGACCATTACAAGATGCCCAGCAGGCAATTAAAACAGTTCGACAACATGCTTCAGAGTGGGGCTTGGATGCTCAGAAAATTGGGATTATAGGTTTTTCAGCAGGTGGACATTTAGCGGCAACAGCCGGAACGCATTTTAATAAATCCTATATTCCAAATGATGAAAAGATAAGTTTAAAACCCGATTTTATGATGCTGATTTATCCGGTAATCAGTATGAAAGACGAATTAGCTCATTTAGGATCCCGTCAAAATTTGCTTGGAAAGGATCCTTCCGAAGAACAGATTTTGTTGTTTTCAAATGAATTGCAAATTGACCAAAACACTCCACCGACCTGGTTAACCCATGCAGGAGATGACAATGTGGTCACAGTTGAGAACAGTATCCGTTTTTACCAAGGATTAATTCGAAATAATGTTCCTGCAGAAATGCACCTTTACCCAAAAGGAAATCATGGTTTTGTATTAAGTTCACCTGCTGAGGAATGGATGCAGCCACTCTTTGGTTGGATGAATAAAAGTGGCATTGTTAAATGGTGATTTTAAATCCTGTTAAGGAATTAAAAATGCTTTGACCAACAAAAAATGCAAAAATGCATGCTACACTTGAGGTTAGTGTGTTGCGAAACTTTGGTCATCCTGTTGGGTGAAGGGTCGCTATGGTCTGCTAATTCGTGCTACTTTAAAAAATATTAATAGGGGCATGGCATCAGTCTCAACTCGATTGCTTCATTTAAGAAAAATCATTTTATAAAAATTAACATTATGGAAACCACAAAATATTCTAAGGTATATCGAATAATACATTGGACGATAGCTGTTTCATTTCTTCTATTATTAATTACAATTTTTTTGCGGTTAACCTGGATGAATAAATTTAATGTAGCAGCGATCATACAGGATTACCTGAGTGGCACCGACGTGGTTTTATCGCAGGAACAACTCATTGATTTAGCAAAAAAGATAAGACAACCAATGTGGAATTGGCATATTTATTTAGGGTATGTTTTGGTAGGTTTATTTAGCATTCGTTTCCTTCTTCCTGTATTTGGACAAATGAAGTTCCAAAATCCTTTTGGTAAAAGCCTGTCTACAAAAATGAAATTTCAGAAATGGATATATATTATATTTTATTTTTGTGTCATTGTTTCGCTTGTTACCGGACTTATTATAGAATTAGGACCAAAAGAATTTAAAAAGCCAATGGAAGAAATTCACGTTCTAAGTATTTACTACCTGATAGCCTTTATTGGTATCCACTTGGCAGGAGTATTAATAGCAGAATTTACTGACCAGAAAGGCATTATTTCAAGGATAGTAAGTGGGTCGAAAAAGGAAAACTAATTTAGTCCGACAGCACAATTTTTAAGCATTCTAAAAGTACATAACTCAAGATATAAGTTCAAAATCCTCAAGGAGAGTTGCCTTTAAGGCCTTGAGAAACCTGCGATACCTATGCATTGTCAAAGACCTAAAAAGATCCGGTATTAAATGGACAAGAAAAGATCAATACTATTAGTAGTGTTAGCAACATTTGTTCTCATAAGTTGTGGCACAAAAGAACTAGCTGTTTATGTGAGTTCCAGTGGTGATAATGAGAATGAAGGCACTATAGAAATGCCGTTTCAAACCATTGAAAAAGCGCTGAAAGAGGCAGCTAAGATCAGAAAAAGTAGCAATGAAACGATTACCATCCATTTGAAGGAAGGGGAATATCATTTGTCAACTCCTTTGGTAATAACCTCAGAACTAAGCGATATCGCTATTATTGGAGAAGGTACAGACAAGGTAAGTGTCAAAGGTTCAATGATTCTTAATACGAATTGGAAAGCATTTGACGAGAACATTTGGGTTACTGAAGTTGAAGAAGAGGTGGTTTTTAACCAGCTGTTTATCAATGGAGAAAAGCAGATTCTGGCCAGGTATCCAAATTTCGATGAAAATGGTGGGGCCTGGCAGGGGCATGCCGAGGATGCCATTGCTAAAGAGCGTGTAGCAAAATGGAAGAACCCAAAAGGAGGTTTTGTACACGCCATGCACCGTGGTCGATGGGGAGGTTTTCATTATATGATAACTGGGGTTGATTCCACAGGAGCACTTACCTTAACTGGTGGTCATCAAAATAATCGACCTTCACCCATGCACCCTGAACTAAGAATGGTTGAAAATATTTTTGAAGAGTTGGACAGCGAAGGAGAATGGTATTTTGATAAACAGGAAAATAAGCTTTATCTGTGGCCAAATGCGGAGGCTGATTTAATCAATTCAACTACTGAAGTGTCTACCTTAAAGCACCTTATAGAGGTGAATGGAAATCCGGAAAATCCTGTTAAAAATGTCAAAATTGAAGGAATACGTTTTGAGCATGCCATGCGGACATTTATGGAGGATTATAATAAGTTGCTCCGTAGCGATTGGACAATATACAGAGGAGGATCAATTTTACTTAGTGGAACAGAGTCCATCTCTATTAAAGATTGTGAATTCACCAATTTAGGAGGGAATGTAATTTTCGTCAATGGATACAACAGGAATACAGAGATCATTGGCAACCATATTCATGATGTTGGTGCTACAGCCATTAGTTTTGTAGGAGATTCAACAGCTGTGCGTTCACCATCTTACCAATACAGCGAATTTGTACCTATAGCAGAAATGGATACTATCCAGGGCCCAGCCAATGAATTGTATCCGGCAGGTGGTAAAGTAGAGAACAACCTGATTTATAAAATAGGTCGCATTGAAAAACAAGTGGCAGGCGTTCAGATCTCTATGGCCATGAACATTCATGTCAAAAACAATAGTATTTATGATGTCCCACGGGCAGGAATCAATGTAAGTGAAGGTACTTGGGGAGGACATCTTATTGAAAATAACGATGTATTTAATACCGTTTTGGAAACTGGAGACCATGGAGCTTTCAACTCCTGGGGTAGGGATCGCTTTTGGCATCCTAATAGGAAAGTTATAGACAGCCTGGTTCAGGCAAATCCTGAAATGCCTTATTGGGATGCCATTCACACAACCATTATCCGAAACAACCGTTTTCGATGTGACCATGGTTGGGATATTGACCTTGATGACGGATCTTCCAATTACCATATTTATAACAATTTATGCTTGAACGGAGGGATCAAACTTCGGGAAGGTTTTGACAGGGTAGTTGAAAATAATATTATGGTAAACAATGGCTTTCATCCCCATGTTTGGTTTGCCAATAGTAAAGATGTTTTTAGAAAGAATATTACCATGACCAAACATTTCCCAATACGGCTTACGGGTTGGGGTAAGGAAGTAGATTATAACCTATTCCCTGATGCTGCTTCATTGGCTTTAGCCCAGGAAAACAATACAGATGCGAACAGTCTTTTTGGAAACCCACTGTTTATTTCTCCTGAGACAGGAGATTTTACCGTTGCAGAAAATTCACCTGCTCTGCAATTGGGATTTAAAAATTTCCCAATGGACAATTTTGGCGTTCAAAAAGCTGAATTAAAAGCCATTGCAAAGCAACCTAATATCCCGGAATTAAATGCCTCTTATTCTCAAAAAGAGAGCAAAAACATGAAAAATTGGCTTGGGGGCACGCTTAAAAATGTTGAAACGCTTGCAGAACAATCCGCATCAGGTTTACACAGCATGGATGGAGTGATTGTATTAAACGTAAAAGATAAAAGTAAATTAGCCATGTCAGGAATAACGGATGGCGATGTAGTTGTTGGGGTTGAAGGCGAAAAATAAAAACATTTCAGAACTGCTCATAAAATATCAGGAAAATTTATGGCATGGACATCTTAAATTAAGCATTGTCCGGAATCAGAAAGAGCATGAAATAAGGGTTAATTTGCAATGATTTGCATGATTATAGCTACATATTTGGTAATATTGTATAAAAATAATGGCCAAGAAAACTTTGGATTCAGGAGTTTTAACCTGTCTCAATTGCTTGTGATTTGTCAGGATAGTCCGCAACACAGTCGACTGCCTTTTCATTTCATTAATGATGGGTGCAAGGCAAGTACTGGCTTCGAATGAAGAATAAATTATAATTTTATCCCTTCTAACAGAATTATTCTCTAATTTTGCAAAATTTTATTTGAAAAAATATGGCAAATATAATAAATGAAATTTCAAGAACTTTTAGCGAGTACTTGATATTACCAGGATTGACAAAAAAATCCAACACACCAGATACCGTAAATCTAAAAACACCTTTAGTTAAATATAAAAAAGGGGAGCTCCCTAAAATTTCTCTAAATATTCCATTTGTCTCTGCCATTATGCAATCCGTCTCTGATAATGGACTCGCAATTGCTTTGGCAAAAGAAGGAGGCTTGTCATTTATTTTTGGTTCTCAGTCAATTGAGGAACAAGTTAAAATGGTAATGATAGTAAAGAAATACAAAGCTGGATTTGTAGAAAGCAGGGCCAATTTAACACCAGAACATACCTTAAAAGATGTATTGGCTTTAAAAAAGAAGACGAGTTTCTCAACCGTTGGCGTAACAGATGATGGATCCTCATGTGGTAAACTTTTAGGACTAATAACGAGTCGTGATTACCGGGTTAGTAAGGACAATTTAGGTAAGAAGGTGAAAGATTTCATGACCCCCTTGTCAAGTTTGATCACTGCTAAAGATGGAATTACTTTAAATGATGCCAATGATACCATTTGGGAACATAAATTAAACAATTTGCCAATTATCGATAAGAATGGCAAATTAAAGTATTTTGTGTTTCGCAAAGATTATGACAGTCATAAAGACCACCCAAATGAGCTTTCAGATGATAAGAAAAGATTAGTTGTAGGTGCAGGGATTAACACAAGAGACTATGAGGAAAGGGTGCCTGCTTTGGTAGAAGCTGGTGTTGATGTATTGTGCATCGATTCTTCAGATGGTTTTTCGGAATGGCAGAAAGAAACCATTGCTTTTGTAAAGAAAAAGTACGACAACAATGTGTTGATAGGAGCTGGAAATGTCGTCGACAAAGATGGTTTCCTTTATTTGGCTAAAGCTGGTGCCGATTTTGTAAAAGTTGGTGTTGGTGGAGGTTCTATTTGTATTACCAGGGAACAAAAAGGTATTGGTAGAGGACAAGCGACGGCGCTTATAGACGTTGCCCAAGCAAGAGATGAATACTTTTTAGAAACAGGTGAATACATTCCAATTTGTTCAGACGGAGGAATTGTTCAGGATTATCACATCACATTGGCACTTGCGATGGGAGCTGATTTTTTAATGATGGGTAGGTATTTTGCCAGGTTCGATGAAAGTCCGACTAGAAAATTACTTGTGGGTGGAAATTATGTCAAAGAGTACTGGGGTGAAGGTTCTAATAGAGCAAGGAATTGGCAACGGTATGATATGGGCGGAAAGGACAATCTGAAATTTGAAGAAGGCGTAGACAGTTATGTCCCTTATGCAGGTAAACTCAAAGACAATCTCGACCAAACAATTGGAAAAACTAAATCAACGATGTGTAGTTGTGGTTTGTCTTCAATTAAAGAATTGCAATCAGATGCTAAATTGACCTTGGTGTCATCTACCAGTATCATAGAAGGTGGAGCACATGATGTAATAGTAAAAGACGGTAAGAATTAAGGTCTTATACGCAGCTAGGTAGATTCCTGTGAGTAAGAAATAAATAGGGCCATCCGAAAAGCTTATTGGGTAAAGATTTATGTTCCTGTCCTGTGTCTAACTGTATAGGAATAACTGTAATGGGTTTATTATCACTGCTTTTTAAAGTATAATAGTGCCTTCAGGTTTTTGTCTACTTAAAATCACCCAAAAAGTGAAAGTTTAAAATAAACGCACCTTTTTAACCACTAAAAAACATGAACAAATTATTATTTTACCTTTTACCTGTCATTATTTTATTCGGATGCGGAGCTAAGGAAGAACACCGTGATTCTGAAAAGGAACAGGTCTCTGAAGTAAAAGAAAATCCAGCTTTACTTGCCGTAAAACAAGAAGGAGAATGGTGGGACAAACGTCACCAAACCATACTAGATCAGCTAAACACTGATGCTGAATTGATACTTGTTGGTAATTCAATTTTCCATACATTGGATAATGAGGATCGGAAAGGAGTTTGGGAAAAGCACCTTGATGCCTACAATACAATTAATATGGGATTTTCTGGAGACAGAACGGAGAATGTGATTTGGAGACTTGAAAATGGTTCTCTTGAAAACATCAATCCCAAAGTAGCACTTGTCTTGATTGGGACTAATAATACTGATGGCAATCATTATCTTAATGTGAGTACTGCAGAAGAGTTGTCAGAAGGGATAAATAAAATCTGTTCAATCCTCAATGAGAAACTTCCGGAAACGGAAATCCTTTTAATGGGAATTCTTCCCTATGGTTATAAACCAAACCATAGAGACAACTTAAATAAAGCCACTAACAATATTATTGCTAAATTCCCTTCAGAGAATCCTCTTGTCCATTATGTGGACATTAGTGCTACTTATTATAATGATGAAGGAAAGGTAAGAAAAGAGTTGATGCCAGACTTTCTTCATCCAAATGCTGAAGGTCACCTGCTAATGTTTGAAGCCCTTAATGATAAAATTGGGGAACTAATGACTAATTAACATTTGCTTTATTGCAATCAACCGTATAGGCGACCAAAGTAAGAAGTCAGTAGTCGTTAAAGTTTATAATTAGTGCTGATTATATAGTAAGTAGGAGCAATATTGCACGTATAGAATTTAAGGGTAGTCCGATTGCTTTTACTTATAAAATTGGATATTATTGAATTGCCATTACTCTGCGGTATTTAGGCCATAATGAAATAGTAATGGAAGACCTACCTTTATACATAAGCCTGCTGCTCGGGCTGACAGTAATAGCAACAATAGCTTGGTTTTACTATGCGACCCAATCCAAAACCTTTTTACTCATTGCTATCGGCTGGACATTTTTGCAAATTTTTCTTGGGCTAATCGGAGTTTATCAATACACCGAAGCCCTACCGCCAAGGATTCTGCTTTTCGGTGTTTTCCCGACTATGCTACTTATGGGATTCATTTTTTCAACAAACAAGGGAAGAGCATTTATTGATCAGATCAACCTCGAAAAACTAACTTATTTTCACAGTATACGCATACCTGTTGAGGTCTTACTTGCCCTACTTTATTACCATGGTGTCGTGTCCGTTTACATGACATTTGAAGGAACAAACTTCGATTTGTTTTCAGGCTTAACGGCTCCTATTGTGGCCTATATAGCTTTTCGGAATGGAAATGAAAACAAGAAGCCATTGCTGTGGTGGAACATCATTTGCCTTTTACTTTTAACCAACGTTGTAATAACCGCAGTATTAGCTTTTCCTTCTCCCTTTCAGCAACTGGCATTTGACCAGCCTAATATTGCCATTTTGTATTTCCCATTCAATTTGTTGCCAACAGTTATTGTCCCAACCGTATTGTTTGGCCATTTGGTAGCCATTAGACAACTGATGAAAGGAAATTGACTAACAAACAAGGAATGTAAGCGAACTACCTAAATCAAGAAGTTTAACGGCTGAAAACGCCTGGAATGAATGCCCTATTGATCGAAAAACACTGACAATTTGCTTTTTATTGCTATTTTTAAAGGTTATAATAGTAGAAAGCGTTTAATAGCTTCTTTCCTGAGCCATTGGATTTTTAAATCTTCAGAAGAAATAATCAATGAAAGGTAATATAATACGCCAATTAGCAGCGGTCATGTTTACGGATATTGTTGGTTATACGGCGCTGATGCAAAAAGATGAGGATGTGGCAATGAGGGTCCGAACCCGGCACCGTGAGGTGTTCGAAAGCCTTCATAAAATCCACAACGGTGAAATCATACAATACTATGGAGATGGTACCCTTAGTGTTTTTAAAAGTGCCATTGAAGCGGCAAATTGTGCCATAGAAATTCAAAAATTATTGCAAGAGGGCGATCCAGTACCTGTGCGCATAGGTTTGCACATGGGCGATATTGTATACAGTGAAACGGAAGTCTATGGGGACGGAGTGAATTTTGCTTCACGGATAGAAAGCATGAGCGTGGCGGGGGGCATTCTATTGTCGGAGAAATTAAATGATGAGCTAAAAAACCACCCCACTATTGCTACAAAGTCACTTGGTCATTTTGAGCTAAAGAACATCGCAAAACCCGTCGAGGTTTTTGCTGTTTGCAATGAAGGAATTAAGGTACCTCAAGTCCAGGAATTAAAAGGCAAGCAAAAAGTTGCCTATAAGACCATTGCTGTGCTTCCCTTTACCAATATGAGTACGAGCGCTGAAAATGAATATTTTAGTGATGGCATTACAGAAGAGATCATCAATGCCTTAGCAAAAATTAAGAACTTGAAAGTTACTTCCAGAACTTCCTCCTTTTTTTCAAGGATCAAAAGGTTCCCATCAAACAAATAGCGAAAGAGTTGGATGTCTCCGCCATTCTTGAAGGGAGTGTTCGTTTGGCAGGAGATACAATGAGGATTACTGCTCAGTTGATCCAAACAGAAGAGGATTTTCATTTTTGGTCGGAAACATGGGACAGGACGCTGGAAAATATTTTTGAGGTTCAAGACGAAATTAGTCTTTTGATAGCAGATAAGTTAAGAGAGCATTTTGGGCACTTTGAAATAAGTGAACATCTCGTAAGCAAACCGACAGACAGTATCAGTGCCTATGAATACTGCCTAAAGGCAAAATTTTACAAGAACAAATGGAATCCGAAAGATGTTGAATCTGCCATTTTCTATTATGATAAGGCGCTAAAAATTGACGCCAACTATTCAGAAGCACTGGTCGGAAAAGCAGATTGTTACAGTTTTTTAGGTACAACTGGGTTTATGCCCTTTGAAGAAGCGTGGAGAGAATCAATTCAATTTACGGATCAAGCGATCGCATTAAACAATCAATCCTCGGGTGTATATTATCAATTGTCAAATAAAGCTTTTTTTATAGAAAGTGATTACGATAAATCCCTCACCCAAATGAGAAGGGCAATTGAGATTAATCCAAACAATGCCGATGCCCAACAATTCATTTCCTTTTTATACATCATTGCGGGCAAGAAGGAAAAAGCAAAAGATCACCTTGATATTGCACTTAGCATCAATCCACTTTCAGAAGAAACTCATTTTTTCCGGGCTTATTTCCATTATATGATTGAGGATTATCCAGAAGCCCTGGTAATGCTCAATCGCTGCTTATCTAGTAATAATAAAAATATCCCTGCGCACAGTATTAAAACATTGTGCCTATTGAAATTAGGGAAATACGAGGAGGTAATTGCTTACTTTAATGATGTGCCTGAAGACGTCATTATTGAAGGAGAAAAAACTGGAGCCATTACTTTGGCTTATGCGATGAAAAGAGACAAAGCCAATACTATCCGCTATCAACATCTATTAGAGGAACAATCCCAAGCACCCAATGGATTTACATCTGATTCCTATTTATTTTTGATGTACGCTGTGTTAGGAGAAGTCGATAAGGCATTTCAATGGGTTGAGAAGGCCCTCCAAAAAAAGGCTTCCCTGTTGCTCCTTCGCTATACTGATCCTCTGGTTAATGATTTAAAAAAGGATTTAAGATATTCCAAATATCATGACGTCATTTATCCAAAAAGCAATGACGTTCAGTCTAAGGGTGCCAAAAAGGCTTTGTTAGATGAAGAAGCCACAGGAACTTACAAAAACCGGTTATTAGCGCTGTTCGATGCGGAAAAACCCTACCTGGACAGTGATTTATCGCTTCGATCCTTAGCAAATCATTTAGAAATGCATCCGAACCAACTCTCCTGGTTACTCAATGAGAGCATCGGTAAAAATTTTAATGAGTTTGTTAACCATTATAGAGTGGAAGCTTTTAAGGAGATTGCGAACGATCCTAAAAATTCACACCTGTCTCTAATAGGCTTGGCCTATGACAGTGGGTTTAATTCTAAAACTGTTTTCAACACCTATTTTAAAAAAGAAACAGGTTTGACCCCAAAGCAGTTTCTTAAAAATCAGAATTAGAGGCTGAGGCATTAAGTTCGGATTTATAATTACGGACAGTTTACCCAAACCTCTGGCTTACATTAGCTTCAATAAAAAAGCCTTCTAAGGGCATTTTATTTATAGCGAATCAACCTGAAAATGTGTAAACATGAAACAGACAAAACGAATACTCAGAATATTATTTATCCTTGCCAGCATAGGCTCTTTGGCCTTCGTGCCTTGGATTTTGGTAAAGGCTTGGATATTGCCATTACCGGATACAGTGCAGGAACAAGTAAATGAAGCAATAGATTATGGTTTTGATGGAATGGTAGTCTATGTGGATGAAGCAGGCCAGCCACCAGCATTTTATTCTGCAGGCTGGCATGACCGGAAAAAGAAGATACCTGCCCGTCCAGATGCCTTATTCAAGATTGCCAGTATCGGTAAGTTATATGTCGCAGTGGCGATTGCTAAATTAGCCAATGACAAACGTTTGTCTTTGGACAATACGCTTGCTGATTACTTCCCTGAACTCGTGGGGAAAATTGAATATGCAGAAAGAATTACTTTGAGATTAATGGTGCAACATCGATCTGGTATTCCCAACTTTATCGACAATCCTGCTTATTGGGAAAACAGACCAAATTTCAATGAGGAAGCACTTGAATTAGCAATTGAAATGCCCACAAGTTTTGAACCTGATGAAGACTATGAATATTCGAACACCAATTACCTGTTGCTTACCCGAATCATTGATAAAGTCGTAGGCTATAATCATAACCAATACATCAAGGAGGAAATTTTGATACCACTTCAGCTAAACAATACCTATGCTTCCCTTAATGAAGTGAATATAGACAATGTAATGAGTGGTTATTACGTGGGAGAGGAGCAAGATTTTAAGACGGAGGAACAAGGAATTTTAGCTACTGCAGCCGACGTGGGCACATTCTTAAGAGCATTAAACGACGGTTCATTGTTCAATGAAGGAGAACAGGAAATCTATTCCTCGATTTACGTGTACGAGCATACTGGTTTGATTGTTGGCTATCAGAGTATTGCGAAATACCACAAAGACATTGATACGGTAGTTATTCAGTTTAACAATACGACTAATTTTGATGGGTATAACTGGAATTTAGCAGAAATCATGTACAGTCGGATAATAAAAATACTACGAAAGGAATAAAAGTGAGCAGTGGTGATTAGTAAGGTAATTAGAATGTCCTAAATTGGAGCAACTCTCTTTAAATGCTTTGTCTGGGAAAGTGTGAATCCAGCAACACCATAGGTATTTTCCAGGATGTTGGAGTAAACCCTTTTTTTAGCATAAAAAGCATATTAGATTGAGGTATTGTAGCAAAATGAAATGCCTGCGACACCCGATCCTTGATTAAAGAAAAAAACAGCACATATGAAAATTAAGATTTCCGTAATATTGTTTTTATTGGGTTTAGTATCTTGTTCAGATCAAATTGATTTTCAGCTTTTTTCACCAAGTGGTGAGTTGAAGATAAATGTTTCAAATCTTAATAATTCCAGCGCTTTTACTTTAATTAATGGTTCTGATACCATCCTTACATCCTCCAAAATAGGTTTAAAAATAAACGGTTTAAGCTTTGCAGAGAATGTATCATTTAGAGATTTTAAAAAAAGCGAAATTGATGAGACCTGGGAAACAATTATAGGAAAACAAACGACTGTCAATAATCATTATAATGAGTACAAATGGAAAGTTGCTAACAACAAGCAATCATCTCTATTTTATGAAATTGTATTCAGGGTTTATGACAAAGGCTTTGCCTATCGGTATGTCTTCCCATCCGAAACCATTCAAGACAGTATAAAAATTGATAAGGAATTAACCAGCTTAAATTTCAGGGAAGACTATACCTATTGGGCATACAATGGCGAAAAACACAATGTAGGACCTGTTCTTAGGGCGGAAAAAAGTATTAAAGAAGTTCAAATTCCTATGGTAATGCAGTTTCATGACGATCGTTTTATGGCCATACATGAAGCTGAAATCACTGAATTTGCTCCTTTTTCTATAGCAGCTTCGTCCAAGGATAAATCACTCGGTTTCAATATCGCCTATTCAAAACGCAACAAATCTTTTAAGACCTCATGGAGGGCTTTTATGTTGGGAGAAAAGGTTGGTGATTTAGTTGAATCTGATTTGCTAGTGAATTTAAATGAACCTAATAAAATTATAGACCCCTCATGGATCAAGGGGGGCAAATCTTTGTGGGATTGGCGTGTTTTAGGATACACAACGGAAGATGGTTTTGAATATCAACTTAACACCGAATCACATAAAAGAATGATTGATTTCGCTGCTGAAAATAATATTCAGTACTTATTAATTGACGCAGATTGGTATGGCGATGAATTTAATGAAAGTTCTGATCCTACCACAACGAGAGAAGGGGTAGACATTGAAGAATGTATGCAATATGCGGCCGAGAAAAACATTGGGATTATCCTTTATTTAAATGATGTAGGCGCTAAAAAGTTTGGTTTGGAAAGGGTTTTGAAGCAATTTTCAGAATGGGGAGCGATGGGGGTGAAATATGGCTTTATGAAAGGTGGGCCAGAAGAAAAGGTGAAGAATACCAGGGTCATTGTAGCCCTGTGTGCCAAGTATAAATTAATGGTAGACTTTCATGACAATCCTATTCCCCCAAGTGGAGATAGAAGAACATGGCCCAATCTAATTACCAAAGAATTTGGTCATGCACAGGGAGATGCCAAATATTCTCATTTTCCTGAAACAGCTGTCAATCAGGTTTTAATAAATCAGATCGCTGGTCCTTTGGATATGACCAATGGATGGTTTGACCTAAATAGTGCACATATGGGAAGACCTAAAGTTTTTGAGGAGTTACCAGGCACTGTCGTAGCGGAAGTGGCTAAGCTTATAACCATTTATTCTGGTTGGATGGTATTGCCTGATAGCCCTGAAGCCTATTTGAATAAAGAAGATTTGTTTGACTGTATTCGGAATATGCCAGCCCAATTTGATGGTTACAAAGTACTGGATGCAGTGCTGGATAATTATGTCAGCATTGCCAGAAAGGCAGGGGACGATTGGTTTGTAGGCTCATTGACCAATAGAGAAGCACGCGCTATAACATTGGATTTAAGTTTTTTATCGGAGGATGAAAAATACGAAGCAATTCTTTATGAGGATGCCGAAGATTCTGATTTTCTAACCAAAAAAGAATCTTATACTATCCGTAGACAGTCTGTTAATGCTAAAACAAAACTTGTTGTCCGAATGGGTAAAGGAGGTGGGCATGTTATGCACATCAAAAGAATATCGAGTGAAGATGAATAACAAAAGGCAACTAAAAGACATAGCATAGTGGGGTAGTAGCTAGCTTAACCATACCCTAACCATTACGCTTCAAGATCTATAATGAATAAAACACTTAAGTTTTTTCTGTACCTTATTGCATTTGCAGCATTAACCATTCTTACACAAATTGGTGGAATCGCCCTAATAATGGGAATTATTGCTTGTCGCTATCTCAAATTCAGTTACAATATATTCGTTCTCACAATTACAGCATATCTCATTTTAACATTTATTGCTGTCCCTCATATAGCGCCAATTTTTGGTAGGGAACGTGTCAAGAATACTAATAATATCCGACCAACCAACTTGATTACAATACTTTTAAACAGAAATTACGTCAATCCTCAACTCAATGAGCTACTTCAACAAACAGCAAATAAATTGCCTTCTGAATTTGAACTTAGATATTTAGACGCAAACTTTCCATTTATTGATAAATTTCCACTTTTACCGCACTTAAGTCACAACGACGGCAAAAAAATCGATATAAGCTTGGTGTATCAATCCTCTGATGGAAGTTTAACCAACTTGAAACCTAGCAGATCTGGGTACGGAGTATTTGTTGAACCCACCTCTTTGGAATTTAATCAAACAAACGAGTGTAAAAAGATGGGATACTTTCAATATGATTTCCCAAAGTACCTAACATTGGGGACCATAAACTCAGACATTGGCTTTTCTAGTGAAAACACCAGAATCCTAATTCAAACGCTTTTAAGTTTTGAAGGTATAGAAAAGATGTTTGTAGAAAAGCATTTGGTGCAGCGTATGAACTTAAAAGATTCAAGAATCAGGTTTCAAGGTTGCCAGGCAGTTAGGCATGATGATCACCTACACGTTCAGGTAAAATAAAAGAGTCAAACCATTTATAGAACCAGGACTAAAACAAGTATTAAAATGGAGTGAAAATTGACTTGATGACGATTAATGAAAAGCCAATGCACAACAGCACCCACCCAAAAGGGAAAGCATGTGTTCTTGGATTTAGAAAGTTGTGAACGGAGGAGTAGTAATTCAAATGAACCTTAATAGTGTAAATCAAGATTTTCGGGTAGCTTTAAAACTTTGTGCTTCACGATAAAGACTCTCCATAAAAATGCCATGAACTATCAAACATTTCAACCCCATCCAGATTTACAAGCACTTGTAAATTGCTATTGGACCCTAGAAGTCCCACCTGAAAAGGACGCTCAAAAACAAAGGATTATACCTGATGGCTGTATTGAAATGGCTTTTATTCTGGGAGATGGCATAAAACGCTATACTGCCGAAGGAGAATTCATTATACAACCACGTGCAATGGTGCTTGGACAAACAATAGAACCTTTTTACATCCAACCAACTGGGTATGTCAATACTTTTGCCATTCGGTTTTACCCTTATGGTTTTGCGAATTTCGTAACCATTCCGATTAAAAACCTGGTGAATAAGGAAACGCCAATTGAATTGTTGTTTGGTACAAAAGACGGCAATGCTTTAGAAAAAAAGATAATTGAGGCAGGCGACAGTAGGGAACGAATAGGGATAATTGAAAGATTTCTTTTAGATAAGATGAATGAAAAAACAACTATTGATACTATCGTGAAATCGACAATTGATACCCTTTTGTTAACCAATGGAAGTGCTTCGATAGGTACAATTCTTAAAGGGGATTTATCCAAAAGAAGACAACTTGAAAGAAATTTTTTGAAACAAATAGGTGTTAGCCCAAAGCAGTTAGGTAAAGTAATCCGGTTACAAACCGCGCTAAAAATGTTGCTCAACAAAGAGACAGAAAACCTCACCAATATCGCTTATGAAAGTGAGTATTTTGATCAAGCCCATTTCATAAAAGATTTTAAGGAGTTTACCGGAATCAACCCGAAAAAGTTTTTAGGCAATGAAAGTATGGCACTTTCTACCCTTTTCTATAAATAGGCTAGGTGACGCATTTTTTACAATTTTGGTCTATACTAGTAATCTAAATTTGTATTGTTAATATAACCAGGACAATATGAATAAAGCCATACTTTATACAGCCACGTTACTAACCTTTAGTATGATGGCATGCAACAGCCAAAACGAATCCAAAACCGAAAACATAGCGGTTGACGCTCACGTAAATCAAAAGACAAACGATATGAAAAGCCATGTTTCAATTTTTGAAATTCCAGCAACGGATATTTCACGAGCAGTAGATTTTTATCAAGCAATTTTAAGCATTCCGATTGAGAAAATGGAAATGCCAGGGATGGAAATGGGAGTATTTCCTTATGAAGACCAAATGGTTACAGGAGTTATAATGAAAGGGGAGGGGTACAAACCTTCAGCTGACGGCGTTACCCTTTACCTTAATGGAGGAGATAATCTTCAAATCATTCTTGATAAAATCGAGCAAAATGGAGGGGAAATCCTTGTACCGAAAACAGCTCATGCAGATGAAAGTGGGTTTTTCGCCTTGTTTTTAGATACAGAAGGAAATAAACTTGGTCTACATTCGCCTAATTAGTTAGGATAGGTTGAAAAGTTATGCACTCAAGCAAAAACGGTTCGGGTTTTAATCCGAACCGTTTTCGCTTTAAATAGGTATATTTCTATCAGAAAATAAAGTAGAATACCAATTCAAATGAACAATGAGGGCAAAAGAATTTGTTGACACATTAAAAATTATTGGTCAGGAATACCCAGGAAATATACCTAAAAAGGAGCTGTTTTCTTTAGCAAAAGAATTTCAATTCATGCCAGTTGAGGAGGTTGTGAAATTACTTAGAGATGAAAATTTTGACCATCGACTAGGAGCTGTTTCAATTTTAGATTGGAAAGCACGGAATAAAAACACTTTGCCAGAAGAAAGGCATGCTATTTATACAGCATATATTGATAATCACCAATGGATTAACGATTGGGGAATGGTAGATAGAGCAGCCCCTTATGTTATTGGGGGTTACTTGTTTGGTAAGGACAAAAAGCCACTGTATGATTTGGCCAGATCCACAAACCCTATGGAACGGCGTACGGCAATTGTAAGCACTTACTATTTTATTCGAAAGGGTGAAACAGAGGATACATTCAAGATTGCTGAAATACTTGTAAACGATTCAGAACATTTCGTTCAAACGGCAGTAGGTAGTTGGATTCGAGAAGCGGGTAAAAGAGACGAGGAAAGATTAAAAGCCTTTTTGAATGTCTATGCGGCAACTATGCCGAGAGTTACCTTAAGACTTGCCATTGAGAAGCTTGACCCTAAGCTGCGGAAATACTATCTGGAATTAGTCAAGCAGAATTAATAAAGAAGATTTACGTTGAAACTATTTTGCAGTAAACTATAATCACCTTAGATTGATAGAATCATACGATCCTATCAATTGCTTTATGTAGTTACATTGATAAGGTCTTCTTTATTAAAACTTATTTTGATCCTAATCGCTTAAATAACTGGATCATTTTATTGGCTTATAATAGTAACTTAGGGATTAAAAATCTAAGGTTTCACTGTCTACCATGTCGATATAGCGCTTCATTTTCTTGAGAATGACTTTGAAGTGATGGGTTTCTTCCCTTGTCACAAAAGTAATGGCCAAGCCCTCAGTTTTGGCCCTTCCGGTACGGCCTACTCGGTGCACAAAGTCCTTAGGAGATCTAGGCAATTCATAATTTATTACATATGGAAGCTCAAGGAAATCAATTCCTCTAGAGATCAAATCTGTAGCCACCAATACCTGAAGTTTCCCGGATTTGAAATCCTCCAAGGCCTTCAATCTTGCATACTGACTTTTCTTCCCGTGAATTGAATCTGCTTCAAATCCATTATGATAAAGCTTTCTAGCTACCGCATCTGCTTTAACGCCAGAAGAGGTAAATACCAAAACCTGGCTCATTTCATTTTCCTTGAGCAAGTGTCTGAGCAAAGGTCCTTTGCGGTCATCACTCACAAAGTAGCCGGATAAGTTTATCAATTCCACATCCTCAGCATTGTCTTTTATTTCCACTACCTCTGGATTTGAAAGCAATACACGGTTGATGCCGGCTAACTGATCACTTAATGTTGCCGAAAACAACATGTTTTGCCTTTTACCAGGCAAAAGCTCAAAGATCTCTTGCATTTCTTTTTCGAACCCCAGATTTAACATCTTATCCGCTTCATCCAGCACCAATGTTTCCACTTTTGATAGGTCTATAGCACTGGACCTTTGCAAGTCTAGCAATCGACCAGGGGTAGCAATTAATATATCCACGCCGAAAATAGCTTTCATTTGTGGATTGATGGATACACCGCCATAGATGGCCATCGATTTGATCGGATGGGGTAACTTATGAGACAATTCTTTAAACACTTCGACAACCTGAATCGCCAATTCTCGAGAAGGGACCAGAACAAGGACTTTAGGCTGCCTACTTTTTTTAGGCGCATGTCCATAGGCCATTTTATTCAATATGGGCGCTACATAACTTACTGTCTTGCCTGAGCCTGTTTTAGCGATTCCTAGAAGATCCCGTCCTTTGATCAACACAGGAATGGCTTGAGCTTGAATAGGCGTAGGGCTCTCGTATCCAAGAGAAGTAATATTGGAAAGTATCGATGGATGGAGCTTGAGTTTTACAAAAGACATGTTTCAAATTTATATTTATTGACTTGTGGCCTGAACCGTACTATAATAGTACGAAAAATATAGAAAACCCTTCATCAAGTATGCTCTTACTATCCGTCAAGTTAATTATAATTGATTGTAAAGGTAAGGTTAATCCTATGCTTATTAATCACTTAATAGCTAAGGGGATGATTAATTATATTTTAAGAACTTTAAGCTGGAGTAGAAAAACCTTCCATAACCTTGCATGAGCCTGCCAAAGTCGACTAGTCAGGTGCTCAATTCGAATGTGGGAATTTTTGTAGTTAAGAGCAAGTGTTTGCCTATTGACAATGGTGTTTTACCTTTCGCAAAGTTACAGGTTTGTATTTAACCTTCAATATAGTGGCATAAGTATTGGGAGCGCATTAAAATGCCCTCTAAAGGGTGAAATTCGAACAGATTTCAGGCGAATATTACGCTAATTGGATATTTTTGGAAAAGTCCTGATGAAATATACTTTCATTTAGGCAACAATACTTTTAAATCCATTAAATTAGTAAGGCATTCATGGTTGAACCCTACTTAAAAGTAGCTAATTACCAACATTGTTCATTACCCTTAGAAACCAACTACCTATAAAGTGAAAATTGAAAAGCTGCACCATATCGCAATAATTTGTTCCGACTACACTAAGTCTAAAAAGTTTTACACAGATGTTTTGGGATTTACGATCGACAAAGAAATTTATAGAGAAGAAAGGCAATCCTATAAACTTGACCTTTCCTTAAATGGGCAATATTTAATCGAACTTTTTTCATTTCCAAATCCCCCATCAAGACCCTCAAGGCCCGAAGCGAATGGCTTGAGGCATATTGCTTTTGGAGTAAAGGATATAAACGAGGCAATTGAATATTTGAAATTGAAGGAGGTAATAGCCGAAGAGGTACGAATAGATGAATTTACCAATAAGAAGTTCACCTTCATCGCTGATCCAGACAATTTGCCAATCGAATTTTATGAAATATGATAAATATTGAAGCGTACATTGATGGATTTAATTTGCTGTTTCCTCAATGTATATCCAAACAACCCTGGGAGGTCATCAATGACTTGGAAAGCATAATTAATGAACAAATATTCAATTTATCAACTGAATACAGTATTGAAAATAATGTAGCGATACATAAATCGGCAACCATAGAACAAGGTGCAATAATTAAGGGGAGTGCAATCATTTCAGAAAATTGCTTCATAGGAGCAAACGCCTACTTTAGAGGGCCAATTTATTTAGGTAAATCTGTTAAAATAGGTCCGGGTTCAGAAATCAAACAAGCTATAATTTTGGACCATTCAGCGGTGGCTCATTTTAACTATATTGGGAACAGTATTATAGGCAAAAACATTAATTTTGAAGCAGGTTCTATTTGTGCCAACCACTTTAATGAAAGGCAAAATAAAACGATTTTCATAAAGCATAAGGGACAGCTGATAGACACCAAAACGGAAAAATTTGGGTCATTGGTTGGCGACAATTCCAAAATTGGTGCCAATGCAGTATTGTCACCAGGTTCAATTTTAGAAGCAAACAGTATCGTTAAGCGACTCGAATTAATTGAACAAATAAAATGAATGAAAAGTGAAAGGTACAAGCCGTTTTATCCTTCCTCCATAAATAGTGAACCCTTGAAATTACTGACTTATGAAAATAATCTCAACGAATATTGGAACACCAACTACCTTCCTCTGGAAAGGCAAGGAAGAGACAACTGGTATTTATAAAAAACCTACGAATGAACCGCTTTATTTAACGAAAAATGATGTTTTAGGTGATGAGATTTCCAATCGATTGAATCATGGAGGGTATTATAAAGCTTGCTATTTGTTTTCTGCTGAGCAATATCCGTACTGGAAGAATTTGTATTCGAATCTTGATTGGTCCTGGGGCATGTTTGGGGAAAACTTAACTGTAGCGGGTTTTGATGAGAGGGAAGTTTACCTGGGTGCCATTTATAAGGTTGGGGAAGCCACCGTTCAGGTTTCCCAGTACAGAGAACCCTGCTACAAATTTGGACATAAATTTGGGACCCAAAAAGTGCTGAAACAATTTATTGAACATGGTTTTGGAGGTACTTATGTAAGCATTCTGGAAGAAGGACATGTTGCTATTGGTGACGAATTTACTCTGGTAGAACGGCCTGAACACAGTTTAACGGTAGCAGCATTATTTCAACTGGTATTTGCAAAAGAAAAGAATCCGGAATTGTTGAAAATTGCAGCGAAGAGTAAAGCCATACCTCCCAAAAAGAGGATTTTATTAGACAGCTTTATCGAATAATAAGGTTTATAAGGTCTGGATGGTGGAAATAATCTTATTGTATATATATCCTTTTTTGCTTCAGTCCAGGAATTTCAAGTACCATAAGCTTTTATTTAAATGGTTGATTTAAACAGATTAAAACAAATTTATAAGTTTGGTAAAGAACTTAGTTTAAATGACCTTCAGGTTTTATTAAAGGCTGCAAAAAATGGTTCATTTGACAAGAAAGAACTTCTCATAAATGAAGGCTCAACCAGAAATGATGTATTCTATATCAAAAGCGGTTTGGTTCGTTGTTTTCACATCAATGACAAGGGAGAAGAAGTTACTTTAAAATTAATTCCAGAACATCAGGTTGTTGCCAATGTTGACTTAATTTTGTTTAGCCAAACCTCCAGATTTTTTTATGAAGCATTGGAAAAAACAGAGGTGTTTTTTATTAATTATGATGTATTGCAGGATTTGGTTTCAAGGCACCCGAAATTAGAGGCCAATAGAAAGTATGTGCTTCAGCGTTTATTAAAAGAGTCCATGGAGAGAGTTGAGTCTTTCGTCTTGCTATCTCCAGAAGAAAGGTATTTAAGATTTGTAAAAGATTTCCCAGGCATTACCAATAGGGTTCAAGACAAATACATTGCCAATGTCCTTGGCATTACTCCCGTTTCACTTAGTAGGATTAGAAAACGAATCGCTACTAAAAATTAATCGTATCATTTTATTAATTATCTTTTGTTAACGCCTTTACCCTAAGGGCAGTTATAGATTTGTGTCAATATTAAACTTAAAAAATAATATCATGACACTTTCAAAATCAATTTTTACAGCCATTGCCATTTTCTCCTTGATTTCTTGCACAAAGGAAGAGGATATGGAAATTAAAAATGAAGTTTCTGAAGAGGAAGTTATAGTAGTAATAGAAAGCTCCCTGCAAAAAAGCACAGGCGGTTTGAATGAAATGACAAACACCTTTTCTAAAGAATTGACTACAAATATCACCTTAAATGAACTTTGTGGAAACTTGTATGAAAACTCCTATAATTACAATTACAACGAAACACCCATACTTGCGGATTATGATATAGATTGGTCCTATATGATGGCTTGCAATAGTTTTAATGTGCCACAAATGGTAGCCTTTGAGGCCAATTCAGTAGGCAGTTATTCAACGTCAAGAATTAATTCCAATGATATTTCCATAATCGATATAGATATTTCCGGTTTGCAGCCATCAGCTTCTACGCTCTTATTTAGCGGAATTTTTAATAGGGAAGGAACCCAAAGCATCACCACAAACCTAAAAACAAGAAGTTTAACAAGTACGTTTAATGTTGATTTAGTTGATGTGGTTATCGATAAATCGAACTATATCATTTCTTCGGGATCGGGAACATTTATATTGTCAGGATTAAGTCAAAATATTCCCTTTTCTTTTAATGGTACAATTGTTTTCAATGGAAATGGCAGTGTTACATTAACAGTAAATGAGAATGATTATGAAATCAATATAAACGAATAAAACCATGGAAGGATTAAGCATTCACTATTTTACTCCTATAGTGAGCAATATTATTCGCTACTTTATGGTTGCAGGTACAGCTTTTGTGATTTTCTATAAATTTTATCCCAATAGGTTTTTCAAGAACAAAATTCAGTTGGGTCTCTCCAAGAATAAAGACTTCATACGGGAAATTTTGCATTCAGTGCAATCCAGTTTTGTAATTGGACTGGTGATAGCTTTGTTTTTATTTACGACACTCAGAGGTTATACTGCTATTTACAATGATTTTCAAGCATACCATTTGCTGTGGGTACCTTTAAGTTTATTTGTAGCTTTAATACTGCATGACAGCTATTTTTATTGGATGCACAGGATTGTACATCATCCTAAATTGTACAAAAGGATACATTTAACGCACCATAAGTCTACAAACCCCTCTCCATGGACGTCATTTTCTTTTCATTTTTTTGAAGCAATTTCTGAGGCCATGGCCGTTCCTTTAATTTTGTGTTTGATTCCTATGCATCCTTTGTTATTGATTCTTTTTGGATTATTGTCTTTTAGCATCAATGTTTATGGCCATTTAGGCTATGAAATTGCACCAAAATGGTTCAGGAATTCTGTTTTATTTGAAGTCCTTATTAGCTCAACTTACCATAATCTTCATCATGCCATACCTAAGGGGAATTATGGTTTGTATTTTAGGTTTTGGGACAGGCTATTAAAAACAGAAAACCCTAATTATAAGGTGAATTATGATCGGATTCAAAAAAGAAGGTTTGGCCAATTGTAGGGAAGAAGCCTACAGCATAAAAGGCGGTAGGCTTCTTTTGTTGCTAAACTCAATCTTCAAAAAGCTTGATTTCAATATTATATTATTTCTTACCCTGTGGAAACGATGTTTTTTAATATTCAACATTTTTTACCTGTAAAGTAGTTGACCTCAACTAAAATGGTTATGTTTTCAATAATTCAGAGAAGGGTGGTTAATTATAGTGGTGTCAAAATAAAATTCTTTTAAAATATTATTAACAAGTATTTACTTGTTATCTTAGAAAGATTGATAGAATTAAAATCTATTGGAAGGCGCTTATTCCCTACCTATCTAGGAATTCGCTGATTCAATCAGGCAGTGGATTACCCCTTGCAAATTTAAGTTTGATTAGCCCGCAATTATTATCAGGACACTAAAATTCCCATTATGCAAGAAGCTAAAAAATACAATGGTTTTTATATTGGAGGACTTGTTGCCATAATTTTGGCCAGCTTACTTTCATGGACGATCTTTTTTTTATTCTTAACCCTAATTCTATATCCAATCGGGATAATTTTTGTCTTGCTTTCAAAAAAGAAGTGGTGGATAAAAGTGCTCACAATTGTACTTCCTTTGGCCTTTACCTTACCTACGGCTGCTGTGGTGAGTGATTTTATTGAAAGATTAATGGCCTGACAAAGCAGGAATTCCTCCTGCAATGTAAACCCTAGTAGCTATGGGTGTCTATTTTAATTCCCCACCAATGCAGGCTTTTCTTTATTTCCGAGAAATACAACTACCAGAATTGAAGCTATAAACATGATCAGGCTGTAAATTACTACTGGGATTACCATGGCAGAATTTTGCAAAAGCGTGGCCGCAATCATAATGCCCAAAGTTCCATTTTGAATGCCTGACTCTATGCTAATTGAAACTTGCTGTCTGTAAGGCAAAGCGAAGAGTTTAGCTAGCAAAAAAGCAGAACCAAAGGTCAGTATGTTTAAGATCAGTGTAACTGGTCCCGCCTCTGCAAAAAAGCCTACTATATTGTCTTTCTCTTTGAACAAAGCTCCTCCAACGATAAGTACAAAGAATACGATAGATGCTATTCTTACTGTTTTATCCGCTTTCAGCGATAAAGCTGGGAATTGATGTTTTAGGAACATGCCTATCGCTACAGGAATTAAGGTTACACCTGTTATTTGTACAATGGTTTGTAAAACCGGCAAAGCAACACTTCCTTCTTCACCAAAATAGATGATTGAATAATTGATAAACAAAGGGATGGTGACGATGGTGATGACTGAACTCAGGGCCGTAAGACTAATTGAAAGGGCTGTGTCTCCTTTGCAAAGGTGGGTGATCATATTAGAAGTAGGTCCACCGGGACAACTAGCGATGATCATTACCCCTACAGCCATCGATCCTGTAAGACCAAAGGCCAGGATTAATAGGAATCCCAGAATTGGCAACATGATAAGCTGGCAAAAAAGCCCCAGACTAATGGCTTTGGGAGAAACGAAAATGTTTTTAAAGTCCTTTAGGCTAAGGGTAAGTCCCATACCTAGCATGATAAAGGCAAGTGCTAATGGTAAAAATACAGCAGTAAGTACATTACTTTCCATAATTGATATTTTGGGTTATTAATTGACTGTAATACTAAAACTAATTCAATCAGGCCATAAGTAAAGGGACTGTATGGTTTGAAAATGTTTATCTGACATTTTTTCAAGGTCGATATCTAAATGTTCCTTGTTCACCGCAATGACTTTCTCGCGCATGTCTTTAGGGAGCTTGTCATAACCATGAAAAGCTCCCAAAATTGCCCCAGCAATGGCTGCTGTGGTATCATTGTCCCTTCCATAGTTTGTAAGGAAAACCAGGGTTTCTGTAAATTTAAAGTCGCTGAATAGCATGGCTGTTAAAACCTGTAGGTGGATTTCGGCAGCATGAAATGGCATGTCCTGTTGGTTTTGATCTAGCAATTCATAAGCCCGAAGAATACTGGCATCCGGAATTACTGAGCCATCTGTAATTGCCTTTTCAACTGCCAAACTATCCTTGGCTTCTAATACAATGGCTCTGGCAAGTTCTAACACCCTATAACTGCTTCGACCTACGAGCCGGCTGGAAAAATAGCCTTCAGGGTCTACTTTCCTCAACACGTTCAATACCTGATTTTGATCCCCTTTGGCAGTCATCGCTGCTGCGGTCATGGCTGCTGAAAGGGAACTGATGTCTTTGGCCAAACCCAAATCAAAAATGCTCAATTCAAAGGCTTGGTTGTAAGCTTCCTCAGGTTGTCCAGGAAACATTAAGCCTACTGCCGGCGCATAGAGCAAGCCTGCACAAACCATTTCTCCCCCGTAAAATTTCCCCAATGCTTTTTGATAATCACTCAGGTTATTTGCTTGATAAGAGAGCGATACCTTGTACCATTCTTGTAGCCACAAAACCTTGAGATTAACGGATTCCAGGGCCAGGGTTTGTTCCGGCTTTAGTGGTTTGAGGGCATCAAAATATTCCTCATAGTCTTTAATGATATGCTTAGAAAATGATCCTGCATCAAGGGTCAGGTTCTTCTGATCAGCCATGTAGTCCACAATCAGGGATTTCCATCGGGTGTCATCTGTAGTACCACCAGCGGGGAGGTTGGCTTTCCAAATTCCTTCTGGAGAAATCTCCCTTACCATGGAATCCAGCCCCGTGACCCAGCCATAAGTTTTTTGTATGTCTTCTCTTGCCCACATTTCTGTAGGGGCCCCCATGGCATCACCAATGGCACTCCCTACCATCAAGCCTTTAATTTTGTCAGAAAGCTCAGTTTTGGTTAATTCAGCGACGATTAAGTCGGTCTTTTGACTTTCAATTGAGGTTTGTTTTCCGTCTTTACAAGACCAAAATAAAAAGCTTATAAAAACCGCAATCCAAAGGCTAAATTTTTTCATCGATAATCAAGTTTATGGCATAAGTTGCCAGTTCTTTTTTCTCTACCAATGACAAAAATAAGGGGAGTTGTGCCAAACCAAAGAGTCGGCGTAATATTTCAGTGCCTGTAAACTGTGCTAAAAGCGCATTGTCGAGTGGGTAGCTATTTATGATTCGTTGAAGTTCACTTTCCGAAGTTCTTGCCATTTTTAAATGTGCCAACATGATGGCTAAATCGAATTCAGGATCCCCAAGGAATGCAAATTCGGTGTCAATAATTTTTAATCCCCTTCCAGTTTCAAACCAGCTACCAGGATAGAAATCACCATGGATAAGCACCTTTCCTAGTTGCAAATATCTTTCTCCTAAAAGATGTATTTTTTTATCAAGGTGGGATTGTTTTTTACGATAGCAGATAATTTCTGCAAGCCCACCTGAACATCATCTAGGTCAAAGCCGTTTTCTGAAAGATAGGGAAAAACAAAAATGTGACGGTGATTCAATTCTCTCATTTCCTGGTTGCTGGGGAAATCAGGGACAGCCAATTGATGCAGTTTTTTTAAATAGGTTAACATAAGGTCGGCAACTCCTTCTTTAAGCGTAGCATTTTCATCATACAACCATAAAAAATCGCCTCCTAAGTCCAGGTACTCTAAGGCCAATAGGTTGGAATCCTTATCGAAACTCAATACATCTGGGGAAAAATTGGCCAACAAATTGTCTTTGTTTATGGCATTGTAATATTTGTATTCAATTTCAATACGGTCCAATGGAGCAGGTATATGCGGGTATTTGGCTACAAAAGGGCGGGATTGCTTTAATACAAAAGTGCGTTTATTTGTTTTTATGGCTAGGGTAACGTTCATGTTTCCTTCTCCAGCTTTGTAAGAATCTAATACATCTTCCTTAGCATGAAGCATTCCATTCTTTTTCAGATAGGCGATTTGGGTCAAATCAAGTGGTGCTTTGATTAACATCCTGTTGGTTTTTATTGAAAAATACCTTTCAATTCACAAATTAGAAATCAAATTGATAAGAAAGGTCATTTTACTTGAATAAAATTCTTGCTCCTAGTTCTTTTCTAGCTTTAACTGTTTTATTTTTGGGCCATGAGTAAAACAACCAAAGACAGTCCTCTTTTAAGTAAATTATCGCTTGAATTGGATGGTGAGCTGCATTACGATAGTTTGATGAAAACTTTGTATGCCACTGATGCTTCAGTGTACCGGTCCCTACCTACAGCAGTGGCCTTACCTAAAAGTCATTCCGATATCAAAAAACTGATTCATTTCGCCAATTCAAATGGTCTTTCTTTGATTCCGAGAACTGCAGGCACATCTCTTGCTGGTCAATGTGTAGGAGATGGCATAGTTGTAGATGTTTCCAAATACCTCAATAAAATTATTGAATTTAATAAAGAAGAAGGTTGGGTGAGGGTTCAACCGGGAGTTGTACGGAATGAATTGAACAATTACCTTAAAGAATACGGGTATTTTTTCAGTCCGATTACGAGTACGGCCACCCGCGCAATGATTGGCGGAATGGTGGGAAATAACAGTTGTGGAACCACTTCCATCGTTTATGGCAGTACCAGAGAACATGTACTTGAACTCAAGGTTTTGTTAAGTGATGGGTCAGAAACTGTTTTCAAATCCATGACACCCGATGATTTTGACCTTAAATGCAAACAAGATAACTTGGAAGGGGAGCTTTACCGACATGTACGCGAAGAGTTAAGTCAACCTGAAATCCAAAACAATATCAGAGAACATTTCCCTAAGGAAAGTATTCACCGAAGAAATACCGGTTATGCGCTGGATTACTTGTTGGAGACCCAGCTTTTTTCTGAAAAAGAGGCCCAATTTGATTTTTGTAAATTACTATGTGGTTCTGAAGGGACCCTAGCGATTACTACAGAGATAAAAATACACCTTGACCCACTTCCTGATCCTTTTGACATCGTGGTAGCTGCTCATTTTGAGACCATCCATGAGAGTATGAAAGCGGCGCAGGTAGCCATGAAAGAAAAGCCTACAGCCGTAGAATTGATGGACAAAATCATTCTGGATTGTACCAAAGAGAATGTGGAGCAAAGCCGAAATAGGGACTTTGTGGAAGGTGACCCTAAGGCTATATTGATGGTTGAATTTAGGGGAAAGACCATTGAGGAGGCCAGGGCCAAGGGGCAACAATTTGTGGTGGCCTTGAAAAATGCTGGTTTGGGTTTTGCTTATCCAGTAATAGGGCCTGAAAGAACGAGTAGTGCATGGGAACTTAGAAGCGCAGGTTTAGGCCTTCTGGCCAATATTCCCGGAGATAAAAAGGCGGTTGCTTGTATTGAAGATACCGCGGTGGATATCGATGATCTGGCAGATTATATCGATGAATTTGCAAAAATGATAAAAGATTTTGGTCAGCAACCGGTATATTATGCACATGCAGGAGCCGGGGAAATACACTTGCGTCCAATTCTTGACTTGAAGAAATCCAAAGATGTAGAAGAGTTTTACAAAATTAGTGAAGCAAGTGCCAAACTCGTTAAAAAATACAATGGATCCTTGAGTGGTGAACATGGTGATGGAAGGGTTAGGGCAGCATTTATCCCTTTAATGGTGGGGGAGGTAAACTACGCCCTTTTTAAAAGAATAAAAGCCAAGTGGGATCCCAAGGGGATTTTTAACCCGGGGAAAATAGTGGACGCACCCCCCATGAACTCCTCTCTCAGGTATGAGGCTGATCTTCCAAAGAGAGAACATGATACTAAATTTGATTTCAGCCAGGTAGGAGGCATACTCCAAATGGCAGAAAAATGCAATGGCTCTGGGGATTGCAGGAAATTACCTAATTCTGGTGGTGGCACCATGTGCCCAAGTTTTCAGGCAACCCGTTATGAGAAAGATACGACCAGAGGAAGGGCCAACACTTTGCGAGAGTTTTTAACCAAAAGTGACAAAAGTAATCCATTCGACCATCCTGAAATAAAAGAAGTCATGGACCTGTGTATTTCTTGCAAGGGTTGTACTTCAGAATGTCCTTCAAATGTAGACATGGCCACGATCAAGGCTGAGTTTCAGTACCAATATTTTAAATCCAATCCAGTTCCTTTACGTTCCAAAGCGTTTACCTATATTAATTCTTTGAATGAACTAGGAAGTATGGTTCCAGGCATTACGAATTTCCTTTTATCGAATGGCTTTACAGGTGGCCTTATGAAAAAAGTGCTTGGAGTAGCTCCGGAAAGGAATTTGCCCGCCTTGAGTCCTCAATCTTTGCGTAAATGGTACAAGAAAAATTATGCGGCCCTTACTGGTAAACCGATAATAAAATCCGTTTATTTCTTCTGTGATGAATTTACCAACCACAATGATACTGCAACTGGGATTAAAGCGATAAAGTTACTCAGACATCTGGGTTATGAAGTGAAGATGGTGGACCATGTAGAAAGTGGGAGGGGAGCAATGTCCAAGGGCTTGCTTGACCATGCCCAAAAAATGGCGGATAAAAATGTGGAAATATTCTCTTCACTTTTAAGCGCTGAAAGTCCTCTATTAGGCATTGAACCTTCAGCCATTCTTAGTTTTAGAGATGAATACCCTAGACTGGTAAGTGCTAATTTGAAAGAAAAGGCAAAAGCTATAAAATTTCACTGTGAGTTGGTAGATGAGTTTTTGGCCAAGGAAGCCATTGCTGGCAATATAAAATCAGAAAGCTTTACCAAAGAAACACGCCAGATAAAGCTCCATGGACATTGTCATCAAAAGGCTTTGTCTTCCGTCAATTATTCCAAGAAAATTCTGGAATTACCGGAAAACTACCAGGTGAGTGTCATTCCTTCAGGATGTTGTGGAATGGCAGGATCTTTTGGTTACGAAAAAGAGCATTATGAATTAAGTATGCAAATTGGCGAAATGGTTCTTTTCCCAGCGGTTAGAGCAGCAGGTCAGGAAGATTTGATTGCAGCCCCTGGAACAAGTTGTCGCCATCAGATAGCAGATGGAACAGGAAAAAAAGCCAACCATCCTGTGGAGATTTTATTTGATGCTGCAGGTCTTAAAAATTAAATAATACCTAAACTCAATCAGACAGTTCGCTGTCTGGTTGAGTTTTTTTTTGCTCAGATGCGTTCAGTTTAAAGGTAGTAGACAGAAAGATTTTACCTCGTCAACTTAGTCCTTTTTTAGTTGGCATTGTCGCAAGGAAGCGAATTAATATTCCCAAAAAAGCATTCCTTCTTTCAAAAACCTCAGATTTTCATCCTTTGTGATGATTATAAAATCCCTTATGGTTTCGTATGAAAATGCTATCACCTATGCATTTCGAAAAACTTAATGTATTACTGTGCTAAAACTGGCTTACATTCAAATTGGTAAACGAAGCAAGACCACAATTTATAAAATGAAAGAAAGAAGGATTGCAGCATAACCCTTAAAAATCTATCAATATTTCATTTTGTATAGGCTCCATAGAGTTGAAAACTTCATTGTTTTATCAAGTTTTTGGTAATAGAATTATTTAGTTGTCATTTGTGTAAAAGCTCCTATTTGTCAAGGGTTTAACCAAATAACTTGCATAGCATCCCATTAATAAAATACTACTTGTAGGAAATAATATTTATGTTTAATATAGAGAAATTTAATTTCAAATACTCAGAATGAACCCTCTTAGCAAAAACAGTCCAGCCATGGAACCCAATTTTTATTGGGAACTGTTAATGCAAGGTAACCGTCAGGGATTAGAAGGGCTTTACAAAGCATTCATTAAAACACTTTTTAATTATGGGCTTGCTCTGGTAAAGGATGAAGATTTCATTCAAGATTGTATTCAAGAGGTATTTATAGATTTATGGAAATACCACCAATCTTTAGGAAAAGCAGAGAATGTAAAAGCCTACCTTTTCAGGGCTTTATCTCATAAAATATACAGGGAAAGCAAGCATAAATCCATAACCAAGACTGAATCATGGGACGATGGATTGGCCAATACTTTTGTGGTCGAATCTATTGAAAGTGAAATGATCGGTATCCAAAGGGAAAAGAGCCTGCAAATCAAATTGGCCAAAGGGTTGGACAAGTTACCAATTCGGCAAAAGCAGGTAATACAGCTACTATTTTTTGAGCAAATATCCTATGAAGAGGTTTCAAAATTGATGGGTATCAATCTTCGGTCAGTCTATACACTTGCCTGGAAAGCGATTGCCACTCTCAAAAAATACCTCGTTTCAGGAATATTATTTTTCGCAACACTTTTTCAGTTTTATTAAAGGTTAGATAGTATCAACTACTAATTGATCCAATAGATTTAATTGAAATTCATTTAATTCCTGAAGTACATTTTGAAATCACTAATCCCCATTTTAGGAACCTAGAGTAACTTAAAATTGATTCGGTTTAATAGTAAAATATAACCCCAATTCCATTTAAAAAAAACAAATAAATTTTTCACCCAATACTATCTATATGCCTATGTGAAGACTAAAACTACCTAAACAACAGCAAAAAAATTCCGATAATTAGTGGATTTAATAAATCAATTACCCAAAATAATGTACACAAATGCAAAAAAACATACTTAATAGCATGAACAAAACATTCATGTTATTTGCGCTTTCTTTCATTCTTCAATGCCTCAGTATAGGCAATTTGCTGGCAACACCATGGAATGACTTCTCGAAAGGAGCCCATAATAATTTTGAGAATGCTAATAGCTTCTCTGGCTTAAAATTGGCTAATTCCGAAGCTGCCAATGCACTGGCCTTACTCGTAAATATAACAGGGGTTATTACAGATGAGAATGGAGACCCTATGCCAGGGGCAACGATCACTGTAGAAAATAGTACCCAAGGAACAGTTTCTGATATTGATGGAAATTTCTCTCTCGATGTAGAAGAAGGAACTACACTAGTGGTTTCCTTTATTGGTTATACCACCAAAAGAATTCAAGTAGGAAATCAGACACTATTAAATATTCTAATGGAACTGGACGATACATCACTTGAGGAAGTGGTGGTAGTAGGGTATGGTACCCAAAAGAAAAGAGATGTTACCGGTTCGGTGGTAAGGGCAGACATTGAGGCTTTTCGAGAGTCGCCTAATGTTAACCTCGCCCAGTCACTCCAAGGATCTGTACCTGGATTGAATGTAGGTCAGGTAAATAGAGCCGGTGAAAACCCTTCTATTTCAGTACGTGGAAGGACAACTCTTAGTGGCAATCAAAGTGTTTTGATCGTCGTAGATGGAATCATCTTCACTGGCAGTATGGGGGATTTGAATCCTGCAGACATCGAATCCGTTGATGTCTTGAAGGATGCTAGTAGTATGGCCATTTTTGGTGCCCAAGCAGCAAATGGCGTGATCATGATTACCACAAAAAGTGGTAAAGTAGAGCAAAAGCCTATTTTTAATTATACAGGTACTGTCACCACCCAAACGCCAACCAATAGGCCGAAATTATTGGATAGGGATGGTTTTTTACAAAAAGTAACGGATCAGGATTGGCCTCAATCTTATTTGGCACCTGATTATACTCAACCGAACCCAGATTACAATGTTGCGGCTTTATTCGAACCTACTTTATATGCTGGTTTTGAAAATGGTACCAACTTCGATTGGTGGGATGCCTCCACTCAAACGGGATTAATCAACAATCATAATTTAAGTGTTAGAGGAGCTTCGGAAGCTACTTCTTATTATATTTCTACTGGGTATACCAAGCAAGAAGGCTTTATATTGAATGACCAATATGAAAGGGTTACTGCCAGGATCAATTTGGACCATCAAATATTGGATTGGTTTAGATTTGGTGTTCAAACATTCGGTTCTTTTGCCGACAATTCAGGCGAAATTCCAGCCCTAAGTCAAGTGACTACCATGCCTCCCTTGGTGACGCCTTATGATGAAAATGGGAATGTGATTCTCAACCCGGATGGAGCCATTCGGGCCAATCCATTTTTAAGTCCATTGTCCAATGATTTTGACAAGAGCAATACTTTGTTTGCGAACGTTTATATGGATATAGAAATCCCTTTCATCGAAGGGTTAAAATACCGTGTTAATTTCGGTAACAACTATAACTGGAGAAGGCATTATAGAAGCAATGTATATGGAGCAGGTGCTGCAGGGGAGGCCTTTAAAAGAAATTATAGCAAATATGATTGGACCCTTGACAATATTGTAACCTATCGCAAAAGTTTTAATAATAACCACAACCTGGACCTGACAATGGTGGTAGGTCGTAGGGAGCTGAAATATGAAAGTACAGAGGCCAATGGGACCAATTATTCCAACCTTAGCTTAGGATACAATGACCTAAGTTTAGGACAGCTTCAGTTGATCAATTCCAGCGCATGGGATGAAAGTTATGTATACCAAACGGTGAGAGCTAATTATGATTTTAGCAGCAAATACATGCTGACAGCAACTGTTCGTAGGGATGGTTTTTCTGGTTTCTCAAAAAACAATAAATTTGGAATTTTCCCTTCTCTAGGGGTAGGATGGGTGATAAGTGAGGAAAGTTTTATGGAAGAATCCATCCTCAATTACCTTAAATTTAGAGGCTCTTATGGTACCAATGGAAACCTAACTACTAGGTATTCTTCACTGGCCAGTGTTTCCATTTATCCGGCCTATGTTTTTGGTAATGGAGGGAGTACGGTCTTTGGACAAACAGTAAACACCTTGGCAAATTCAAATCTTGCATGGGAAACTACTACAGGGTATAATTTTGGTTTTGACTTTTCCTTATTGCAAGAACGGTTTTCTGGTACTTTAGATTATTACCAAAACACTACCAATGATTTGCTTTACAACATAAATATTCCTGAGATTACTGGTTTCTCAAGCATTTCTACGAATGTAGGCGAGATTGCCAATAGAGGAATCGAGTTTGTATTGAGGGGGGATATCATGGAGAAAGGTGAATTCAATTGGAATGCTAGTTTCAATATAGCTTCAAATAGAAATAGAATTGTCTCTTTATTAGGTCTGGACGCCGATGGTGATGGGCAAGAGGATGATTTAATTGGTAGTGAGTTGTTTATTGATGAATCCATAAATTCCATTTACGATTATGAATCTGCTGGAATAATCCAGTTAGGGGAAGAAGCTCCCCAGGGATTCTTTGTAGGAACACACGAAATAATTGATCAAAATGGGGATGGAGTAGTGGATGCCCTTGATCGTGTGATCAGAGGTAGAGAAGAGCCTTCCTATAATTTCGGAATTCTTAATGAATTCAATTATAAAAACTTCACCTTTAGGTTTTTATTAATTCAATCCAAGGAGGTAAAAATGGCTATTTAGGCTTGAATAACCCAAATTTTGGTCAGTCAGACAATGCCAGGAGAAACAACTATTTTGTGGATTACGATTATTGGACTCCGTCCAATCCAACAGCCAGGTACAGAGGTCAGGATCAGGAAGCAGGAATAGAGTACAGGTATTATGGAGACAGGAGCTTTGTTCGTCTTCAGGATGTATCGCTTTCTTATCGCTTAAATAAGACATTAATAGTTGAGAAATTAGGTCTTCAAGGCGTTAAGTTTTTTGTAAGTGGCAAAAATTTAGCTACCTGGACAAGTTGGGAAGGATGGGACCCAGAGACTGGAAGTGGTCTTGAGCAATCTGGCTTGCCAGTGATGAAGGGGTATTCCTTAGGCTTGGATGTTAGTTTTTAATTCTAATTTAATTATGAAAAATATAAAATATAATTTCGTATTCTTAAGCTTGTTGCTGCTGAGTTTTCAAGCTTGTGATGAATCCAGTATACTTGAGGAAATCCCCTTGGACTTTGCAAGTCCAGAAAATTCCTACATTACCTATTCTGATTTTAATTCGGCAGTATTTGCCCTGTATGACCAATCTAGGGAGATTCTTTCCAACGGGGAGCACCGTCCATTGGACTATATATATGGTACCGATTTGGGGTACAATGGAGCCAACCAACTAAATGTAAGATTTGGATCTTATTTGGCTACCCTTTTGCCTACCAGTGATGTGGCTGAATTTCATTGGAAGAGCTATTATAAAGTGATTTCAGGTGCCAATATTATTCTTAGTAGGATTGAAGGATCAATGATGACAGCTGAAGAGAAAACTTCTGTGGAGGCCAAGGCCAAACTATTCAGAGGACTTTCCTACCGGAATTTGGCCCACCTTTATGGAGGAGTACCATTGGAGCTGGAGGAAGTAAGTTCTCCTAAAACAGACTACGTAAGGGCTAGCAGAGTTGAAGTTTACCAACAAGCAGCCTCTGACTTAGAGTTTGCTGCTGCTAATCTTTCGGGTATTGCAGAAGTGCAGGACGGGGAAATTAATAACCTGGCAGCTTACCATATCTTGGCTGAAGTTTACATATCCCTGGAAAGATGGTCTGATGCAATTCAAGCGGCTTCAATGGTAATTGATGACCCCAATACAGCTTTAATGACTGAAAGGTTTGGATCCTTATCCAGTGCTGAAGGAGATGTTTATTGGGATTTATTTAGAAGATACAACCAAAACAGAGGGGTTGGCAATACTGAGGGGATTTGGGTATGGCAATACGAGGTAGATGTGCCAGGTGGTGTCATTTCATCTTCGTCAAAAGCTGGCCCACAATTGGAAAGAGACCATGCGCCAAGGCCCTGGAGCTTCATCGTCAGAGACCCTTCAGGAGTTTCTCCATTTTTACCCGTTGGCGTTTCAGATTACACAGGTGGTAGAGGCATAGGTAGATTTAGAGGATCAAACCATTTCAATTTTGGCGTATGGGAATACGATTGGGAAGACATGCGGAACTCAGAATACAATTTTGTGAGAGATGTGTTGTTTAATAACCCAGCATCGGAATGGTATGGACAGAGATTGTCTGACCATTTGGATTTATTTCGCCAAACCCTGGATGACACCATAAGGAACTTTTACCCCTATCAGTCCAAAGTGACTACTCCTGGTCAGCATCCTGCTGAATTATATGTAGATACTGAACTGAAAACCTTAAATTCGTCAACAGCGGGTACCACGTATAGCGATCAGTACCATATTCGATTGGCCGAAACGTATTTATTACGAGCAGAAGCTTACCTTGGTAATGGTCAGTCAGATGAAGCCGCCAATGACATCAATGTTGTGCGGACACGTGCCAATGCTAAGTTGGTGTCTCCATCCGAGGTGGACATTGATTATATTTTGGATGAGCGGATGCGAGAACTTGGCGTAGAAGAGAAACGAAGACTTACTTTAAATCGATTGGGTATGTTGTATGAGCGTACCAATAAATATTGCGATGGAAGACCGGATGTAACGAATCATGGCGTGGATGTCCAGCCTTATCACAATCTTTTACCAATACCCTATACAGAAATAGAAAGAAATATAGGTGCCGTATTGGTGCAAAACCCAGGCTACGTGGCAGATTAAAATTAAAAAATATGGAAAAGAAAATAAATTGGTGGTCCTATCAAGGGATCACCAATCCAAAAACAGGAAAAGCCAAAGCTGGATCCTTGGCATTCTATTTATCCTGCTGATTTCTAGTTGCGGTTCCAAACCAGAAGAAACGAGTAGCAAACCGCCTAATATTCTGTTTGTGATAAGTGATGACCAGTCATTTTACCATACCAGTTTCGAAGGCAGTAAATTTGTCAATACACCAGCCTTTGATAGGATAGCAAAAGAGGGAGTGTATTTCACTAATGCCATGTCAGGTTCTCCGGGATGTGCACCTTCCAGAAGTAGTATCATTACAGGTAGGTATCACTGGCAAAATGAGTCATCAGGTCAGCATGCCGCTCCATGGTTGAAGAAGCATGTGCCTTTTGTAGATTTACTAGAAGCCAATGGCTATAAAACTGGGAGAACCGGTAAAGGGGTTTCTCCTTTTCGATACGCCAGGGATGAAAATGATTCTCTTTGGAGAGCAACGGATGCTGCAGGAATTGAGTATAGCAAAATCAGGTATGAAGAAGGTCCGACTGATATCAGGCCTGGAGATAAAATCAGCAACATTAATTATTTTGAAAACTTTAAGTTTTTCATGGAAAACGAGAAAAAAGAGAAGCCTTTTTTCTTTTGGTTTGGAGCAACAGAACCACATCGTGCGTATGAAAAGGATTCCTGGAAAAGAACGGATAAGAAATTGTCTGATGTAGAAGTTCCTGCCTTTTTTCCTGACAATGACATCGTTCGGGGAGATATGTTGGATTATGCTGTGGAGATTGAATGGTATGATCGCCACCTTGACTCCATGATCAATTATTTGGAGGAGATAGGAGAACTTGAAAACACCATTATAATCGTAACCGCTGACAATGGAATGCCTTTTCCAAGAGCAAAAGCGAATAGTTATGATTATGGCATACATGTTCCATTTGCAGTAAGGTACCCCAAAGATTTCCCAGGAGGTAGAATAGTGGATGATCCTGTAGGCTTTGTAGATCTTGCTCCTACAATTCTGGATTTGACTCACACCAGTGAAGATGGGATGATGCCTATTACAGGAAAAAGCATGAGGGCATTATTGGAGTCTGACAAGCAAGGGACAATTGACCCTACTAAAAAGTATGCCTTTTCAGGAAGAGAAAGGCATTCAGCTTCCAGGTATCAAAACTGGGGTTATCCGCAGCGCTCTATTAGGAGTGAAGATTATTTATTGGTATGGAACATGAAACCAGATCGCTGGCCAGCAGGTGCTCCTCAAAGGATTAATCCAGAGGATGAAAATGATTTGTTGCCCATGTATGGAATTGATGAGGATGGAATCAGTCATTCAGATTGGGCATTTACAGATGTTGATGAATCTCCTACCAAATCATTTATCATTGAAAATTACCAAGATCCGGCTGTAAAACCGTTTTTTGATGCTGCCTTCGAAAAAATTCCTGAAGTTCAGTTCTTTGACATCAATAAAGACCCCTATTGTTTAAACAATCTGGTAAATGATGCTCAATATGCCTCTGTAAAGGAAGAAATGCAAACTGCCTTATTGAATGAATTAAGGTCCTCAAAAGACCCAAGGGTTGTAGGGCCCGATAAGGAAGTTTTCGATTCCTATATCCGATACAGTCCTATGAGAGGTTTTCCGGAACCAATTCCCGGAAGCCAGTTAAAATAAACTGAGATCAAGAAAACTTAATTATCTTGTATTGCATTATTAATAGACCCTTTACTAGCAAAGTAGAGGGTCTATTTGTGTCTACTTAGTTAAGGTTAATTATTTGATCTGAATTAATAAATTAAAATAAATGTATTTGAAGGAAAGGCAAGTTATTTTCATTTCTGTAGCTTTTACGCAGGTTACACTTAGCCACCTAAACCAACCACTTTTCTTGGATAGGTTTCCCTTCAAACAATTGAATTTGCTTTTCACTTTTCATGGGTGGATTAACTTCTGGAATTTTTTGACTCATTGAATAATAAACCTAAAGTAGTATAAATTAGCATGCTCTGTTCCTTCCAAAACCGCTCTTTCTGTGAAAACAACCAAATATTCTTGTTCGCTAATTTGAGCAATTGTGGGGTAACCATAAAAATTTTGGTTTAAGGGACCTTCCTGCTTTAATCCGGCCCAAGGGCGCCGTAGTTCATGCTGTAGTTTCCATCCTTCAGGGCTACCCATTATATCATTTGGGCTAGCGGAGTAGATAAACAGACTGTTTTGTTCGTCAGGCCTAGAATAACGGTCGCTGGTAAGGGCTATTAGCATATCCCGGTTCTGATCATATATCAATTGGGGTGCAGCACCCCAATGTAAATTAGGTGGTATGTTGGTTGCAACAGGTTCACTCCAGGTTTTTCCATTGTCATAACTTTCTACTTGCACCAAAGGATGGCCGTGCGAGCGCTTATCGTCTCGGATTAAGGCTACTATTCTATTATCTCCACACCAAGCGCCGGCAACTTCCGTTAATTTAAAGTCTTCATTATCTGTGATTTGATTGTAGGATTCCCAAGATGAACCGTCCTGGCTAAAGGTTATAAATCTTCTACAACCTACCATCGCATATTGGTTGATGTCCGGATTGTAAAACATTTGGCCTGTACTCCAAATGCCTTCTAAATTGCTTAGTTCAGGATCAGTCCAAGCCTGTGATTGCTGAGGTTCAGTCCAAGAAATACCATTGTCATCACTGTAAATAAAATATCGGCCTTCTGTTTGGTTTCCATCAAACCTCCGAAAGAAGGCGACGATTCTGCCTTCCTTAGTAACTCCACCGTGAATATTGCGATCATCGTATTGGTGACTGTTATACACTGTTTCTACCTTGCTCCAACTGTCTTTCTCCGGATCATAGGTGATTTTTGCGATATATGCATTAGTACCCACATGGTCGCCTTCAATGCCGGGGTCAAGTCTAAATAACAAAAGTATTTTTCCATCATTTAATGGAGCAAGGAAACCTTCGCTAACATGATCATTACCAGCTAAAAATTGCTTAGAAGGAGAGGTGTAAAAAGTATATTCATCCTTCCCTGCTTGGCCCCAGGAATTGGTGGTGCAACTAAATGATAGGAAAAGTAAACCCAATAATATCAATATAAAATTTTTCATAGGATTATTCTTAGAGGCTTATAATGGCTAGTAGCAATTCTTTATTTTAAATTCCCATAGCAAAGAATTTGGTTTAATTGGATTTGCTTTCTCAGGGAAATCAATAAAAAGTTAATATTAACCACATGAACCTTTATTCAATCGATTACAATATTTCAAACAATTTATTGGGCTGATCCCAATGAATACGGGCAATAAATATACTTCCATCACTCCCATATTTTTCTACACCACTCGGCTGCATCCATTCGGATACGGTGATCCATGTTTCATTTGGACTAATATCAGTAATTCCAAAATTACCCAGTCTTGCACCACGTTCAGGTACCAATATTTTTTCTGTTTTACGAATAACCCTTAAACTGTTGGGATCCACCTGAGCCATAAATAAAGGGGCACGGTGGCGGAAAACATGGTCATTATCTGCTCCTCTACGGGTATAAACTAGAAAAAGCCCATCACTATGAGTCACCCAATGTTGCTGGGTATTGTAATTCCCCAATGCCTCTCCATCATCAAAGGTCCATGGTTTGGGTTCTTCAAAATTAAGGCCGTCCACACCTTTGGTGACATATCCTTGCTTATCGTTTCGTAAGGTCAGATAGTAATTACCTTTAAAATGAGTAAGTGATGGTTCTCCATAGCCCCTAGGCACATCAATATGTAATTCATTTCCTTGTTCAAGGAATTGCAGTTTTTTATTGTAGAAAGTACAGCGGATTACGGTAACTGAACTGGTTGTTCCATTACCAGGGGAACGATAATAGACAGGTAGCAAGATAGTTCCGTCCGATTTGTCGTAACGTTGTACACTTCCAGCACCACAATCTTCGAACTTTTCAAGTGCAGGCATTTCCAGCTTATTCCAGTCTGACCAGCCATAATCAGGCTCATAAATTGAATAGGAGGTATCACGTGGTCGGGGATTGGAGACCTTCCAATCCGGTGTGTAAACTACTGTATGTCCGGTACCCAATAATGTTTTGGACTTTTTATGCCAGGCCGGCCAAAAATCACTTATTGCAACGGGGCGCCTTACCCCATCTATAATTTCATAACGTGGCTCAAGCGCCTTTAGCTCCGTGGGGTTGGTCCATGTTTTCCCTAAGTCATCGGTTTGCATGCCGTATGCCGCTTTGAATACATCACTTCCGGAAAGATCTTGGCTAGTCATAGTCATAACCACCCTAGGGTTTCCCCCCTTTCCCGCTAAAGGTATTATACCGGCTCTAGGGTGAACAAAGCAGTTTTTACCGTCAAAATATCTTGTTGGGCTTTGAAGGTTTAGTTTATACTTTACCGGGTCATTTGACAGTCGTAAACCCATGAGATTGATGGGTAAACTTAAAAATGTAATGCCACCGATAAGAGAGTTTTTGATGAATTTTCTTCGATTGGCTGGTTCCTTATTTTCTTTATAGTTATTAAGCGTCATTGTAATTGGGGGTTTTATAAAAGTAATAAGTAAATGTTTTATGTAATAATCAAGTAAAAATACACAGGTGTCTCTATTCTGTTTATAGATTATTAGAACATTAATATAAATAAGCTAGAAGTTTAATTCATTATTAGATTCCATTGAGTCCTTATTGTTAAATCAAATTTTTGAACTATTTCCTTCTAGTATTAAAATAATAATAGAGTGGGACATCGGAGCTCAAAAAAACCGGTGATACATTAGAGTTCTTTGGGTTTTCTCAGTAATGCCTATTGATATGGCTTTCTACTTGAACCCGAAATATGCAATAGACAATCTATTACGTGCTGAAATCGCTTCAAAATCAGCCACTTCGTTGCTGTTTTCAATTTCACCATAGCGGTGCTATGCTAAAATATCAAAACAGCCTGATTTTCTTGCGATTGCAACACTCATCACGAATTCTATTACATAATCCGGGTTGAACGAAAACTTAACTCTGTTCCCCTATATTGCTTCTCTGCATAAGATATTTTAAATTTTCCCTGCATAAAGTTTTATTGAACGCAATTGTAACGTTTAATTACTGTATAGCGGTTGAGCTAATCATTTGACTTACTGCAAAAAAAAACCGTAGACCCTCAATTCTGTAAAATAAGGAGTCTACGGTAAGAAATCTACTTTAGGTTTAAACAGTCCTTAGTATTTAAAAGTATCTTCTCCTTCAGGTGGAGTAGGAGGGTTCAACAAAATTGGTTCAGCAAAATCTTCCTTCATTTCATAGGGTAGCATGTAAACTCTATCACCTCTGGAATTACTGAAAAAGATACGTGAAATGGAGCTTTTTTTAGGGTCTGAATCTGCCCACATGGCAAAAAATGGATCTTTTGGATTATGTGGTCTACGTACATATCCATGATTAAAAGGACTGTTACGCGTAACTTGCCTTTTCAATTGCCAAAAATCATTGTCCGGATTACCTGGGTCGGTTGTTTCAAAAACCCCAATTTCTCCACCATTATAACCGGGTTGTGGACCTGGTACTGCTGGAGCAATCAATGTCCATCTATCATCATGAATATAAAAAGCGCCTTCGTCATATGCGTGATCTGAAACTGTTACATATTGGGATACCCACTTATCTCCAGTCCATCTTCTAATTTTCCAAGCTCGTGGTGCATTCTCAGGCACAGGAGCAGCCCCAAAAGAGGTTATGTATAATATAACAGGCCTTCCTTCTTTATCGAACAATAGTTGATTAGGATAGACATTTTTACCTTGCGCTTCGTAATCATTAATTAAGGCAGGGTTATTTCGGTCTTCAAGAGGGATCTGAACTGGAGTGCCATCTGCAGTAGTCCATGTTTTTCCAAAATCAGTGGTCTGAAGGTAGTATAAGTTAGTACGTCTATCAACATTTCCTTCTGGGTGGTAATTAAAGGCCGTACCAATCGTGTCACCTTTTACCCTACTGACCTGATAATGTCCCCCAAATCCAACTAGCTTTTGAAGTTGTTTAGCAGGTTCTGGTTTCCAATCCTTACCGGTTTTGTTTGTCTCGAAATATAGTTCTCTACCACCCGTATATAAAGTGAAAAGATGAAAGAAACCTTTTTCAGGAACTCTCCATATTTGTGAATAAGTTTGTTCTCTTTCAATAACTAGTTCAAAAGAATCAATAGAATAGGGCGCATTGCTTCGGAAGATCTGACCTGGTCTATGTCTACCTCGTCCAGCTACAAAGATCCATAGGTATCCTTCATCATCTATCGTAATACTTGGATTATCATGAGGATCATCAACACCCCGTTGATCCCTTACCACAGTAGGTCTAGGCACAAGATGTTTATCATGATCATAATAGGAGACCATGGCCAATAAATACCTGTTCTCTGGCCCGGAATCCCCACCGTAAACAAAGAAAGTCTTATTTACTTCCGGGGCATATACTGCCATGGGTGCTACCGTATGAGGCCAAGCGAATGAAAGTGGCCCAGAATATTTGTAGTCAGTAGAACCATAGCTTGGAGATTGGGGACGATCTTTCATTGGAGGATGAAACCACCAAATTCCCTTATAACCATCTAACTTTTGATTATCAAGAACCTTAGTAACAGTGTGAACCTTTTCAGTATCTTTTACTTCTTGGGCTTTCAAGTCCACGATAAAAAATAGCATTCCAATATATATTATACCTATATATTTAATGGATAAATCTTTTAATACAAAATCTAATGACATGTTTTATGATTTTATTAATGAAATTTATTTGATAAATTTTATACTTCTTATTTCAAATTCATCTACGCCTTTTTCATATTTACTATTTTCAAAAACAATAAATAAGTTCTTTTTAACGGAAGTTAATTTTATTGGTAATGTTATAAAACCATCATCAGCTACAGTCAATTCACTTAGCATAGAGGTTCCAATAATTTCTCCATCTGAAGAGTCGATTCGAATAGATATTTTCCAAAATGAGTCCTTTACCTTGGGGAAATCAATTATATCCAAACCAAGCGTACAAATACCATTTAAATCAATATTTTTTAAGCCAATAAAGGATTTTTTGTCATTAGGAATTAAATTGTTAGGTTGTTTGAAATGAGGTGTATATAAACGCATATTTGATAATGTGTCAAAATCCGCCGTATATACTCTAGGGTTTTTTAACCCAACTATTTCTACTGTCTCAATTGAAGTGATTTTTTCAAATCCTTTATCTTTATAACTTGCTTTTAAAACAAGGTATCCAGCATTTGTGTCTTCAGGTACCTTTAAGCTTCCACTTATGGGTAAGCTTGATTTATCCCCTGGTTTCAAAGTTGAATTTAAAATAAAATCTACTATTGCTTTGGCTTCATTTAATGAAACAGAGGGATTGGCTGGCATTTCTGTTTGGCCCCATGTACCTTTAGTTCCTCCTATTATCTTTTTTGACAATTGATCATAAACACCGTCAGTTCCTCGATAATGATTTGCAATTTCATTAAATGAGGGACCAACTGCCTTTTGGTCTAAATTATGACATTGAAAACAATTGTTTTGCTTGACAAGCTGTTGGCCCAATATAGCGTTTGCTGATAAATATAAAGGTGAGTTTTTAAGGGTGTCCATAAAGACTTGTAAATCAAAACCTTCAGGTAGGTAATCAGCCCATACACTTACTTGCGAATTATCGATTTCCATGTCTTCCTCATCACTTATATTAACTGAGTATTGGACTTGATCTCCTGGGAAGTAAAAACTACTATTAGACTCGGGAAATTCAAACAATACCTCGGGCGGATCATTTCCAGCAACAAGTTTTATTGTATCGGTATCTGTTGCGCCATCTGAATCAGTGACTGTAAGAATGGCTTGATATACCCCTGGTACCTCTATATTTACAACTGGATTTTGCTCTTTATATACGATGGATTCTCCATTTTCTGCAGTTAGCACCCATTTGTAATCGCTAATATTATTGTCATAATCTATTGTTCCTTCGGTCAATAACCTGCCTTTCATCGGTACAGATCCTGCGGTCTTATCGGATGATGCGATTGCTTTAGGTTTTCGATTACCATTATTGTATTTTATTCTATATAGTTTTGCATCTTTAGCATAGGAAGCGTAGGAATCATGGCCATATTGTAATACATACATGTCCCCATTGGGAGCGAAGTCCATATCATTAACCCCTGTAAATGTGCCTTCTGACATAAATTCTTCCATAGATTTATAGTTGCCATCTTCATCAACTTCTATGGCCATTATCCATCCTCTAACATAGTCGGTAACAAACCATTTTCCGTCATAATAAGCTGGGTAAGGTCTTTCAGCACCTTTAAAATCTGCTTTTCGATAAAAAGGACCCCCAACCGCACTAAGACTCCCACTTCCCGGTATAGGAAATGCTTCGGCAGGGTTTCTGTCATACCAAGCTATGGATGGGACTGGGTTAGATGGCAATTCGACCAAACCTGTGTTGTATTGAGAATTGTTTACTATTTTTAAGGTGTCATATTCAGTTTTTATCGCAGTATTTTTTTGATTGTTGGCAATAAAGTAAGGCCATCCAAAATTACCAGCCTCTCGCGCACGGTTAAATTCATCTGTACTTGGCCCTACTTCACCCCAATATAACCAACCAGTTTGGCTGTCTAAGCTTAGCCTCCAAGGGTTTCTGACGCCCATTATATATATCTCAGGTCTTGTTTTTTCCATACCTTTTGGGAATAAATTTCCCTCTGGAATGGAATAAGTTCCATCCGGTTGGGGTTTGATACGGAGTATAGATCCTCTCAGATCGTTTGTGTTTCCCGAGGTTCTTCGGGAATCCCCATCTTCAGCATTAATATTAAATCCGGAGTTATCACCAATTGCAATTAAAAGGTTACCCTTTTTGTCGAATACCATTCCTCCTCCCCAATGACAGCACCTTTCTCTTTGTGTAGGCCATTCGAGTAGGATTTTTTCTGATTCCAAATCCAGGGAGTTACCTTCCCATTTGTACCGTACCACTAAACTTTTAGCTATCTCACTCTCAGGTGAATAGTACATGTATACAAATTTGTTGTTGTCAAAATCAGGGTCCATAACGACACCATGCATACCGTCATCGGCATCGTACTTCATACCTGAAGTGGTAAAGGGTTGATTAAACCTTTTATTCACAGGTATCTGTGCAATTGTATTTACCAGAAATGTATTCGGATCAAACACTTTTACAGCCCCATCTTTCTCAACAATAAGAATCCTGCCATCATCTAAAATATCCATAGACATTGGTTGGTTAAGATTTTCGGCTACCAGTTCAATCTCGAACCTATTAATTTCTGGTTTTTTTTGATCTTCATAGGTTTGTGGTGAATTGCATTGAAAGAAAACCAATGCAATTAGACACAAAAAAACGTTTGAATATTTCATTTTTTATATTTAATTAATCTATTTTTTTATAGGTATAATCGACCTGAAATAGTACTCAATATCCAGGGTTCTGCTCACTCTCTCATCAATTGCATCATTCAAATCAATCTCAGCAGTTGGAATAGGCCATAAAAAATGCTTTTCTGCAATTTCTTTCCGATGAACTTCCATTATGGTGATTTTTGTAAAACTTCTTCTTTGATGTAGTCAAAGTCAATAGGGAAACCGAGGACATTATTTTCATTTGAACCAGCGCATTCCAAAAATACCGAGTCCCATATTTTTTTACCTAAGCATTGCTGAAGGATCTCTTGTTTTAATTCCACAGTTGAATATGGAGGGATAAGTATGGTACTTAATAAATTAGGTGATTTGTTTTCTGCGTAGATAATTATAGATAAAAAAAAGCTGTCTTTTTTCAAAATTGGATCTGCAACAATACTGAATCCAAAGACATTTTGTATTTCCACATAAGGTTCAAAAATAAAAATGAATGCGGATTTTTCCCCCTGCATAATCACGTTCCATATGACAGTTATCGAAAAAAATAGTTGATGGGTTATCGGGGAATTTGGTGTTTCTTTGGCTATGTAGATTGATAAGGTTCTCTTTTCAGGCATTTAGGGTTATACTTTTAAGTTGATCATCATTAAAAGATAGGATAATCTTATTCAAATAAATGGCCAGATCATTTAATGATAATATCCTATTTGGGTTTATGGTTGTAAATCGGAATAAAGTATAAATTTTTCTTCATCTATTCAAATATGTTATTACTTTTTTTGTATAAATGTAAATTAGGTATGTTATGTGCAGTTTATTTTAAAAAAAATAGTGCTTTTGGAAATGGATTTATAGCTTGAAATCTACAGGCTATGGCCTATGCATGTTCATTGGTACTTAGGCTGATTATATCCTTTTTGTGAAATAGAAAATAGGGATAAGCAAGAGTACCTATCAAGGTAATTTTCAGCAAATAAAGTTTGCTGTTCTTTAGTTGTAATTGGGGTAAAAAATTTTACTTTTTTAAAGTACCCTGTGCGTGTACATTGGCCTTCAGGAACAATGCACAGACACAGGGTTAATAGAGGCTATTTGCTACCCTTAGTAACCAGGGTTTTGTATCAATTCATCACTGGTATTTGATTCAAATTCCAAAGGAGGAATAGGCATAGCATAATGTTCATCTCGCCACACAATCTGCCGTCCAGAGGCAACTGACTTATAATAAACAGATTCCTCATCTCCAAGACGCAAACGACGGATATCTTCCCACCATTTTGCTTCTCCAAAAAACTCAGCCCATCTTTCATATAATAGTGGATCATTTGACAAATGATCACCTGTTGGAGCCTTTGTGTCGTCAGTTAAACTCATATAATCAACAGGAGAAGGAGCGTCCGGGTCATATCCATAGGCTCTCCTATGAACTTTATTAACATACTCCAGAGCAAGAGTTGGGTTTGAATCCTTAATCACCTCAGCATACATCAAATATATATCTGGTAATCGGATAAAGTAGAAGTTAGCTCCGGTAACCGCCCTGGTTTCCCAAATAGTACCTCCAAGAAATTGATTTTTCTTTAATGGCCACCCGTAGAAGGTGTTTGGGTCAATCCCTGTAGTAGGGGACATTTGCCACCATTTCCCGAACTCTGCTTGAGCTACGGGGTATTCAACACCTGCAACCGTAACCGAATCAAAGAATGGTTGCAAAGCGGAAACGTAAAGGCGTGGATCAGGTCCATCCGTCTGCATCCCTGCATTTGCTCTTCGGTCCATCTGTTGGGTGACGTAACTATCTAGAAGTTTCCATTCTCCATTAACTTCTTCCATTTGCGTCAATGGAGCTGGATCATTATAACCAAATCGCTTAAGATTCATGTCATGGGTATACTGATTGCTATATCCCATAGCACTTCTCTCATTATTATTATCTATATAAAATGGAGTATAGAGAATCGTCGCTGATGAGCCTGTATTTTGTTGTCTCGAACCGTTATTATTTGTCTTTTCCGGTTCAGCTCGGTTTCCAACTTCATAAAACGATTCTGAATTATATTCATACTGGGTATCACCGTTAAACATATTTTTGTAATGATCGAAAGAGACCAAAGACTTACCGCTGTTGTTGATACAGTCCTCCAGGATTACCTTTGCATCATCATACTGTTCGGCAAATAAATAAACCTTGGCCAAAGCAGCTTTTGCAGACCATTCTGTTGCCCTGTGATTATCAAATTGACCTTCTAGAAGAACGGAGGCATTCTTGAAATCTTCGATCATGGCTTGATATGTTTCCATAGTCGAAGACCTTCCAACTGACATTTTTTCTAAAGAACCAGGTATTTCTGTTATCACTGGAACTCCCATTCCATCCAAATTAGGTTGTCCATAAAAGACCTGAAGGTGCCACAAATAGAAGCCCCTCATAAATAAGGCTTCTCCTTCATACTGGTCTAATCGTTTCATTTCTGAATCTGGAGCAATGCTGCGATAACTTCTTATCCCTTCCAAAGCACTGTTAGAGTAATAAATCCCTCTGTATAAGTCCCTCCATTCATTGACCAGTTTAGAATCACCTAACTCTGCCATTCCAATACTCATTCCTATCCAGCTCTCGGTTCCTTTCCATTGAAAATCTACCGTATGGTCGAAACAATATATACCGTATCCATGCCAATAGTGACCTAAAAATCCCCAATCATGCTGAACGCCATATGTGGAAGATACTAATAGATCTACATGCTCTAGCGTAGTTGGAAAAGAACCTGCTGAAATTGATGTATTGTCTTCTAGTTCCAGATAATCCTGACATCCGAATAGTGAGCAAGAAATTACTAATACCAGCAACCAATATCTTTTATTAAAATATTTCATTTCTTATTGATTTAATATTTATAAAATCTAATTTTTTCTTATATACCTAATTCTAAACCAAATGAAATCAACTGAGTCTGAGGATATGTAGATGTATTATACTGTCCATGATTCTTTACATCATTGGAAAATTCAGGGTCCAGTCCGGAAAATTTGGTGAAGGTAAATAGGTTTTGACCAGATAAATATATTCTCAGGTGATCCATGCCAACCCTATTTAGAATTGATTCTGGAAAAGTATAACCTATCGATATATTTTTGATCTTCATGTAAGATCCATCCTCTACTAAATAAGTGGAGTAATACCGATAATTTTTACTAGGATCTTCAATGAAGGCGCCTGATCCTGATGGGTCGAAAAGTCCTAACCTTGGTTGATCAGTTAATCCATTTCCCAAGAAATAGGATGCATTAAAAATATCATAAGTTGATTGAAAGTCCTGCTGGAAATTTTGCTCAAAAGCCTTGACATCATTCATTACATCCCTTCCAGCAATACCTATTATGGTAGCATTCAAGTCAAAATTTTTCCATTCCAAGTATAAGTTAAAACCATATTGGAGTTTAGGCCACGGATTTCCAATCACTGTTCTGTCTTCTGCGGTAATCCGACCATCACCATCAAGATCACGGAACCTTAGATCTCCAGGTCCTGTATATTGATGGTTATAGAATGCTGTTTGACCTGCAAAATCGGATGCAGTCTGGTTTAATCCGTCAATCTCTTCCTGGCTCTGGATGATCCCATCTGCAATAAAGCCGTATAATTGTCCCACCGGTTGACCATTTTCGGTAATAAAAGGCCTTGAATTTGAACTAAGGGGCCATGCCCCCCCGCTGTATATGTAGGCAGTTGGTAAACCCAGATCTAGAACTTTATTCTCATTATGTGATAGATTTCCTCCTATTGAAAACTTTAAATCACCTAAGGTATTTCGATATTGAGAACTTATTTCCCACCCTTTGTTCAATATACTTCCAATATTAACTGGCATTAAGCTAGGGTTGCTATTAACTCCTCCAATTCCTGAAGACAATGGAATGGATAAATTATAGATCATATCCTTAGTATTTCTCCAGTAGTAATCAGCATTGAATGTAACCTTACCATCGAGGATAGCAATGTCAATACCGATATCAGTGGAATGTATCTCTTCCCATTTAATATTTTCATTTACAACCCTTATGGAATTAAACCCTCCAATACTGCTTACTTCATCAAAACTATGCATGGTAACCTGCTGATAGGATGGTTGATACAGGAAATTCCCAAGGGCACTGTCATTTCCAAGTATACCCCAGCTGATTCGTGGCTTTAATAGGTCAAAGAAACTTGTATTGAAGAACCTCTCTTCATTTATTTTCCATCCTGCTGAAAGTGATGGGAACACACCCCATCTGTTTTGTGGTCCAAATTTTGGGGACCCATCTCTCCTGATATTTGCAGTTAAAATATACTTACTGTCATACATATAATTTAACCTTCCAAATTGAGATAAAAAACTGCCATAGGAGAGTCCCCCACTTGCTGTCTTGTTATTATTAGTTGATAATGCAAATGACTCTGCTACCCTTACTGGAAATCCTGTTGCTTGTGAACTTAGGCTGGCACCATGAGAGTTTCTAACTTCATATCCCCCCATTATTTTAAAGTCGTGTTTTTCACCAAACACACGGTCATAAGTCAAGGTGGAATTTAATATATAGGACTCAGAATAATTCAAAGATTTACTGTAGTTTTCATTTGTTTGGGCTCTTCTCAGAAGGTTTGCTTCACTAAAATTATCGTCATATCCTGAACCAAACGAACCCGAACCTGTCGTTCTAAAATTTAGGCCAGGAGTAATTTCCCAATTCACATAAAAAATGCTATTAACGGACAAATCCCGGCTTTTGTAATGTCGATATCCCAGTTCAGCAATAGGATTTCCTCCTGAGAATTCAACTACAGGAGGTACAGCGGCGAACGTGCCATCCTCATTGTATACATCCATATAAGGTAAAGTTCTCCATGGTAACTCCATGGTATAGGGATCCTGTTGCATTTTAGCCAAATACAGTTGATGTCCAAGAGTTACATTTTTGGTAACTGCATAATCCGCATTTAGTCTGATTGAATACCTCTCCCAATAGTTGCCTTTTTGTATACCTTCTTCTTTTTCGTAGCCGCTAGACAGGTAATACTTTATCTTTTCACTTCCGCCACTAAATGAAAGTAAGTAGGACTGCTCAATTCCTGTTTCAAATAATTCGTTAAACCAATTGGTATTAGGTAGGTTTGAATCATCCCATAGATCGTAGTCATCTCCAATTCCGTTTCGTGCCCTCACGTAGTCATCAGTTTCTAACATTTTGTAAGAATTGGAAATTTGTCTTACACCAGTGTTTGATGTGAATTCAATCTTATTCTTCTGACCAAATGACCCTCTTTTTGTGGTCACCAGAACTACTCCACCCGCAGCTTGTGCACCATATATTGCTGCTGCGCTTGCATCCTTAATAATTTCAATGGATTCAACATCACGAGGATTGAAGGTTGGCGAGTTTCCGGAAATAACGCCATCTACAACAAAGAGAGGACTTAAACCATTTATAGAACCAACACCTCTTATTATTATCTCAGATCCGGAACCTGGCCTCCCGCTACTTTTGTTAACCATAACACCTGCTACCCTTCCCTGGATTGATTCAGCAATTGATCTTACAGGCAGGCCTTTGATTTCTTCAGATCTAATTGAAGCAATCGATCCTGTCAAATCACTTTTTCTGACTGAACCATACCCTACAACTACTACTTCGTCCAAAGAAGCCATATCTTCTTTTAAGATAATATCGATGACACTCTGGGTCCCGACCACAACGCTTTGGTTCTCAAAACCTATAAAAGAAAATACTAATTTTGACCCTTCTGGAACGGGTAATGAATACTCCCCCTCAAGGTCTGTAGCAGTTCCTATTGAAGTTCCTGGCACAGACACGGTAACTCCTGGTATAGGTTCACCATTTTTATCAGTCACTGTACCGTTGATGGTAATGGGATCGGGGGCGGAAATTACTGCTCCCCCTTTGCCTTCTCTCTTCAATACATCTATTCCATGGTTTACTTGCCGGAAAGAAAGCTCCGTCTGAAAGGATACTTCCCTTAAAAAGTCAATCACTTTCCCCTCCTTTTGTGAAAAGCTAATATCTAAACTCCTTTCCATATCCCTGTTTTCAAAGGAAAACTTGAAAGGGGTCTGCCGCTGCACCTCTTTGAAAAAACGGTCAAGAGTCAATTGATCTGCCGTTAAAGTGACCCTAACTTCTTCTATGGTTTTATATTGCCCGTTGGCATTCAGGGCAAGGACCAGATTTAGCATTAGGGTCTGCAATACGAAACCATAAAGAAAGCATTTGGACAACATAATGATTGTCTTTAGTAATTTATTTTTCATAATTTTACCTTGGTTTATTGAATAATCGATTTTGATAAGCCCAGCCTGCCACGGTGCATTCCCCAATGATTGCCGTGGACAGGTTGCTTTTCTTGCAGTAGAGGAGCTCGCTCCTCTACTGCTTTTTTATGAAGTGTCGTGGTGTTTCATATGATTAGAATTTAATGATTGCTTCCTTGCCCTTAATCCGGTAATCAAAGCCCTTTATATAGGACATACTTTCCAGTACCTCCTCAAGCGTTTGTTGTGGGTATGTTCCTGAAAACTCCCAGGCAACCCCATTTGCGTTTTGTAACTTGATGTTAGCCCCATACCATTCTTCCAGGCTTGCCTTTACTTGAGGCAAAGTGGCTTTATGGAATTGCAAAATTCCCTCTTTCCAAGCCAGCACTTTAGCAGGGTCGAATACCTGAATAGTATGGGTTCCATTGGAACCATCATAATCCAGCATTTCACCCGGCAATAAGGGAGTTTGGGTTTTAGAGGAGGATACTTCAACTTTTCCACTCACAAGTGACACCTTGATTTTTCCAGGGGCTTTGGTGTTGATGTTAAAACTTGTGCCTAAAACGGTTGTTGTCAGTCCATCTGTATTCACTTTAAAAGGCCGTAAACTATCCCTTTTCACTTCAAAATAAGCCTCTCCAATCAGATGAATCGACCGTTCAACATTTGAGAATTTTCGCGGAAATTCCACCTGGCTGGAAGAGTTTAGCCATATCTTAGTCCCATCCCCTAAGGTCAATTGCAATTTCTCACCAGGACCTGTGCATTTCAGCACAGTGGAAGCCTCTTCCAGCTCCTCTTTAGCTAAAGAATTTACTTTGAGGTTGATAATGGGTTCAAATAACCCTGCCATAACCAAAGTCAATAGAAGTATTGCAGCCACTCTGTTCATTTGTCCCAAGCCATTCCAAAAATACCGGAACCCGGGTTTTTTTTCCTCTTTTTCATCAGCGATTGGTCGGTTACCCTTTTTTTTCCGTTGCCTAAGCACTTCCTGAAGTACTTCCTGCTTCAGTCCCGTCGGTGAAAGGGGAGGTTTAAATGAGGTTCTCAGCAGCATTTCCCTTGCCAACCTCATGTTGGGCAATTGTTCCGGGTTCGCCTTGCGCCATTGATCCCAATAGGAATCCAGCTCCTTGTCAGGCTGCTTTACCCATCGCACAAACTCTGGGTGGGTTAAAAAGTCTTCAATATTGTTCAGTGTTTTCACAGATAAATGAATATAGGTGCTTTGTATTTTTTGTAGATAATTATGGTTGAACAGAAGTTGACTAAATACATTTCCTAAGGCATTGAATGGCCTTATACATCAGGTTTCTGGTGGTCTGCTGACTTTCGAGCCCCATCATTTCCTGAATCTGTCTATAAGTGAATCCCTCATAGAAACTGTAGTAGATAATTTCCCTTTGCCTGGGACTCAGTCCGGCAACTGCAACGTTCAACTTCGTAATTTTTTCCTCACTCAATTGACGGTCTATCAATTGAGCTTCATAAGAAAGGGTAAAATGGAAACCCAAAGGCAAGGTTTCGAGCGATTCCCTTTTACCTGGCCATTTGGCCAATTCTCTAAGAAGTCTATTTTTTATACATTTAAAGAGGTAAAACTTTACTGCATCCGTTTGGCCAAGGTGTCTTCTTCTTTCCCTAAGCTCGATAAATAAGTCCTGTAAGACATCTTTTACCAAATTTGGATCTGCAACAATGCTGAACCCATAGGCATATAGTAACTCAAAATACTTTTCGTAGATAAAGATGAAAGCGGATTCATTTCCCTGCCTGAACGCCTGCCAGGCAGCAGTGTCCGAAGAAAAAGATGAATAGGTGAGGGAAGAATTTGGCTCTTCCTTGGTCAAATAGACCGGAGAAATTCTCTTTGCTGGCATTTTGGGTTTTACTTTTATTAAATCTTCATTATAAGGTATGAAAACCTAATTCTTATGAAAAACTATATAGATGTACTTAATAACAATATACTATATTGATTTTGTAGTATAAAGCAGAATAATTCGTAAACGTAACCTTTTAATTTAAATTTTTTCACTTATTTTTATATGTTATTGACATTCAGTTTGTTAAATTTTATATTTTAAACTAAAAATGTTAACTCTTCTTGGGCAGGGAATGGGTTTTCGCATCTGTAGGCCATGTATTTGCACTTTTCCTACTGCTATTTATATCCATTTTCCATTTTGAAAATGCAGGATAAGCAGGAGAACAGTTCATGTGGATTTTGCCAAATTAAGATGTTGGTAAAGCCATTACAAATGGCTCAAAAGATACTGCGTTTTAAAGTTCAATGCAGATTGATAGAGCAAATTAGGGGATAATACTTTCTTAAGGAGCAGTATAAAATTGTCTTACTCATTTGGCTTCTCATTCTTTGTCAGGTGTTAATACCAGAATTGTTTTTACAGAGAACTGGTGAATGAGAAACAAGAATTAATTTAGTCTTCGCAATCAAAAAATCATCCACAAATAACCGCCTCCCTATATTAATTGGGATGACTTTTGGTTTGTTCTCAAGATAGGGGACAGGCCCTTCCTTCGGCTCATTAGGTTCAATATAATAAGGAGGCCATTGATCCGATAGTGCCATCCCATTGCACAAAACCTTCCAGTTCGTTGCCTCCGTTTTGGTTTATCGGTGAAACAAATTTGGGATGAAATAAAAAATACTAGTATTAAGAAACTTCTCTTGATCAGAAAAATTTATTAATGTTAATGCTCCTTAAGCTTAATTTTTTGGTGTATTTAATCGAGATATGATTTGAGTTTTATTTCGATAACGGCTTAACTATTCCAGTTTAAACCACATAGCTTTCTCTTGTTTTGAGTTGTAAGATGCCTATAGAGGAAGATTATTAAATAATTACTCCTATTATTTTTTCATAATTAAATATAAAATATTGATTACTTTATCTCCTACTTTCAATTTTGAGGTAAGCTGAAAAATCAATATCAATTGTAAAGTTATGACTGCTTTTCTCAGGAATAGTTTTGGTTCCACTTACAATATTATTGTCATTTACATTATAACTTATTATTTCAATTTCATTTTTGTGTTTCTTGAAACGCATAATCCGCAACGGGCCAGGGCTAAGCATATAATCACTTAAAATGGCATAAACTGTATTGCCAGAATCTCCAATTAGCTTGTGATTTAGTGCATTAGATCGGCTTTGGTCTCCAGAGAGGATGAGGTGTATATTTTTATGTTTAGAGAATAATTTATCCCACATTTGTTGAGGAGAATTACCATTTTCTCCATGGTTCTTTATCCATCGCATAATTCCTTTAGGATCATTAAAAAATCCTTCTGGTGTTCTTGGTTTTTCTATGGGCCCCAAAAACATATGAGTAGAGATGATAGCAAAACGGTTTTTATGCTTACTTAAAATTTTATCTGCCCACATAAGGACATTATCTGGGGCATTGCATTCCAAATGCAGGATTACAAAATCAATTCCTTCAGCAGTAAATAACTGATAGCTATTTGAATTATTACTAGAGTGAGTAATTGAACTGGTTTCATTAAAATATCCGCCATACCAATCAAATTCAGAGAACCTAGATACAGGGAAATACTGTTGAAAAAGCGATGAGTTTCCATCTGAAGTCATGTCATGATTGCCAACTGAAATGCCATATGGAATTTTACCATGTAACGAATTCATGAAATTACGTGCCAATGACCATTGGCTATGGTTGTTTATATCAACGATGTCACCAACATGACTAACAAAAACAACCTTTTGCCTATCGATATTATCATTAATCCATTTTATTTGAGTTTTAAAAACTGGATTAGTTAATTCATTTTCACTATCGGGCTCAAGTTTAGTGCTTTTTCCAAAATATTGTTGGGTATCTGGAATGACAATCATGCTAAAAACACCTTCGGGTGCCTCTTTTAATTCTCTTGACTTCTTGAAATCAATATTGGTAGAGCTACTACAGGCATTTATTAGCAACACAGAAAAAAGATAAAAAATAGAAAGAGAAGGATAATTGTGCATCGGTCTAGATATTTTGGTGAAAGCTATATTTAATCGGAAATTCTTAAAAAGTAAATAAAATTGGTCTACTCCCCATACTAATATTCTTTATGGGAAGTAGATCCAAAATTAAAAATGACTATGCCATTAAGACTAAAAGCCAGGATTCTGTGCCATAGGCTTCGTGAGGTTGGCGTCAATTACAATTTGAGGAATAGGCCAGATGGTATCTCTTGCTGCTGCATTCTGGCCTCCATTTTTATTGTATTTACGCATGCGTTCAAGCCATTTCCCTGTCCTGAGTAAATGCCATCTTCTATCTTCCTCTAAGACTAATTCCCTTGATCTTTCATCAAGGATAAAATCCATATCAAGCTGACTTGGAGATATAATACTAGCGTTTGATCTACTTCTAATAGTATTAATAGTATTTGTAGCTTCGGTAATTAGTCCCAATTTAAATTCGGCCTCTGCTTTCAAAAGATAGGTATCAGCCAATCTTAAATATATGTGATCATTAAATTGATAGCCACTTGAAGGATTATCAGGGTCACTTCCTTCAAGTTTTCTTGAAAAAGGCCAATTATTCCGGCTGTAATTCTCTCTTGTTATATCTCCCGACGAATCGAGATAGATCGTATCCCCATAATTATATCCTGGAGGTAAATTATCAGCAGCATAGGGTGCATTAGCTTCAGCATCATTGAGGATAAAATACCACCTGATAGCATGTATCGAAGCTCTTTCATCCTGTGGTTCATAAGATTCGAGAGCCCATTTGGTTAGGGATTGCCTACTTTGTCCTCTACCACCTCTTTCATAGGTCATTGTCCAAGGTCTTACACCATTTATTACCCAAGCATCAAATCTAGAACCTGCCCACCTAATTAATCTGCTACCAGATCCTCCAACAGTCTCTTTTGCAAATTGAATTACCCAAAGTGCTTCGGTATTTCCTTGATCATAATTCTCATTTCCTTCCGTAAACATATCCATAATAGTGACTCCAGGTAAGTCTTTATTCACTCCATATCGATCTGAAATAAGTGCGTATTCTGGCGTATTGATGGCTTTATCAGCCCAAATCAATGCGCTATCTGGCATGTTTAAAACCAAGTACATTTCAGCTAAATAATGTTGAGCAACACCTTTGGTTATTTTCCCTCTTTTATTAGGACGTACGGGGATATATTCTTCAGCAAATAATAAGTCAGAAATAATTTGTTTTCTCACTTCAATACTAGGTGCTCTTTCCCAATCGGTTTTAATTATTTCGCCAGATTCTATTAGGGAAATAGGAACATCTCCCCAACCATAAACTAAATGACGATATGCCCAAGCACGAAAAAGCTTGGCTTCAGCAATTACCCTATTTTTGTTTTCATCGGGTAGGGCATCTCCACCGTTCCAGTCAATGTTGTTATCTGATTCAGCTCTATTGATAATAGTATTAGCTGCATTTACAATACTATAAAGCCAAGCCCAACCAGAAGCGTAATCCTGAAGGTGAGGGTTATTAACTGCACCCCAATCAGCGGTTAAATTACTATACCCCTGCCCAGTATAGTGATTTGGAGTAACATTGTCTGTTCCTCCAATAAATAAGGCTTTTAACATAGAATAACCACCCCAGCCTTCTTCATATTGAACTCTAACCAATGAATACAACCCATTTAAACCAGATTCAAATCCATTTAAGTCAGTATAAAGAGATTCTGTGGTAATTAGGTGCGGTGTATTTTCTTCTAACCAAGTTTCTGAACAACCAGAAACAAAAATTAAGAAAAAACTTATTATTAAAGTAACTATAATAGTCCTCATAATTTTTTTTATTTATTAAAAGCTTACGTTAAGACCTAAAACCATCTCTCGTTGAAGTGGTATGCTGGTTTGACTACTAAGTTCTGGATCAAGGCCAATCCAGTTAGTAAATGTATAGAGGTTTCTTCCGGTGGCAGCAACCCTTAAATTATTGAAAACACCTAAGATATTTGATTGCGGAAATAAATATGACAAAGAAACGTCTTTGATCCGGACAAAACTTGCATTCTGATAAATCCTGTTTCTAGCTAAAATTCCTCCCATTACATCTGCTCCTAACCAGTTTCCATACCATTCATTGGTTGGGTTGTCTGGTGTCCACCAATCCTTTTTAATGGTATTGTTACGAACTTCTTCAAGAACATGGTCATTCATTAGGCTGTTTGCCTTAGTGATACCATGCATTCCGTGAATAAATACGTTTAAGGTAAAGTTTTTTAAAGTGAAGGTATTGGTTAAACCCCACATTAAAACGGGATCTTCTTGACCTAGAATTTTACGATCATCGTTGTCTAATTTATAATCGCCATTGAGATCATCTATTTTAACCTGACCAGGAACAGACCCCCATTTTGTTGCTTCATCTACTTCATCTAATTGCCAAGTGCCATTTACATCGAAATCATAATTGACACTTATAGGTTGGCCAATGAACCAATTATTTGCATAATCATCTATTTCTTGACCATCCTCATCTAAAATTCCGTATAGGGAAACAATTTTATTTTTATTGGCAGATAGGTTACCATTTGTAGTCCAGCTGAATGCAGGCGTTATTATATTTCTAGATAGAATTGAAAATTCTACACCCTTATTATTTGTTTCACCAATATTGGTTGTCAAAGAACTAATTCCATGCACTGATGAAATAATCCTATTTAAAAGAAGGTCAGTTGTACTTGTCTCATAGATATCCACATTTGCAACAAACCTATTGTTTAAAAAACCCATGTCAAGGCCCACATTAAAAGTTCTGGATGATTCCCAGGCTAAATTTGGATCACCAAGAATTGTGGGTCGATAACCTGGTGCAGTTTCTTTAGAGTCAACATAATGGTATTCACCAAGGCGTGTAATGGATTGATAACTTCCTACAGCCTGATTGCCATTAACTCCATAAGATGCTCTAAGTTTGAGTTCACTGATAACATCTTTAAAAGTGAAAAAATCTTCGTAGCCAATATTCCACCCTAATGCGATTGAAGGGAAAATCCCCCATTTTGTTGATTTTCCAAATCCGGAAAATCCATCCCTTCTTCCGGTTACAGTTACTAAATATCGGCTATCAAACGCATAATTAACTCTCAACATCTGAGAAATTAAATAAGACTCATTAAAATCATAATTTGGTGATATAAAATTTGCTTGTTCAGCTGCGTAATACTTTAGGTGATCATTTTCAAATCCCCTAGCCAACAGATCGTTCGAACTACTTTTATTACTTTCAAAACTGTAGAGGGCCGTACCGAAAATTGAATGATTGTCGATGTTCTTTTTGTATGATAGAATATTTTCAATAAGAGTGGAGTTATACCTATACCGACTAGTTTCTGCTTCTCCTTGAACTTCTAATCCAGTTCTGGTATCTCTTCCTTTGTACGTTGCTTGGTCACGAAATATAAAATTAAATCCTGTATTAATGCGATAACTTAAACCTTCTATTTTTGGAATATTTATGACTGCAAAATTGTTAAGGTTGATCTGAAAGGATTCATTTTTATTATCGAAAAGTAATCCTTCAAGAGGGTTACCTTGTTGAGGCATACCTTCCCATGGGTAAATTGTAGGGTTTCCATTTTCATCATAAGGTTTTACAAGAGGATTAGTTGACCTGGCATCAGCCCAACTTGGAGAAGTTCCACTTTGATCGTCGTAAGAAAACTGACTTCTGGTGCCTAATGATAGCCAATCATTAATTTTGGTTTCAACATTAACTCTGCTGATTCCTCGCAAATAATTATCATTCAAGGTTAGACCTTTTACATCAAGTAAGCCACCTGACATGAAAAATTGAGTTTTTTGTGTACCTCCGGATACACTAACATGCTGATTGTGTGTAAAACCAGTTTGTAATATTTCATCATACCAATTCACCCATTCCCCTGAATCATAAATTTCTTGTTCAGGAATTGTCATCATATGAGGAGCACGGGCCATTTTGAATTGATAAAATTCTTCACCATTCAATATATCGGGGACATTGGTAGGATCCTGAACCGAGTAAAAACCATTATAGGATATTTTCAATTCACCAGCATTACCTGTTTTTGTAGTAATCAATATTATACCATTGGCCCCCCTTGAACCATAAATGGCGGAGGCAGATGCATCCTTTAAAATTTCAATAGATTCAATGTCATTTGGATTAATATCTGATAAGTTTCCTCCATATGGTACCCCATCTACCACAACTAATGGAGAATTATTTGCAGCAATAGAGTTACGACCTCTAACCATGATATTCTGAGTTGGTTCAGCACCTGCAGAGGTATTTTGTACCATAACTCCTGGTATAGAACCTTGAATCGCCTGGGCTACATTAATAATTGGTACCATCTCAAGTCTTTCTTTGGGAATGGAGGCAACGGATCCTGTTATATCACTCTTTTTTTGTTCTCCATATCCAACTACCACCACTTCATCCAAAGAAGATATATCTTCACTCAACACCACATTAATTATACTCTGGGTTCCTAAAACTACACTTTGAGTCTCGTATCCTATGAAGGAAAATATAAGTGTTGACTCTTCTGGGACCGATAAGGAATATTTTCCATCAAGGTCTGTAGCAGTTCCTATTGACGTACCTGGAATAGACACGGTAACCCCAGGAATTGGCTCTCCATTTTTGTCTGTTACCACTCCGGAAACTGTTACGTCTTCATAATCCACCTTAGTGGTCACACTTATTTTATCCGATTTTTTCACATGGATGTTTCCATCTACTTGTTTGAAACTTAAGTGAGATTGGCTACCAATGGAAACCAACAGATCATATAAACTTTCCCCATTGCTTTCTAAACTTACCAAGGGGCTATTGCGAATTTCCCTGGTGGCAAAAACGAAATTGAATTCCGTTATTTTTTCAAGTTGCTTAAAGGCTTTTTCGACCTTCACCTCATTTAAAGAAAGGTGTACACTTACGTCTTCTATATTTTTCACCTGAGCATTGCCATTGTGGGCAAGAAGAAGACTCATGCTGAGGCATTGGAAGGTGAAGGCAAAAGTGAATAATTTTGTCATGTAGATCACATGCTTTAGTAGGCATTTTTTCATATCTTTACATCGTTTGTTTAGGCTTTTCTAATAAATAAACACACTTTGAAAAAGAGATTGCAGTCTCATTTTCAGCATTTAATTTGGGCCATAGGTGTTGAAGCACTTATGGCCTTTTTTTATTTCATAGGCAAAATCAATTAAAAGTTAAAGTCACCTCATCTTTATAAATCTTATAATTAAAACGGGCGGAATAACTTAATCCTTCAAGTACATTCTTAAGGGGTTGATCCTTAAATTTCCCTGAAACTTCTAAGCTATTGCTAGGTAAATTTGTGAATTTCACATTAACCCCATACCAGTTTTCCAGCACACGCTTGACCTCAAACATCTTTGTCTGGTTGAAAACAATGGTTTTTCGAGTCCAGGACAGGAGTAATGTTTCATCGAAAGCTACCTTCACAATCTCTCCTTTTACCAAATCAATTTCTAGTCCCTCACCCTTGTCTAGTTTTAATTCCCCAGATTCATCTAAGGCTCCCTTAACTGCCACTCTACCTGTTAGCAAGGATATATCCAAAGATTCACCTTTATATGCACTGATATTGAAAGTAGTACCCAAAGCCTGGGTGGTAACAGGTCCTGTAATTACCTTAAAAGGCCGTAGTTGGTCCTTGGCAACTTCAAAATAAGCTTCCCCTTCGAGCTCCAAGACTCTTTGATTGGCTTCGAAATTTTTAATATACCGTAGAGTACTCCCGGAATTAAGGATCACTTTTGATCCATCTTGTAGGGTTAAGTTGGACTTAACACCAGGAGGAGTGGTATGTTCTTCATAAATCATCGGCGCTTGGACTTCCTTAGACACCGGATGGGGTAAGATTAAATTAATTATTATAGCCAAAGAAAAACAACTGCTATAATACCTGCCCATTTATAAACAACTATCGTTTTATTGGATGATTTAGGGTATCTATTATTATAATTTTTCATCGTACTAGATGAATCCAAAGGGATTATTTTTTGATTGGATTAATCCTTATATTATTTATAGCATGGTCTATATTTTTCCAAGTCTGCTCTAATTTTTCTTCTTGAATATCAGTAGACTTTCTGGACATATTCAAAACCAGTTTTCTCGCCAAAAGAATATCAGTATACTTTTTAGGATTATTTTTTATAAAGGTGTTCCAATAGATTTTCGATTCAGTATCCGGGTGAAGAACCCATTTTTGAAAATCAGGGTCTAAAACAAAATCTTCTGTCTTATAATCTTTTTTGCACATATTCGCTACTTTTCAATTATAAGAGTCAAATCATATGTAAAGTTATCCTCTGAAAAAAATAAATTATTTTATAAATTTGAATCTATTAAAATTGAGGGTAAAAAATTAATCCTTAACAGGCTTAATCAAAAACCTTTTTAACGTAATATCATTAGAATATTTACTAATGATATTTTTTAAAATAAGAAAATTAAAACAATTGCCAGGGAAAGAATGTGTTTTTTTAGTGTTCCAATTGCTTTCCATGCAAGAGTATAGACGGAACGTAAATTGATACCCATCATTTTTGAAGTTTCCTCATAAGAAAATTGATCGAAAAATAAATGGTTGATTACTTGTTTTTGCCTTAAAGGTAATTCTTCCAACCCCTTTGCTAATTTAGCTTGAAGGGTTTTTTCTCTCTGGATATTTATTAGACTACTTTCAATGGATTCAATCGAAATTTGGGAATAAATTTCTTCTTGGATTTCCTCCGTTTTCCTTTTTCTAGCTTTTTTAAGCTCCCTGATAATTTTGTTGGATAAGGATTTAAATAAGTAGACTTTTACATTGTCTGCTTTATTAAGCCTTAAATGATACTTCCAAAGATCAATAAAAATTTCCTGAATGCAGTCCTGAACAAACCCCTCATCCCTTACCATGGACAGACCATATTTAAAAAGTTCGTGGGAAAATTGTCTATAAAGACCCTCAAGGCCTTTCTTGTCACCATTTCTTAGCAAAAGCCATAGTGCATCACAGTCTGTTTGGGGAATAGAATTTAGAAGTCTTTTTTCCATGTTTTAATTTCGTATGGATTAATCAAGGCCTAATAATCGCCAAAATCCCATTTAATGACAACTATTGTATATAACTTAACAGAGGCATAATACTCCCCTAAAACTAGACCAAGAATTAGGCTTAAAAACAAAGTAAACTTAACTTTATGAGCAAGTAGACAAGAAGATATTTTACTTTTGAACTGAAGACTAATGTAGATCTTGCAGCAACAAAGAATCAAAATTTTTTGACTGATTTGTAAAGGAATTTTGACCTAAATTGAGTAGCCATCATTAAATAGATTAATGAGTTTTTGTAAAATATTTTTAGTGTTTTTTGAAAAATTTATTTAAAAAAATTGAAGATGGTTTTGTCATCTATCATTATTCTCAGATTGATCAGGTGAAGTTGGTAAATAATTTTTCTCAAACAAATTTAAGAAACTGAGGATTTGAAAGCGCGTTATTCATTTGGAAAATTCAGACTTATTAACAACCCTGGATTACCTTTACTGATAAAGCTTCATTATGCTTCTTTCAGTTTGTTTTTTCAAGTCACTAGTTTAACAACAAATCTACAATATCAAAAGATGTAGTTTTTAGGATGGACACAACTTTGTTTTAAATAACTTCTTTGGTCAAAAACTAATTATTGATTAGCACCTTTTTGAGAAAGTTGATTTGTGATTTTCACTATTAAAATCAATCGTTTCATCAAAGAGATAGGATTACTGATTTCCAATTACCAAGGTAGTAGGAGTGGATGCAGTAGACCAAATACCATTAAAATAGCCTTTCATGAAAGGCTATGGTTTCAAATGCAAGCCTGTGTTATAGCGTTTATGGTGCAGGAGGCGCTAGTCAATCGTTTTGAAGATAAGCTTCCTGATTGTAAATGGCCAAACACAAAACGGCATAGATGCATTCAATATATGTGCATCTCATTCTGCTCTAAATACGAAAAACCATATATAGTTATAGTTGAACTGATTATATAGGTGGCTTTACCAATATTAGGTTGATTTTTAAGTAGATTTCGATAAAGCAGGAGGAGCAAATGTTACTTTAAACTAAATCACTAATAGGACAGATTTAAGAAGGTCAAATTTAAAAGTGTTACGATTACCATTTGATTCAAAGCTTTTCTTTTTAATCTGTAATTAATATTTCACCCCGCCCAAATAATTTTTAAACAATTTACCGGATTGATAATGTATTTTAGGGGTGGGGTAAGCGATGTCTTGTTATGATTAAGGTAAGTAAACATGGTAACGTGAACGGTATTACAATAGATGTCAAAAACTTGAATTAGAAACTTGAATTAGAAAATTGAAGGAGATTATGAAAGGAGAATTTCAATTAAATTTAATGCCTCTTTGATTTGCCCCGATGCTTACTAATTGCCAAATGGAAAAAAAAGGAATATTAATGTACAATTTGAAGATGCCGCCTATGTAAAGTTTAAAAAGTTGAGTTAAAGAAAGCCATAAAAGAGCTAACATTTTGTGCTTTCGATTATTACCTTCAATTAAATCGGGAAACGGACATTATTGCTCTTCCCGATAGATATTTAGTTAGTCCTATGCAAAAGCAAACAATGTGAATTATGAAAAAAAGCCTACTAATGCATGTTATGTACATGACCAAATTATTTACAATAGCTTTTACTATTCAGTGTTTGAGTATGTATTCCCTTATGGCCTTCAGTGGCAATGCCAAGTCGATAGGAATAAAGGAATTAACCGTACTCGAAGAAGTAAAGGTTGAAAAGCTTACAGATTACAATTTCGTTTTCCCATCCAGGGAGATCGAGAATACCCGACTGATCAGCCTAAAATCAAATGTTAAAACGAAAGCTGCTCCTATTGCAGTGGTCCAAGTAGCTATCACTGGAACCGTCATAGATGAAAATGGTGATCCAATGCCAGGTGCTACGGTTACTATTGCCAACACGACCAAAGGAACGGTAACGGATTTAGATGGGAATTTCTCCATTGAAGTTGAAGAAGGCGCCACATTGGTGGTTTCTTTTATTGGTTATAAATCCAAAAGCCTGGTAATTGGCAATCAAACCCAGTTTAACATCAACATGGAACTTGACGATACCGCACTCGATGAGGTTGTCGTAATAGGTTATGGAACTGTTAAGAAAAGTGATTTGACAGGATCAGTTTCCAGTGTAAAGGCAGATGAAATCAATGCTTTTCCTACATCCAATGTGATGCAGGCCATGTCTGGAAGAGCGGCAGGCGTTCAGATCATTCAAAATAGTGGTGCACCAGGAGCAGGTCTAAGTGTTAGAATTCGGGGAACTAATTCCATTCAGGGCGGCAATGAGCCACTTTATGTGGTAGATGGTTTTCCATTTTCTGGAAATCCTACCAATTTGAATAACTTTGATGTCGAAAGTATTGAAGTGTTGAAGGATGCTTCTGCTACTGCGATATATGGTTCCAGAGGAGCCAATGGTGTAGTGTTGATCACCACCAAGCAAGGAAAAGAAGGTACTTCCAAAGTGGATTTTGAAACAAGTTACAGCATGCAATCCCTTCGCAAGACCTTGGACCTAATGAATGGAAGTGAATATGCCGAGATTCAGAATATCCAGGCGGCCAATGACAATATTCCTTTGTACTTTACAGCACAAGAAGTAGCAGACTTTGGTCAAGGATATGATTGGCAAAATTTGATTTTTACAGATGCTCCGATATCTTCCACATCTTTAAATGTAAGTGGAGGAACTGCTAAAACTAAGTATTCCATTTCTGGAAGCTTTTTTGGTCAAGATGGAATTGTAAAAGGAAGTGATTACGATCGGTACTCACTTAGAGCAAATATCAACCATACAATAAGTGATAAAGTTTCCTTGCTGTTCAATAGTAACCTTACCCATCTAAAAACCGAAAGAAGAGACAGTGGCGGAGGATCTCGTGGAAATTCAATGATTGGTTCGGCTTTGTCTGCTGCCCCTATCTCTCAGCCTTATAATGAAGATGGTAGTTACAATATTTTGGGAAATGAGTATCCTTTTATTGCCCCTGATATTGTCAATCCATTAAATTTCATCAACGAACAAATGAGTATTGTAAAAGCCAATATTGTATTGACAAATATGGCATTTGTTTACAAACCCATTCCTGACCTGACATTGAAAATTTCAGGAGGTATAGAAAACAGAGATGACAGAACGGATGGATATACCACAAGGAATTTCTTTAACTCTGATGGTAGGGCAAGTGTGAATACTAGTCAATTCAGGAGTATTCTTAGTGAAAACACCCTTAGCTATGATAAAACTTTCTCCAGTAAGCATCAGTTAAATGCACTTCTTGGATTTACTTATCAGGATTTCACCACCACTTACCTTAGTGCAAGTGGTGTAGGATTCTTAAGTGATGCTTTTGAAACTTACAGCCTTCAAGCTGCGCAAACTCCTGGTATCCCAAGTAGTGGTTATTCAAATTCCGTATTGATTTCTTATCTAAGTAGGGTCAATTACACATTTGACGATCGGTTTTTATTCACTTTTAGTTTTAGGACTGATGGCTCTTCCAAGTATAGCCCAGGTAACAAATGGGGTTTCTTCCCTTCAGGAGCCTTTGCTTATAAGCTATTCAAAGAGTCATTTGTTGAAAACAGTAGCTGGCTTTCAGATTTAAAGGTTAGAACAAGCTGGGGACTTACAGGTAGTCAGGCCATTTCTCCTTATGCCACCCTAAACCAACTAAGCCCTGGAAATACGGTTTTTCAAAATAGCCTCTACAATACCTTTGCACCTAGCACAGTATTGCCAGGTAATTTAAAATGGGAAACAACAGAGCAAATTGACTTTGGAGTGGATTTTGGCTTCTTGGAAGACAGAATCATTTTTAATGCAGATTATTACATTAAAAATACCCGTGACTTGCTAAATACAGTAAGACTTCCAAGTTCCCTTGGTTTCACTACTACCATTCAAAATGTTGGTAAGGTTCAAAATAAAGGATTGGAGTTAAGTTTGGATGCCAAAGTTTTAACCGGAGACTTTAAATGGGATGTTTTTGGCAATGTGGCCTTTAACAAAAACAAGGTGCTAAGTTTACACAACGGCGAAGACATTTTAGGTGCCTATGTAAGTGTATTGGTTGTTGGAGACAACGTTACCATTTTAAGAGAAGGAAGGCCTATCGGTCAGTTTTATGGCTATCAGGAAGATGGGTATGATGAAAATGGAAACATCAATTTTGTTGATCAGGATGACAACGGCATCATCAATGACAATGATAAAACCTATATAGGAGATCCTAACCCTAAATTTATCTATGGGTTTAATTCCACTATGAATTACAAAAACTTTGAATTCAGTTTCTTTCTTCAGGGATCCCATGGCAATGATATTTTCAATGTAAGTTCAATTACCAGCACAATGGATTTTGGGCAAGGGATGAACATGCCAAAAGAAGTATTGTACGATCACTGGACACCTGAAAACACAGATGCTAAATACCCATTGATCAGTAGAAATACTGCGGTTAGGGTATCTGATAGGTTTATCGAAGATGGCTCCTACCTAAGGTTTAAAAATATTCAGTTGGCATACAATCTACCTTCAGCCCTCTTGTTTAAAAAATCGCTTAATAGTGCTCAGGTTTATGTGAGTGCTCAAAATTTAATCACTTTTACTGGTTATTCCTGGTGGGACCCTGAAGTAAATTCAAGAGGTGCTGGTACAGAACTGGGTATAGACCATTACAGTTATCCTATTCCAAAGTCCTTCACTATGGGTATAAGATTAGGCTTTTAAACAGGATAATGAAAAAAAGTATTCAATCTAAAGTGAAATAAAATGAAAAGGATAACAACCATTCAATTATATATTCTTCCAGTATTCCTCCTTATTTTAACAAGTTGTGAGGATTTATTGCTGGAACAACCTAAAACCGTTGCGGTAGAAAATTTTTACAATACTGCAGAGGAAGTAGAGACCGCAGTGAACGCTATTTATTCTCCTTTGGGTTCAACCAGGGCAGAGCAAATGGTGATATTAGATGCTCATACAGACTGGGGATATGGCAGGGGAAGCCGTGCGCAATACAACGATTTTGCAGGACTAAATGCTACTAATATCAATACTGCAGGATCAAGGTGGAATTCTTTCTATCAGGCCATTAGAAATGCAAACCTGGTCATTTCCAATGCGCCCAATGGCAATGATATTAGTCAGGAAGCGATCGATTATTATATCGCCGAAGCTAAATTCTTAAGGGCCTTGAGTTATTTTGATCTGGTAAGAAACTGGGCTGGCGTACCCCTGAGAACAGAGGACAACATGTTGGAAATTGATCTGCCTAGAAGTTCTGTAGCTGAAGTTTATGAATTGATTCTAGCAGACCTTGAATATGCTGAAATGAATTTAAATGCTACTGCAACATTAATAGGAAGGCCAACGGTCAATGCTGCTAAAACTTTACTTGCCGATGTCCACCTGTTCATGGGAAATTATGACCTTGCAATGACAAAAAGCAAGGAAGTAATTGATTCAAACAATTATTCATTGGTTGGAATAGAAGAAGCAAATGACATTCGAACGGATATTTTCGGAGCTGATTTAGTTACAACTACTGAAGAGGTCTTTTATTTTAAATATTCCAGAGAGCTCGGCCATGGGAACTTCATGCTGTTTATATTGAATCATCCAAGCACTGATTACTTTAACTTTGGAGGTGCTTATGCGCATTATAGCGACGCTTCTAATCCTTTTTATATCAATTGGGAAGATGGAGATTTGAGAAAAGAGTTATGGGACCAAATAGATTTTGGATTGGGACCAAATACCTTGGTAAGCAATAAGTACATGGATCGGAATGCCGTTGGAAGCAGTGATGGAGGAAATGATTTACCCATTTACAGGTATGCAGAAGTTCTTTTAATCTATGCAGAAACTGCAGCCAGAAATGCCAATGCCGTAACTCCTGAAGCTTTAGAAGCCTTGAATAAAATTAAAAGAAGGGCTTATGGATTGGCAATAGATTCACCTTCGGAAGTTGATTATACTTTTTCTTCAGGTGAAATCACGGAATTCCTTGATGCCTTATTACAAGAAAGGGCTTACGAGTTTATATTTGAAGGAAAGCGTTGGTTGGATTTAAAAAGAACAGGAAGAGCACAAGAAATGCTAACGAAAAACAAAGGCATAACCATAGCGGAGGCACATTATTTATGGCCTATACCATTGTCAGAGTTAAACTTTAACGGTGCGATAGACCCTGATACAGATCAAAACCCAGGATACTAATTCTTACAGTAAATTAATTAATTAACCCGAATGATGCAGTTGCTACTTAATTAGCAAGTGAATGAATTTCTCAGGAATCCATTACACTTATTAATAATATAGCAGTTGCATGGTTCGGGTTTAATATAAAAAGGATTATGAAAAGAAGAGATATGATCGCCGCTATGGGAACACTTTCCCTGGGTGTGGCGGCTTCTCCCTTTGCTAAAGGGGATGTTTTAAAGGAACCCTATAAGGTTGTTCAAAAAAATATTACAACGGATGTTGTAGTAGTAGGAGGAGGTACAGCTGGTGCAGTGGCAGCGATCCAGGTTGGCAGAGCTGGTAAAAAAGTAACCCTTATTGAGTGTGTTAGCCAATTAGGTGGTACTACTACTACCGCAGGAGTGGCTTTTCCGGGAATATTCTTTGCCTGGGGAAAGCAGATTATTAGTGGTATCGGTTGGGAAAATGTTCAAGAAGCAGTAGAACTTAATGGAGATACGCTACCCAATTTTTCGATTCCTCATGGACGCCAACATTGGAACCATCAAGTGAGACTAAATGGTCCTTTGTTTTCTGTAATATTAGAGCAAAAATGCGTTGAAGCTGGCGTTGATTTGCGCTATTACGAAACGCCTACCAAAATAGAATTCAAGAAGGGATTCTGGGAAATGGAGACGGTTGGTAAAGGTATTACTACAAAAATAAAGTGCAAGCAAATTATCGATTGCTCAGGAAATGCAATTGCTGCAAATATTGCAGGGTTTGATTTGCTGAAAGAAGCTGAAACACAACCTGGAACGCTTATCTTTAGATTGGGTGGCTATGACATGGAAGCCTTGGATTTGGATATGATCAAAAAGGAATATGAAGCAGCGATAAACAGCGGAGAGTTGATAAGGGAGGAGTTTAGAGGAAATATTGTTCGCCTTTTGAGTTCCAAAGGTGATAATATTCAACATATCAGAGGGGCAGACTCTACAACCTCCGAATCACATACTGCGGCGAATATTCATGCGAGAGGATCACTGTTGAAGCACCTGAAGTTTTTGAAAAGATTACCAGGCTGTGAGAACATAGTGATAGAAGACATGCGAACAGAAATCGGTATCAGGGAAACCTATAGGATTGATGGCTTGTATCAAATCACGCACGAGGATTATACTTCAGGAAAAAAGTATAAAGATTCACTTTCCTATTCTTACTATCCGATAGATTTGCATATAATTGAACATGGTGTAAGCCCAAAACAATTGAGTGAAGGGGTAGTTGCTAGTATACCCTTGAGGGCATTGATTCCTAAAAACAGCAAAAACTTTATGGTAGCAGGTAGGTGTTTGTCTAGCGATAGGTTAGCCAATTCCGCTCTAAGAGTACAAGGATCCAGCATGGCCATGGGACAGGTTGCCGGAGCTACAGCAGTGATCGCTTGCCAACGAAATGTGTCTCCTGCTGATGTTCCTTTAGATGAAGTGAGAGAACTTTTAAGAAATCATGGTGCCATTGTTCCTACAGGCGAAGTTTAAAAAATCAATGTTTAAAGTTACAAAGCAACATTTTCTATTAATTATTGCTGTGTTCTTTATTGGTATGGTTCCCGTTTCCAATACGGGGACCATACAATATATCAATGACAAGACCTTAACAATTGAAGCAGTTGAAGTAGAAAAAAGACTGATTGATTTCGAAGAGGAAATTTCAATAGATACGCTCTATGGTCATTTGTCGGGCAAAGGAGATCCCGTATTTTTTTCCAGAAATGTCGTAACAAGTGTTTGCTTTGATGGTAAATGTAGGTTGCTTGATGTTATTGTTTATTGGAATCCTACCGGAAGATACCTGGGCTTTGAAATGCCCGAAAATGAGTACCTCAGTAAGCATGACCACGAACCATTTACTGAAGAAGAGTACCTTAGACTGAATGCTTTGTTAGCAGATCCTTTTCTTCCCCTAGGAGGTTTTTCCTACAATGAGATTGTGATGGAAGGGGCTAAGGATGTTAATTCTGAAAGCCAATACGATGATGAAGAAATAGATGGGGTATCCAGTGCTACTTCTAAATTTATTCTAGATTACGTGGTAGAAGGGGCTGCCTACACTACTTATAAATTATGGCACCTGATCTATGGTCCTACCAGTGCGGTTATTAAGCAATGGACCACAGGTAATTTTGATTCCGATTATATTGGCCTTTTATTAGAAAGTGAAAACCTTTCAGATGTATTGTGGACCTTGGAGCAATTGGAAGGCAAACTCGATCAATACCCGGAGATAAGCCCTTTGATTTTTGAGTTTATAAATAGCAATGAATATAGCCTTTCCGAAAAGGCCATTCAAACAATTAACCCTCAAAATTTAGCTTCCGAAACCTTCCAATCAAATTTAGTTGCGCTATTTCCTCAAATGGACAGCGGAAGGAAAAAGTGGATTCTGGACTTGTTCAAGAAAGCTCCAATTGTGCACCCTAACACAGTTACTTTTTTTAATGAGGTAATTATTGATCTTGAGGTTCCACTTACGGTGATCCTTTTAGAGGTATACCAAAAGCAGGAATTGTTCGATGCAAATAGTCTGGGAAAAGTAAGGGCTCTAAGTAAATCGGATAACAATTATCTGGCACAAAAAGCAAAGCGTTTTTTAGAAACAGTTCCAAAATAATCCTGGGTTTCAATTGCTGTTCAGCTTAATTTCAAAGTCTAACCAAATATCGAATTTTTAAATTGGTTTAAGTTCAAGGGAAATTAAAAATTTGCATCCGCATAATCATTGGTTCAAAATATGGGTTTTCCCTAATTATAAAATAGCACCAATAACCTGCCTATTCTGAATTCACGCTATTCTCCATACAAGCGCACTTTTATTTTAACTTTATTTCCCTCTAAAATCCATGAAGGGACCCTTAATTCTATTCTTTTTAGGTTTTCAATGTGCCTATCCAATTCGAGTGGGGCTGGATCCAGAGAGATGACGGACAAGCTAATCCCTGGATGTGACAAGTTTTCTAACATCAGGGTTTTTCCATCCTGAGTCAAAACAGCTCCACCATCCACAAGCTCAATATTGGCCTGAGTCATAAGTTGCCAAGTGATCAATTTTGTAGAATCGTTGGTTTCTATTTGGTCTTCAATTACAATAGATCTGGGGCTGTCTTTTGTAAATTTTCTCTTAGCACTTTTTAGCTGACCTGCAAAAGTCGGTGTAAGGTCAAAGGTGGCTTCGGGATTTTCTCCATCTTTAAAGTCAATAATGGTAGCCAAACCATCGACCACATGTCGTTTATTATTCACTGAGATTGTACTATGTCCAAAATTATTCTTGGTAAGCAATTTCCATCGATCACATTCCTGGCACCTATTCCATAAATCGAAACCAGCTCTTGCCAACAACCCATAGCTCTGATTGCCGGGGTCGATCACCCATCGAACGCCATCTAATTCAAAAATAAAAGAGCCAGCGTCCATATTCCCATGGCTTATTGATCCTCGACCTCCTTTTCCTCCAAAATAAAAACCTTCTTTATTCTCCCCCTGCCCAGTGAAAATTACTAGTGGATTTGCTCCTTCACCCTTCCATGCACTTGGGATAAATCCTGATTCCTTTTCTTCAAATTGTGCCGTCCAAACCAAACCGGCTCCTGCCAGACGTGAGATTTTCCCTATCTCTTCAGGTGTTTGCATAAATCTTGCATGGTTCAAATAATTCTTATCTCCTGTTTTGGAGGCAAACCAACTCAAGGTAAAATCATTATAAAGCTCCGGAATGTCGGGGCTATCAGCATAATTGTATAAAAGTTTGGAAGGGGCCAAGGTTAAAAGGCCGAAATTAGCACTCTCTTTAAAGCCCGGATATTCACCTATTCCAAAATCAGTTCCAAATGCACTCTCAAGCATGGCCGCAGTCATTACTGAAAACATTGTTCCATATCCCCAATAAGTAGGGCCTTCAGGATAAGCACCATCCGGTGCATATTCAGCAAGGGCATGGTTCATACCTGCAATTGACCGTTTTATCGTTTTTGCTGCCAATGCCGGGTTTTCCTCAGCAATTGTAATAGATGCTGCAATCATACCTGCATTGCAAACCTGATTCCAGTTATTTGTTCCATTGACCCATTTAGGTGTATCTCCATTTTCAGGCCAGCTGGGCATAATTCCCTTTTCTATTAAAGACTTCTTCGCCAAAGAGAGGGTAGATTTGGGTAATTCCCCTGCGGTCCAATCTATAGCCAAGGCAATAGCCAAAGACATTTCACCGACATCGAGAAAATGTTTTGGGTTCCAAGTAGGGAAATTACAAGCAGCAAGCACTTCTTCATTTAACCTTTGCAAAATTTCCGGATCCTTTTCAACTAAATAGACCATTCCTAACATATTTATTCGATAGAGGAAATCTCTGGAAATACGGAGCTGATTTTGTTGTGATCGGGGATTATCTGGGATGTCAACCGTAATTAAATCTATAGCTAATACCGATTCAGCATTGTACTTGATCGATTGAAAAATATGCTGAATAAAGGGATCGGTTTGAAGCTTTTCTCTTAGGTTCTGTTCAATTGCCTGATTTAATACCAGTCTAGGTTGAGATTTTCGAAGATTCCTTTTCAGGTACTGTACCGATATCGGGTTATCGAGTTGATACGGTTGAGAATCATGATTTTCTGATAACTGAGCATAAGCCAGGTCGCTCATAAAAGATACTATGAGAAGGCTGATAAGAAATAACGATCGATTTACACTTTTCAGGACAGTCATGCTTTTTTAGTTATTTCCTATTGTAGGATGGGTTTATTTGATTAATCAAGTTATAAATATACAGATCGTTTTTATGAAAATCGGTTTGATTTCGGCAAGAATAGGATGAAAAACAGTAGCTTAATTAATCTGATAGTTTTTATTCTTCAAATTTTCCACTTTGTTTACTTATTTAAACCGAGTTTACCTGATTATCTTTCCAATATATTGCTTATCTGAAGGATTCAATTAATTAAATAGGCGCTAAATTAATATAGGTATATAATACTTATTAATATAAAGACCAGTAATGGGTTTTTGCTGCTCAATAGGGAATTTCTATTTTGACTTATGTATTCCTTAAACAAGTGAACAAAATAAATCGGAAAAATCGGAATGGGATTAATTTAAATCCTTTTTCCTTAATCTGCTTACGGATTGAAGTGAATATTTCCTTAAATACTGCTTCAAATTACTAAATTAGTGATTCATCATTTATACTCAAGAAAAATGAAAATCAGTTTTGTTGCGCTCCTATTTTTTATTCTTGTTGGATGCTCAGAAGTTAAGGAAGAAAATTACCTGTTTAGATCCATTGACCCGACTGTTTCAAATCTGGATTTCACCAATGAGTTAAAAGAAACCAATAACCTGAGTATTCTTTATTACCTCTATTTCTACAATGGTGGGGGAGTAGCAATAGGAGATATCAACAATGATGGTCTTCAGGATATATTTTTCACCGGTAATCAAGTTCCCAATAAGCTGTTTTTAAACAAAGGCAATATGGAATTCGAAGACATCACGGAAAATGCTGGAGTTGCTGGTTCTTCTGATTGGAATACTGGCGTAACACTGGCCGACGTGAATGGTGACGGAAATCTTGATATTTATGTGTGTGCAGTCGTAGGAATCCACGGGTTGAAGGGTAAGAATGAACTGTTTATAAACAATGGTGACCTCACCTTTTCAGAAGAAGGGGAGAAATATGGACTGGATTTTAAAAATTACGCTACCACGGCTTCCTTTTTTGATTATGACAATGATGGAGACCTGGACATGTACTTGTTAAACCATTCTGTACATACTGATAATTCCTATGGTCCGGCGGCGATAAGGCATAAGCGCACTGAGTTAAGTGGTGATAAGTTGCTTAGAAATGAAGGTGGAAAATTCATTGATGTCAGCGAAGAGGCAGGGATTTTTGGTGGGGCCAATGGCTATGGACTTGGGTTGGCCACTGCAGATTTTAACAATGATGGATTTACTGATCTTTATATAAGCAACGATTTTCACGAAGACGATTATTATTATATCAACAACGGAGACGGAACTTTTACCGAGCAACTGAAGGATAAATTCAGCCAGGTAAGCAGGTTTTCTATGGGGAATGACGCTGTGGACATCAACCAAGACGGCTTTGTAGATATTATCACCTTGGATATGCTATCTGAAGATGAAAAGGTGCTCAAATCATCCATGAGTGATGATCCCATTTATACGCATGACCTGAAAATAGAACGCCTCAATTATCATCCCCAATACGCGCGTAATATGTTGCAAATCAACCGTGGTGGAGAATACTTTCAGGAAGTCGCCCTGTATAGTGGTGTCTCAGCGACTGATTGGAGTTGGAGTCCTCTATTTGCAGATTTTGATCTTGACGGAAAACAGGATTTATTCATATCTACAGGGATTTCCCGAAGACCCAATGACCATGATTACATCAATTATATATCTAGTGAAGAAGTAGAACGACAATTTAATGCTTCAAATCGTTTAGATCAGGAAGCGTTGAATAAAATGCCTTCGGGTAAAGTAAAGAACTATATCTTTAAAGGGGAAGAAAACCTTCAGTTTTCAGATCAATCCGGCAACTGGATTTCTGATTACCCCAATTTATCAACAGGAGCTGCATGGGCAGACCTGGACAATGATGGAGATTTGGATTTGGTTACCAACAATCTCAATGAACCAGCAACCTTGTACCAGAACAATTTGGCTGGAAATTCAGCTTATTTAAAAATCAAGGTAGATTTCATTGCTCCAAATACTTTTGGGATTGGCACCAAAGTGATCACCTGGCATCAGGGTAAGATGCAAATGAAACAGTTGTTTACTTCAAGGGGTTTTCAATCCTCTTCAGAACCTTTGATCCATTTTGGTTTCGGCAATATTCAACAAGTAGATTCTATGCTGGTGATATGGCCGGACAATACAATTGAAAAAAAACACAACATAACAGTGAATCAAACACTGGAGCTGAATCCTTCAGAAAACCGTCAAAAAGTTGATTATCAACAAGTTTTCTCCAAAGCTGAAACTTGGTTCCAAAAAGTCGAGGCTTTATCGGGATTGGATTATAAACACCAAGAAAACAGGTTCATAGATTTCAATCATCAGCGGCTTATTCCTTATAAGGTTTCTGATCGTGGACCTGCAGTTGTAGTCAAAGACCTTGATGGCAATGGTAGTGATGATATTTTTTTGGAGGAGCAAAATTGCAGCCTGCAAAGATTTTTCTTCAAACTGGCAATGGATTTATGGAGAAACAAATCGATGCAATTGCCAAAGATTCTCTTCGTGAAGATGTGTCGGCAATAATAGAAGACCTGAACAATGACGGTAAAAATGACCTGTTCATTGTCTCCTCAGGTGGTGAGCTTTCTGAACAGAATGAGGCTTTGTTGGATAGGCTTTTTATCAATGAAGACAAGGGTTTTAAAAAACAGGCTCTTCCTCCTTATTTTGAGAATAGTGCTGTAGTAAAAGCGCATGATTATGACAAAGATGGTGACATGGACCTCTTTGTGGGTGGTGGAGCTGTTGCAAATGATTTTGGAAATCTTCCAAAATCTTATCTCCTGAACAATAAAAACGGCTCGTTTGAGACAGTTGATAACAAAACACTGGAGAACGTAGGGATGGTAACGGATGCTGTCTGGTCAGATTTTGATGGCGATGGGTGGGTCGATCTTATCGTAGTAGGGGAGTGGATGACTCCCAGGTTTTTTAAAAACCAGGAAGGAATTTTAAAAGACATTACCGAAGAAATGGTTGATCAAAAGTTAACAGGTCTATGGCAATCCATCATTCCCTTTGATATAAATGGGGATGGTGAATTGGATTATTTATTGGGCAATTGGGGGCTAAACAGCAAATTTACTTCGAAAGAAGATTACCCATTAAAGATGTATTATGCGGATTTTGATGAAAATGGGAGTACAGAAACCATATTGGCCTATGAAAAAGACGGCGAATACTATACGGTTGCAGGACTAGATGAACTGAGTAGCCAAATGCGTTTTCTTAAAAGGAAATTTACTTCGTATAAAGATTTCGCTGGTAAACCACTGGAAGAGATTTTTGATGAAGATCAGTTGGAAAATGCTACCCTTTTTACTGCCCAGCAATTGGCATCCGGATACCTATTGAATGCTGGGGGTAAGTTTACTTTTAAAGCATTTGATGCCTCTTTACAGGTAGCTCCATTGACGACTTTTTTAAAGTTTGATTTTGATGGAGATGGTAAGGAAGAAGTTTTGGCAGGTGGTAATTATTTTGGCGTATCCCCTTATCATGGACGCCTTGGAAGTCTTTCAGGAAATGTCATTACTTCCGAAGGAACAATATTAGAAGGCAACCAACTGGGTTTAAATTTTAGCCAGAAAGCAGTAAGAGGTTTAGATATCATTAATGTCAAAGGCACTTCCTACGTCATGGTTACATATAACAATGAAAAACCAGATTTCTATAAACTAAGACACCCAAATGGAGACCTGCCCTGAAGCGAAGTAACTCAGGGCCTGCCCTGAAGCGAAGCAACTCAGTGACAAAAATAGCCTAGAAATAATTGGTCCACTGCCTTACCTCTGCCTTCGACAGGCTCAGGCACCGGTAGTTCGGATGCCCAACAGTCTCAAACAACGGTAATAGATTATTGAAGTTTATACTTTAAAAACAATTAACAATTAACAATTAACAATTAACAATTAACAATTACCCCCCTTCAAAACAAGCTAAAAAAAATCCGGCACCTAGACTTTCGTCAGAGATGCCGGATTGTAATTTTCAATTTTGGATTCCTTTACAAGAAGCCCGTCAATTGAATTTTCTTAACCATACTTAATAACCAGGGTTTTGTTCCAGCACATTACTTGCTGAAAGTGCGGCAGTAGGTACTGGGAATCGATTTAGATGACTTGAATTAGAAGGAGAGTGATCCCACCATTTTTCTGTGGTGAAAAATCCTAGCCTAATTAAGTCAGTTCTTCTTCTACCTTCTCCTAAAAATTCCACACCCCATTCATCTGCCATTCGGTATAAATCCAAATTTCCTGATGTAGCAGGGTTAGGATCATTTCCTCCTTCAAAAGCCCTCATCCTAACAGTATTTATTAGCTCAGCTGCGGAAGATGGGTCGCCCAACCTTACCTGACACTCAGCAAGCATTAAGTAAACTTCTGCTAATCTAAATACTGGATGATCTGCAGCCCATCTCAAAGTCAGGTCCTGACTTGAAGGGACAGGGATTTTTACCAAACGAATACCAGTGTTTTCTTCACCTGCACCGATATTGGATGGTAGATCCGCAATAGTTGAGTAAGTTGATCCCAGTTCCGAAAATCTTGCAACCTGATCGACAAATTCCAGTGGTTGTCCATTGTACTCTTCATTACCTACAACCTGGTCACCGTTTATAGGTGAGATTTGGGCTCCTACTAAAAACATTCCTTCGTAACTACCAGAGCCAAAATATTTAAATGGCTTTTTCCTAAGGTCAGTGTCTTCAAATTTTTCGTAAGGAGAACCCAATTTGAAATCCTCAGAGTATAAGGTTCCATCAGGTCTTCTTGAAGGCTGTAAATGGGTACCGTTATTTGAACCCAAATCTACATCAAAATAAACGCGGGAATTATAATGATACATATGACCATAGTGCGTATACTCTAGCCTGTTAAATTCTGAAGGGATTGACCATATTATCTCTGGAGATTGATCGTTTTCAAAATCATGAGGTCCCTTCCAATCTGTATCCAGGCTATAGGTGCCATATTCATTATTAATAAGTGCTTGAGAGATCTCTGCTGCTTCATCGTACATAGGTATTCCAATGTAAGCTTCGGCATTGAAGTACAATCTTGCCAACATCACTGCGGCAGCACCCTTGGTGATAGCCCCTTCCTGAGGTGCTCCCACTTCTTTTACAGACAAGTCGATAAGCGCTTGCTTTAACAAACTTTCTATGTGATCAAAAGTTTCTTTGTCGGTGCTTCTAGGAACATCTTCCTGATCCAAACTGGTGAATATTGGAAGACCACCATAGAAATCTAGTCCTCTTAAGTAGAAGAATGCGATCAAAGCATCTAACTGGCCCAAGTGGGCAGCTTTATCTTCTTCTGAAAGCGCAAGTTCCTGATAATCTAATTTTCCCAGGTCTTGCTTTACATCTAATGCCAAAGCTACACCTTGCAAAGTTCCTCTCCAGGTACCAAACAACTGGGATTCATCTGGAGTCCATTCATGGTGTTGATATCTGGCATAACGTCCGCCATCATACCAATGCCTTCCTTTTGTAGTACGGGCAAAATGGTCTCCGGAAAACTCCTGAGCTACCCATCGATCTCCTGTTAGGTACCACCTGGCGTGGGTAAATGGACGGTATAGTGCAGCCAATACATCTCCTTCTGTTTTAAAGAAGGTTTCTGGAACTACCCTGTCATACCAAACCTCATCCAGAGAACAGCTTGTTATAATGACAGTAAAGAGTATTAATATATATTTTGTCAATTTCATGATCTTAATTTTTGGGTTTAAAAATTCGCTTGTACACCAAACATAAAAGTTCGCGTTTGTGGATAGGTTGCCCTCTCTTCAAACCCTGGATCCAAGCCATTTATATTTACCTCTGGATTTAAACCTGAATAATTTGTAAGGACGAATAAGTTTTGCCCTGTGGCATAAATACGAAGTCCTTTTACATATTTATTTCCTTTCACATCAAAAGTATAGCCTAATGACAATACATCAAGCTTCAAGAAATCACCATCTTCAATCCAGTAATCACTCAATTCTTTTTCTCCCGTGATATGTTTTTGCTCATCATAATTTTCTACTAAAACATTTCTAGACTCCAATGGAATTCCATAATAGAAATTAGGCATATTGAAAACATCATGTCCTGTCCAAGCTCTGAAATAAGCATTGACATCAAATTTCCCTAAAGTAAATTGATTGTTCCAGGCTAAGATTAACTTTGGAATCGCATTGCCTATGAACTTTTTGTCCTGGTTGGTTTTGGTTCTTTCGGTTACATCAAATACTTCTCCATCGTCTCCTCTTAGCATCCAATTTCCATCTTCTGTAAATCCAGCGTGTTCCCAAACAAAGAAACGACCTATAGGTTCACCTGGAAAAAGCCTAACGGCATTGCCTGGACTTCCTGGTGCAGGAAAACTTTTTCGATCCCAAAAAGTCTGATTCCCCCAAAGGCTTACCAATTCACTTTTATAGGAAGAAGCAATTAAAGAAGTTTCATATTGGAAATTGGTTTTCTTGACTGCATTCCAAGTAACTTCAGCTTCCCAACCTGTATTTCTTAATATACCCACATTCATTGTGGTTTTGTCATGAATTGCTGGCGGCTGTGGTACAGAGATATCATAAATCAGGTCATCCACATCCCTTTTGAAAACATCGAACCTACCGGAAACATCACCATTAAGCACGGCAAAGTCGATACCGATATTGTATTCCTTTTTTGTTTCCCATTTTAGATCCGTATTCTGATTATGAGAGACGCCATAGGTTCTTCTCCATTCGCCATTCATCAACCACCAGGTATCCGGGCCATACATTCTGGTTGCCACACCTGGTGCAAATCCTTCATTACCCGTTTCACCATATCCAGCTCGGAGTTTTAGTGTGTTAAAAATAGATTGGCTTGCCATAAAGGGTTCATTGTGTATGTTCCATCCTAAGGAAAGAGCAGAAAAATTACCCCATCTGTTGCCTTCCGCAAATTTTGAAGAACCTTCTCTTCTCAAACTTGCAGTAATCAAATACCTATTGTTCCAGCTGTAGTTCACCCTACCAAAGAAAGCCATCAACCTTACTCTTGGGTTTTTATAAGAGCCTAAGCCAGCTCTACCTTCAGACAAGAACCTACCTGTACCCAGGTCATGCTCCTCTATTCCGTCCACTGCAAAATCCGAATTGTTTGCATTAAAACCTTGTCCATTAAACTCCTGAAAACTATAACCTCCCACTGCATTAAGGGTGTGAAGTCCGAAAGTCTCATCGTAAGAGGCAAAGGCTTCAAATGTATTGTCCTTTGACTCACCGTAACTTTGGCTTGCATATCCTGCTACTCCTTCATCCAATGAAGTTTTATGTTGCGCAGACCTCCAATAGGATCCATAGTTGTCACCATTGTTAATAGAGTACCTGGCGGTAAGAGCAACGTTATTAGTGATGTTAAACAGAAAAGTTGTGGTATTCAGTAAATAGGCATATTTCCTTTGATCAGTTCTTAATTTGATATCTGCTACAGGGTTATACCAGTCATAACCACCCGTCCAGACGTTGAGGCCATGTGGGGTAGTAGGATCATAGGGCGTATCAGTTGGATTAAGCTGTATAGCCATCCTGAAAATATCGTTGCTTGAAAATGTGGACTGTCTTTCACTGTAAGAGAGGTTGTTGGTTATTTTTAAGAAACCATCGAATAAAGTAAAGTCAGTATTTATCCTTGCTTGCAAATCTTTCCGTTCTGCACCTATAGCCAATCCTGTAGCATTTCTATTACTTATGGTAGCACGGATTTTCGCGTCTTCTACTCCACCGCTAAAGCTAATTACATTTCTATAGCTAAGAGGGACATCATTGGTAACTTCGTCGAACCAATCCGTATTGTGTCCCATATCTGTACCTAGACCTTCTTCCAGGAAACGGTCCCTTCCAAGAGGTTCGTTGTAACGACGTACTGTTTCTGCAAATAACTCTCCTGTATAACTTACAGTCAATTCTCCCGCCTTAGCAGATTTGGTGGTAATAAGAATAACGCCACCAGAAGCTCTTGTTCCATAAATGGCTGCGCCAGAAGCATCACGTAAAACCTCAATGGAGGCAATGTCTTCTTTTACAACGGAATTGATATTTCCACCTGGCACCCCATCTATTACAATTAGTGGTCCTTGTGATGCATTTACGGAATTAACCCCACGCAATTGAATGGACACACCGGAGTTGGGGTCGGTACCATTGGAAGATTGAATACTTAATCCCGGAACCTTTCCCTGAATGGCCATCAAAGGAGAGACTGTACCCGCTACAAAATCCTTTTCATCTAATGAGCTCACTGCACTAGTAAGGTTCTCTCTGTTAACAGACCCATACCCAACGACTACGACTTCTTCTAATGAAGCAACATCTTCAAGCAAGGTGACGTCAATTTTATTTTGATTATTGACTACAATGCTCTGTGATTCAAAACCTATAAATGAAAAAATCAGGGTTGAACCTTCCGGAACTGTAATTGAATACTTACCACTAAGGTCAGTGGCGGTTCCAACACCGGTTTCAGGAATGGAAATTGTAACGCCAGGTATTGGCTCTCCACTTTCATCCGTTACTGTACCGGCTACAGTCACATCTGCCATATTGGTCAAATAACCAATCAAACTAGTTTTAGAAAAACGCTTATTATCCGTTGTTAATAAAAACGAATTGGTAGCTGTTTCAAAGTTTTTTCCTTCCCCGTTTTGTTTTCAGCATATATATCATCCAAAGTAACAACTTGGATGATAATAGCAATTGAAAACAATCGAATTAAGGGTTTTACATGATTTAATAAAGGTTGTTTCATTATTTTGGATTTAGGTTTTTTAATAGGGTACTAATTTGTCAATCAACTGAAATTTAGTATCCGTAAAATGATCCCTAATGATAACAAAAACCATAACTAAAAAATAGTATTCAATAGTTTATTTTAGTTTTTATTGATCATAAAATTTATTTAAAATTTGATAGAATTATTGTTATGATGATTTTGTCATAAATAATTATAAAAAATGTTTTAATAAGTATCTTTGTTTCAGAGTCATATTTAATCAGAGCCAAAGATTTTGTTGATAAAATGAGGTGCAGTGATTGATTAATCTTAGGTCGCTGCAAGAATATTTAGGAGAAATATTGGAGGGGCAATTTGTTGTTAATCTAGCTTATTTGAAGGTGTCTTCTACCTCAGAAGAATTAAGGTGCTGTTTTTGATAGGTAGGAAATAATTTCGGAGTCCGGCATCGTTTTTAAGGGTAGGTTTTTGAATATAAGCCATCAAAAATTATCCTTTCAGGAGAATATTAATCTTTTAGTAATTTTCAAGTAGTAAGCGTGATAAGCAAGCGTGTAATTGATCATTTGATTTTTGATTAAAGAATAAATACGAGGTGCTTTTATTCATATTTTTTAGTCGTACTTGAAAAGTCCATTTTCTCATGCTATTTTGTGTTAGCAACTGTTTATTGCTGTAGCGGACAAAAAACCAAAACTATCCAAGATTGTTTATTTTGTAAAGGAGCCTCCTATGATGAAGTGTCGTATAAATCATAGCTAGCGACTGGCGAAACGATTAAAAAGGACGCTTCCCTGCTTTTCAATTTAATAATGGATATAGCCATCCTATTGTTCCATGGATTCGATTAGCGGATGTTATTTTAATTCACTCAGAAGCAACTAGCGAGAATAATAAACCTAAAGGGTTAATAGGTCCAATTATTGGTATAAGAAGCTGGATTGGAAGGCCTCAATTTCCATCTTTACAGTATCAAGTTAGTAACAAACAAGAAATATTTGAGTCTATTGTCTAGGTAGGTAGCGTTGACCTTTCAGTTGAATACCCTCGGTTAAATGATCTAGAATAGGGTTTTAATGATTTAGTTTTGTGGTCATTAGGTTACATCACCTTCAAACTTCAATACTAACTAATTCCTCAGTAAGAATTAATATAAAATATCACCTTTTATAATGAATAAGATTGATCATGATTAGCAGAAGAAAAGTAATAAGTATTTTATCAAGCCTGCCATTTGGGGGGCTTCTCTTAGGAGCACTTGCAGGTACAAATAGTGCCAGGTCAATGCCAACCACTACTGTATCTCCAAGTAGAAAGGTTCTTGGCAAAAGCATATATGACTCGATAGGAGTACGCCCTCTGATTAATGCCCGTGGTACTGTTACGGTCGTTGGTGCAACCCGGGTCCTGCCAGAAGTACAGGTAGCGATGGACGAAGCAGTGAAGGACTTTGTTCAAATTGATGAATTGATGAATGGAGTAGGACTTCGCTTAGCAGAAATTACAGGGGCGGAATGGGGCGTGGTGACTTCCGGTGCATCCGCTGCAATAACTGTTGCGACAGCTGGATGCGTGACTGGAGGCGACCCTGATAAAATTTGGCAAATTCCCAATCTTGACGGAATGAAGGATGAAGTGATTATTCCTTCTTATTCTCGATCAGCCTACGATGCTGCAGCAAAGGCGGTGGGAGTGAGAATGGTAGAGGTGAATACCCCTGAGGAACTGAAAGCTGCCTTGGGTCCCCGAACAGCTATGATTTTGGTTATGGCCAGTGGCGCCTCTGAGGACGGACCCCTCTCGCTGAAAATAATCGCTGCTCTTGCCAAGCCACTTAATGTGCCAATCCTAGTGGATGCAGCGGCTGAGGGACTAGAAGTCCCGAATCCACATATAGCCCAGGGGGCGGATATGGTGGCCTATAGTGGAGGTAAATATTTGCGAGGTCCGCAATGTGCTGGCCTCTTGATTGGACGCAAAGATTTTGTCCAAGCTTCTTGGATCACTAGTGCGCCCCACCATGGCTTTGGACGTGGTTTGAAGGTGGGTCGCGAAGAAATCATGGGGATGCTGACAGCAGTAGAAATGTGGAAAAAACGGGATCATGCCGAAGAGTGGAGGACGTGGATTTCATGGGCCAATTACATCTCCCATCATCTGGAACAGGTTCCTGGGGTGAAGACAGAACTTCTTCTCCCAAAAGGAAGATCTAACCGATCACCTTCTCTTCATGTGAAATGGGATATTTCTTTAATTCCACTCACAGGGCAAGAAGTTGAAGAACTTTTGTGGGAAAACAATCCCCGAATTGCTGTCAGCGGTGCTGGGAGTTACCTTCCTTTCCCTCCAAATATGGAGCCTAACATACGGATTAACCCTTCCCAACTTGCGGCAGGCGAGGAGAGGGTAATCGCGAAACGTGTTTATGAGTTGCTTTCCAACCCACCTCAGATAGAAAAACCCAGTGGTCCTGCTGCTTTGGATTTAAGTGGACTCTGGGACCTGGAGATTCAATTCGTCGCAAGCGTTGTGAACCAAACTTTCATGTTTGAACAAAAAGGAAATGAGATTTTTGGTACTCACCATGCTAGTTTCGGACCTCGGGATCTAACAGGTACGCTTCATGGTAATGATGTTTTAATTCGAAGTTCCTATACCAACGAAGGAGTACGCCTTAATTTCCAATTTACAGGTGTAGTGAGTAACGATAATATGGACGGTATATTGAGTTTGGGTGAATACGGCAAGGCAGAATGGAATGCAAAACGTCGTCACTATTAAGCCCCAGTTGTTTCGTAACAAAAGGTTGAAAGAAAAGGAGAAAATTATGGATTGAGTTATAGTAAAATATTTCTCTATATATAGTACCAATAAAAACTTTACAATTGTTTTTACCTCTTGTATGATATGCCATTATAATAAAGGAGAGAATTATCAAATTGTAATTTAAGGAGGCTATTAATTTGATCCATCCTTTTTTTGAAATCCAAGGATTCTCGGTCAAAAGAAAGGTGCGTAATAGCTTGACCTTCATAAGGTGACATGAAGACATATTATATTAAGAGGGACATTTGACTTCAATAATGGAAATGTTTAACGTTTATTAAAAATGAGATTTGAAAAAATGACTTACTCATGCTATTTTGTAATTTAAATTCCATTTCCATAGATTTTATGCAAAATTATTTAAACCAATCAATCCAAATGAAACCTTCCATTTTTTCTTGCTGATCTGTATTATTGCCTTTTCGTGTTCAGAACCTTCACCCATTCAGGAGAAAAGCTCCCCCAATACCGTGCATTTCCCAGAGGTTTCAGAACCAATTCAATTGGTTGACAATGGTAAAGAACATCTTTATGCCAGTTATTATGGTATCAATTCCTTCAGTGCAAATCAAAAATATGCGACTATTTTAGAGACAGATATTAATGATCGTCTTCCGACAGAAGATGACGAAGCTACTTTGGGTCTTGTAAATCTTGAAACAATGGAGTTTAAGCCCCTTACAACTACCCGGGCTTGGAATTTTCAGCAAGGCTGTATGGCGCATTGGTTAGCTACTTCTCCAGATTCCCTCATTATTTACAATGACCTTAGGGATGGGAAATTCATTTCTATAATCATGAATGTTCATACCCAAGAAGAAATCAAAACCATTCCACATCCGGTAAGTGCCGTTTCTCCTGATGGGAAAAAGGCAGTAAGTATCAATTTCTCCAGGCTACGTATTACCAGGAGTGATTACGGTTATGGTGGGGAAGGCCAGGATAAAAAAGAAAATGTTCAATTTCCTGAAGACGACGGAATATTTTTGATTGACTTGGAAACAGGAGAAGCTGATCTTATTGTCTCATTGGCTGATGTTAAGGAGCTGGTTCCAGAAATCCCTGAAGACGGGATTGAGTATTTTAACCATACTTTGTTTAGTCGCGGAGGCTCCAAATTGTTTTGGCTTGCCAGGGCTATTCCAAATAGGAATACTACCTCATTGATTGTGAACATAGATGGAACCGGGCTTGAAAGGTGTTTTCCTGACGACTGGGCAGGTTCCCATTTTGATTGGTTAAATGATGAGGAACTAATGGTCACTAGTTCTTATGAAGGCAAACAATATTCACACGTATTGTACACTACAGGCAAACAGGATTATAAAAGGCTAGGCAATGGTCTCTTGGATTTTGATGGACATGGTGCTTTTTCGCCTGATGAGAAATGGATGGTTACAGATACCTATGCGGGCGAAAATGCTTTCAGGGAACAAAAGATTTATCTGATGGACATGAAAACCAACGCTGTTCGTTCCTTAGGTCAGTTTGTTACTCCTGCATCATTCAAAGGACATTGGCGCTGTGATATCCATTGCAGATGGAGCCCTAATGGCGATATGATTGGTTTTAATTCCGTACATTCCGGTTCAAGACAAGCCTACTTGCTGAAATTAAAATTCTAATAAGAAGTTAATAATTATTAATTATCAATGGTTAATTGTTAATTAATTAACCATTAACCATTATCCAATTAACCATTAATCATGTCCCAAAAGTACCTTTTATTGTTTTTTATAAGTCTATGCCTTACTAGCGTTAGCGGAAAAGCCCAGCAAGAACGACCCAATATTCTAATGATTGCGGTGGATGATTTGAATAATTTTGTCGGAGGAATGGGGCATCCGGATGCCATCACTCCCAATATGGATAAGCTTATCAAAAGTGGTTTGCTATTTACAAATGCCCAAAGCCAATCTCCCATGTGTAGCCCTTCCCGAACGGCTATAATGACGGGATTAAGGCCTTCCACTACTGGGATTTACGGGTTTATTACTGACAATAACATCAAAGAAACCAACCAAGCTACCCGAAATGCTAAAATGATGCATCAGTATTTCAAGGAACAGGGTTACCATACAATGGGAGTTGGTAAAATTTACCACAACCACGCACCTGATAATTTATTTGATGAAAGTGGTGGACGAGCCAAGGGTTTTGGGCCTTATGCAAAACAAAATTTTCATTGGGACAAGGAGAAAACATCTACAGACTGGGGCCCTTTTCCTGAGATGGACAGCCAAATGCCGGATTATAACACTGCAAAGTGGGCTTCCGAAAGGCTTAATAGAGAATATGAGCAACCCTTTTTCCTTTCAGTAGGTTTTCTACGGCCTCACGTACCTTGGTATGTACCCCAAAAGTGGTTCGACTTGTACGATACTGCTGCCCTTCATCTACCTCCTTATTTGGAAACCGATCGCGATGACTTACCGGAAATAGCGCTTGCGATAGATGATTTGCCAATGATGCCTACTACCGAATGGGCCTTGGCCAATAATCAATGGAAAAACATACTTCAAGGTTATTTGGCCAGTGTTTCCTTTGTGGACCATTATATTGGAGAAGTATTGAATACTTTAGAGAAAAGCAAACATGCAGACAACACCATTGTAGTGCTTTGGTCTGACCATGGCTACCGATTGGGGGAGAAAAATACGTTTGCCAAGGTAGCGCTTTGGAACAGTGCGACGGCAGCACCACTCGTTTTCGCAGGGCCTGGTATCCCAAAGAACAAAAAGGTAGATGTACCTGTGGAATTGTTTTCAATTTACCCTACACTTACAGATTTGGCTAATCTACCCTCAGTAGCGCATATTGAAGCAGAAAGCATTTATCCCTTGATTAAAAACCCTAAATTGAAATGGGAGAAACCAGCCATTGTTACCTGGGCAAGAAATAACCATGCTATCGTCACGAAAGATTACCGGTACATTCATTATGAAGATGGCTCTGAGGAATTGTACGCTTTAAAAAAGGATCCAAATGAGTGGTTCAATGTGGCAGATAAAAAGAAATACACTGAAGTAAAGGAAAGACTATCTCAATTTCTTCCTAAAGTCAATGTCAAGTGGGCCAAAGAGTCTAAATACGATAACAACGATTATTTTATCAAGCAGAAGATAGAGCAAAGCGAGTAAATATGGCAGTAAAAAAAGAGAATTGGCTCGCCATTGCCTATTCCTGGATTAAAAATCAATGGACAAGTCCCTCCCTATGACAGCAAAATGTAATAATCAGAAAAAATTTGAAATTGTTGATGGGCTAACCATTAAATACCACGCCAATGGTGAAACGATATGGTCTAAAGGTAAAATAATCAATGGGCTTGGAGAAGGTTATTGGGAATGGTACCGACTTGATGGAACTATCAAGCGTTCGGGTTATTTTAAAAATGGTGAGCCCATGGGGGAGTGGATAACCTATGATTCCAGTGGTAAAGTATACAAGGTCACCAATAAGTGATGGAAAACGATTTTTTAATTGACCTTTTATTGCAAAGCGCAATAGATTCAAATAGGTAGGTTAAAGTCCTGTAATGTGATTTTTTTTGTTTGAAGGTTGAAATAAATACTGGCGGGCGCATGACCTTTCCGTGTTTTCCATTCCACTAGTTAAGTGGAAAATGCTTTCAGAATTTCAAAATTGAGTGGAATGGGATTTGTCATCGGAGGCAAAAAAGTTTACTTTTAACAATATCTAAAATGGCAGCGATTTTATAAGACGTTTTTGCTATTCTGCCAAACCATAGCTGCTTCTTAAATAATATGATTTATCGATAGTTTATCTATGCAGGTAATCAACCTAATGTTTTTCTATGAGCCCTCCTCTTGAGCAAATAGTTTAAGGTATTGGGCCGAGCATTTAGCTTACGTCAGGGAATAGTAATAGGCACTTAGCGCCCTTCAACAAGGATAATTCGCTATATCTGATTTTAGGTAAACCTGGTACTGTTTATAAATAAATATAGAAGACCTTTCTTTTCAATCAATCAATTATGCTGAAAAAACATTTTGACATTCATAAGCCAGTATTTTGGCCCTCTGTCATATTGATTTTTATTTTTATTCTCATTACCATAATTGTTGGTAAGCCTATGGAGCTTGTATTCTCAAGCATCAAAACCTTTATTACAAATAAAACCGGCTGGCTTTTTATTATTGCGGTCAATGTTTTCATTGTTTTTTGCTTTTACCTAGGCTTTAGTAAATATGGTACGATCAGACTTGGGGGAAAAGATGCGGTACCTGAATTCAGTACCAGTTCTTGGTTTGCCATGCTATTTAGCGCAGGGATGGGAATAGGCTTATTGTTTTGGGGGGTCGCAGAACCTGTAAACCATTATGCCAATCCACCTTTTGGTCAGCCCTATACGGTTGGTGCTGCAGAAGGGGCCATGAACCTGACCTTTTTGCATTGGGGGTTTCATGCCTGGGCCATTTATGCTGTAGTTGCCTTGGCTCTGGCCTTTTTTGCTTATAATAGAAAACTGCCTTTGACAATAAGATCTGTTTTTTACCCCTTACTAGGAGAGCGCATACACGGGTGGATTGGTGATTGTATTGATGTTTTGGCAGTATTGGCTACCCTCTTTGGGTTGGCTACTTCATTAGGTTTAGGCGTAAAACAAGTCAGTGGAGGATTGTCTTATTTATTTGATATCCCCAACACCATTACCGTTCAGGTTTTATTGATTGCAGGGATAACCTTTATTGCTACTTTATCTGTAGTATCGGGAATCGATAAAGGGGTGAAATTTTTGAGTGAGTGGAACGTGAGAATTGCCGCAGTTTTACTAATTTTTGTGATTGTGGTAGGGCCTACACTGTTTATATTTCGCTCCTTTGTTCAAAATTTAGGGAATTACCTGGAAAACATTCTCCAGGTGTCTACCTGGACAGAGGCTTACAGAGACAATGGCTGGCAGAAAGACTGGACCGTGTTTTATTGGGCATGGTGGATTTCTTGGTCACCTTTCGTAGGAATGTTTATTGCCAGGGTCTCTAAAGGCAGGACCATAAGGGAATTCATATTCGGTGTTTTGTTGGTGCCTTCCATTTTAACGTTTTTTGGTTGACTGCTTTAGGTGGATCAGCCATACTATTGGACATGCAAGAGGGGGTAGCTAGCAATACCCACAGTCTGGCTACTAGCATTGTTGCTGATGAATCTATTGCCTTGTTTGTTTTCCTGGAGAAGTTCCCATTTTCTAGTGTAGGATCAATTATAGGGATTTTGCTAGTTACTAGTTTCTTTGTAACCTCATCTGATTCTGGCTCTTTAGTGATCGACAGCATTACTGCTGGTGGGAAGTTGGACGCGCCTGTTGGGCAACGCATTTTTTGGGCCACAACAGAGGGTACAGTAGCCGCAGTGTTGTTAATTGGAGGAGGGCTTACCGCCTTGCAAACTGCTGCAATAACTACAGGCTTACCATTTTTAATAATATTGCTCTTCATGTGTTATTCCTTGTTAAAAGGATTGCGATTAGAATATGCCAAGGACAAGCAATTTGAAAAGGATATGGATAGAAAATTGTATGAGGAAAAATTGTCAAATGTTATAATTAAAAAACTTGAACAGGAAAATAAATCGTAACTGAAGGAAGGGTATTGATAGCATAAAATAGCTTAGGAATAGTTTTCTCTACTTGATTGCAGTTGAAACTAATCTTTTGATTGCTGTTGTACCGTTAAATAGTTATAATGTGAGCAAGCATGAAAGCTGCCTGAAAACTGTAAATTTCTTTGCATTGTTTTATTTCTTATTTTTACTGAATAATTTAAGCCCATGGATAAAGACATTAAAATTGCTGTATTAATTGATGCAGATAACGTTCCATCTACTCAGGTAAAGGAGATGATGGAAGAGATAGCCAAATATGGCAATCCCACCATAAAAAGAATATATGGTGACTGGACAAAACCTCAATTGGGAAAGTGGAAAAATGTGCTTTTAGAAAATGCCATAAACCCCATTCAGCAGTATGGTTATACTACAGGCAAAAATGCTACTGATTCGGCAATGATTATTGACGCAATGGATATTTTGTATTCAGATAAGGTTAATGGTTTTTGTTTGGTATCCAGTGACAGTGACTTCACCAAATTGGCCACAAGATTACGTGAGTCTAGAATGTTGGTCCTTGGAATGGGGGAGAAGAAAACACCCAATCCTTTTATCGTGGCTTGTGATAAATTTATCTACCTGGAAATTCTACATAACCAAAGTGAAGAAAAGGAAAACGGTAAAACCAAAGTAAAAGCACCTGTTCAGGTTGATAAAATCAACCCGAAATTGATCAGGTTGATATCCAGTACTATTTCAGATTTGGCTGATGATGATGGTTGGGCATTTATGGGAGATGTTGGGAATTTACTTCAAAAGAAGCAACCTAACTTTGATTCAAGGAATTTCGGCTTCCAGAAACTTACCCCTTTGGTTAGTTCTATTTCTAATTTTGAGGTAGAACGCAGGATCAAATTAATTTATGTCCGAAACAAAGAATAGTATTAATTGGTGGTTGAATGTTTGGGTAGCGTAAAAGTGAACACTGTTCCTTTTCCAACTTCTGAAGCTACCCATATTTCACCTCCCAATATATCCGTGACCTTTTTAACAATAGCTAAACCCATCCCCGTACCGTGGCCAGTGTATTGGTTTTGAAGGCGTTGGAATAAGACGAAGATTTTATCAAAATAATTAGAATCAATACCTATTCCATTGTCAATAATTTGAAACAAGTAATCTTTTTCTCTTTCCTCCATTGTGAAATGAATTATTGGAGGGCGATCTGGGTCTGAATATTTCAGGGAATTACTTATCAGGTTTTGAATTAGTAGCGAAAAAAAGCTTGGGTACCCAAGAAATTTAACCAAAGGCCCAGAAGTAATTTTCGCATTTTTTTTGAACATTTCTGATTGAAAAGTCAGTTTAATGTCCTCTAATATCTTTTCAGGAGCAATGAGGACAGGATCATCTGTTATCTTGTTGATCCGGGAATATTCTGATAAATCAAGAATTAAAAGCCTCATTCGATTCGCACCATCCACAGCATAGGATATGTAGGTGTTGGCCTTTTCATCCAATTGTGCACTGTATTTTTTTTGTAGCAATCCCATAAACCCTGAAATCATCCGCAATGGTTCCTGAAGGTCATGTGAAACGACAAAAGTAAAATGCTCCAGTTCCTTGTTCTTTGATTCAACTTCGTGTAGAGATTCTTTGAGTTTTACTGTTCCTTTTTTAAGCTTTTGCTGAAGGGAGTATTGATCTCTTAAACTGTTTTCTAGTCTTGAAAATAACTTGGGTATAAGGAAAGAAAATACACCACTCAAAAATATTAAATTTGCGGATACTGTAACCCAGTGCAGTAATTCAAGATTTGGGAGACTAGGAAGGTGAATGATTACTTTATAATAAATCAACAAACTGAATAAAGTACAAGTAGCTAGGTTCAAATAGAAACTGACAAATGCCTGCTTATTAGGTAAAAACAGGATCATTAGTACAGATACCGATAAAAGGTACATTAACCCTGGACCAAAATTCCCTACAAAAAAGATTAGCGAAGCACCGGTTCCATAGAATATTAAAAAAACAGCCCATTTCCGTATGATAAGGGGTATGCCTGGTATAAAGGCTGCGATTGCTGAAATTAAAAAAGCGGAAGAATCAAAAATAAAGAGTGCCGTATGGTTGTTTATATAGGCCATGATCAAACCAGGAATGAGGGCGATCATACAAAAAGGTAACAAATAGACTAAACCTGATATAAAAAGCCTGTCCCTCCAATAGTTAAGAGGGTTAGCCTTATGTTCGGTAGCTAAACAAGTTCTTTTTACAAACCTTACATACTTATTCCACATGAATTTAAATTGCTGTTAGAGTAAAAAAATCACCTAAGGTGTTTGCCATTCATTTTATTGAAGTTTAACCAATAATAATTGGATTAATACTGAAATGGATTTAAAACTAGTGAATATATTATTTCTTAAGCAGATTTATCTAGAAATTTATTATACAATTCTAATAATGGATCAAATTTTGCAGATGAATTAAAAAATTAATCTTTAAAGAACGGATGACAATCAGCTGTTATCTTTTCTAAATCAGATAAATACAAGGTTTTGAAGAGTAAAATTGGAAGGAATTCCCTATTAATTGCTATTTCCGGATTTATTTCTCTGGAAATGGGGATTTATTTCGAGATTTTAGATTTAGCAATATGGCGCATTTTGGCCACGGCATTCGAAGCTGCAACAATAGGTGGTTTGGCAGATTGGTTTGCAGTAAGTGCCTTGTTTTATGAAATACCCATTCCTTATGTCAGGAAACATACGAATATAATCGTAAAGAATAGGGAGAAATTAACTGAAGGTATCGTTGATTTGGTAACTACCAAATGGTTGTCTCCAGAAGTTTTGGAAGAAAGACTGACGCATATAAAAATCTCAGAGGGTTTGTTACAATCATTAGAATCCGAAGAAAATGTAAATAAATTAGTTGGATTTTTTGCAGGTATTTTTAGACGCATATCCGGGGAAATAGACCATCCGCATTTAGTGATACTTGTCCAGAAAATGTTAAAAGACAAGCTTGAAAGCTCAGATGTTGCTAAGCCATTTGGAGTATGGCTGCATGGCATTATTACGGAAGGAAAACACCATGAGTTCATAGCTATCGCCATGGACCAATTTTCAACTTCTATCAAAGAGCCGGAAACAAGAGCAATTGTCCTAGGGAAATTAAAAAATGCCCTTGAATTATATGCAAGTAAAGATTGGTTGAAGAAATCAGCAGTTTGGATTGGTAAAAAGACGGGTGGAATAGACCCAGACATATTAATCGATAGAATATTAGATCTGGTATTGACTTTATTGGAAGAAATAAAGGAAAATCCTGAACACCCAATTCGAAAAAATCTTGAAAATTACGTATTGGAGTTTGCTAGTAATCTTGAATCAGGTGACGAAAAGACCCTGACATATGTAGACAACCTTAAAAGAAACTGGATTTTAAATGATCAAACCAAGGGCATGATTCAAAAGGTTTTGGTTCAATTAAAAGACAATATGCTGTTGCAGTTTTCTTCGGCTGAAACACCAGTAATGCAATTAATTAAAAGACAATTGTACCGTTTTCTAAACGAACTGCGTGAAGATGATAAAAGTAGAAAACAGATTGATGCGTGGATGAGAACGACCATTACCCATCTTGTGACAAAATACCACCATGAACTAGGGGATATGGTTAGAAGCAGTTTGGGCAAATTGGATGACAAAGGAATTATGCTACAAATCAAAGACAAGGTAGGTTATGATTTGCAATACATTCGACTCAATGGAGCAGTCGTCGGTGGTATTGTAGGGCTTTTAATAGCAACGGTAAGGTGGGCTATTCATTAAGCCTGCATGTTTGCCCAGTTTTGGGATAACCTTTGCTATTCAAGTTTATTCCTTTCTTGAAAGGTTTGGAAAAAGCGCATTTGAATAGTAGTACAGCTTTTGATTATGCTTCAGGTTAGAATTAACCAAAATTGACAAAAGATTATTTCGTGTTTATTTATAACTTTATTCAATTATAGGAATGAATGTTGTTTATTGTTTTGATAAAGCTTAAAAAACCTTATTTTTATTCAAAATAGACTTCCGTTATCAATTTTGATATGAATCAAGATTCTTCAAAAATTCTAGGCTTACCTCCCAAGCATATTTCAGAAGAGATGGGTGCTCTAAATACGGTATTGGATCAGGGACTCCCTTTTAAAAAATTGGATCACAATATTCTGATAGCAACCTGGAATATTCGTGCATTTGGAGGACTTACTGAAAAATGGGAGGCAGATGATTCGGATTCACCCAAAAGGGATCTCCACTCTATTATGGCCATAGCTCAGATTATTTCCCGGTTTGACATTATTGCTGTTCAAGAACTCAAAGGGGATTTAAAGGCTTTCCGACACATGCTCAAATTATTGGGCAACCATTGGAGCTTTATTTTAACGGATGTTTCAGGCGGAAATGAAGGGAATGACGAACGCATCGGCTTTTTATTTGATACCCGTAAAGTGAAATTATCAGGATTGGCTTGCGAACTAGTAGTGCCTAACAAGAACACTGAAGAAATCAAGGAGGGTGCTTTTGATAGGCAATTTGCCAGAACACCATATGCCGTAGGTTTTAGGGTGGAGAATAAAACCTTTATTTTGGTAAGTGCCCATGTTTTGTATGGGAAAAAAGCAGCAGACAGAGAAGGAGAGTTAACAGCCATTGCACAATGGCTTCAGCAATGGGCCGCCAATATGAAATCCTTCGATCAAAGTCTTATCCTTTTAGGGGATTTTAACATTGACAGGATGGGTGATCCCAGGTATGAAGCATTTGTTTCTACAGGATTGGCTGTCCCTGAAAACTTGTGGAATGTTCGGAGAACATTGATTGACAGTCAAACGAAGTTTTATTCTCAGATTGCCTGGTTTGAAAATCAATATAAAATCCCTCAACTTTCTATTCGTTACCTTAATGGTGGCGTTTTTGATTTTGGACCTCATATTATGAAGAATGCAGGATTGAGCCCGTTTCAAATGTCTTGGCGAATTTCCGACCATCTACCATTGTGGGCAGAGTTTTCTACTCGAGACTAATTTCTAATTAAGATTCGATATATTTAATTAAAAAAAATATGCATACGTTTTTTAGGTGTTTTATTATTTGCCTATCAGTATTATTTGTCAGTTGCGAAAAGACAAAACATCAGGAGAGTGAGGTTAAGCCCCTTAAAATCAATCAAATTCAGCTTATTGGTACACATAACAGCTATAAGCGCCCGATACCTGAAGTGCTCTTAAATCAAATCAAAAAGGAAAGCCCAGAGATGGCCCAAAGCCTGGATTATAGTCACCCCGATATCTGGAAACAGTTGGATGCAGGTATTCGATTGTTGGAGTTGGATGTTTATCATGACCCTGAAGGAGGGAGATTTAGTAATCCTTTAGGAAAAGGAGCAATTGCTGAAGATGATTGGGATACGGACTTTGATAAACCAGGTTTTAAAGTGTTTCACGTGCAAGACATAGATTTTTTAAGTCATCATGCCTTGTTTAGAGCGTATTTGACTGATTTGAAAAACTGGTCTTCTATTCATCCCAACCACCTGCCAATCTTTATTAGCCTGAATGCTAAAGATGCCAATTACCCCGATCGTGGGTTTGCAGAAGCACTGGCGTTTGATAGCGCTGTTTTTTCAATGCTGGATAAGGAAATAGGTGAATTTTTAGGGATTGATAAACTAATAACTCCCAAAGAACTTAAAGGAGCGTCTAAGGACCTAAGAACCGCCGTTACTCAATCTGGCTGGCCAGACTTATCCAAAGCGAGGGGTAAATTCATTTTTATTCTAGATGAAGGAGAACCTAAATTGAATGAATACCTTTCCAAAACCAATGATGGCACGGATGGGCTTATGTTTGTGACGGTACCCGAAGACCATCCCATGTCTGCGATACATATCATCAATGACCCCATTAAAAATCATGATCAGATTAAGAATTTGGTAGAAAAAGGATTTATAGTCAGAACAAGAGCAGATGCTGAAACGAAAGAGGCCAGGTCTAACCTGACGGAAAGAAGAGACATGGCATTTTCAAGTGGAGCCCAATTGATTAGTACAGATTATTTTGTTCCTGATCAAAGACTGGAGGGGGATTATAAGGTGCAATTTGAAGGAGGTACCTATGCGCGTGTTAATTCTTTAATATCAGAAAGTAATGTTTCAAATGATTCCTTGTCTGAAGATACAGACCGTGTAGTTATACTCAACCCAGAGACCTTCTCAATAGCAGATAATAAAATGGAAGCATTGGTATTAGATGTTCGTACGAAACAAGAAGTTGATCAGGGACTAATAACAGGTGCTGTGAACATTGACTTCCTTGAGGAGGGATTTGCTGAAAAAATTTCAGGCTTAGATAAAAACCAGACAATACTAGTGTATTGCAAAGTAGGAGGTAGGAGCGGTAAAGCCGCTGATTTATTAGTAGCGAAGGGATTTAAGCATGTGTACAATTTAGAAGGAGGATATGATCGTTGGAAAGAGAATGGCCTTCCAGTAAAGGAATAACAACAGTTTTTAAATATTTATACAATCACTTTTGCAGACAGCTATATGAAATTGAAAATTGTTCAGGAGGACCCGTGGTTAGAGGATTACAAGGAAGAAATCCACCAGAGGTGGGTTAGGTTTCAATTGGCCTATGAAGCACTAACAACGAAAGGTGAAGGGCTAAGCAGTTTTGCCTCGGGTCATGAATATTTTGGGATTAATTTTGATAAGGAGAAGCAAGTTTGGATTTACAGAGAATGGGCTCCTGAAGCCAAAGCCCTTTTTCTGATTGGAGACTTTAACCAATGGGATCGAAACACCCACCCCTTGACGAGGGATGAATGGGGAGTTTGGGAGATTGTTTTACCTTATGCTGAATATAAGGACAGGCTTGTACACAAAAGTTTGGTGAAAGTACATGTAGTAGCTGCAAATGGGAAACAAGATAGAATACCCGCCTATATAAGAAGGGTTGTTCAGGATGAGGAAAGCAAGGACTTTTCAGGTCAAATATGGTCTCCAGAAAGCCCTTTCACTTGGGAAGACCAGAATTTTACGCCAGATTACACAAAAGATGGATTATTGATTTATGAATGTCATGTAGGTATGGGGCTTGAGGTAGAAGCTGTCGGCACCTACCGGGCTTTTGCCGATGAAATTTTGCCTAAAATCAAAAATTTAGGTTACAATGCCATACAATTAATGGCAGTAATGGAGCATCCTTATTATGGCTCTTTTGGTTACCATGTTTCCAGTTTTTTCTGTCCCTCAAGTCGGTTCGGTACACCGGAGGATTTGAAGTACCTGGTGAATAAGGCACATGGCCTTGGACTTGCTGTTATTATGGATGTGGTACACTCCCATGCGGTTCAAAATGTTTCAGAAGGACTGAATGGTTTTGATGGATCAGATCATCAGTATTTTCATGCGGGACCTAGAGGGTATCATGAAGTATGGGATTCTAAGTTGTTTGATTATGGGAAATGGGAAGTGAAACGATTTTTACTGTCCAACTTAAAATACTGGTTGGAGGAATTCCATTTTGATGGATTTAGGTTTGATGGGGTTACCTCTATGCTTTATTTTCACCATGGACTGACCACTTTTGACCATTTCGAAAAATACTTTGAAAAAGATGTGGATTGGGACGCCATTACCTATTTGCAACTGGCCAATGCGCTTATCAAAGAAGTAAAACCATCTGCCATTTCCATTGCAGAAGACGTAAGTGGAATGCCCGGGCTGTGTAGATTACCAGCTGAAGGAGGAGTAGGATTTGATTATAGACTGGCCATGGGGGTTCCAGATTTTTACATCAAAATGCTTAAGGAGAAAAAGGATGAGGAATGGGATATTCTAGAATTCTGGAAAGAATTAAGCGACCGAAGGTATAAAGAGAAAACGATAGCCTATGCTGAATCACATGATCAGGCATTGGTAGGAGATAAATCCATCGCATTTTGGCTGATGGACAAGGAAATGTATTTTCACATGCAGGTGGGGGATGAAAACATTATCATCGATCGGGGGATAGCCATTCACAAACTACTTAGGCTATTTACCATAGGTTTGGGAGGCGAAGGCTATTTGAATTTTATGGGCAATGAATTTGGCCATCCGGAATGGGTGGATTTTCCAAGGGAAGGTAATAATTGGAGTTATCAGTACGCCCGAAGACAATGGAGTCTTGCGGAAGATAAAAAGCTTAAATACCAGTACCTAATTAGCTGGGACAAGTCTATGATAGCTGTAATGAAGCAATACCATATATTGAATGCCCCTTTTGCGGATCAGGTTCATGCTGATCCAGAAAATAAGGTCATTATTTTCACAAGAGGTCCTTTGTTGTTTGCTTTTTCCTTTAATCCTCAGAAGGCCATTGCTGATTATAAATTTAGAGCACCTTCAATGGGTCAATACCGCCTAGTGCTTAATTCAGATGACAAACAGTTTGGGGGATTTGGCAGAATAGACACCAGTAAGGCCTATTTTACGGATCAAAAACAGCAATTGAGTATCTATATGACCAATAGAACGGCCTTGGTTTTTGAGAAATACGATTGATAACTTCCAGTTTTTTATTTGGTAGAAGTTGAAATTAATTGGAATTCAGCTAATAAGTATTGGTCTTGGCCCTTTTTTGTTTAATATTACCCTTTAATAATTTAAGACGAGTCTATGGCAGTTAATATCGTGATCGCTGGTGCAGGTGATATGGGTTTTCACTTGGCGGAACAGCTTTATTACGAAAGTAAGAATATCATCTTGATTGATTTGGACAAGGATGTTTTGGACAATATTGGATCCAGGCTGGATGTATTGACCATAGAGGGAGATTCGGCATCAATTGAGATATTAAAGAAGGCCAACATTCACAATGCTGAACTCATGTTGGCGGTTACTACTTCCGAAAAAACCAATATTTGTACAGCAGTTTTAGCCAAACAGCTAGGAGCGAAAAAGGTAATCGCCAGGGTTAGGAACCACGATTATCTATACGAAGAGAACAAAATCTATTTTGAGAACCTCGGTATAGACTCTATCATTTCTCCTTCCATGCTTTGTAGCAAGGAGATTTCCAGGCTAATGAAACGCTCTAGCTTTTCTGATGTTATTGAATTTGAAGGCGGAAGGTTAAGCGTGGTAGGCATTACACTGGACCGGTATTCCCCACTCATCAACAGAAAACTATCTGATACGCGTACAGATCCAATTTTTAAAGAAATTAGGATCATTGCAATTGTGCGAGACCAAAGAACGATTATTCCTAGGGGAGATACATTTATACGCAACAATGATCATGTATTTTTATTTCCAATAATAAATCTGTCAATACAGTAAAGGATCTTGTCCATCATAAAGAGAAGGAAATCCATAATGTCATGATAATTGGGGGGGATGACTTAGCGTATTCGACCGCCAGAGAATTAGAAGATGATTATGGGGTTACCTTGATCCATAATGACAAAGAGCGGTGTAAATGGCTTGCAGAAAGGTTGGATTCTGCACTTATAATTCATGGTGATTACAAAAACATTAATCTTCTTATAGAAGAAGGTCTCGAAACAATGGATGGTTTTTTAGCACTAACCGATAGCTCCGAAACCAATATTATTACCAGTCTTAGTGCTAAAAATCACGGTGTGTATAAAACCATTGCACATGTAGATACCAGAGAATACATCCATATTTCTCACAGTATTGGCGTTGATTCCCTGATAAATAAAAAACTGGTAGCAGCAAATCATGTCAGCAGGTACTTGAAAAAGGGACATGTGGAAGCTGTTTCTGGTATTCAGGGTGTGGAGGCAGAATTTGTCCAATATGCCGTTTCTAAAAACAATAAATTGACCAAAAAGAACCTAAAGGCACTGCATTTCCCTGATACGGCCATTGTAGCAGGCGTTATTAGGGGGGAAGAAGTGTTTATCCCCGATGGTGAATTTCAATTGCAACTCAATGACAAAGCCATCGTACTTGCCCTTCCTGAAGCGAAACCTGTACTGGAAAAATTATTTAATTAATCATGATCCATTATAAGGCAATCTTAAAAGTTATGGGAGGATTGATGATGCTCCTTGGCATTTTAATGTTTCCAAGCATCGCTTTCGCTTATTACTATCAAAGTGGAGATCAGATCACCTTGATTGGTTCGGCTTTGATATGTTTGACTATTGGAGGAACTTTTTTCTTTCCTTTGCAAATCAGGATCAGAATATACGGAAAAGGGAAGGCTACATGATTGTGGCATTAAGTTGGGTAATAATGTCTGTTTTTGGCATGATGCCCTATCTCTTAAGCGGTACCATTCCAAATTATGCTGACGCCATTTTTGAGACTGTTTCAGGATTTACAACTACTGGTGCCTCTATATTGACAGACATTGAAATACTCCCTGAAGGGATATTGCTATGGAGAAGTATGACCCAGTGGATAGGTGGTTTGGGTATTATAGTATTGACTGTTGCTATCTTTCCTTTATTGGGTATTGGTGGAATTGAATTGTTTGTAGCAGAATCTCCTGGGCCTACCTCCGATAAGGTTCATCCGAGGATTAGGGAAACGGCCAAGAGGCTATGGCTCATTTATTTTGGACTCACCCTACTTTTGGTCGGTATTTATTATTTGGAAGGGATGTCCTTTTTTGATGCCATGAATCATGCGCTTACCACCATGTCTACAGGTGGGTTTTCTACCAAAAACAATAGCATGGCCTATTTTGATAGTCCAATGATTCAGTATACTGCTGTTTTCTTCATGTTTTTAGCAGGAACAAACTTTACCTTAATCTACTTTGCCTTCAAAGGGCATTTCAAAAGGGTTTGGGCAAGTGATGAATTCAGGGCCTATTTTATTAGTGTCGGACTCCTGGTAATTGGGATTTTTGCGGCCGTTTACTTTTTGATGGACGATAGCTTTGAAAAATCTTTTAGGGACGTTCTTTTTCAAGTTGTCTCACTGGTTACGACTACGGGATACGTAACTGCTGATTACACCGTTTATAGCAATGGTTTAACCATCATCTTCTTTATGACCCTATTTATGGGTGCCTGTGCTGGATCTACTAGTGGAGGGATTAAATTTATTCGACACCTTACCTTTGTTAAAAATTCAACCTTGGAATTTAAGCGTATTGTGCACCCAAGGGCAGTGATTCCTTTGAAAATTAATGGTGAACGTGTTACAGGAAAGGTCATCACCCATATCATGAACTTCTTGCTGATTTATCTGATGATCTTTGTTTTGGGTTCAATTGTAATGTCCATTGCGGGATATGACCTAATAACCTCTTTTGGCGCAGTAGCTACTTCTATGGGGAATGTGGGTCCCGGGATTGGTAGGGTAGGGCCAGTTGATAATTTTGCTTTCTTTTCGCCTTTTGCTAAATTATTTCTTAGTTTTTTAATGTTGTTGGGTAGATTAGAACTCTTTACCATATTGATTTTATTTACTCCGTATTTTTGGAGAGCCAATTAATAGCAATCACTTAGCCCATGAAGCCAGTTATTATATCAGTGTTTACAGCAAGAGAATTGGGGTACACAGGGAATCCAGCAGCAGTTGTGCTTACAAGTGAAATATTGGAAGATCAGGAGATGCAACAGCAAGCAGCAGCATTAGGTTTGCCGGCAACCTCTTTTATTTTCATAGATAAAAATGAAAATTGCAATGTGAGTTGGTTTGCCCCTGATGAAAAAATTGAATTATGTGGTCATGGAGCCGCAGCAGCAGGAATTTTCCTTTCCAAATATCTTGAGAAACCTGAAATAACCCTTTATTATAAAGGGGGAGAAATAAATGTCGAGGTTTCTGAGGATACCTTTTCTATGCGCCTGGAAGCTATTCCCGTTTTAAAGCTTATTTCTGAGTGTCCATTGCCTTTGAAAGAAGGTTTAGGGATTCCAGTCTTGGCCATTTATGAAACGGCTAACAAGCACTTAATACTAACGGATTCTGAGTCTTCTGTAAAGAATATGAATCCTGATTTTAAGCGTTTAAGAGACTCTGAAATATTTGGATACGCCATCACAGCACCTGGAGACAAGGTGGATTTCGTTAGCAGAACATTGGTGCCACATGTTGGTCAATTGGAAGATTTTGCTACTGGCTCTTCCCATGCCATGCTGGTGCCTTTTTGGTCTGAGAGGCTCAATAAAAGTGAAATGGTAGCAGAGCAGTTAAGTAAAAGAGGTGGAAGGTTTATTTCCAGCATTACAGGCAATGAAGTTGTGTTATCAGGTGAATTCATGATTCAAGAATAAGGTGTGTTTTTATTCATTCCTTTAATTTCAAAATGAATCAATATTGTTCTAAATCCTTGCCATTGAATAGGGGAGTTTTGCACTGGGTTGATGCCTTAAAATTTTAGCTTATCAGTTTTCTTACAATTTTAACAAATTGCGAAAGAATTATTAGATTCTTAAAGGTCTGTGTATGCATTTTTCATGACAGACTGTCAAAACAGGACGGATCCCTTTCATTATTTCAATATTCCATAGCAATATTTAAATGAATTCATTTTTTAAGGTTTTTCCAATATAAATTTCTCTCCTTGGTATAATTATTGCTTTTTTATTTTGCAATGTTTTATTAAATCTAATATTGACAAAATATATATACAATGGAATATCGTAAAATTCTCATTAAATATGGTGGGAATGCAATGATCAGCGAAGCGCTTAAAGTTGGTATTGCTCAGAAGTTGAAAGTTTTGCAAGATCATGGAATACAGGTAGTAATGGTGCATGGTGGAGGCCCTTTTATCAACAAGTCTTTGGCGGATGCAGGAATAGAATCTGAATTTTTTGATGGACACAGGCACACCAGTTTAGAGGCCATGTCCTGCATTGAAAAAACATTAAAAGGAGAAGTAAACAGCTCACTCGTTAATTTATTAAATAAACAAGGGCTGAAAGCGGTTGGGCTTTCAGGTAAAGATGGTAAATTAGCTATTGCTCAGAAAAGATGGCATACTGGGCTAAATGAAAATGGGGAACAGGTTAAAGTTGATTTGGGCCAGGTAGGAGATATAGTTACCGTCAATCCACTTTTAATAGAAACGTTGTTAGAGAATAAGTTTTCCCCAGTAATCACTTGCATTGCTTCAGATGAAGAGGGCAATGATTACAATATTAACGGGGATGTTTTTGCAGGTAAAATTGCTGCGGCAATTGAAGCCGATGCTTATATCGTTCTGACGGATGTAGATGGACTTTATAAGGAATACCCCAATCCAGCATCTATTATTAGGGAGATAGATACAGCTACCATTCCGAAGTATTATGGGGATGTTATTTCAGGAGGAATGATACCTAAAATTGAATCCTGTGTTTCAGCGGTTCAGTCCGGTGTTAAAAAAGCTGTAATCTTAAATGGTACTCGTCCCGAGCAAATAACGGATTATATCATCCACCAAATTTCAATAGGTACAACAATTAAACTTTAAGCATGCATATTTCGAACGAGTATTTGTACGAAGAAGACAAAAAAAATTATTTACCTACCTTCAAGCGCTTTCCTTTGGCATTTATAAAAGGCAAAGGGAGTCGGTTATGGGATGCTGATGGAAAGGAATACATTGATATGCTAGCAGGAATTGCCGTTAATAATTTAGGACATTGCCATCCTAAAGTGGTGAGTGCCATTCAAGAGCAAGCAGCTGAGTTAATTCATATTTCTAATTTCTTTGTAAGTCCTCCTCAAGTAGCACTAAGCAAATTGTTGGTTGATTTGTCAAAATTGAAACATGTTTTTTTAACTAATAGTGGTGCTGAATCGGTAGAAGGAGCGATTAAAATAGCCCGAAAATATGCAAGCAAAAACAATCGAGGTGGAGGAATCATATCCATGGAAAACTCCTTCCACGGACGTACCCTTGCAACGATTGCTACTGGTCAGAAAAAATATCAAAAGGGTTTTGCCCCAATACCTTCAGGTTTTTCTCAAGTTCCCTTCAACGATTTGGATGCGCTAAAAGCCGCAATCAACGATCAAATAGCAGCAGTAATCCTTGAACCTGTTCAAGGGGAAGGTGGAGTGATTCCGGCTGATAAGAAATATTTGCAAGCTGTAAGAGAGCTGTGTGATGAAAACAATGTGCTTCTTATTTTTGATGAAATTCAATGTGGTATAGGCCGAACAGGAAAACTGTTTGCTAAAGAACATTATGGCATACAACCAGACATAATGACCTTGGCTAAAGGACTAGGCGGAGGAATGCCTATAGGTGCATTTTTATGCAATGAAAAAGTAGGAAACGCAATTGATTACGGAGATCATGGTACCACTTTTGGCGGAAATCCTTTAGCATCAGCCGCTGCATTGGCTACTCTTACAACCATTTTAGAAGAAGGTTTAGTAGAAAGGTCTCTCAAAAAGGGAGATTATATTATGAATACCGTTAGATCATGGTCTAAAGACCACCCAATGATCAAAGAAGTTCGGGGATTAGGAATGATGATAGGCATACAGTTAGACAGACCTGCAGCGCCAATAGTGAAGGCACTATTGGATGATGGAGTTATCGTCAATGGGACTGCCGAATCAGTCATACGTCTTGTGCCGCCGCTTAATATCCCGGACGAAGACATAGAAACAGCCTTGAACAAATTGAAGTCAATAATAGAATCAATTGAACAAAATGAGAAATCATAAATATAAAGTTAGTATTGTAGGTGCATCAGGTTATACTGGTTCAGAACTAGCAAGAATCCTAATCAATCACCCCGAAGTAGATATAGTTAGCATTACCTCAGAAAGCCATAAAGGCAAGCGGTTTTCAGATTTGCATGGTCAATTTTCAGGGATTATTGATTTTGAATTGATTGGAGCAGACGATGTGGACATAGAGAATATAGATGTGGTGTTTTTAGCCCTTCCTCATGGTGTGTCCATGGAGTTTGTAAAGCGTTGGGCAGATGCTGGCGTTAAGATTATAGATTTATCGGGAGATTTTAGGCTTTCTAGTCCCGAAGTTTATGAGGATTGGTACAAAAAAGAGCACACGTTCCCTGATGGCTTTGAAAATGCAGTTTATGGAATGCCTGAGCTTTTCTTCGATGAAATTAGTACTGCTACCCTTGTGGCGAATCCAGGTTGTTATCCTACAGCTTCTATTTTGAGTCTGGCTCCATTGTTTGCAGCTGGAATAGCTATCCCAGGAGGAGCGATTATCGATGCGAAATCTGGTGCTACTGGTGCAGGTGTAAAAGCTAGCAATACTACACATTTTTCTAACGTAAATGATAATTTCAAAGCTTATAGTCTTGGTAACCATAGGCATACGGTGGAAATTCAGGAACAGCTTTCGTTTTTAATGAAAAATTCGGTTATTTTACAGTTTACTCCCCATCTTTTACCAGTGGATAGAGGCATTCTGGCAACCTCTTATTTATCTTTAGATAAAGAAATGGATCAGGAAAGTCTAACTTCACTTTACAAGGATTTTTATAAAAATAAACCCTTTGTGAGACTGAGGAATCAAGCGCCTTCTATTAAAGAGGTAAGAGGCAGTAACTATGCGGACGTTTATCCATTTTGGGATGAGAGGACCAAAAGAGTTATAGTGGTTACTGCCATTGATAATTTGGTAAAAGGTGCAGCAGGTCAAGCTGTTCATAATATGAATATTATGTTGGGATTGAACGAATCCATTGGTCTTCAACAGGTTCCAATGCAACCATAAATTAACAAATGTAATGATTAAGAATATTACTAGTGTAAAAGGAATTAAATGTTGGGGTGCTCATTCAGGTGTTAAATCCATGAAAAGAGACCTGGCCATCATTTTCTCGGAAGTTCCAGCAGCTGCAGCTGCTACGCTTACACAGAATAAAGTTCAGGCCGAACCAATCAAGGTAACCAAAAGAAACCTTGCCAATAATAGAGCCCAAGTCATTGTATGTAATGCAGGGAATGCAAATGCCTGTACTGGTGAGCAGGGTAGAAAAGGTGCAGAAGCAATGGCAGATACTGTTGCCGCAGCTTTAAATATTTCTCCTGATGATGTAATTGTTGCATCAACCGGTTTGATAGGTGAAGTTTTCCCTACAGAAGATGTGGTAGCAGGGATAAAAGAAACAGTACCAAAATTATCCAATGATGCAAAAGCTGGTTCATTCCTGGCCAATGCCATATTGACAACAGATACTTTCGCAAAGGAAGGTTTTGTTGATTTTGAATGGGAAGGAAAAACCATATCCATTGGTGGCGTTGCAAAAGGATCAGGAATGATCCATCCCAATATGGCAACGATGCTTTCCTTTTTAGCCACGGACATCGATATTGACGAAAAATTACTACAAAAGACGTTAAAATATTGTGTGGATAGGTCTTTTAATATGATCACAGTAGATGGAGATACCTCTACCAATGATATGGTTGCAATATTGGCCAATGGGATGGCTGGGAATGATAAAATCACCCAAGAAGATGACCCGCTCTATATTTTGTTTAAGGAAAAACTCGGCGAATTATTGATTCACCTTGCCAAACTAATCGTTTCTGATGGTGAAGGAGCCTCAAAATTCATTGAATATAAAGTTTCAAAAGCCATTTCGGAAAATGTAGCCATGAAGCTGATCAGAGCAATATCAGATTCTACTTTGGTGAAAACGGCCATGTTTGGACGTGATCCCAATTGGGGTAGAATAATCGCTGCTTGTGGCAATGCCGGGATTAGTTTTAATTATAAAAAAGCCAATCTTTATTTAGGTGATGCTGACAATCAGGTACTGGTGCTCTTAAAAGGATCTCCTACCAAGTTTGATAAAAACTACATGAAAAAACTGCTCCGGGAATCTCATATCAAAGTTCACCTTGAGATTAATACAGGCAAACAAGAAGCCACTGGATGGGGGTCTGACCTCACAACAGATTATGTAATGTTTAATTCGGTATATACAACCTGATCGAACAATTACAAATAAAGCCTCTAATAAATTATTAGAGGCTTTATTTGTTTTAATTCAGATTCAAAGGTTTATTGTAAGGCTAAGGTTGGTCTTTTATAAAACCACTTACTTTTTTTCAGGACAATAAGTTTACAATTTTGTTACTGTTTTCTATTGACTGATACTTTTCCCTTAATAATTATCCCCTCCAATTATATAGGCCACTCTGGCTCCAAGGAATGCCATTTGGTAGGGCGAACCTCCTGATTGTTGGTACCGAAGACTTAATTCTAATTGATTGAATACATAGCCTATCTCTGCTGCAAAAGCAAATTGGAGGTTTTTGGTAGACTGGGTTCCTGTTATGTTTTTATTATTATTAATCAATAATGCCCCACCCAGTTGAGGTTCAAAAAAGAAAGACTGCCTGTAAACCCTGTAACCCAAAAAAACAGGAATCTGATGAAGGCTAATGTTTTCCCCATCAGGCAAAATGTAATTGGAATTCAATGGGAAGTAGAGGTAACTTCCTGAAAGGCTAAGCTGAGCATCCATAGGCATGCCGATCACTCCTTTTAAAGAAAGGCCAAAACCTGCAGGAAATTGGGTTTTGTAGTATTCATTTATTACGCCACCAGCATCGAAACCGATATTTAATTGATTTGTCCTGATTTGAGCCAATGATGGACTAATTAATCCGATCAATAAAATAATAAATAGTAGCTGCTTTTTCATGATTCATTTTGGTCTTGATCTGGCTGATAATTGGTAACCCAAGATAATAAATTTTATTTTCTATCAATATTGAGGCCATGGAGAAATATTACCTGGCCTCTTAATAGCCTTTTTTTTAACCCTTATTGTGCAAAAGAATTTGTGATAAAATGTCCCAATTCCATCGGAAAGCTTCACAGATGTCGCTAAACATGCTGGGTGGAGATTTTAGTATAGCATAGTATTAATGAAATGGAAATGGCAACAAGGAGGATTTTTTTAAACAATTACATCAATTAATAGAATGTCTATTGCAAATTAAGAATTAAAATACTGTTTTCTTTACAGTGTTTATATATATCACTTATCTATTTTGTTTGCAAATATTTTTCTTTAGAAATATAGATTAAAGAATCTTTTATATTTCTAAAGAAAAATATACTGACCCGATTATCATCTATCCAACAATTTTTTTAAATTATGATGGTAATTTAATTATAGATAATAGTTTATGAACTTCAAATGTCTTTTAATTTTACTTGTTTTTTTGTGATCACCATTTCCTGTAAGAAAGGAGATGGAAACATTGTTATCGTGGATAACGATTGGCAGGTACCTGATAGTATTAAAAATCTTCAAAACCCTGTTATGGATGATGAAATGTTTGAAAAAGGGAAAGCGCTTTTTCAGATTTATTGTTCCACTTGTCATGGTGTAGGAGGGAGGGGAGATGGTGCTGCAGGCCAGGCCATGGGTAGCCAGCCTGCAGATTTGCTTTCTGAAGGCGTTCAGAAACAGACAGATGGAGAATTGTTTTATAAGATCACTAAAGGTAAAGTTGTAATGCCTTCCTTTCAAGACTTACTAACTGATGACCAACGCTGGTATTTAGTCAACTTTATTAAAAATTTAAGCAAAATTTTAGAAGATGATATTGATCAAAAAGCACCTGAATCCCTGGTGCCTGATCTTTATATTGAACACTTTACTAAAGTTGTACCAAGGGCAGTCAGAATATGGGAAGGTCCTGAAAATTACCTTTGGTATGCGACAATCGAAGGGGAAGTTTATAGGTTTCCTATAGATAATCCCCACCAATTAGAAAAAATGCTAGAAGTTTCGGATCATGGAATCAGCAGGTTACAGGGAGCTACCATGCACGGAGGTAAGTTGTTTCTTTGTGGTAATGTTCGGGTGAATAATGATAAAGGCACTAAAGGTAGAATGGTTAGGGTGAGTTGGGAGAATTCAGGGAAAGCAAAACCAGAAGTAGTGTTTACGACGGAAGAATATGGCACTACAAATACACCTTTTGATCATGGTTGGTCAGCCTTACAGGTGAGTGATGATGGGCAGAGCATATACGTTGTTAGTGGCAGTCGTACGGATCACGGAGAGGTTCAGGATAACCTGGGAGCTTACCCCAATTCCCGTGACGTGGCCCTCACCTCAAAAGTTTTTAGGATTCCAATTGATGCCGTTGATTTATTGTTACCAGACAATCTTGAGTTTTTAAAGGAAAAGGGTTACCTATATGCAGAAGGGCTTAGAAATGCCTACGATCTGGCCTTAGATAAGGAAGGGAGATTATTGGCGGTGGTCAATTCAGGAGATTACGATCAAAATGAAGACATGTTTTGGGTAAAAGAAGGGCATCATTATGGCTATCCCTGGGTAATGGGTGATTTAGAATCTCCACAGCAATTCCCAAACTGGACTCCTGATCCTGATAAAGATGCTTTTTTAAATGCTGCTGCTGCAGCCTGGCCTGATGATTTCTACAATGACCCCACTTTTCCAAAAAAACCTCAAGGTGTAGCTTTTGGTAAAAGTATAATGAACTATGGCCCAGATTCGGATAAATTTAGAGACAAAATCACTGGTAAGGTTCAAGATGCATCTGAACTGGGAATTGGAATACGAACTTTTACCCCCCATTCTTCACCCCTTGGTCTTGTTCTCGACAATGAACAATCCTTGCCAGGGCGATTTAAGGGTAAGGCGCTTGTTGCAAGGTATACCAATGGTCAAAAATCCGCCTTAATGCAACCTTTTACAGAAAATGGGGAAGATTTGCTACTACTTGATTTAAAATACTTGCCTAAAGAAGAGAATTTCCGATTAAATACCTACCGGGTGGCCAAAGGTTTTACCCAGCCTGTGGATGCTGTTTTGGTAGATGGTTTCCTTTACCTGATCGAGTTTGGGGGTAAACAAAGAGGTGGGAATATTTGGAAAATATCATTTAATGCTGATCAGTAGATTAAAAATAAATCAATTTCACCTCCATAAAATAGGGCATAATGCGCTAATAAAAACCAAGCATTGTGCTGTAGATATATTTCTTTAGGCCTGTTTTAGAGCTATTCCTCATTAGAGGGTAACAATGTGTCCTGCTCCCTGAATTTGCATTTTGGTGGGCAGGATTTTTGGTTTTATAAAGTTTAGCTTTGGCTGTTTATTTCAATTCTTACCAAAGATTCAATAGCTTTTATCAATGGAAGAATTTAAAGTATTAGATCATTCAACTATATATCTAATTTTTTTTGATTATCTCGATAGTTAAAAAAAAATATAAATAAATGGCTTATACTTTTGTAAAATAATTTTTATCCTTATATTTGTGATATCAAATCGAAAGAAATGATACTGTATTACCCTAACAAGGGAGTTGGCGATGGTAACATCGCAGGTTCGAATCCTGCTAATACAACTGGTTATTTTGGGTTTATTGTTAATTGACTTAAGCTATGGAAAATTTTTCATAGCTTATTTTTATGTCTAAAATGACTAAATAACTAGTTCAATTCTAAGTGTGTTAACTTTTGCTGAATAGGGTTGCACCATAGTGGTTTTCACTCTATTAAGTTTTTCGATGAGCAAAAAAAACCAGGGATACTGAATGCAGTATCCCTGGTTTAAAAGTTATTTGAAATTTGGGTAGGTTAATAGCCCAGGATTTTCATCATGTCTTTGCTTTCCTGTTCTGGAGCAAACAGACGATGTTGGATCGTGCCATCCTTATTTCTGTCTATAATCACATGTTTAGGCGCAGGTATTAGGCAATGTTGAATTCCGCCATATCCTCCCAATGATTCCTGGTAAGCACCAGTATGGAAAAATCCAATGTATTGTTGATTGTCTTTTTCTCTTTTTGGGAGGTAGATGTTGAATTGATGAGACTCTGAATTGTAGTAATCCATGCTGTCACAAGTCAAGCCTCCAAGTGAGATATTATGGTATTCCTTGTCCCAATTATTAATAGCAAGCATGATGTATTTTTGATTCAAACCCCAGGTATCCGGCAGTTGAGTAATAAAAGAACCATCGATTATGTACCATAGCTCCTTATCATTTTGTAATTTTTCATCCAGAATGGAATACAATACAGCGCCACTTTCACCTACAGTATAGCTACCAAATTCCGTAAAAATATTTGGTTCGATGGTGTTGTTTTTAGCACACATCCACTTGATGTTTTTGATGATTTGTTCTGCCATGTATTGGTAGTCATAATCAAAAAACACATTGGTCTTAATGGGCCAGCCTCCTCCGATATCCATTGTATCCAAGTCAGGCGCTAGTTTTTTAAGTTCTACATATTTCTGGATAAAACGTGTCAATTCTGACCAATAGTAAGCAGTATCACGTATGCCAGAATTGATAAAAAAATGAAGCATTTTAAGACTTACATTAGGGTTGTTTTTAATCTTTTCCTCATAAAGTCTAATGATGTCATTGTACCTTACCCCCAATCGGGACGTATAAAATCCAAACGTAGGTTCTTCATCTGCGGCAATTCTAATTCCTACCTTAAAAGGGACTTTAACGTGTTCCAGGTAATAATCGATTTCTGTGATATTGTCCAGAATAGGAGTGCAATTCACAAAACCTTCATTAAGTAATTCGCAAATGTATTGTTTGTAAAGGTCTCTTTTAAATCCGTTACATACGATAAAGATGTCTTTACTGATTTTCCCCTTTGCATAAAGGCTCTTGATAAGTGGGATATCAAAAGTACTGCTGGTTTCTATATGTGCACCGTTTTTAAGGGCTTCATCAACAACAAAACTAAAATGAGAAGATTTGGTGCAGTAGCAATAGGTATAGCTTCCTTTATAATCATGCGTTTCCATTGCGTTGCCAAAATAGGTTTTCGCATTCTGGATGTTTTCAGAAATTTTTGGAAGGTAAGTTAATTTTAAAGGCGTGCCGTACTCTTCAATAATATCCAATAAGTTTATTCCATTGAATTGCAGCTTATTGTCCTCTACCTTGAATTCTTTGGTAGGGAAATCAAAAGTCTGCTTTATTAGATCTATGTATTTGTTCATTTTTGCCTGCTATAGATATAAAGGTTTACTGGGATCAAAAATTGCATTAAAAACCGAAATATCAAATCAATTTTTAACGGAAAATAATTTTTATTTATTTCATCGATACCCTATCAATTCTTTAAACCCAGATTTCACAATAAAGTTCGATGTCGCTAGTCCAGATCTCCCTTAGTAAACCATTCAAAAGGCAGTAAATCAGCCTTTTTACAGGGTAAGTCAAAGTGTTAAGATTATAATTAAATGCCGGATAATCAGGTATGGCAATATCGGTGTATCCTTTTTTTTTTAAAATAGATGGCACCAACATTGTCCCAATTTTTCAACTTTTCCTATCGAAATTTTATTGTGCCTATACAGCCTGAGTTTACACTAAAACTTATAAGCAATGCTCAAATAGCAAGGGATTAAGTATTTTAATTGGTGGGTTGGGTCTAGGCGTTTACTATTCGGTCAAAAAGTGGCTAAAGACGTTTAGCTCTCACTGGAAGCTCAATAAAAAAAGTAGTTCCTACATTTTCTTTGGATTCAAACCATATTTTCCCATCATGTGCTGATATGATCTGTTTTGAAATGGCCAATCCCATTCCAAAAGATTTTTCACCATTTGTGCCTTCTCTTTTGCCCATAGTATCCCAATCGAATACCATGTTTTTTAATGAATTTGGAATCCCAATTCCCTCATCTTTTATCTTAATGGTTATTATTTCATGCGTGTTCTGCATGATTACGTCAATATTTTTCCCTACTGGCGTGAATTTGATAGCATTTGCTATTAAATTAGTAATAACACGCCACATTTTTTCTTTGCTGATCAATGCGGTAACAGGGATCGTATTCAGATGTATCTTTTGATGTTTTTCTTCCGCTTTGTGGTTTAGTATTTCAACACAATACTTTAGAAGTCTGTCAATTTGTACTTCCTCTTTCACTAAATGCTTGTCTCTTTTATTGGGAAGTAGCATTTCTGTGATGAGTTGCAATGAATTGCTACAGGAAGTCTTGATGTTTTCTAAAAGGTATTTGTTTTCACCATTGACTTGTTGGTCTTCAAGTATCAAATTTGCCATCATGATCATGCTACTTATTGGGTTTCGCAGGTCATGAGCTACCATATACATTATTTTGGTGTTTTCAGCCTGACTAAATTCCAAAGCACCTAAGGTGTCTTGAAGGTCGCTGTTTTTTTGAAGAATAACGTTGTTGGCTTTTATTGATTTTTTTAGATTATTCCAAATGACTATTAAGAAAATGGCCAACAGAAAAGTGAAACTGGCAGCAGTGGCGAGATAGATATTTTTAATTTTATTGTCTCTGTTGACAATGGATAATTCGTAATTTTGCGCAGCATTTCTAAAAGACCCTTCCACATCTACATATTTCAATTCATGATCTATTTTTTGGATGGAATCATTTAGATGATGGTAGGATTTCATGAGTGCTAAAGCATTTGCCATGTCTCCTTTATTTTCGTAATAAGCACCTTTTATCAGGTACCATCGAAGTATTATATCCAAATATTGTCGGGTTTTTAATTCAGAATTAGGTAATTCTTTGTCAAGCTCGTCAAGGTAAACCAAAGCTTTATCAAGCGATCCCTCATTTATGTAAATTTGGGTTAATTTAAGTTTGGCAGTTTGGGCATCACTATGATCATAATTGGGTTGGCTATTGATTGCAATACTGCTTTTTAATAGCTTTTTCGCTACGCCAATATTACCTAGCTTGGCCATCACACCGCCTAAATTACCTTTTACAACTCCCATAGCGGAGGATATAAACAATTCTTGTTCAGGAAATTTCGGTTTGATTTCTTCCAGAAAAGCCAAAGCATCGATATAATAGTAGGCTGCACTATCATATTTCTCCATTTTTTCATAGCAAAGGGCCATGGTATTCCTGTACTGTTGAGGCTCATTGATGTTTTGTATCAAATTTCCATTTCCCCAGCAGGCCTTATTTTCCTCTATGGCCTTTTTGAAAAAAGGAATCGC
>NZ_ATNM01000135.1 GCF_000427295.1 Cyclobacterium qasimii M12-11B | reverse complement strand
CCACTCTGATAGAGGATTACAATATTGTTGTGATGCCTACCAAGACGTATTACAAAATAATCAAGTCAGCTGTAGCATGACAGAAAGCTATGATCCATACCAAAATGCAGTTGCTGAAAGAGTAAATGGAATACTCAAACATGAATTTATTCTGGGAATCACAATCAAGGATTTAAAACTGATGAACATATTAATAGAAGAATCTATTTATATTTACAATAATGAAAGGCCGCATTGGAGTTGTCAGATGGAAACACCCAATAAAATGCATCAGCAAAACACCATACGGATTAAAACCTACAGAAACAAAAATAGCACCGAGTCAAAACCCGATGCTATCTAAATTTATCCTTGAAATCTGTAACGTCTATTCAGGACTAGTCAGACTTCAATAAAGTCTTCTTAATTAAGTATTGAAGAAAGAAGGCCTTTAAGTAACTATTTAAAGTCTTTTGATTTTGATATTTCTGAACCACACATCATCTCCGTGGTCCTGAAGTACGATTTTACCTTCCTTGAATTTAGCGAAACCATCCCATTGAGCGAATTTACTTTCAGCTACCATGGCATTCCATTGGTCATCCCATAGCGTTGTTTCTACTGTTTTTACTCCATTAAGGAAAAACTGCAATTTGCTATCATTGATAATAATTTCAGTTTTGTTCCATTCACCAACTGGTTTTGCTGCTTCTTCGGTAGACTCGATCATGTCATAAAGGTCACCTGCTCTGTGAGTGATGATTTTTCCATCTTTATGCCCATCATTGTCTAAGACTTGATACTCAGGACCTGTATGGTAAGGCCTTTCGTAATCGCCATTGTCTTGAACTAAGAACATGATTCCACTGTTTCCACCTTCAGAAATTTTCCACTCAATTTGTAAGTGAAAATACCCAAAAGTTTCTTTGGTTTCTAAATCTCCTGCAGAAGCACCTTCGTCTTTTTTACCTGAGTTAAAGTAGAGCACACCATCGGCAGCTTCCCACGCTTCACCTGGCTGGTCTTTACCAAAGCTGGTCCAACCTGTCAGGCTATCGCCATCAAATAAACTAATCCACTCTTCTTCCGTCACGATGATTTCTTCTATATTTTCCTCCGCAGTACCTTTTTCACTTGAGGCAGGACCACAGGCCACAACTGCAAGTGACAGTGCTGCTATAGACAAAGTTGTTTTTATCATATCAGATTATTTCTTTAGCAATAGTACGAATTGTGCAAGACTTTTAGCATCTTCTTCAGAAAGGGTAGGGTGAGCTGGCATTGGAATTTCTCCCCAAGTACCTACACCACCTGCAATGATTTTTCCTGCCAAAAGTTCAACATTTTCATCTGTTGTCTCATATTTAGCAGCAACATCAGCATAAGATGGGCCTACGATTTTCCTTTCAAGCATGTGGCAAGAAGGGCAATCATTTTGTCCCATTAATTCTGAACCTTTGATGTATACAGGATCATCCTTATACTTTTCTTCAAGGCTTATCTCTATAGGAGCTGGTGGTGGTGCAGCAGCTGTGCTTTCGCTAGATGCTGATTCAGAATTACCGGAGCCACCACAGGCTGAAACGGCTACCATTGCGCTGGCAATAACGGCCATACTTAAATTCAAATTAAATTTCATGGTTTGTAATAGTTAGATTAATTAAATTCCTAATAGTTTTTTATTCAAACCTTCGTCTAATCCTGTGGAAGCAAAATCATCGAAAGTTTTTTCGGTAACATGTATTATTTTCTCACTAATAAATTTAGCTCCTTCTATCGCTCCATCTTCTGGATGCTTAATGGCACATTCCCATTCCAAAACAGCCCATCCATCAAAATCATATTGCGAAAGTTTACTAAAAATAGCGTTAAAATCAACCTGGCCATCCCCTAACGAACGGAATCTACCTGCCCGTTCTATCCAGCTGGAATAGCCACCATAAACACCCTGTCTCCCTGTTGGATTAAACTCTGCATCCTTCACATGAAACATTTTTATTCTGTCTTTGTAAATGTCGATAAAATCCACATAATTTAGACACTGCAAAACGAAGTGACTTGGGTCATATAGGATATTGGCTCTTTTATGGTGGTTTACTTTTTCTAGAAACAAGTCAAAAGTAACGCCATCATGAAGGTCTTCTCCCGGGTGTAGTTCATAACAAACATCCACTCCATACTTATCAAATTCATCCAAAATAGGCAACCATCTTTTTGCCAATTCCTCAAAGCCAGTATCTACCAAGCCGGCAGGGCGTTGTGGCCATGGATAGACGGTGTGCCACATCAGGGCGCCGCTAAAAGTACCATGGGTGGTCAAGCCAAAGTTTTTACTTGCTTTGGCAGCCATCATTAACTGATTCGTAGCCCATTTTTGTTTTCCTTTTAAATCACCTGCTAATTCAGCAGGCGCAAATGCATCAAAAAGCTCATTGTATGCAGGACTAACAGCTACTAGCTGTCCTTGCAAATGCGTGGAAAAATCAGAAATTTCAACACCAGCTTCTTTTACTGTATTTTTGATTTCGTTGACATAATCCATGTCCTCGGCTGCTTTCTGCAAGTCTATGAGTCTGGCATCCCAGGTAGGGATTTGAACAGCTTTGTATCCTATGCTAGCTGCCCAGGTACAAATGTCTTTTAAATTATTAAAAGGTGCTTTATCATCTACAAACTGAGCCAAAAATAAGGCTGGTCCTTTAATGGTTTTCATAAAGTTTAGGGTTATTTAGAGTTCAAATTTAGTCCATTTTTCATTAGAATTGCTACTTTTTACTACATGCTCCACAAAAGCCATACCTCTTAATCCATCCTCAGCTCCAGGAAAGTCTAACCATTCCTTTTTAGGCGTCTCACCATTCTTTCTGGCGTAAAGGCATCTAGCGAAATTTCGGTACAAATTAGCAAAAGCTTCCAGGTAACCTTCTGGATGGCCTCCCGGTGTTCTGAGGTTTTCCAAAGCAGCCGATGACAAGTAAGCAATGTTTCCACCTGCTCGGTAAATCTGGTCAGGTGCTTCTGGATGATGGACAATTAATGAATTGGCATTGTCTTGTTGCCATTCCAGTCCTGCTTTTTCCCCATAAACCCTGATTTTAATGTTGTTTTCTGCACCCGTCGCAATCTGTGTGGCCATCAATACTCCTGAAGCACCCCCTTCAAATTTTAACAAGACGGCACCATCATCATCAAGTACCCGGCCTTCAACAACACTATTAAGGTCTGCACATAATTTTGTCAATTTCAACCCACTCACGTATTCAGCAAGGTTAAAAGCATGGGTACCTATGTCTCCCATACAGTTAGCAATACCACTTTTTTTCGGGTCTGTTCTCCAGATGGCCTGCTTATAATCGGTATTTTCAAGTTTATTCCACAACCATCCTTGTGGATATTCTACATATACTTTTCTTACTTTACCTAAAACACCAGATGAGATCAAATGTTTTGCTTCCTTTATCATGGCATAGCCAGTATAGGTATGGGTTAGGCAAAACATTAAACCTGTTTCTTCTATTATCTTGCTGAGTTCTTTGGCTTCTTCATAGCTAAAAGTCATTGGTTTGTCCAGCACCACGTGAAATCCATTTTCCAATGCTTTTTTGGTCGGATCAAAATGTACGTGGTTGGGTGTAACAATTGCCACAAAATCTATTCTTTCAGATTCAGGCAATAGCAATTCCTTTTCAAACATTTCGTCATAAGAGGCATAAACCCTTTCAGAAGGAAGAAAAAGCTCTTTACCTGTTTCGGCTGATTTTTCTGGACTGCTACTAAAAGCTCCTGCGGCCAATTCGATAATGCCATCCATTGCAGCTGAAATTCTGTGGACAGCGCCTATGAAAGATCCTGGTCCACCTCCGATCATCCCCATTTTAAGTTTTCTGTTACTCATTCTTCTGGTCTTTGGTTTTTTGGTTTCTTTAATTCCCTATATTCTTATATATTTCAACCTATGATGCTGTATCTATTAGTTTTTGCAAATAGTAGAAAATAATTTCAGGAATTGCGAAATCCTATACTCGCTTTCTGAAGTGATAAATTTACGTTAAATTGGCTTAAATTTTAAATATTTCTATAGATTGTTTGCCAAGAGTCCTTGACTAAATTTGATCATCCTAAACACTAACACACCAAAAACTATGACTTTAAATAACAGGTTTAAGCTTTCCCTAATGATGTTTCTCGAATTTTTTGTGTGGGGATCCTGGTACGTAACTTTAGGAACATTTTTAGGAAATAACCTTCAAGCAAATGGTGGTCAGTTGGCAGCAGCATTTTCCACCCAATCCATCGGAGCCATAGTGGCTCCATTTGTAATTGGGTTAATAGCAGACAGGTTTTTTAATGCAGAGAAAATTTTAGGCGTTCTGCACCTCCTGGGAGCGGGATTGATGTACATGATGTTTTCTTCTGATAGCTTTGTATCATTCTATCCTTATGTCCTGGCCTATATGATTATCTATATGCCCACCTTGGCCCTGGTCAATTCAGTTTCTTTCAATCAAATGAAAGACCCGGCTAAAGAATTCAGTACCATCAGGGTTTGGGGAACTGTAGGATGGATAGCTTCTGGCTTGATGATTAGTTATTTCTTTATATGGGATAGCTCAGCAGCCATAGGAGAAGGAATGCTTCGAAATACCTTTATGATGTCGTCCATCTCCTCAGTAGTTTTGGGCCTTTTTGCCTTTACACTTCCTAAAACACCTCCTATCGCTGCTGTAAAAGGGGAGAAACAATCTATTGTAGAAATACTCGGATTGGATGCGCTTAAGTTATTGAAAGACAAGGATTTCTCTATATTCTTTTTATCTTCTATACTTATATGTATTCCACTTGCTTTTTACTATCAAAATGCCAATCCTTTCCTTTCAGAAGTTGGACTTACCAACCCTACCGGTAAAATGACCATAGGCCAGGTTTCAGAAGTAATGTTCCTTTTGCTGATGCCCTTCTTTTTTAAGAAGTTTGGTTTGAAAACCACCTTGATTGTGGGCATGCTTGCATGGGTTGTGAGGTATGCGTTTTTTGCTTTTGGAGATGCGGGAGAAGGTACTTATTTACTACTTATAGGCATTGCACTGCATGGGATTTGTTACGATTTCTTCTTTGTTGCTGGTCAGATATATACCGACTCGAAGGCAGGTCCAAAATACAAAAGTTCTGCACAGGGCTTGATCACTTTAGCGACTTATGGGATAGGGATGCTGATTGGGTTTTGGATAGCAGGCATTGTTTCAGATTTCTATTTATTGAACGATGGAAGCCATGTGTGGAAAAATATTTGGTTGATACCTTCAGCAATTGCTTTGGTAGTGACGGTGATTTTTGTCTTGTTTTTCAAAGACAATGATTTCATAAAAGCCAATGCTGAAAAGAATGGTCTGAAAGAGGAATAAATTATGGAATAGTTGGCCAATAGAATTGGCATATGAAAACAGCTATTTAGAGCATTTATAAATTACATAAGCGGAATTCAGGAAAATGGAAATATTTACCATTTCTTTAATAAAATCAATAGTATTGCAATACCTAAAATAAACATTAAAGCATATGGCTAATCAAAGTTATGACGCTATTGTCGTTGGTTCAGGGATCAGTGGCGGTTGGGCAGCAAAGGAACTAACAGAGAAGGGGTTAAAAGTACTTCTTCTGGAAAGAGGACCAAACGTAGAGCATGTAAAAGATTATAAAAACGCTACCAAAGCACCTTGGGAAATACCTCACAGAGGAAGGCGGACAGTGGAGATGTTGGAAAACCATCCTAACCTCCGAAGGGATTATGTTTTGAACGAGTTAAACCTAGACTGGTGGGCGCATGAGGATGATTCTCCATATGTAGAAAAAAAGCCTTTTACCTGGTTTAGAGGTTATCAGGTAGGTGGTCGTTCCCTACTTTGGGGAAGACAGAGTTATCGCTGGTCTGATACTGATTTTGAAGCCAATGACAAGCAAGGAATAGCTGTTGACTGGCCTATCAGGTACAAAGACCTGGCACCTTGGTACAGTTATGTAGAAAAATTTGCAGGAATATCCGGTAACAAGGATGGACTGGACATTCTCCCTGATGGAGAATTTATGCCTGCCATGCCATTGAACTGTGTGGAGCAGAGCGTTGCTGACCGAGTTAAGGATCATTTCAAAGGGGCAAGGTTAATGACCCATGCCAGAATAGCAAATATTACCCAGCCACTTCCGGGTAGGCCTGGATGCCAATACAGGAATAAATGTTCACTTGGTTGTCCTTATGGAGGGTATTTTAGTACTCAAGCTTCTACATTGCCAGCTGCAGTTGCTACAGGTAACCTTACTTTAAGGCCTTGGTCAATCGTTACCAAAGTACTTTATGACAAAGACAAAAAACGTGCAACAGGAGTAGAGATCATCGATGGTGAAACCAACGAAACCTACGCATTCGATTCAAAAATAGTATTCCTTTGTGCTTCTTCCTTCAATTCTTCGGCAATATTAATGCGCTCGGCTACCGAAGTATGGCCTGAAGGATTAGGCAGTAGCTCAGGAGAGCTTGGGCACAATGTTATGGATCATCATTTCAGGCTTGGAGCAAGAGGTGTTGTAGAAGGTTTCGATGACAAGTATTACTTTGGAAGAAGACCAGGAGGATTTTATATTCCAAGGTATAGAAACTTAGGTAACGAAAAGAGAGATTATATCAGAGGTTTTGGTTTTCAAGGAGGAGCTAGCCGACAAGGTTGGAGCAGAACTGTTGCTGAATTGGATTTTGGTGCTCCTTTAAAAGCGGAATTGACAGAGCCTGGAGAATGGACAATAGGAATGACAGCTTTTGGTGAAATACTTCCTTACCATAACAACTCAATTAAACTCAGCAAAACGGTTACAGATAAATGGGGATTACCTGTTTTGGAAATGGACGCTGAGATTCATGACAATGAAATGAAAATGAGGGTGGACATGAAAAATGATGCAGCAGAAATGCTTGAAGCTGCAGGCGTAAAGAATGTTACCACTTATGATACCGGTTATACCTTTGGACAGGGTATACATGAAATGGGTACAGCAAGAATGGGAAGAGATCCTAAATCTTCTGTTTTGAATGGCAACAATCAAGTGTGGGATGCCAAAAACGTTTTTGTAACGGATGGAGCGGCGATGGTTTCCGCAGCAGCACAAAATCCTTCATTGACTTATATGGCCATGACTGCTAGAGCTGCAAGCTTTGCTGTTGAAGAATTGAAAAAAGGTAATCTGTAAACCCAAATTGAAGTGATATGAATTTTATAAATAGAAGAGAAGCACTAAAAAGCGTGGCACTGATGATGGGTGGAACCATGGTTGGAGCCAATGTTATCTTGACAGGATGTGCTCCTGATAAGCAGATAGAAGGGCTGGATTTTTCTGAAGGTGAATTGGCTTATATGGATGAAATTGGTGAAGCAATCATTCCTACCACTGATACACCAGGAGCTAAAGCTGCAGGAATTGGCTCCTTTATGGCAATGATGGTAAAAGCTACTTATACTGAAGAACAACAAAAATCCTTCGTAAACGGCCTTAATAAGCTAAAGAGTGATTTTAAGGCGGACAACAGTAAGGAATTTATGGATGCGACGGTGGAGGAAAGAACAAGCTACCTCAATAAAGTCAATAAGAAAGCAATGATTCCTGCTACTGAAGAGAACGCAGATGACAAATACATATTAATGATTAAAGACCTGACTTTGTTAGGTTACTTTACTTCAGAAATAGGTGCTACTCAGGCACTAAAATTTGTGGAAACACCAGGGAGATACGAACCTTGTATAGATTATAAAAAAGGAGATAAAGCCTGGGCCATTTAAGGGTCAGGTTGAAATAAATAGTAAATCCCGTCTAAAATAGGCGGGATTTTTTTATGGTTTTCCTTTGATTTCTATTTGATATTGTGTACTATACATAGATAAACTAGGTGTGAAACATGATATATTTAATAAGCAATATTATTATTTCCCTAAACCTTTTGCTGATCTGCAATTCTGAGGGGAGATTCAACAAAAATGAACCTGTAACTGAAAGTCAAATTCACTTTAAGCCAAATAATAAATTGGAGAAATTTGCTACAAATAAGATCATTCCCAAGGAAATCAGGACGTTAACTTTAGAAGCGCTTTCTTATTTCCCGGATTTGGTAAATACCAAGATTGATTTTCAATTCAAAAACAATATCACTGGATCTGTAATGCAGGCACAGCCAAAAGTTGGTTCCCTATTCTTTCACCAAAAGGATAATCGCTCCTATAAAATAAAAATCTCAAGGTTTCTTTTCTTGGAGGACAATCCTATTCCAATTGAAGAACTTCCAGATGATGTGTTATTAGGTTGGATAGGCCATGAACTAGGGCATATTCAGGATTATATAAATAGGAGCTCTTTTGACTTGTTGGGTTTTGGCGTCAAATATTACCTGTCCAATAATTTTGTGACCAAAGCTGAAATTGCAGCAGATAGTTTCGCTGTTGCCCATGGACTAGGTGAGAAAATAATAGCGACAAAAAACTTTGTGCTTAACCATGATCAAATTCCTTTGGCTTACAAACAAAAAATTGAAGCGCTTTATATGTCTCCGGGAGAAATACTAAGTATGGTAGATCCTGTGTTGGATGAAGATCCGGAAGGTGAAAATAATGCTTCGGATGCGATGAAATAAACTTAATGACTGATTCAGCAGGCTCAATAGAGATTAAGTACCACTTTTTGTGTTTCGTTGTTTGACTCCAGCTTACTTCATTTTCTTAAGGATTTACTGGCTTTCCTTAACAAGTAGTTTATACTAATATATTCAATAGCCTTTTTTACCGTAGCCCTGCAAGGATTCAATTTCCAAATGGCTTGGTTTTCTTGAGATTACAGGCTCCTTCCTCTTGAAGAAAATCAGGACAGGCATTACGAACCCTATTCCAAAATCCGTGATTTTGCCAATGCATTTTTCAGGTCAATGAAAATGAACACAACATTATTATCGGAAATGTATTCACTCCTTGATTGCTAGGCTCAGGATAATTTGAGGCGTAATTCTTAAATTTTGGAAATATCCGATTTGCGAATGTAGGCATCTTTATTTCCCCACTTTATCTGGTACCAAATGTCCTTGCTGGAAGAAATGGTTACCCTATGGCCAGCCTCTACTCTTCTTACGAGATTTCCCGCAGCAGATGGGCTATCCATAATAAGTACTGGACCTCCGGTAATAATACCCGTATCCGGTTTGTTCAGGAAATTGTTGCTGGCAAAGGTCACCACCAAAAACAGAAGAGCAGGATAATAGAAAACAGTACGTTTTTTCGGAAATACAAATACCAATATCAAGAATACGAGCATAAGCAATGCGGCAGTACCAGTAATGATGGTTTTGTAATCGAGGAGTAGTCGAAGGAACCTATCCTGGTCAGAAACCTGATAGCCTTCTAGTGAAACCTGTCCCGTCAATGATTTGATTTTATCAATGACTTCAGGGTTGGGATTGTAATCATAATACTTAGATAAATACAGGGATGCTTTACCATAATCTCCTAGCCCTTCAGAAATAAAACCCATCTTCAACAACATCGCTGGAGAGTAAGCTTCTTCTTCATAAAGGATAGTTTCGTAGAGCTGTAAAGCCTCTTTGTACTTTTTCTCAGAAAATATGCTATCTGCGGTTGACAAACTGCTTTTTCCGCTGACCTGACTATCAGCCTGATGCGAAAACAGCAGAGAAAAACCTGATAAAAAAACAAGAAAGATCCGTCTAAGATTTGGCATTTTCAATTTAGTCCTTTAAGTTTGCATTCCAATTACGGGAAAGTAAGGCGAAAAACCAAGTTTTCTTTTGATATTAAGACTTGAAAAAGGAGGTCTAAAAATTGGAATTTTGATTCTGTAGCTCAGCTGGTAGAGCATAACACTTTTAATGTTAGGGTCCTGGGTTCGAACCCCAGCGGGATCACATCAAAGTAGAAAAAGCCTGTTCATTCGAACAGGCTTTTTTTTTGTTCCTTACTTGGCTAGGTGGTTAATATGGTATGCTGTAATGGTTTTTTATACATTAATACCACCCCATTATAAAATGGTTTCCTCCATGTATTAATCTGAGGAAAACGATTGACAAAGCTCAGCCCTGAAGAACAGGAATCTTACCAGTCATAATAGAAGCGACGATCCTTCAGCACGTAATAGATTGTCTATTGCATATTTCGGGTTTAAACTCAAAGGTTATAAAAGGTAACCACAATTTATCTGTATGCCAGTAGTAATATATTGCTATTTGGTTTTTTACTTTTTCGCTTTTACCATTACTTAACCCTAATATCAATAGCCAGGATTCTGTACCAAATGAGGTGCTTTGTTCATTTCATCATTTGGAATGGGTATCCAATACATTTTTTTGTGCACCGTACGATCCTGGACCGTTAATCGTCTCCAGATGGTGTTTACTGTTCCTTCATCCAAGTTACGGGTTTCGACAATCTCTATTCCTTTGGCATCCCCAAGTTTTTCTTCAAGAATCTTCCACCTCCTGATGTCAAACCATCGGATATTTTCAAAAGTAAATTCAATTTCTCTTTCATATCGAAGTGCCTCCTCAATATCTCCAGTAAAATCAGGCATGCCGGCCCGGTTTCTGATCATATTGATATATGTTGTCGCCTCTTGGCTGTCTCCTAGCTCTAAGCTAGCTTCAGCATAGTCCAAAATTATCTCAGCGTACCTCATCCATATCCAGACATTTTCATTGTATTGGTCTTTGCCAATAACTTCATGGTCCATCATCTTCTTCATCAAATAGCCTGTGTAGCCTGCATTCCATGAATGCACAGGCCCCTGACGGGTATCAATCCCTACCAGGCTGCTTACCTCATTGCCTCCTTGTGTAGTTATACGCGTACGTCTGTCATATATACCTAAAGGATCTCTTTCTTGCAGGTCGGAAAATCGTGGTTGCCAATTTGCACTATCATATAATATAGAACCATAAAACCTTGGTTCACGATGATAATATGGGTTTTCATTTTGGAACTTATCTGAAATATTCTGATAATAACTATTTTCATCTAGCGTGAAATGATCTGAAAAGCTAGAACCATCTTCCATTTGGTAGGTGTCTACTAGATCTTGAGTAGGGTTGTTGCTTCCGTAGTTTGATAATCCGTTGGGTCCCTGCCATAAGTTATTTCTATGCCGTTCCCCAACATCAGCTACAAACATTTTACCCCAAATCACCTCATTGTTAGAAAGATCCGTTTGTCTGAAAAAAATCATAATAATTGTTAGCCACTGCCTCTTTATCCGGAGCTCCAAAATCTGCAAGGGAATAGGCGTTCATGTCAATAACTGCCTTTGCTGCATTTTTTGCTGCTAACCAAAGTGCTGTTCTATCTGGGTTTTCATAACCCACATATTTATTTTCAGCTGTACCGTCAGCGGTAAGGTCACTGGCTGCAAACAACAAGATACGTGACTTGAGCGCCAATGCCGCCCCTTTGGTTGCTCTACCCATTTCCATTTCTTCCTTTGGTAAAAGAAGGCTTGCCGCATTGTCACAATCCTGCACTATGAAATCGATTGTTTCTTCAAAAGACCCCCTTGCTGTTCCTAGATAATCATCTCCTATTCCGAAAGGCTCTGTTAATATAGGAAGGCCACCAAAAGTTCGGGCCATCTGGGCATAGGCAAAGGCTCTGAGGAAAAAGGCTTCTCCTTTCAATATTTCAGCTTTTATTTGTGCTGCTTCTCGTTCATTTTCTTCCGTGTTTTCTACTACCTTATCGATATTTTCAAGGAAGGTATTTATGATTTGAATATTATCAAATAGCTGCCAATTAAGAAACCTGAACCGAGTATGATTGAATGGCCCCATATTGGAAGGAGTTATATTCCCCTGCACATAAACATCTGTTCCGTAAATATGGATAAAAAAGGTATGGTCAGACACGCCGGCGAGGTTTAGATTGGAATTAAACCCACTTGACATATTACGATAGGCAGTATTAAGATAGCTATTGGCAAGGTTGATGTCCGACCAAACCAGCTCCTCAGCATATCTGTCTAAAGGGGCTTTCTCCAAAACTTCTTCTACACAGGAAGTCATCAAAAGTAGAAAAACTGATAAAACGTTAATATTTATATATTTTTTCATGACGATTGTTTTATATCTAATTAGAAAGAAACACTTGTACCAAATGAAAGGACTCTCATGATTGGATAGTTATTTAGATTTCCCAGTTCAGGATCCATAATATCAGTTCCTGCATGGATCAGGAATAAGTTTTGACCTGTAACAAACACTCTCGCAGTGGAAACTTTTATTGCCTCTAAGAGATGAGTGGGAATAGTGTAGGAAAGCTGAAGGTTCTTTAAGCGAGCATAAGACGTATTGTGATAGGAATAGTCTGTCCTAAAATTTAACCGCCAATATTCCTCTTCTCTTTCAAATGCTCTTGGCTTATCAGCATTAATATTATCGGGAGTCCATCTACCTTCTGCGTCATATTGAAAATAATTACCAGAACTACCTTGCAATGACGTGTACATTAATCTCATCGCTCTTCCTGCACCTTGCACCAGTCCTCTGAGTTCCCAATTTTCATACTTAAAATTAAAAGAAAGACCATAGGTGATTTGTGGATTGGTTGTCCTGTCAAACAAGGTTCTGTCGTCGTTATTAATGATACCATTGCCATCATAGTCTTCGATGATAATGTCACCAGGGCGTGCGCCAGGAACATGGGGTAAGGAATTCACATGCTCTTCATCTCGGAAAATACCTATTGATCGATAAAGCAAGGCAGAACCCTGAGGGTAACCAGTCTGAACCTGCCAAGGAACATTTCGTTCCGGTTCGTCAAATTCAATTACACTGTTACGGGCAAAGGCAAGATTCCCATTTATTCCATAAGAGAACTTTGGTTTTTGGTCGTTGTATCCCAGAATAACTTCAAACCCCTTGTTGTCTACAATGCCAAAATTTTCATCGGGTAAGGAGATGCCGGTATAGTTGGGGACTGAAGCGCTCCTTTGAACAAGAATGTTGTTTCTTCTTTCATAAAAAAATTCAGTATCTAAACTCAATCTCCCGTCTAAAAAATTAGACTCAAATCCTGCATTATATACATTGGCCACCTCCCAAGTGATAAAAGGATTTGGTGTTCCAGTTAGGTTTAGACCAGTGTTATAATTCCTACCAGACCCGAATACGGTGCCTTCGTCAAACTCATAACTTGTGAGGTATTGGAATGGATTTACCAGATCATTCCCCATCTTACCCCAAGATGCTTTGACTTTGAAAAAATCAATAAACCCTATATTATCTTTCCAGAAATCTTCATTGGAAGCATTCCAGCCAGCAAGCACCCCTGGGAAATTCCCCCAACGGCCGCTTTCTTCTGAGAACCTAAGGGAACCGTCCCTGCGAAAACTAAACTGGAATAAATAAGTTTCCTTAAAATTATAACTAAACCTACCAAAATAGTTTACCCGAGCATCTATATCAATCCATCCACCGTTATCTTTTTCAGCATTTCCTCCGGCGAATAGGTAGGGTAGCTTATCTGAAACAAAATATCTTCTGAATGCTTCAATTCCCTGACCTGTATATTCAGAATTTTCGTAGGAAATAAAAGTGCTTATATTGTGAACCCCATTAAGGGTTTTGTCATAGTTCAACTTTAAGTTAAAAGTATTTGTAATGGTATTATCAAAGAAATCTCTAAGTCTTGGTTCTGGTGCCTGACCACTGGGGATTCCGGTTAGAAATGCCGATCCATCTTCACTACCAGTATTCCCTGCAGCCAAATACCCTCCCACGTCCAAGTGATAAAGGTTAAAAGGTCTTTCGAACAATTTTCTCTGCTTGAAGTAAATATCATAAGCATAATAACTGGAGAGTGTCAAACCTTCGACTCCGGGAATTTTTAAATTAGCAGAAAGCGTATTATTGCTTCGGTATCGTCTATCATCATCGTATCCTGGTTCAAATGATGAGATCACAAGGGGTTGGTCTCCGCGTTCTACATCAGGCCCTGGTAAGCCGTTTGGCCAAGTTGCTGTTTCTGTAGGATAACCTCTTATTAAATGTGCAAATACTGTTCCTGAACCTCTGGTAGGGAACATCCTTTTTTCTTGAGAAGCTATAATATTAATACCTACATCTAAAAATTCGTTGACTTTTACGTCTACATTTGCCGTTAGATTATACCGATTAAACGAACTAGCAGAGTTGGAATAAATCCCTCCATCATATTGGGTGCCTAAAGCTCCATAGTAATTAATAGATTCACCTCCGCCACTAACAGAGAAATTATGGCTGCGGTTTCTGCTGTAATCAGCCAGTCCAGCATCAAACCAATCCGTATTGGGATGTGTCCAGGGTAAATTTCCTGCTTTGTATTTTTCAATATCTTCTAAAGAAAAAGACATGTTCGCTTCGTCCACTCCCCTGTAAGATTGCATTTCTCGGATCATCTGTGCATAGGTGGGGGCGTCTGCCATTTCAGGAACCATGGTAGGGGATAAAAATCCTTCGTAAAATTCATACTTGAAGGTGGCGGGAGTATTCTTTAACCCACCTTTGGTAGTAACAAGGATAACACCATTGGCGGCCCTGGAACCATAAATTGCAGCTGACGCATCTTTAAGTACGGTGATACTTTCAATACTGTTAGATGGAACCGAATTCAAGTCCCGTCCTGGTATCCCGTCAATAACGATTAAAGGACTGTTATTACCCAAGGTGGAACTCCCTCTCACCAAAATAGCTGCTTGGTCATTACCCGGTTCACCACTCGTTTGTTGAACAATAGCTCCTGGTAGTCGCCCTGCCAAGGCATTAGAGATTGTGGAGACTGGAGCAGCACTTAATTCTTCCTCACCTATAGTGGTTACAGAGCCGATTACATTGACTTTTTTCTGAGTTCCATATCCTACTACTACTACCTCTTCTAGGCCTTGGATATCTTCCTCCATTATAATGTCAATCACAGCCCTACCATTCAAGGGTACTTCCTGTGTAAGATATCCAATGGAGGAAAAAACCATTATATCACCTTCATTCGGCACATTAAGCGAATAGGTGCCATCAAGGTCCGTGACTGTTCCTATGGCTGTGCCCTTGACTAATATACTGACACCTGGAATTTGCTCTCCGTTAGATGAGGTGACTGTACCTGAGACATTAATGAATTCTCCATTGGCAAACGAAATGCCAACCATCAAAAGTTGTCCTAAAATGCCTATAAAGGAAAAATTGATGATCCTGAAAAGCGGGTGGAAAAGTGCTTTTTTCATACTTAGGGTGTTTTGGGTTTATTATGTATTAAATTTTATGTTTTTAGAGAGGGTCAAGTAAATTCATAACCCCACCGTTTGAAGATGTGTCACTCCAAATGCAATCTTCTTGTTTGTTTCTATTAATTGGTAAGCAGAAGTCAACAGGTGTCTCCTGGTTTTTTGCTAAACAAATCATTCCCAATATAATTTTAATTTTGAAAAAATAACATATTTTAAAAGAATACTTTTATTATGAACACATTGATAATATTATATACTTATTTATATAAGTAACATTTTATTTCACATGAATTTGTATGTATCAGTCCATTTTATGTGCTTTTTAGTTTGATTTATGGTGTTTCGAAGGGTGGGGTTCGGTAATAGTTTGACTCAAATATTTAAGGGCATATGACCTTCGTTTATTTGCCAACAGCATTCCATTATCCGCCAGCATCTAGCTGATCAAGTAGAAGGAACTTTTAAATCAGATGATTAGGATAACTATTTTATATAATGAATTTGGCCTGGTTTTTAATTGACTCATTCTATGATATCTTCAAAAAATATCGGAATTGGATGAAATTTCGGTTAAATTTATTTTGACAATAAATTAACCTAGATAAGACAATGTTTCACAGATGGATTTATATTTTTCTGGTGATCACGGGATTGTCCTGTAAGCCCAATTTACCTGATCCAATAGTGCAGGCTATGGAAGAACTTCCAGAGCAGGTGGATTTTAATATCCATGTGAAACCTATCCTATCAGACAATTGCTTTTCCTGCCATGGCCCTGATGAAGCTGCCAGAGAAGCAGGCATGAGACTAGACCTTCCTGATGCAGCTTATGCTGCTACCAAAGAAAGCGGTAAAATCCCTATAAGTCCGGGGAAGTTGAATCAAAGTGAAGTCTTTCATAGAATCATTTCGGAGGATCCTGACTTTCAGATGCCTACTCCTGAATCCCACCTTACTTTAACGAACAGACAAAAAGCCATACTCATAAAATGGATTGAATCAGGTGCCAATTACCAACCCCACTGGGCTTTTATTAGCCCAAAAATGCCGGTGCTTCCTGAAGCTAAAATTAGGGACTGGTCAACAGCTCCCATAGATCTCTTTATAGGTAAGAAACTTGTGGAGCATGGTTTTGAACCAAGTCCATCTGCCTCCAAAGAATTGCTCCTTAGAAGATTAAGCCTGGATGTAACCGGTTTGCCTCCGAGTTTGGAGGAGTTGGATGCATTTTTAGCGGATGATTCCGAGAATGCTTATGAAAAACAAGTTGACCGTTTGCTTGGCTCACCCCATTACGGTGAACAGATGGCCATGTTTTGGATGGACTTGTCCAGGTTTGCAGATACTCATGGCTATACCGTAGACAGGTTCAGGGACATGTCTCCCTGGAGGGATTGGGTGATAGAAGCCTACAACCAAAACATGCCCTATGACCAGTTCATCATAGAACAATTGGCGGGAGACCAATTGCCTAACCCCACCAAAAAACAAAAGCTGGCCACTGCTTTTAACCGCATACATCCTCAAAATATGGAAGGTGGTATCGTTCAGGAAGAGTTTAGGGTACAATATGTAGCGGACAGAACCAACACCCTCGGTAAGGCCTTTATGGCCCTAAGTCTGGAATGTGCCAGGTGTCACGACCACAAATTCGATCCTGTAAGTCAAAAAGAATATTTTCAATTGAGCAGTTTTTTTAACCAGGTAGATGAAGCAGGACAAATTTCTTGGGACAATGCAATGCCTGTACCCACTATGTTGTGGACGGATGATAAAAAAGACGAGCTGCTTAAACTGTTAAAGAATGACATTAGCACCGCAGAAGTGACTTTAGATAACATCAAAATAGTTGAAGAAGCTGATTTTGAAGCCTGGATTAGCAGTGAAGGTTACAAAAACATCCGCTTTTACAAACCCACAAAATCACTAATTGCACATTTTGATTTTAATAAAGTACCCTTGCGGGATAGGATAAACCCTACGGTTAAGGGAGTTATGGAAAGTACAGGAGAAGCAAGCAAGCAGGCCGAATTGGTGGATGGCTATCAAGGAAAAGCAGCTTCACTCAATGGAGATGCCTGGTTGAAAATGGGAGGAGTAGGTAGTTTTTCCAAAGACCAGCCTTTTAGTGTAGGAATTTGGGTTAACATCCCTGCAAACCTTGAAAATGGCGTAATCTTCCATACTGGTAATGGCGCTGTCTTGTTCAATAGGAGAGGTTACCATTTGTATTTGAGGGATAATAGGCTGGAGATGATACTTGCCCATACGGCGCCTTATAATGTCATTAGCAACCATACTCTGGAAGACATCCCAAGAGATGAGTGGGTTCATTTGCTGATGACCTATGATGGCTCCTCCAAAGCCAAAGGAATAAAGACCTATTCCAATGGGAAATTAATGGCTAGCAAAATGTCCAGAGACAATTTGTACAAAGACATATTATTTGATGGAGACAAGCAGCCCGGTATTCAAGTGGGCGCTGTGTGGAGGGGGAGAGGATTGAAAGGTGCAGCAGTAGACGAGCTTACCATTTTTAACAAGGAATTGACATCCTTAGAAATTTTGGAATGGCTTCAGCCAGAACTATTGGCCAAGGTGGTGAAAAAGAGTGCCAAAGATCTAAGTGGGGAGGAACGGAAAACTTTAGAAGTGTTTTATTGGAACAACCTTTCTCCAAAATACCAAAACCAGCTTAAAAAATTAGAAGCCGCTCGGAGGGAACATTCTGTGGCCGTGGAGCCGGTACAAGAGGTGATGGTGATGGATGACATGGACCCGGGAAGAACTACCTATATACTGGAGCGTGGAGAGTATGCTGCGCACGGCGAGGAGGTGGATAAAAATACCCCGGTCTCCATTCTTCCCATGCCAGAGGATTATCCCAAAAACAGATTGGGTCTGGCCCGTTGGTTGGTGAATGATGAGCACCCGCTTACCGCGAGGGTAGCCGTAAACCGGCTATGGCAACAGTTTTTTGGCAGGGGATTGGTAGCCACTTCTTCAGATTTTGGTAACCAGGGAGAAATGCCAAGTCATCCGGAGTTGCTGGATTGGTTGGCGGTGACGTTTAGAGCATCCGGCTGGGATGTGAAAATGATGCAGAAAATGATGCTTATGTCTGCTACTTACAGACAATCTTCCCTTACAGGTAAAGAGTTGAAAGAAAAAGATGGTGATAATATATGGTTGGCTAGAGGTCCTTCAGGTAGGATGCCTGGAGAAATGATTCGTGACAATGCCCTTTATGCCAGCAATATGCTTGGAAAAGCCTTGGGTGGCCCGAGTGTAAAACCTTATCAGCCGGATGGATTGTGGTCGGTAAACGGTGGCCAATATGTAGAAGATACTGGCGAAAATCTTTTCAGAAGAAGTCTGTATACTTTATGGAAAAGATCTGTACCCAACCCTACCTTACATATTTTCGATGCACCGGAAAGATCCGAAGCCACCATTAAAAGACAGGAAACCAATACGCCTCTTCAGGCCCTGGTATTGATGAATGACCCTATTTATGTGGAAATTGCAAAAGTCATGGGCATGCAGATTGCCACGGAACAGGATACAAGCAAAGCCATTCAAGATGCTTTTCGAAAGCTTACCGGAAGGTTTCCAAAAGAAAATGAATTGGCGCTACTGTTGAAATTAAGGGAGGTAGAGCTCAAAAAGTTTAAAGAAGCACCAGAAAAAATGGATGGATGGCTTAATAAGGGAGCCTATCCCATCAAAGAAAAGCCCGACAGGTACCAGTGGGCTGCCAATACAGTTGTAGCAAGTGCTATTCTTAATGCTGATGCTACCATTACCAAAAGATAATTTCACCATGTGCAATCACCATAAAAATCATCCTTTTCAAGCATACCCAGACCTTCATGAGTTGGAGAAGAAAATAGACCGCAGGCATTTTCTGACCAAAACAGCCATGGGAATGGGTGGTTTGGCGCTAGCTTCATTATTCTCTAATGATGGGCTGATGGCTAAGGGAATGGATTCTAGTTTGGGGACAGCCCTGCCTGGACTTCCTCACCATGCGCCTAAAGCGAAACGGATCATTTATCTTTTTCAAAGTGGAGGGCCTTCACAGCTTGATCTTTTTGACTACAAGCCAGGCTTAAGCGATATGCACGGAAAAGACCTTCCCGAGTCTATCAGAGGTGGTCAGCGACTTACAGGCATGAGTGCCAATCAAAGTATCTTTCCCGTGGCGCAGTCCAACTTTAAATTTCAGCAATACGGAAAAAGCCGAACCTGGGTGAGTGAGTTAATGCCCTATACCGCAGAAGTGGTGGATGAACTCTGCTTTATCAAATCCATGATTACGGAGCAAATTAACCATGATCCAGCAATAACCTTTATGCAAACTGGTCATCAGTTGCCCGGAAGACCCTCTATGGGGGCCTGGCTTTCTTACGGGCTGGGTTCAGAAAATCAAAACTTGCCAGGCTTTGTGGTTTTGGTGTCCAAAAATGCGGTGAGGGATCAACCTCTGTATGCCAGGCTTTGGGGCAATGGTTTTTTGCCTTCTCAGCATCAAGGTGTACAATTCAGATCAGGAAAAGATCCGGTGCTTTTCTTGAGCAACCCGGAGAACTATGACGGTAATGACCGTAAAGAAATGCTGGATTACCTCAAGGATTTGAATGGCATTCAGTATGACACCTATGGGGACCCTGAGATCAATGCCAGAATTGCCCAATATGAAATGGCCTTCCGTATGCAAACTTCTGTTCCAGAAGTTTCTGACATGTCTGATGAACCGGATTGGGTTTTTGATTTATATGGAGAAGAAAGCCGTGATCCAGGAACCTATGCTGCGAATTGCCTTTTGGCCAGGAAGCTGATAGAAAAGGATGTAAAGTTTGTTCAGCTGTATCATCAAGGTTGGGACCAACATGGAAACCTTCCCAGTGGCATTAAAAATCAATGTGCCAAAACGGATCAGGCCACCGCGGCCTTGATTAAGGACCTTAAGCAAAGAGGCTTGCTTGAAGACACCTTAGTGGTTTGGGGTGGAGAATTTGGAAGAACAGTTTATAGTCAGGGAACACTAACAGCAGATAACTATGGAAGGGACCATCATCCCCGTTGCTTTACCATGTGGATGGCAGGAGCTGGAGTAAAGCCAGGCTTCACCTATGGGGCTACGGATGATTTCGGATACAATGTGACCCAGGATCCTGTGCATGTGCATGATTTTCATGCAAGTTTAATGCATCTATTTGGGGTCGATCACGAAAAACTCATCTTTAAACACCAAGGGAGAAGGTACCGCCTTACCGATGTGGCAGGAAATGTGGTCAATGACCTTTTTACTTAGGTTTTCAGCGGGGTTTACATTTTTCATCAATCCTTAATCGCATCAAATCTTTCCTGAAGATCCTCAAGATCATTTTTTTCGTCAATTGAAATTTCCGCCAGGTTAAGAATCATTTTTGCATGCTTTTTTATCACCTCTTTATGATGCTGCTCCTCAGCAAAATCCCAAAGAATAGCCATGGCAGCCATCAAGTGGATAATAACAGGAGGGTTTCCCTTTGAGTATTGCCTGATCGCATTGAATGCTGCATCCATCATGCCTTCGAAAGTCAGTGCATTGGCATAAATTCTCAGCCTATCATGCGCTCCGATTCTGTAGGATGAAGGGAATTTTACTGTGGTGAGGTAAGCCATGGTATTGCTAAGGTTATCAATACATGCAATGGCAGTATAAGGATCGTTGACACCTGGGGACAAGGCTCGGGCAGCTATTTCCACCATTTGGTGGATGGCATGTTCAGCGTCTTGTTGGGAAGTTCTGGTTCTTCCTGTAAGGAAATTATCTTTTAGGGTTTCCAGCTCTTCATCAGACAGGTTTTTGTGGGAATAAATTTTACCCATTTCTCTCCCTAGAAATAAATAATCACCAGGTCGAAAATAGAGCTCAAGAAAAAGGTCCTTGTCTGATACTTCCTCCATTAAGGTTTCAGCATCTATGTATTGCAAATAACCTTCTTTGTTGCTTTTTAGAGCTGTAGTATAAGAAAATTTTGATCTGACCTCTTCTAATTCAAAAGTTGAGCTTGCCGCTTTCCCAATTTGTTCAGGGAAAAGGACCTTTAAATTCGTAGAGAGATTTTTAGAAATTTTACCAATGATGTTGTCTGCCTGTATGCTATTGGCCACGTGATGGATAAAAATGATTAGCAACAGGATATTGCCAATGGTCATCACTAGGGCAAAAAAGACGGATATTATAGGGACAAATTCTAGTTGGTCGGTGTCTTTCACTGTGTTAAGCACAATCAAGCAGTAAATGTACAAGGAAACGTAAGTCCCTAATACCGTCTGGTTGATTCGATCATACATGAAATTCTTTATTAGCCTGGGGCCGAATTGGCTACTTGCCAGCGTAAGGGCAACTAACGTAATGGAAAACACTGTTCCTGCCACCCCAATCATGGCTCCAGCTATGGTTGAGAGAATATCTTTGGCGGCATTAGGACTGCTGGGGAATAAATATTTCCAGCCTCCTTTTGGCTCAAATGCGTTGGTGCTATCCAAATAAACGAGCCAAAATGGTAGCGCTATACCAAGGGCAATAATCAAAACAGGTACAAACCAAAAAGTAGACTTGAGTTTAGACCACCAGAAAAGCAATTTTTTCATACAGAACCTTTTGAGTAACTGAATTCAAGTTACCAAATAACGCTTAATTTCCTACCACAAAGATTATTGAGGAAGAATGCGAAGCGCTTTTGGAAAGAAAGCTGATTCCCTGTTGCCTTTACAATTCTGACAAAATCAAGCTATTTTTTTACCGTAAATGCGGCCACTATTCCTGAAGTAACAATCCCCATAATTGGGGCACCTAAAAGGCTTTGGATCATGTAGCTCTTTAAATTAAAATAATCATTGGCCTCCTGCTGTGTCATTTTTCCATTTTCTACAGCATAGGCGATTACATTTTCAAAATACTGGGGTGTAATGATGGAAAGGGTTATCCACTGCGTCAAAGGGGTAAGGATGGTCACTACCAGGGTGATTAATAAACCAGTTTTAAATCCTTGTAAATAGGTCATTTTGCCAGAATAATAAACCCTTCGCTTCTCCAGCAAGGCAAAAACATAAACAGCAATTGCAGGAATAGCGATCAAATTGGTATAGGTGGCATGATGCGCAATTAAGTCATCATGCAAACCCACAGAACGCTCTATAAACATCCAGACCAATCCCATAATGGCAAAAATTACTCCCCATTTGATTTCAATGGCGTATTTTTTCATTGCTTGTTCTTTTACATTGAATAAAGCCCAAAGGTATTGCCTTCTGTATCCATACAAACGGCGCAAAAGCCATGTTCACCTATTTGGTATTTAGGTTGCAGCACCTTGCCGCCGGCTGATTCCACCCTACTTTGTTCATTGGCACAATCGTCACAAGTGAAGTAGATCAATGTGCCTCCAGTCCCTGGTTTCATTTCACTGGACTTTACCAATGCACCAGAGGCATTAATGCCTCCATGAACATAGGGAAAAGCCACCATTTGAAGATCTTCTACCCCCATCGGAACTTCCATGTCTTCTAGCGTTTTGTTTAATACCTGGCTATAAAATTTCTTTGCCCTGTCCATGTCTTCAACATAGATTTCAAACCAGTTTACGGGATTTACATTTGCGCTCATGAGTTGTTTGTTTAGATTTATTTCGAAAAGTAATTAATATAGTAAAAATTACGCTTGTCATAGGGCAAGAAATTCAATGTTCTTTGGCGACTTCATTTCTAATCCTACTCAATGAAGTATCTGTAACGCCCAAATAAGTCGCAATTTGCTTCAATGGAGCTTGTTGAATAATCAAGGGCTGCTCTTTTTGAAGCCTTAAATACCTTTCTTTCGCTGAATCGGTAATCATATGTAGTGAACGCAACTTGTTTTCCAAAAGGGAATTTGTCATCCATGTTCTTCCCCATTCTGAAAACCCTTGGATTTTTTCAAACAAAGCCTGAAAATCGCTAAAGTCAATCTTCCAGCATTCACAAGCCGTTACTGCCTCAATATTTTCCTCTGTTGGAACCCTTAAGAACAAAGAGGCAACTTCTATGACCACATTCCCAGGACTGAAAAAGCTTGTAGTGATGTCTTTTCCAGCACTATTAACTGCAAAAGCTCTGGCCAAGCCAGACTCCATACAATAATAGGCATTTGATTGCTGCCCCTCCTTTAAAATAATTTCACCCTTTTTAAAAAAGACCTTTTTATGGGCTTTAATAATTTCCTCACTGGCAGCTGAGTTTAACTGAGGATGCTGGTAGATGGATTTGAGTATTGAAGATGGATTCATAAGCGGCCTTTTATAAACTTTTTTCAGTCATGATATGGCTTACCAATAAACATAAATTTTGCCAATACTTTTTCCTGATTCCAAAGCCATGTGCGCTTCAGCTAATTTTTCAATTGGGAATGCTCCTCCCACCTTTGGAGCAATTTTTTTATCGTTGTACAATTGAATAAGTTCATTCAGACAGGTTCCTATAACTTCTACTTTATGGTCAGCAAAGCGCAACATGTTCACTCCAATAAGCGCCTGGGCTTTCATCATCATAAAAAGAGGGCTTACAAAGCCGGTTTTGAACAAAAAGGAAACATCATTGAGCAAATTGTTCTTTTTCCCGCTTCTGGCAGCACCACCGAAACAAAAAAGTTTTCCACCATAGCCTAGTAGCTTAAGGTCTATTTTAAAACTATTTCCTGCCACAGCATTAAAAATATGGTCTACAGGGCGCTTACCCAGGTGCTTAATGATCCATTTTTTATAATCTGTTTGGTTATAATTAATTGGGTAAGCTACCTTTAAAGCTTTCAGGTACTCCATTTTTTCATCTGAACTACAAAGCCCTATCACCTTTACACCTTTTAAGTGACATAGTTGTGTGAGTGCGGTGCCTACACCGCCGGCACAAGCATGCACGAGGGCTATTTCACCTTTGCGCATTTGCTGAAAATAATGGGTCATGTAATATGCGGTGCAGTATTGGGTGGCCAGCGCACAGGCTTCTCCCCCTGAAATTTCTTCTGAAATTACACCCAATGCCCTGTAATCTGCAACAGCCTCTGTAGCGTATCCGCCAAATCGTGTAAAGGCCACCACTCGCTTGCCTATTAAAGATTCAGGGGCTTCAGCACCAGTTTTCATCACCCTACCTACTACTTCGTAGCCAGGAACAAATGGCAGCTTTGGGGCTTCCTTATAAAGGCCATTTCTAGCCATTACGTCTGCGTAATTTAAACCAAAACCCTCCACTTCAATTTGCACTTCATTGGCTTTGGGTGAGAGTGGAGTAGATTCTTGAATTTTAAAAGCCTCATCAGCATGCCCATATTTTATTATTGTTGCCTGTTTCATCGAGGTGGTTTGTTTTTCAGTATGAATATACAATTTTTATTGAAATCCAGATGGACTGGTTACCAGTATTGTAAGGGCTGTGAAGCAGTTTCTCTCTTTCAAATTTTTTATGAAGGGATTGTGTGCCAAAAGTGATTGAATCAGTTGTTAAACCAACAATAATTAATATTTTTAACCATATTAAAACCACTAAAAGATGAAAAACCACTTCAACCGTAGAAAATTTCTTCAGTTCACTGGCATGGCGGGGTCTGCTGCGCTATTTCCTGGAAATGCATTTTCAAAACCTGCGCCTTTATTCGGGCAGGATGAAATTGGCCTTTCTAAATGGGAGCTGGAAACACCCTCACTTTGTCTGGACCTGGACATTATGGAGTCCAATCTTAAAAAGGCTCATGAAAACCTTAAAGGAACAAGTATTGGGGTGAGGCCACATACCAAAACACATAAATGTCCAGCGCTAGCTAAAATGCAGATGGATGCAGGGGCCGTTGGGGTATGTACTGCCAAACTATCAGAATCCCAGGTCATGTTAGAAAATGGCATTTCCGAAGTCCTGATGACGGGTGTAAATATCAGCACTGCTAAAATCAGAAAGGCAATGCAATTAAGGAAAACCCATTCAGGGTTTATTCAAGCAGTAGACAACAAACAAAACGTTAGAGACTTGCAGGAGGCTGCTAAGGAAGCCGGAATCATTGCTGATGTTGTCGTTGATCTGGATGTGATTCGGAGGTCGGGAGTACCCACAGGTCTGCCTGCGTTAGAACTTGCGCAACTCATTGACCAGTCGCCTAATTTAAAGTTTATGGGGATTCTTGCCTACGATGGAGGTGCACAGCACATCAAAGGTTATCAAAAAAGATTGGAAAGGACCATTCAAACCTTTGAACCAGTATCAGAAACGCATAAAATGATGGTTCAATCTGGTTTGAACGTAGAAATTTTTAGTGGGGCAGGAACAGGTACCTACAACATGATGGCTGATGTACCAGGCTTTACTGATGTGCAGGTTGGGAGTTATTTATTTATGGATACGCAATACATGGCCATAGGAAGTGAAAGAAATGAAAGCCTTTACGATGATTTTGATCCTTCTCTTACTGTCTTGGCATCGGTTATTAATTCCAATCACCCAAACAGGTTGATTACGGATGCTGGAGCCAAATCCCTGACTATCAATAAGCCGAGTGGAATGGTAATAGGAGAGCCAGGCTTTAGCTACAATGCAGGATCTGATGAATACGGAACGGTTACTTATGAGACGGCCAATAAAACTTACAAGACAGGAGATCTACTGGAAGTAATTGTTCCCCATTGTGATCCAGCCGTAAATTTGTATGATCGAATATATGGAATTCGTAAAGGCAAAGTAGAAAGCATATTGCCGGTTATGGCAAGAGGGCATTCTCGATAGCATAAATGTTCAAAAAGCTAAATGACCTCAAAAATGACTATTTATAATCTATTTTGAGGTCATGAGGTTTAATTTTCTAAACTTACCTCTTGCTGATCGTTGCTTTTTCCTTTGTCCTCCTCCTCTTTACTCGTCACGGGTTTTTGAGGTCCACATGCCTAGCATCAAGGCCAAAGAAGTCAATATAATTACCTGAATAATCAAAGAATCATTGATTATAGAAATTGACATTGCCACTGGAACACTGAGGTACAAAAGAATGGTTACCAGTCCTCTGGGGGAAATAAACATCAGCGGTAAGAGGTTTATTTTGAAAACTTTTAAAATAAGGGCTCTAAGCAAGAATATTCCGGCAGTGATGGAAATGGACCAAATCAACGTTTCCGAATTGAAAAGTTCATTGGTTTCGATTAGAAAACCGAATACAAGGAAGAAAAGGGTTCGGATCAAAAAGGTGAGTTCCATGGTCAGCTCCTTGAATTTTTTAATTTCTTTTTTAAAGCTTTTGGTGTGTAGCTTTTTAACGATTACACTTTGCTTCAGTTGATTCAGGTTACCAATAAACAAACCAAATAGTAGGATGAAAATTAAGGCAGGTAAATGATAAAGTTCAGATACAGCAAAAATAAGCACGATCATAAGTATAATCGGAGCAAATTTCACAGGGTGCTTGATGCGGCTCAATAGAAAGGCCAACATAATAGTTGCAAAGAAAGTAACAATCAAAATCATGACGATCTCCCCAAAGAAAAGGCCCAGGGTTTTTACGTTCATGATCTTTTTCTCAAGGAGAAAATTGAAAAGAAGCACACCAAATATATCAGAAACACTACTCTCATACGTTACAAATTCACGGTTCTCAGACCTTAAATTTTGAACAGATGGAATGGCAATTGCACTACTTATTATGGCAAATGGAATGGCATTAAGTAAAGCAGATTTAAACTCTACTTCTGTAAAAAACTGAATGGCATAAGCAAGACTAAAACTAATAACGACTACAGGAATTATGGCGATTAAAATCGTTTTACCAACAAATGATAATTTAGAAGTATCAAAATCAAGTTCTAAGGCTCCTTCTAAAACGATCAACACCAAACCAATAGTCCCTAAGAATGGCAATACTGTGGTTAAGTCTGGAATGTCTAGGTCAAAAAAGGCTGCTGCCTGGTTTGCTGACCACCCCATTGCAAACAATAAAATCACTGGCGGGATTTTTGTTTTAGCAGATGTAATGTCAAAAAAGTATGCAAAAAGCATTAAAGCACATAGTACAATAATAATGGGTAGGGCCATAGATGGTTGGTTTAAGTTTAGGGGGTTTTCTCCTATTTAATAATTAATCAAAACCCTGCGTTTTCTCATTAATTTAAAATATGCCAAGCATAAAATTACAATAAAGTCTGCCAAGTTAAAATTTTAGCTTTTATTAAAGCTTAAATTTTTCTTAATTTAAGACTGCTAAATGACGAATTTATACCACCTTCTTAACCGACTTATGAAACTATTTTTCGCATTTTCCCTTTTTGTTTGTGTATTCTTTCAAGATCCGGTTTATGCCCAGAAGTCGTTGCCATTGGGTTCTCACCCACCTGCGCTTACCTTTGATCATTTTCCCAATAAAGCTTTTGCTTTCGTCTGGCGAAACTGGAACCTGGTAAGTCCTGAGAAAATGGCGGAGACCATTCAGTGTAAACCAGCTGATATTCTTTACTTGGCGCAACTTATGGGCCTGGAAGATCAGAAGCTTTTGTCCGAGAATTTCAAGGAACAGATTTATATTACCCTTTTGAGAAGGAATTGGCACTTACTGCCCTATGATCAATTGCTTACTTTATTGGACATGGATAAAGAAAGGTTGGAGTTTGCCTTGAAGGAAGATGATTTTCTTTTCCATAAATTTGGCAACTTAAAACCAGCCAGTCCGACCCTTCATTATATCAGCCCCACAGAAGCGGAAATAAAAAAAGCTGCTGCAATAAAAGAAGTTATTCAGCCTATTATTGAAATAAGTGACAAAAATCCTTCGGAAGAACTGTTTCATTTTATCGAAAAGCTTAAAACCTTTAATGAAGATGAAGCGATAATTGAAAGGGATACTTTGAAGGAAGACCAACTCCGATTTATTTATTCTTATTTTGGCATTTTTGGAGATCCTTTAATGGATGAACAAAATGACCCCTTTCCCAATGGCCTTTTACAGAAGTTAGCCCAGAAAGGTGTCAATGGGGTGTGGATGCATGTTGTTCTCAGTCAGCTTGCACCAAAAGGAGAAGCCTTTCCCGAGTTTGGAGAAGGCAGCGAGACCAGACTTCGAAACCTGCAAAAGATAGCGCAGCGAGCAAAAAAATTTGGTATCGACATCTACCTATACATGAATGAACCAAGGGCACAGCCTCAGGCATTTTTCGAAGAACGTCCTGAAATGGCTGGTTTACAAAAAGATGATTTTACAACCATGTGTACTAGCAATGAGGAGGTTCGAGATTGGATGGAGCATTCCCTTACCCATGTTTTTACCGAAGTGCCCGAATTGGGAGGAGTGTTTACCATTACCGCTTCAGAAAACCTTACCAATTGTGCCTCACATGGAGGCAAAGATGAATGCCCCAGATGCAGTGTGCGTCCTTACGAAGACATTATCGCTGAAGTTAACCGTACGATTGCCAATGGGGTTCATGCTGCAAAACCTGAAGCGAATGTAATTGCCTGGGATTGGGGTTGGAACGGTCATGGGATGGCAAGAGATGTGATCGACAAATTGCCAGAAGATGTTTGGTTGATGTCTGTCAGTGAATGGGCCAAACCTATCGAGAGAGGCGGGATTCCGAATACTGTAGGAGAATATTCCATATCTGCAGTTGGGCCGGGGCCTAGGGCAAAATCTCATTGGAGTGGTGCCAAAAAGAACCTGCTTAAAACGGTTGCCAAAGTTCAGTTTAACAATACCTGGGAATTGTCCGCCGTGCCATGGTTACCAGTAATGGACCTGGTGGCGCAGCATGCATCCAATTTAGCGCAAATGGATATCGATGGCTACATGTTGAGCTGGACACTTGGGTCTTACCCTTCTCCAAATCTTGAAATAGCGAAAAAATTCTCTGATGATCCAGGTGCAAGCATTGAAGAGGTACTTAATTCCCTGGCTTTGGAAAGGTATGGAAGGGCAGCAGTTCCCTATGTAAGGAATGCCTGGACTACATTTAGCACTGCTTTTGAAGAATACCCCTATGATATTCGAGTGGTCTATTCTGCTCCGCAGCAGTATGGCCCATCCAATCTTTTATTTTTGGAGCCCACAGGTTATCGGTCTACCATGGTAGGTTTTCCTTATGATGATCTTAAAGGTTGGTCTGGTCCTTATCCGCAAGAAATATTCATTTCCCAATTTGAAAAAGTAGCCACGAAATGGGAAAAAGGTTTAAAATTCCTTGAAGGCGCCATTGAAGTAGCAGAAAATGAATCGTATAAAAAGCTATTGGAAGAAGACCTTAACCTGGCCAAGGCTGCTTATCTACATTTTTTATCTGTAGGGCAACAGGGTCGATTTATATTGGCCAGGGACATATGGCTTGAAAGTCAAAAAACCGATAAGGTCCTTCGGGATCAGGTGAAGGCTATTTTACAGAAAGAAAAGCAAACGGCAATTGAGCTATTGGAAGTGATCCGAAAAGATTCCAGAATAGGGTTTGAGGCCTCCAACCAATATTATTATGTGCCACAGGATTTGCTGGAGAAAGTAATCAACTGTCAATTTTTGATAGATGAACTTGATAAATAGTGAGATTAATAGTTGAAAAGTCAAAAAAATAAGAGCCGTGGATAAAACGCACGGCTCATATCAATAAAATTCATTCTTAATAAGAAGTTTGAATTTTTGCCTTTTTACTATTCAATGACAAGATTCTTATTTCTAGGGTACTCGACCTCATATTTCAATTCCAGCACCTTGGAATCCGAAGGAGCTAATTTAAACTCCCACTTAATCTCACCAGATTTAGCGTCATGTTTTCCTCCGGAAAGACTTTGTACGGCTACCTCTATTTCTTCCAAAGTAGAAACAGGCACCTGGTCCAAAACAACCATTGAAATGGGCTGGCTTTTATTGTTTTTAATGGTGGTTTTCCACATTCTACTTGCCGTCTTTTTACTGCCTAAAAACGATTTTTCTGTGAAATCACTTTCTTTCTCCCTTTCTATTGCGACCATTTTATCTCTTCCCAGAGAGATTTCCAGGGTATCAGAAGCATAACGCACATCCAGCAGGCTTTTACCTACGAAGGTTTGTTCAAAAAACACATTGGCCTCTCCTTCCAAAAGTTGGTATTGCTCCCAGTTAGTAATCCCAGCAATCAGGTAAGCCGTGTTATTGACCTTGGGTACAGCAAAATACTGGTAGAAGGCAGGCAATTCATAAGTGACCATATCCACAGTATAATTTTTACTGTCCGATTGAATAGAATAAGGGCTGTTGATTTCAAAATTAATAGCTGTTTGGTTTTCCACCTGAGCAATAGGAAGGGGAATACTTTCCATAAAAGGCAGACTTTGATCAAAATCCTCCTTGAAATTTAATATTTCTTGGCCTTTCATTTTTCTATTTAATGCATATCCAGTAGCAACTACCTCATTCAATGCCACCTGATCCTCTCTCATTAATACATTCATTACATCTGCAGTAATTGGTAAAGTCTGTGGTATGTAGCCCACATATGAATAAGTCAATTGATTTGCACGGTTAGGAAGTGTAATACTGTAATTGCCATCAAAATCTGAAACCGTTCCTATGGTGCTACCCGCTACATTAATGGTTACACCGGGTAGACCTTGTCCTTCCGGGTCTATTACTTTTCCCGTCACGCTTCCTGTCCTTTGACTATAACTAGGAGGTGCGGTATTGTAATTAAGCAAATAAGGCTTTAATTCCGGAGCAACACCAGAGACACTTGGCTCAGCTGAAGAAAACTAAGTTTAATATTGTCCCAATCTACCTTGGTGTCTTGTCTGACATTGGCTTTGTAATGCAAACTAACCGGGCTATTGATGTCCTTGGCGCGGATGTCATAAGAAGGAAACCAGCCAGCATTGTCTACAAGGTAGGACAACTCGAAAGAATAACTACCGGGCACTTTAGCATCTACTCTTACCAAGACCTCTCCTGTAGAAAACTCTTTTTCACCAGCTAAAGAATTGATTTGATTCTGAAGGTTGTTTTTCTGTTCCAATAATTTTTTGATGGTGTTGTTTCTTTCAATGGTTTGAAGCTTTAAGGCAGTCAGTTGATCCCCGTAATATTCAGCAGCCTGTTTGAGAGTGGCCACATTTAGGGTTTCATTTTTGCCTCCTATAAGTCGGTTGGTTTGCAGGAAAGTGATCTCCTCTTGGGCAATAGACAAATAGGCGTTTTCCAATTCGATCTTTTCATTGACCTGTTCAAGGTCTTTGTCCAGCTTAAGGAGCTCTTCAGACTTTACCGATTTATCCAGAAAGTTTTGTTGGTGATTAATGCCTAAAACAGTCAATTCACCTCCAGCTTTTAGCTGTATGCTTTTGGCTGCTATAAAAGGGGAGAGGTTGGTAAATTTGACAATGGATTCTCCTTTAGGCAAAACCACGGTTTCTTTTCTTAGTACTTGAGCACCTTTTAAAAAGACGGTGGCCTCTACCACTTTGGATTTGACTTCTTTTTCAGGTATTTCCTGAGTGAAGGATTGATTAAAAATCAGGAAGAACAAAAGGACGGACAAAGCTTTCATAAATAATGGGTTGGGTCGTTTTTATACAAAATGATAAATGAACTTCTTGAAAAGTAGCTGTTTTTAACCTGCTTACTTTTTCCTATACGAGGCTGAAACATTAAAAGTCACAAATCAGGCCAAAATCTAAAGCTTATACCATATGATGTTAAGGATTGTAAATTTGATTTAACCCTAATGCTTAGTATTGCCTTTTTTAACTACTGGCAGTGGGAATGTTTCTACAGTTAATAAACCTTTAAATACTCTTGATATAAATAATGAAATTTTGATTAATTAGGAAGGCAATTACTTATTAATATTCAGTTTGATACTGGTGGTTGGTATTTTTTGACCTTCCTAAAATTTTATATGTCCAGTCAAATACTTTTTATGTTTGAATACATGTAATGATTATTTAATAGCAATAATGTATTGTCATATATGATTTAATCATTATATTCCGGTTGCGTACCCGACATTCTCCAATGAATGTAAATGATAGTTATTTTCGCTTAAACTGTTAAAAAACCACTTACCAAAGTCCTTGTGGTTTTTATATAAATATTTCGAATGAACTGGTTTAACCTTATTCAATATTGAGCAAAGTTACAATGCCAACATTTACTATTGGTAAGTAGAGGCACCAGGTATTTATAAGTCATCGCTTTAATAATTTATTTAACCCTTAACCAATTTCTAATGAAAGAACATTTACTATTATCGGATGCTTTATCGGCGCCCAAAGGAATAAAGGATCCCAGGTCCTTTATGGTCTCTATGGGGAAGCGCTTCCTATTCTTATGCCTGCTATTGTGTTTTTCTACAGTTGCATCGCTAAAGGCGTTTCAGGCAAACCAAAACCTGACAATTTCAGGTACTGTCCTGGACGCTAACAACGAAGAAACTTTGCCAGGAGCAAGTATCATTATTAAAGGATCAACCTCCGGCACTGTTTCTGATATTGATGGAAAATTTAGTATCAATGTTCCCAATCCTCAGACGGTGCTGGTTGTTTCCTTTATTGGGTATATTAATAAAGAGATCACTGTCGGCAATCAAAATGAAATCACTGTTAACATGGTTTCCGATGCTGCAGAAATGGATGAAGTGGTTGTAATTGGTTATGGTACTGTTAAAAAACGTGACCTTACAGGGTCAGTGGAAAGAATCAACGCCGATGCTTTTCAAAACCAAACGATGACCCAGTTGACAGATATGTTGACGGGAACCGTGGCAGGATTTAATGCTAACCAGTCCACATCTGCTGCTGGAGGAAGCTCTCTGGAAGTTAGAGGCCCGACCTCTTTGAATGCCGGCACTGAGCCTTTGATTGTATTGGATGGGGTAATTTACAAAGGAAGTATTCAGGACATTAATCCCCATGACATAGAATCCATGGACATTTTGAAGGATGCAAGTTCTGCAGCTGTTTTTGGTTCCAAAGCTGCTTCCGGTGTGATTTTGATTACTACAAAGAGAGGGGAGTCCGGAAAGCCTACCATTAATTATTCAACCAGGATGGGAATATCAGAACCTGCTTCTGCCAGGAGGCCATTAGGTCCTGATGAATACATTCAATTTAGAACGGATTTTTTCCGAACTGTTTTCCCAAATACTCCTTATCATTTTTATACCAACCCCAATGAGCTTCCATCGGATTTGACTGTGGAGGATTGGAGAAATTTCGGAGACAACCCATTAGCGGACAATACTCAGGAATACATGTCAAGGTTGCGCCTTTTTCCGATAGAGCAGGAAAATTATCTGTCCGGAAATTCAACCGATTGGTATGATGTGGTCATGCGCAAGGGAGTTAGACAGACCCATGATTTAAGTATTGGAGGAGGAGCAGATGGATTTAATTATTATTGGTCCATAGGCTATACCGACAATGAAGGGGTAAGAGTGGGTGATGAATTTTCCTCCATTCGGTCCAAATTAAACATTGACTTTGATGTGACAGATTGGTTAAATGTTGGATTGAACACCCAGTTTTCTGACCGTGATGAGAGCGGGGTACCAGCAAGTATGGACTTTTATTCCAACAGCCCTTTTGGACGTGAGTTTGATGAAAATGGAAATTTGGAAAGGCTCCCTCACGGACACACTTTCCACCCGCTATTAGACAATTACCGGACGAGTAAACTAAGAAAAGTAAATAGCCTTTTTTCAATTTTATACGCAAAAGTAGCCCTACCCTTTGGTATAACTTATTCTCTTTCATTCCAGCCAAGGTATGAAACAATGAAAGATCTCAGGTTTATTTCTACAGACATCCGATTTGGAGGGAGTCCTACAGAGGATTTAAGTCAAGGGACCCGAAGTGAGTATTCCCATTATGAGTGGATGGTGGACAACCTTTTGAAATGGAACAAAAAAATAGGGATACACTCCATAGATGCTACACTTCTCTACAATTCGGAGGAAACGAAAAGATGGTCTTCAGACAATAGCAATATCAACTTTTTCCCAACTGAGGAGCTAGGATACAACGCCTTGCAATTTGGGAACAATCCAGCCCTCTCTAACTATGATTACAGAAGCACGGGGGATGCCATGATGGCCAGGGTCAATTATACGCTAAATGAAAAATACCTTTTGACAGCTTCTGTAAGAAGGGATGGCTATTCTGCATTCGGTCTTCAAAACCCCAGGGCTACTTTTCCTGCATTGGCTTTTGCATGGCAATTAGGTGACGAAGAATTTTTCGATTCTGAACTTATCAACCGAATGAAATTAAGACTTTCCTGGGGAGTCAACGGAAACCGGGATATCGGAATGTATGCTTCACTTGCCAGGTTGGGGTCTAATTTATGGTACGATGGAACTAGGCAAAGGGTAGGGGTTTACAATTCTTCACTTTCCAATGCCGGTTTAAGGTGGGAAAGAACGGAATCCATCAACCTTGGATTGGATGTAGGTGTTTTGGAAGACCGTATAGACATGTCCTTTGATTATTATGACATGACCACTACCGATCTTCTTATGAACCGTATTTTGCCTAGTATCACTGGCTTTAACGATGTTACTTCCAATTTGGGAGAACTTGGTAATCATGGCTTTGAAACCACTATAAATACCGTCAATTACAGTGATAGAAACTTCACTTGGAGATCCAGTTTGGTGTTCTCCCTGAACAGAAATAAAATCAAAAACCTGTTTGGTGATATTGGAGAATATACCTTATTGGGTGAGACACAAACAGGTGAAGTTCCTGATTATTCTAATCAATGGTTTCCTGGTCAAGCAATAGATGTGGTTTGGGATTATGAAATGCTTGGCGTATGGCAGGAGAATGAAGCGGATGAAGCTGCTGTTTATGGCATGCGAGTTGGTGACTTTAAAGCAGTGGATGTTGATAACAATGGTGTTTACAATGAACTTGTGGACAAGCAGTTTATTGGTTATGAAAGACCTCGGTATCGCTTTGGTTTCAAAAATGATTTTACCTTCTTGAAAAATTTCACGGCCTCTTTGTTTATCAGGGCAGATTTGGGTCACATTGGAGCCTATTCACCAGCGCTAAATGCTGGGTTTGAATCGAATGACAGAAGGAGCAGAAATGTAGGGCCAGTTCCCTATTGGACACCTGAAAACCCTATCAATGATTATGCTAGATTGGACGTAAGTACCAGTGGGTATGGAGGAGGTTTGATGGTCTACAAATCCCGTTCTTTTGTTAGAATTCAGGACTTATCCCTGGCTTATGCTTTTTCCATCTCATTTGACACAACGGATTAAACTTAACAATTTAAGGGTATTTGGGTCGATAAGAAACCTGGCCACTTTCACAAAATGGCCACATTGGGATCCAGAATCCGGCTCTTCTCCTATGCCTAGGATTTTCACCACAGGTATAAGTTTATCCCTTTAATGCCCTATTCTAAAAGACTAAATGAACAAATCATGAAAAATATATTAATCAAACCCTTTCTATCAGGGTTAATGCTTTTGATGTTCTTCTCCTGTTCAGAGGAGTGGTTGGAGCCTGATCCGCTTTCATTTTTGGCTCCTGAAAATGTCTATGTCAATGAAGCTGGATTTGAGGCCATTTTGGTGACACTTCGGAAGAACATGCAATTTGAATCTACTGGAAACAGGCATCCTTTGTCCATGGAACATGCTACTTCTGAACTGGCCATTCCTTTGGTTCAGGCAGATTTTAGAAGGAATACACCAAGCAATAGCGCCTTTTTCCCTTTTCTTAGCTATTTTGAAAATGTATATGAATTCATCAAAAATGCCAATGTATTGATCACCAGGATTGATGAAGTGGAATGGGAAGACCCAGAGGTTAGAAACCGGCTGCTTGGTGAAGCCTATTGGCACAGGGCTTATTGGTATTACCGTTTGGTTCACTCTTACGGGGATGTGCCTTGGATTGGAGTAGAATTGTCTGGAGCGAAACTTGATTTTCAAACCCATAGCAGATGGGTGATATTGGATGAAATCCAAAGAGACCTGGAAATGGCTGCTGAATGGCTTCCTGTAGAAGCTGCCAACCTGGGTGATGTTACAAAAGGTGCTGCCAATCATTTGTTGGCCAAAGTAAGTCTAGCCAATCTTGATTTTGACCAAGCAATTGCTGCTTCCACTAAAGTGATTGATGGTCCTTATGAATTAATGAATGAGCGTTTTGGAATTGATGCGGGCAATGAAAGTAAAAATGTATTGTGGGACCTGCACCGTTTTCAGAACGTTAACAATACACAGAATACAGAAACCATTTATTCCACCGTGGATAGGGCTGATGCCCCTCCGGGTACCTGGTCTGAAGGAACGTATACCATGCGTTGGTATTCTCCTTCCTGGTGGAAGATTTTGGATGGAGCTGGAAACAGGGCCTGTAACTGGAGCACCCCAGTGGGAGATACGCTAGGAATTGGCAATGGGGATGTAAGAACCAATGATTATTGGCATTACAAGATTTGGGAAGATGCCAACCATGCCTGGGATGAAACACCAGACTTAAGAAGATCCGCCAATAACTGGATAGAAATGGGTGATGAAATTGCGGAGATCCTAAATTGTACTGCTGGTTCACCGCAACTTGGAGAACCGCTTACCAAAAAGTTGTATGGAAGTTTGGTAGACACCACAGATACCTGGTTTCCTTGGCCTCATTACAAGACCTTTGTACCAACGCCAAACAATAGACTTCCCGTTGGTGGTCAGGGTGATTTCTATGTTTTCAGACTGGCGGAAACTTATTTGCTTCGTGCTGAAGCGCATCTCTGGAAAGGTAACCTGGGAGCAGCAGCCGATGACATTAATAAAGTTAGGGGAAGGGCAAATGCTCCTCTAGTGTCAACCACAGACGTGACCATTGATTATATTTTTGATGAAAGGGCGCGTGAATTATATACCGAAGAACCGAGACATACTGAAATGGTGAGAGCTTCCTATATCATGGCTAAATCAAACTTGGATGGTTATACCTTGGATGGTTTTAGTGATAAGAATTGGTATCACGACAGAGTTATCCGCCTCAATTATCACTATCAGGAACCCAAATTTCAATGGTTTGGAAACACGGCTGCCATTGACCCTTATCATGTGCTTTGGCCTATTCCTCAAAGTGTGATCACGGCCAATACTCTGGGCACGATCAACCAAAACATAGGATATGATGGCGCTGAAAACAATATTCCACCACTAGAAACAATTGATGACACTATAGAATAACTAAACCATGGGAAAGGAAAAATATTCAATCGGCTTTATTTTCATTATGTTATGGCTTTGTCCGTTTATGGCAAATGCTCAAGATGACAAAGCGGTCCGACAGGAATACCTGAAGGAGTTGATCCTTTTGCAGGAGAAACCTTCTAGCCATGATAGCTTTGTTGGTTTTCATGACCTTACCTGGGAAGATTGGATAGAAAGAACTGGTGAATTACCCCCTAATTACGGGGTAATTCCTTCCATTCCTTTTCTGCCTGATCCACTGATTATTGGGGAGGGCAAAGAAAATGAGAAAGTTACTACCATGGCTCAATGGGAGTCCCAGCGGGAGTATTTCAAGGAACAGGTTAAATACATCCTTTCAGGGACTTTCCCTGATCCTCCTACCAATCTGAAAGCTGAGATCTTGTCCGAAAGGACAAAAAATGGAGTCAGCATTCAGATGATTGAACTCAGGTTTGGAGAAGACCATAAGGCCAAATTGACTTTGGAAGTGTTTACCCCACCCGGCGAAGGGCCATTTCCAGTATTTATGACGCAATGGAACCACAGAGGATGGGCACAGATAGCCGTAAGGAGAGGTTATATGGGGCTGATTTATGCCGGGGCAGATGCGAAAGACGATACCAGGGAATACCTGGAACTCTATCCTGATTATGATTGGTCTACTTTAATGGCCAGAGCCTGGGGTGCCCATAGGGCGGTTGATTATTTGTATACCTTAAATGAGGTGGACAAATCCAAAATAGCCATAACCGGTCACTCCAGAAATGGAAAACAATCCTTGTTTGCAGCCGCTTTTGATGAGCGGATTACAGCTACCATTACAAGCAGTGGAGGAACAGGAGGGGAATTCCCTTACAGATATACCGATGAAAGACATTCCAATGAATCCATTGATTACCTGGTTTCCAGAAGAACCCATTGGTTGCATCCCCGCATACGGTTTTATTCAGGAAGAGAGCATAAAATGCCCATCGATCAAAATTCCTTAATGGCCTTGATTGCTCCCAATGCTTTGATGTTTAGCTCTTCCATCCGAGAAGGAGGTGGAGGAGATCCCTGGGCCATTGAGCAGATTTATACTTCACTTACCAAAGTTTATGACTTTCTGGATGCTCCGGAAAAATTGGGCATACGGCTGAGAGATGGGGAGCATGCGGTTTCAGAAAGGGATTTAGAGGCCTTTATGGACTGGCTGGACATACAGTTTGGCAGAAAGAATTTCCCATGGGACAATCACCTGAGTTACAATTATAGCTTTGAAAAATGGAAGAAAGAAAGTGGAGAATTCATTGATCTTAGCAAGTTTCCTATTCAGTCGACCCAAAATATTGCTGTCAATGTATCCCATTTGGAAAAGGACCAAGAAAAATAAAACAAGACCTCACCTGGCTGTTGGGTGATGAACCTGCAGGTTTACCTGCCAGTGACATTGAGACCCTAAGCCAAAAGGAGGATTATGTCAGCAGTTTTATGCCCCGACCAAAGGTGAAAAATGGTAAAAAACTTAATATTACGCCCTATAATGCCATGGGCGATTATTTATATGGATCCCTTTATTTCCCCACGGATGAAGCTGGAGAAAGAAAAGTAGGGGCCAATGGTAGAATGCCTGTGCTTATATTTTTGCACAAATACACCAATACGGGCTATGATTCGGAGTTAAATGCATTGATTAATGGGCTGTTGGCCAAAGGGATAGCCGTTTTGACATATGATATGATCGGCTATGGGGCCAGGATAGAAGAAGGCACTTTGTTTTACCAGAGATATCCCCATTGGTCCAAGATGGGTAAGATGGTCACCGATGCCAGAGCGGCGGTGGATGCATTGGAAAGTTTGGACTTTATAGATAACGATAAGATCTTTGTTGGAGGCTATGCTTTGGGGGGAACAGTAGGCTTGATCACGGCTGCACTAGAACCTAAAATAGCTGGGCTTGCTTTGTCCAGCGCTTTTACCCCATTAAGAAATGCCTCTGGAGATGTGGAGGGATTAAAAGCCTTTTCCCATTTGTATGGGCTAATTCCAAGGTTAGGATTTTTTGATGGAGAGGAAAACAGGATTCCTGTGGATTTTCCTGAAATACTCGCCAATATTGCCCCAAGACCACTAATGGTTATTTCTCCGGAGTTGGACAGGCATGCTGACCATGAAAATGTCATTAATACCATGGAAGATTTAAAGCAGTTGTACCAAAAATTGGGAGTAGGCGATGTGCTGGAATGGCAAAGCCCCCATGCTTTTAACCATTTTACGGAAGCCCAACAGCAGGAAATGATCAAATGGCTGGAGCAGCAAGTGGCAAAGTAAATTAATAGGGCTTAAGTTTGAGAAAAAGACACAAATCAATCATGACAATTTTAAAGAGGTCTGTTTATGGTGGGTTCGGTTGCCCTTCCGGAGTCAATTTTAATAGAATTAAGTGGGTGACGCTACATTATCCATTGGTTTTTTTGATGGTGTTTTTAGGCCTAATATTGGAGAGCAAGGGACAATTCCAAAGCAAAACCTCAGACATAAACTATATAGAACCGAATGAGGAAACCGGAACTTCGCTGGGAACTGTCGTGGGAGATGTTCCATTGGCTTTTACAGATCAAATTTTCCCCTTTGACGCTAACGGGAGCTTGGTAGGATCAAGTGATCTCAAAGTACAGGTTACTCAGGTGATTAAAAATATGGAGGAAGCTCTAGAAGCTGCGGATACCGATTTAAGTAAGTTGTTAAGGCTAAATGTTTACCTTCAGAAAGAAGAACATTCCAAACCTGTTCGGGAATTAATCAAGGAATTATTACCTGAAGGAGCATTCCCGGCCATTACCCTGATAGTTGCTAATCAAGCTCGGGAGCAGGTTTTAGTGAGTATGGATGGGATTGCTGTTGCGCCAATGACTTCAGTAACATCCAGAGGGGTGAATCTTCCTTTTAGCAAAGGGCTTTTCGAAAAAACCAACCGTGCTGCTGTTGCTGTCTTACCGGCAGGCAGGAAGGTATTTATCGCAGGTCAGGCTGAACCCGGTAAAGATCTATTGGAGGCCAGTGACAAAACCATGCAAAACCTTTTTGCTACCCTGGCTTATATTGGCGCCAGTGCCAGTGACGTGGTTCAGGTTAAAGCTTTTATCAATCCCATTGGGGATGCGGCAGCAGTAGAAGAAGTGATCGCTGCTTTTTTCAGAGGACAGCAAGTACCACCTATTGTCATGGTGGAATGGTTGGTAGAAGAAAACAAGGCTGAAATAGAATTGGTCGCTTCGGCTCCTGAGCATTACAATGACAAAGAAGCTGTCAGTTATTACGCACCACCGTGGATGATTCAGGCTACCACCTACAGTAGGATAGTAGACATTAAAAAAGGAGGGCTATTGTTTACTTCCGGCTTGTATGCGGCGGAAGGAAAAAATGAGGAAGAAAAAGCGAGAAACATGTTTGCCACCTTGTCTCGGATTCTTGAAAAAGCCGGATCCAATTACGACCACCTGGTAAAAGCAAGTTACTATCCTTCCCATGAAAAGGGGCGTGAGAGCTTGATGAAAGTAAGGACAGCATTTTATAATCCCGAAAGACCGCCTGTAGCTTCCTTGATACGAATTCAGGGGACAGGTCGAGAAGGCATTTACTTAAATGTGGACATGGTTGCAGTGGTGCCGGAGTGATTTGGTAAAGCTTTTCAAGCCCCGGGTCTGGTCTAAGTTTAGCAGCGCGTAACTTAGACCCAAAATGCAGAAAGTTTTCAACTTTCTTAATCTTCGCCTGAGTGTAGATTGCATTTACTCCTTCCTATCTAACGGAATCTGGAATACATATAGAGGCTGAAAAATAAATACCCGTCTGGTCTAAGTTTAGCGAAGCGTAACTTTAGACCTAAAATGCTGAAAGTTTTCAACTTTCATAACCTAACCTCAGGTGGCAAAAATAATAGGTATAACTCCCTTCCCTCCTGCATAGTCTATGGCACTGCTGTATTGGTAATGTTCAGGTAATACTACTAGTCCAGCTTCTACAGGGTTTTGATGAAGGTAATCCAATCGTTGTTTCAGCATTTTTGAGTTAGAAAGCTCTATGGGGTGGTTACTTTGTTGCCAGAATTGAAATTTTTCGTTGTTGGCGTTTCTTTTCCCTGCCCTTCCAAACATCCAAAGCATCCATTCTTTCCTGCTTTCTTTTGGGTTTTCGGCAATCGCTTTTAACAAAGCTTTGGAGGTATGCCGTTTCAAGTCCCTCATAATGTCTGAAAGTATATTGTTTTCAGAACTAATGATAAGGTGCACATGGCTAGGCATTATACACCAAGCATATAATTCTAACCCTTTGTTTTTGTTACAATACACCAGAGAATCAACGATAATTTCAAAGTATAATTTTCTCGTAAATACATCTATCCAGTTTACCGTAGCAAAACTTACAAAATAAAGTTCACGAGAATCATGGAAAACAAATTTTCTGCCCATAAAACTACCATGTCTAAATTTTTGAAAATAACTTTAGCAATGAGGTTTCAAACTATTATAATTTAGTGAAAATCTAGCTGTTTGGACCCACTCAAGTTGAAAACTTTAGACATGATGGGACGAAGTTACCGCTATCGCTCAAACTTCAACCAGTGGAAGGGCCTTTGCGAGGATCATGCACAAAGTAAACGTTGAAAGCTGCACGCAGAGTCGCGGAGTCGCAAAGAAGTATTTTAAAAATCTTAGCGCCTTCTCGAGAGCCTACTCTAGGCTGGTCACCCAAAATGACG
>NZ_ATNM01000134.1 GCF_000427295.1 Cyclobacterium qasimii M12-11B | reverse complement strand
TTACCCACGGCTTGGAGCCATCCATTTCTATTCCAACTCTGAAGGAGTTGAACATCGACTGGTGTTCTAAGTTGGGGAAAAGTCACGTAAAGCCGTAAACGGTTGGCTGATTTTGTCAGCATTGTTGCAAAAAAAAAGCAACAATACCGCCAAAATCAGGGTGTTTAAACTCGTTTTTTCCACGGTTTTCACCTGTGGTTATTGTTGTTGAAGCCTTTCAGGCTTCTTCGTTTTCTCTAGAAATTTTGCTGTAGGGGGTTAAGAAATGATCAATGCTTTTATTAACCCAGGTTATAAAACCTCGACAAAGGTAAACTAGTGTAGTTAACACCTCTTGATATTGCCTAAAACTGTGTATATCATTGCAAGTTCAGTTGGATCAAAACATATAGACATTGGCCTGAAGGGCCAAAACAATAATAGCCGTGTGTCTCACCCACCGATCGAAAACTGTCGGCTTCAATCGCAACCCTGGAAGGGTTGAATATTGCCTTTCAGGATCTTTCTCTTTTAGGATACAATTAATTGTCTAGCTGCGCCACGCGATATAGCTGTACGTCCTTTCCTTTGCCTTTTAAATGAATGGTCCCTACATCATCGATTTGATAGTCATCCTTGTTCTCAAGTAGTCTATAAAGTGATTCAGGGATTAACAATTGGGCATCTAAATCATTGCACTTTTCTTGAATTCTGGCTGCAGTATTCAAGGTGTCGCCATGATAGGTGATCTCTCTTTTGATGTCTCCAACTTCTGTAATGATCACTGGGCCTATATTGGCGCCTGCTTTGAAGTAGGGTACAATGCCGTATTCTTTTTGATAATAATCCGCCTTTTTCTTCAATAAGTCTGTAAAGGCGAAAAATGCTTTCAGAAAATTATCATTTCTAAGACCTTTTTTTGGGGACCAGCTTACCACTACCTCATCACCTACGTATTGATAAATATCTGCACGGTATCGATCTACAATTGAGAAATCTTGAAAACAGTTCTGTAGCAACCTACTGTATTCAAGGTGCCCTATTTTTTCGGCAATAGAAGTGGAACTCTGCAAATCAATAAACATAAAAATTCGTTCTTCTTCACGTGGCTTAAAGAATTTCCCACTGAGCATTTTCCATAAGTTACCCGGCCCCAGTTTTCGGTCAATCTCTATCAATACCTTGGACAGGCCAACAGCCACAATGAGGTGAACAATCAAAAACATGTTTTCGGAAGGTTCACTGGGATTTACAGGTCCATTGTAAATCCAAGGCACCGTAGAAACATAAATAAAATCTAAAATTTGAACAATCAAAATAATCATGAGTGCCTGAGATGGAATCCCAATGGCTAGGGCAATTTTTGGAGAAGTGTTTTTTAATAATTTTTTAAGTATCAACACATCAAACATGCTGGATAAAAGTGCCAGACCAAAAGAGCCTAAAAAAATCATCATGAAAATAAATTTCAAAATGTCTGAAAGATCAACAGTGCTTGTTCCCAGTGGTTCTATACGGTACATTTCAGTGAAGTAAAACCTGCTGTAGGCAGACAAAGCCATAAAAATTACGCCCAACAAAAAGTAGATTTTAAAATTCCGAATTATTTCTCTAGACAGCATTTTAAAAATTGTATTTGCTTACCAATTCAAACATTTTCTCTTGAGATCCAATGGTCTCGTCCCCTTCTATAAACTGATTTTCTTTTTTGCATGCCACATACCTTCCTTTTTTATTGTCATGGAGTTGGGCATCAAGTTCTGCTAGCAGCAGTGCCTTGGCCGATTCCTTAAGTATTGGGAAAGCTACTTCTATCCGTCTTGATAAATTCCTTGTCATCCAGTCCGCAGAGGCCAGATAAACCTTTGACACACCATCATTATGAAAATGGTATATTCTAGTGTGTTCAAGAAAGCGATCAATTATACTGACGACTTTGATGTTTTTTTCTTGTAATTTAGTTTGGGGATGGTAGCAGCAAATGCCACGGACAATAAGGTCAATTTCAACGCCCTCATCAGCAGCATGCCTAAGCTTATCAATCATTAGGGTATCCTCTAAGCTGTTAAGCTTAATGGTCAATTTACCCTTTTTCCTTTTTTACGAGGCTTATTTCATTGTCTATTAAATGTTCAATTGAACTTCTTAAATTAAAAGGCGCAACCAATAGGGTTTCAAATTTCGGTTGGTAGGAGTTGTCCTTGAGAAAGGCGAAAACCTCATCAAGGTCTTTTGTGTAATTGGTTTGCGTGGTGAGCAAGGCATGGTCTCCATAAATTTCAGCGGTTTTTTCGTTAAAATTGCCCGTTCCCATGTAGGCATAAGTCTTGATACCCTCGCTTTCTCGTCTTTTTATCGTGCAAATTTTGGCATGCACTTTCAAATCATTGATACCGTATCTTACTGTAGCACCAGCCTTTCTAAGTCGTTCCCCCCAATAAATGTTCGACGCTTCATCAAACCTGGCCTGGGCTTCATCCAAGACAAATACTTTCTTGCCACTTTTGGCCGCTGCTTCAAGTGCCTGGCAAACCGCAGAGGTCTTTGCTACCCGGTATAGGGTGATGTTTATTTCCTCTACATCCTTGTCTTCAGATGCTATTTTTAAAAATCTCGTTACGTAATCATAACTTTGATAGGGGAAACTGAGAAAAATGGCCTCCTTATTTATCTCCTCAAACCAATCAGAGGAGTTATCAAGCCTGTGGCACTGGATTTTAGGTATTTCCGGGTATAATAAGTGTTTCTCTGATGCTGGAAAACCAAAGAAATCATAAAAATTATGGTAACGACCTCCAGGGATTAACCCAGACATGTCTACCTCTATTTTCTTTCTTAAGGTATCGATGTACTTAAAGGGGATGTTTTCATCAAAAAGTAAGCGAGAAGGGAGGCCAGTATCCCTGTTTACAATACTCTTTTCAATTTTTACAACAATATCCTCCTCCTGTTCTTCATCCATGTACAATTCAGCGTCCCTTGAAATCTTCACAGCGAATATTTCGGATTTTTCACCCAGGAACTTTGAAGTGTTGCTTCTGAAAATGTCATCTAACTGTACGACGCGTTTCTCTTTATCCGAAGTAGAGACATCAATAAACCTACCAAAGGTTTTGTAGTCAAGTTCAATGATAAACTGGCGCTCTTTGGTAACTGCGTAAAGGTAAACCGTTAAGTTTTTGAGTTGGAGTTTGACTTCTTCTGTAATGTCCCGAATGGTGAAGTTTCCCTCGAGTTGATTGTCATAGAAGGTGCCCATTTGGTTTTCATCTTCCTCTGAAAAATGGTCGGTCAATAAATGAATGCCTTCTTTTGCTAAGCCTGGAAGAATTTTCGAATAAAAAACTTTCCCCATACGTTCCTGCTGGGAACTTACAACTTGAGTGATCTGCTGAAGGAGGAAGGAAGGCCGGTAACCATATTTGTTTTTTATATCGTCATGGTACCTTTGGGCAAATCTATGGCTTGCCACCCTGACCCTATAAAATTCTTCTAAATTGGAGGAATAAATGGCTATAAATTTCAACCTTTCCATTAGGGGACTGTCCTCATTTTCCGCTTCCTGAAGAATGCGTTCATTAAAAGACAACCAGTTTAAATCCCGATCTGTGTAATTCATGGTTCACTCCATTTTATTCAAATATAAGGTATTAGACAATACCAGTACTATAGGTCAGGCGTATTCTTTCTCAACTTGGGAGGTTCCTGAATTCCTCCCAGCTTTTAAGACATGGGAATTTAAACGGAGGGATTCAAACTAAAATGGGGTAATTGTAGCTGCCAGTTTCGTAGGATATAGCCTGCCTTAGATAAGCCTATCCAGCGTAAATGAACCGAAAAGCAGATTAACTGACTGAATCCAGGTTTAGACAGTTAAACTGCTTTCCGTTTTGTCTTATTCTCAATTAACCCTCAGTGGTTAATGCTGCTTTTTTCTTGAAATATCGGTTACAATTGCCTTGGCGTGAGAGATGGTGTTTTCTATAAAAAACTCTCTGGTGTTAAGCCCACCGCAAACTACTCCTGCAAGGTAAAGGCCGGGAACATTCGACTCCTGGCTAATGTCATCAAAGCAAGGCTGTCTTTTTTCATCCAAGCTTAGCTTCACGCCCAGCTGGTCCAGCAATTCAAAATTGGGTTTATAGCCCGTCATTGCCAATACAAAGTCATTTTCTATGGTTACCTCTCCCTCAGGAGTATTCAGTACCACTTCTTTTTCTCTTATTTCTTTAATGCTGGAATTATAATAGCCTTTTATCGATCCTTCTTTGATTCTATTTTCGATGTCAGGTAAAACCCAGTATTTTACCGTTTGGTCGATCTCAGGTTTCATGACCACCATGGTGACCTCGGCTCCCTTTCTCCAGGTTTCAAGGGCAACATCCACAGCTGAATTACCTCCGCCAATCACGACGATCTTCTGCCCGATATAAGGCCAGGGTTCCTTGTAGTAATGCGAAACCTTAGGCAAATCTTCACCCGGTACACCCATCGTATTGGGCAGGTCATAGAAGCCTGTTGCCAGGACAAGCTTTTCGGCCAGGTAATCCCCTTTGGAAGTATGTACCAAAAATCCACCTTCCTGTTTTTCTAAGGTATTAACCTTTTCGTAAAGGTTGATATTGAGTTGGTAATGTTTGACTATCCTACGGTAATATTCCAGGGCTTCAGGCCTTGTAGGTTTATTGGTGATAGACATAAAAGGAATATCGGCCATTTCCAACTTCTCAGAGGTGGAAAAAAAGTCATGTTGACCGGATAGTTAAAAATCGAATTGGTCAGGACACCTTTCTCTATTATCAGATAGTCGATGCCTTCTTTTTTCGCTTCTATGCCACAGGCCAGGCCAATGGGGCCGGCTCCAATTATCAGTAATTCCAACTTTTTCATAAGTTATTAAGCATGAATTGTTCTTTAGAGTTCCTTGAAACCCCGATTATATACTGGAATTGCTGGGGAGCTCTCAGGAACTTATGAAATTATAAGGAAATTAGGCTGATTGGAGGCTAGGTCAAAGTTTTTGAGGGGAAGATTTTAACAGGGGATGAAAAGGAATAGGTTTTGACTTGTTTGATCCTCGTAAAAAGATCAAAGTCCAATTCTAATTACTACTATAACTTTGTCACGCCTGAGAAGAAAAGTGGATGAATCTATGCTTAACTATTACCTCAAAATTCAATCTATAATCTGGAAAAGTCGGAATGCAAGGAAGGAGCGAGACTCGCGGTCGACTGTGTAAGAGGTGCACTCTCGGAGGGAAGGGACAGGCTGTGAACTTATGGCTTCTGGTTTGCTACACGGTTGTGGTTGGCACTTTTTTTTTCACCTAAAGTCGTGCCATTTACAGCGTCTGGTAAATTCTGTTGCACGTTCAAACCACTTTTCAGATACTGATCGGTCAGACCAATCTTTGGCTGTGGTCAATCTAATTTTAATATCTTCAAATTTTTCGTTGAAAGGATCAAAAGCATAAAGCTTAAATTTTGCTTTGGAGTTTTGTTTTAACTTTTGAGTGTCCAAAGGAATAGTCCACCTATTGTCTTTGCCAATCTTTGAGTTTGTCCTTATTACAGATATAAGTATTGTTGCCAATGTGTTATCAGAGTTGTTCTCAACTTCTATTGTCAGAGGGTTGTAACGTTTCAGATACTTCGGTTCTTTAATTGCAACTAAGTCGTCAAATTTTAACAACTTGATTCTAACCAAGCTTATTAGCTCATTTAAAACTTCATTGTTGTCAGATTTTAATGCTTTTAGATGTTCCATTACAACAATTATGTATATATATCCATGTTTAACCTCGGAGTTGCGTATTTACGAAATACGTACCAAGCACCTTCTGCTTATTTTCCATTGTCAAATTAAGAATTCCGGACAAGTAATTGTGTTGTGAGAGCCTGTTTTTTGTTGAAAAGTGCCAAAATATGGTCTTACATTTACGAGGTATAGGAGGATAGGTTTAGCTAAAATAAGTGCCTTTTCAATCTCTTGACACTTAATAAGCAAAAAAGGAAAAATTAATCCTCATTATAACCCTAAAAACTAGTGCACTTTTAAATAATTCATTGATCTGTACCCTGAGCTTGTCGAAGGGAACAGGGTAGCCAGACCAGGGTTTTCGAGGCATTAGAATGCTTGGTAGTAGTGAATTATACTATTGCCAAATCATCTTTGCTTAATTTCAGTTTAGGATTATCAAGTTTTTTAATTGTTGTTCTGATTTTTAGGCTATCAGACATAGGTAAAAAGGTCGGTACTAAATAGGTTAAATCAATTTTTAGAAGTTGATTGATTATAATTAAATCTTTTAATGAAAAAGGGCTGACTCCATTCATTAGTTCAGAAATATAGGATTTGTTACCATGTCCTAAAATCTTCCCGAAATCTTGCTGTGTTAGATTTAAGGTCTTCAATTTTTTTCGGATAAGTTCCCTTCTTCGTTGGATGAACAATCGTTCTTTTTCAACAATTGATTCAGCAAGGTCGCTTTCATGTAATTTCTTGTCCGTTATTTTTGATTCGGAACTCCAATTTTGATTTTCGTAGCGCTCAATTAAATCCCTTAATTTCTTTCTAACAGATTTAAAACTCGGATCTTCTTTTGATAGAACCCGCAATTTCCTTTCGGCAATCAATGCCCTTTCAAAATCCTGTTCATTTTGGATTTTTCCAGTCTCAATCAATTCCGATATATCAAATTGTGTTTTCATAAAATTGTATCAATTAAATCCAATCGTTAGCCTTTAGCCACTTTTTAATTGTGCTTTTGTTGTTTTTAAAAGTCATTTCGTATTGCTGATGTGTTCCTACCCAAACCGCTGTTGCTTCATTCTCGTCAAACCCAATCAATATCATTGTTCGGTGTATGTGGATATTGAAAAAATAGAACCCGTCAGCATGAACATTATCGGCATCGTGTCTCGATTTATTTAATTCGGTTTGGTCTGTCCAATTATTGTCATGGATATCCTTAATTAACTCGTCGACAGCTTTGGTCAAAAGGACATTTCCTTTGTTCTTTCTTTTTAGTTTTTCTAATATTTTCTTATTGATCAATCTCATTGGTCCTTGCAAAGATATGAAATTTGTTCGGTTAAATACCGAACAAATTGGTTTTTTATATTTTACAAAAAAATCTGGGTATGTCGGTTTCAGTTTCTACGCTTGTAAATCTTTAGGAGCTATTTTGGAAGTCTAATTAACGAATTTGTTTTGAATTGAAGGAACACTTATTGTTAGCCTTGTCTCTAAATTAGCGAAAAGGGATTCTAGTTGTAAAGGATGAGAGTCCTATAAATTCAACCGACGTAGACGAGTATCAATGTTGATTGATGGAGAAACCCATGGTGGACATATGGCTCAGGGCTACCTACAGGCTTAGCTATTTAACAATCTTAAATGACTCAAAGGCTTTTTGTAATTCATCCCAAGAAAAAACGGCAGATTCCAAATTCGGAGTCCATTGGGCTTGACATAGGTAAATGCAATCTTCATTTTGGACAAGCTGGTATAATCTGTGAATACTGAACGAATTAATTCGCTCTCCATCAATGATGACATTCTTTAATTTATTTTTTGTTGTCCATAATATCATGTCTTTTGTAGAAGTCAGTGATTCTATTGGCTCTTTACTGCCAATGGACAATGTCATGAATAAATTTGGTAGCCCTAAAGGAACCGCATTGTTGTCCAAATCTTTCTTGTTGAAAGTCATCACAGTAAAGCTCACTTCAAAACCTATAGCGTTTATTTGGTCAGTTTGATTGAGTTGTTTTCTTAGCCCGATTACTTCCTCATCATTCAATTGAATCCCTTCTAGGGATTTTAATTCAATTATTTTCGAGATTGTATGTTCTATCGATTCAGAACTGGTCAACTCATCCATTTTAATTTCAATGCTTGTCTCATGCTGAACCTTTAAGATATTGGCCTGAAAAAGTAGGGAGCCAAAAGGATTACTTGCAGACACTAAGGACTGGAAATATTCATCGTTAATTTCGTCTAGTAAATATATCTGCTTTACATATTCTTTATAGGTAATTTCTTGAGGTTTTCCCCAGCCATTTCCATCCAGATTGTCAAAGGAGTAGCCAAGCAAACTGTTGGTGTATTTTGTAGGCTCTTCCTCTATTTTATTTGTTTTATTTTTTGTTGGGTCCACCGATACCTTCTTGTCTTCCATTTCGACAACAATTTTGCCTGAACTGCGATCATAAAACCTGTCAACAAATACTGCGGCAATGATAACAACGAGGAATAAAATCATCACAAATGGATACCAATGGTATATTGGACTCTCAACAGGCGTTTTAGTCATTGCAAATAATATAATTGCCTCTGCAACGAGTACGATTAAAGCAAGAAGTTTTATCCAGGTACTGATTGAATCTATTATAGACCCTCTGTTTTCGCTATCGCTCATGTCAATTTTATTTATTTGAGTAATATTGGTGTAATCTCATGCTTTATGCATGGGAATTTAGGTATACGGGAGGTGTAATAGATGTTACGGCTTATTTTCTTTGTTAAATTAAAGAATTTAGCGAATAAAACAATTGATTGTAGCGAGTTTTTGATTGAGAGAGGTAATATAGGCCCGCATTTCTTTAAAACAGAGGAGCTGCCTTGCTCAATATAGAGTTAGTAGAAAAAAATGTGGGAAAGATGGTGTGATAAAATATTTACTATCAGTATTTTAAGTGGCGAGTAACTATCGGATTGGGGAATGTTGGTTTGTGGTTTTTGAAATGGCCGAATCAATTTGGAAGTGGAACGTTCCTTGTAATAGTTTTAGCTGTTATTTTGCCACAAAAGTACTTTCATTGATTTCCTTTTCTGGAATGGTCCGTACTTCCATTATGGTGACCTTTCCATCATAGCCCCAACATAAAGCCGTTGTATTGACCGTGCCATAGTAATCGGCTACTCGGATAAACTGGGAAGAAATTGTTTGTTCCATCTCTACGGGAATACCGGTATTGGGAAGTAATGCTATTGGGGCCTTTTCAGTGGATTGTAATAATTGAATTAAATCCTCTAGGGCAGGTGGTTTTTGCTCCAACAGGTTTTTAAGATCGGCTTTGGCAGATGCAACTTTTGGCCAGGGGGTGTTCAGAAAGGCGTTGGAGAGGCCATGGATTCCAGAAGGCACTTGCTGTATGTCTCCACCATGGTTGGAAAACACCATCAATTCATCCTTTTCGGCCACCAATAGATTGAAACCATTGTAGTCCTTTTTAATTTTTTCTATTTGAGTCAGATAAGCCTCAGGAGATAAATTTCCATTTAAAAAGCCGGTAACCAGTTCACCCCTGGTTCTGCTTAATGGCTTCTCGTTTTTAGGATCTCTAAAATTGGTTAAAGCAGCAAATTTACCATTGGGATGGAAGCCCAGCCATGTACCTCCCCCTTTTAAGTCCTTCCCAGCAAATATGCCATTGTCCCATTGATGGAGGCCTTTGGTAGGTCGGTTAAAATACTCATCCCTGTTTGCGACTAGAATTAATTTGTATTCCGGATGCTGGTTCCAGCTAAATGTTAATAAGCACATGTCGTAAAATTACGCAGCTACTTCAGAATCAAAAATCCTTACCATGGATATTTTCGATTATTATTTTAATACGATAATTATCGTAGTATAATTTGTAATTACGAAATTTGTCGTATATATTTGATACGAAATAAATCGTACTATAGATGATAGACAAACCAACAGCAGCAGAACTAGAAGTATTGGCCGTTTTATGGGACATAGAACAGGGCAGTGTGCGGCAGGTGCATGAAAAGTTATCCCAGACCAAGGAAACAGGGTATACGACAACCCTCAAAATCATGCAAAACATGTTTGCCAAAGGGCTGGTTTCAAGAGACGAGGAGAAAAGAAGCCATATCTATAAGTCGGCTATTTCTCAAGAAGATACCCAACAGTCTTTGGTCAAAAGTTTTATAGGCAAGGCTTTTGGCGGTTCGGCAAAGAAGCTGGTCATGCAAGCCTTGGGGCAGAGTGAGCCCTCTAGGGAGGAAATCAAAGAAATACGTGCTTTTTTGGACAAGATTGAAAACGATTCCGAATGAATACCGACTGGATGTCTTATTCTATACTGGAAGCGCTTGGTTGGGCGCTGGTCCATTCCCTTTGGCAATTGTCTCTAATAGCTGCGGTTATTTGGGGACTCTTTCAAATTGAAGCTTTCAAAAGTCCTCAAAGGAGGTATTTAATAGGTTTAGGGGCTTTGCTTGCTGCATTTAGCCTGTTCGTTGGCACCTTTATTCATGAATATCGTCAAAATATTATCCTTGGCGGTCAGGAAATCCCAATACCTCTAAGTATTATAGATAACGGTATGTCTCCCATGGAGACGTTAGTTCTTTCAGAAACCTTATCGGATAAAATCGAACTTGCTCTACCCTACATGGTTTATTTCTGGTTGATAGGAGTCCTGTTTTACTTCATTAGACATGCTGGGAATTATGCGGCCTTACAGCAATTAAAGGCTCGCGCTACTGAAAATTTACCCCAAAATATTATTAAGTCTGCCCAAAAAATCAAGCAGCAATTGGGCATTCGGTTTGGTGTTGATTTTAAATTGAGTGCAGAAATCACCGTACCGTTGGCCTATGGAATATTGAAGCCGGTTGTATTGATTCCTGTTGGCTTAATTGTGCAATTGTCTCCTGTACAGTTGGAAGCTATAATTGCCCATGAACTTGCGCATATTCGCAGACATGATTTTGTCATCAATCTTGGCCAATCTGCCTTGGAGATGGTTTTCTTTTACCACCCAGCTTTCTGGTGGATCAATACGCTGGTAAAAGAAGCCAGAGAACACATAGCAGATGACATGGCCATTCAGGCTGGTATCAGGTCCATTGATTTAGCAAATGCCTTGGCCATCATCGCCAATCAGGCTAACGAACAATCACCAGAGCTGGCAATGGCAGCTCATTCTTCAAAGTTTCCCCTATTAAATCGAATCAAACGGATGCTGGGCCAGGAGCCTGCCCGGTTTTCCTATTCACCTTTAATCACAAAGACCATGTTACTTACCCTAATGTTGAGTGCTATTCTGTTAATCGGCAATGCAAGTGTGGAACAAACTTCTGAAGAGGTTTGGGTTTCTACTAGCCTGGAATCAAAGTTTGATGTGCCACAGTTCAGCCGATACGATACCTTACAAAAACCTGTTCAGGTGGAAGCGCCACAGGTCATTATTAATGAGGTGGTGGAAATTGTTGCTGTCCCGGTTGTTTCGGAAAAGATCCGCGTGGAAGTACTTCCGAATAACTTCATTGTCAGCGATATAAACGCTGCTGTTTTGGATTCTTTACCAGCACGACCCGTTTTGAACCTTACCGCTGCTCCTGTGGCAGATTTCGGGCAGGTATTTAATGACAGTCTGATGCACCGAACAACGACGATTATGGGTGGCTTAGGTGACAGTATTCAGTTTTTTGCCAAAAATATTGTGTTGCTTCAGGGGGATACTTCTATTTTGTCTCAAATGCAAACAGCGAATCTTCAGGCGAACCTAAAAGCGCTTCAGTTGAAAATGGTGGTCTCCCAAAATGAATTGGAGCAAAAAATGAAAGTCTGGGAAAAGGAATTTCAACCTAAAATGGAGGAATTCGAGCGCAAAATGGAAGCCTGGCAAAAAGAGAATGAACCCAAGCTAAAAGAATTTGAGGAGAAAATGGAGTTGTGGGCAGAAGCAAATGCAGCGAAAATTAGGGCCTTGGAAAAAGAATATGAATTGAAGGCCAAAGAATATTTGGAAAAGCAACAGTAAATTGTTTTTTAAGTGAATTTTTGCCCCAGACTTGAGAGGTTTGTGCTTAGGTCTGGGGATTATTTTTTGGCATTAAGCCCCAAAATAAATGCAGGGTAACTGCAGCAATTTTCCGCTGTCAATCTCGGGTGGATGGGTATATTTCTAGATATATCAAGAAGGCTTTCAGCTGTTGGTATACCGGAAACTTCCAACGCAAAAGTATAATAGGTTACTGCTTCGATTTGGATTTCCGTATATTCTATCTGTATTCCTTTTGGTGGCCAGGTTGAACTGGAAACAACTTTAAATTCCTTGTCTAATTTCACCAGCGTTCGTTTCTTTAAAACGGCTAGTCCAGTTATTTCACTCGTAGCCTCCGGGAATTTGTCCAATGACCATTTGTCCCAGGCTTCAAATTTTCCAGGCAATGGCTGGGATTCCGGGTTTGGGATTTCCCATTCCCGTCTTTGCTTTACCTCATAATTCTCATTCCTTATTTTAAGTCCAAGGTCTGGTCTTTCTGCAATGGGAAAATAAGTATCAGTACGGGTTTCTGGTTCATTTTCCCCATCTGACTTTTCAATTAAAAAGGAGTGTAATTCTTCCACAGGAGAAGTAAAGAACCAGCGGATTTCTAGTGTCCTGTACTCGGGTTTTTGATTCGTAATTGCTTCGATGTACATGATGTGAGTTTTAATTTTTAAACTTCAGAGAGCGGAGCCTATCTTTTTATCCATTAGCGATGAATGAAAGACAAAATCCATTTTATTTCAATTATAGATGGCATTTCTAATTTAGAAATTAATTTAATTACTCATTTGACCTTCCTGATTCTTATTGAAAACGCCTGAGCGGGATTGGTGCTTAGGAGTAATTTAATGTCTTCATCCGTAAAGTCATGCGCTTTTAAAGCAGGGATAAGTTGTGTGAATATATTGGTAAAACCCTGAATGCTTTGTTTGTCTTTTTGGGGGTCGTACCAGCCTGCATCGTGGGCTATTAATATTCTATTCAAAAACCCATGTTTTTTGGCAAATAGAATTTTTTCCAGGTCCCAGCCCAGACCATCAAGGCTTATCCAGCAACCTGTGGCCGCTGCTTTGAGGTATTCTTCTGGATTGTCTTCTGCTTGGGCATGTACCCATATAAATGCTTCAGGTGATACCCTTAAAGATTTGAGTTGGGCCAATTGCGGCCATAACCCCTTTGCTTTTCCTGTATGGGAGGCAATGGCCATTCCAGTTTCTAAATGGGTAAGTGCTGCAGCTTCTATTAGTTTGTTGTGCATGGGAGTCAATGGGTCGGCCTTGTCAATGCCGATTTTAATGAAGCCCGGTCGGATGGAACTGCCATCGATTCCAACATCAAACTCTTGAATCCACATTTCGGACAATTCTTTTGCAGTCGCTTTTTTGGCGTAATCCGGAATAAATTGATTGTTTCGGACGCCATATAGACCAGTATTTGTAAGGATTTTTAAACCGGTTCTATTGGCTATTTTCTCCAGTAGTAAAACATCTCTTCCCAGAAAGTTAGGGGTAGCATCTACGAAGTAAGTGACATTGAATTGTTTTAACTCCTCCAGATAGGGTGTCATTTCCTCGATTACCAAGGCCTGACTCCAATCATTCGAGTCAATGCTGTCTGCCCCAATAAAATCCACCAGAATATGTTCATGGGACAACCATATTTGATCTAGGCTTGCCTCATGTTTTCCAGAAAGGTCTTGAACAAAAAGTTTTTTGGAGCCAAGCGAACAACCGCTAATGATTGTAATTAAAATTGAAATACAAACTTTGATTGAACCGTCCATCGCTTTTGCTTTTATGCTGAATCAAGTAAGGCCAATTGGGAATTTCCTGATTAACCTGGGTTTTAATAGGTGAAATATTAACGTTGAAAAGCTAACTTGTGTCAGTACAAAGCTACTGTTTTTTATTTTTCCTTTGCCTTAGCCAGATCGGTAAAATCGATTGTTCAATGCCTAAAAATTATTTTTCTGTTATTATAGAATGGGCGATTAATCTTGAGTAATAAGGCTTTCTTGTAGGATTATGCCTGTATTTACCGACAATGAATAGAAACCCTATCGTTGAAAATCAGGGTTTTTCCTGATTACATTGGGTATTTGGTGTTAATCCATACTAATTTTTGTTTTTAATAGGGCAAAAAAGCGACTTTACCAGCCAATTTGATGCTTGGTAAATTAAATATTAAAAATCTCTCAAAATTGGCGGTTCTAAATAGTCTCAAATTATTTAAATTTGAATTTCTATGGTCTATAAATAAATATAATGTAAAATTCTATCTATTTTATTGCTGTAATTTTAATTTATAGATTGTTTTATTACCTTTGACATATCAACAAGGACAAAAGGTCTTTGGTCGATAAGAGAAGCATACTTTGATTATCGATGACATATACTGTAGGATGATGAAACTGGCAGACATGCCCTCCTGTCTCGGGGGTGGAGATCACAGGACAAAGAAAATAGCGAGCTCGTATTTTTCCTAACTGCTCCGTGGAGGTTCGACTCCTTCTCCTACAGCAGGTTATTTTGGGTTTATTGTTAATTGACTAAAGCTATGAGATTTTGTTTCATAGCTTTTTTTTATGTCCAATTTTCAGATTGAGAGATGAAATGGCCGCCCATGTCTATCCATAATAGCTGAAGAGGGTTAATGCCTTTTTAGGGAATAGACTGAAGGGGGATAATGGAGAGAGGCGGAAACCGTAAAAAAGGAAGAATAAATTTGTCTAAAGCTGAAAAAAAGAAAAACCCCATAAAAAATATGGGGTTTTTTGTGGCCTCGGCAAGAATCGAACTTGCATCTAAAGTTTAGGAAACTTCTATTCTATCCATTGAACTACGAGGCCAATTGTTGTATGATTCAGAATAACAGCTGATTAAGCTGATTAGGACTTGTTTTGGGGATCTTTTCCCTCCAAAAGATTCGCAATTTAAACCATAATTTTGCTATTACGCAAATAAAAGATAGTCTTATTGTTCTTTTAGATATTAAAAGCTTATCTTTGCAGTCCAAAAAATAACGATGGACGGGTTCCATCAATTAACTAAAAGTCAATATAATATGGCAGTAAAAATCAGATTAGCACGTAGAGGTCGTAAAAAAATGGCCATCTATGATGTAGTAATTGCTGATGCTAGGGCTCCACGTGATGGACGCTTTATCGAGAAGATCGGGTCTTACAACCCAAATACTGACCCCGCATCCATTAACATCAACAACGACCGAGCGTTGAAATGGTTGATGAATGGTGCACAACCAACCGATACTGTGAAAGCAATGCTTTCTTATCGTGGAGTCATGTTGAAGAAACACCTTCAGATTGGTGTAGTAAAAGGTGCTATCACACAAGAGCAAGCGGATGAAAAATTCCAAGCTTGGATGGATGGCAAAGAGAAAACTATTTCTGAAAAAGTAGAAAAAATACAATCTGCTAAGGATAGTGTTAAGAAGACAGCATTGGAAGCAGAGACTGCTAAAAATCAAGCTCGTCTTGACGCAATCAAAGAAAGAGAAGATGCTGCAAAAGCTGTTGCTGACGCTGAAGCTAAAGCTGCTGAAGCTGCTGCTGCACCGAAAGCACCTGAGCCTGAAGCTGTAGAAGAAGCGCCTGAGGCAACTGAAGCTCCTGTAGCTGAGGCTCCTGCTGAAGGAGAAGCTCCTGCTGCTGATGATAAAGCTCCTGAAGACAAAGCTTAAAACGGATCAATAACCATGAACAAAGACAATTGTTACCAATTGGGCCATATTGCCAAAGTTCATGGGTTACATGGAGAGGTTTTGCTGGTTCTTGATGTTGATTATCCTGAGGACTACGAAGGTTTAGCACATGTTTTTGTGGAAAATGGCAACCGTTTAGTTCCATTTATATTGGAGCACATGGTGACCCAGCCCAACAACAGGTTTCTAGCCAAGTTTGAGGAATTTGATCATATAGATCAGGTAAAACCAATGGTTGGTTCGGCTTTATACTTGCCATCAACTGCTCTTCCAAAGCTTAAAGATGACCAGTATTATTTTCACGATTTAGTGGGATTTATGATGGTCGATGAGGTGTTAGGAGAGTTGGGTCAGGTTGCGGTAATCTATGATATGGAAACCCAAGACTTGATCGGTATGGAATACAAGGATAGAGAAGTACTCATTCCTATCAAAGATGGGATCATACAAAGAGTAGATAAGACAGAAAAAAAAGTTTTCTGTCGCTTGCCTGAAGGCTTGATTGAAATTTACCTGGAGGATTAATTTGATGCACATTGATATCATAACAGTTTTACCGGGTCTCCTTGAAGGTCCCTTTTCTCATTCAATTTTGAAGAGGGCCGAAGAAAAAGGACTGGCCAAGGTTGAAATTCATGATCTAAGAGATTATGGTATCGGTAAGCAAAAGACTGTAGATGGTTATGCTTTTGGAGGTGGTGCAGGAATGGTCATGATGATCGAGCCCATAGCCAATTGTATTGATTCCTTAAAAAATTAAGGGATTACGATGAGATCATTTACATGACACCAGATGGTAAAACATTCGATCAGTCAACAGCCAATGCCTTGTCATTGAAACAAAATCTAATCATTCTCTGTGGCCATTATAAAGGCGTAGATGAAAGAGTAAGACAAAAATTCATAACCAGGGAAATAAGTATTGGTGATTTTGTGCTTTCGGGAGGTGAACTTCCTGCGGCCCTTGTTACTGATGCGATCATTAGGCTGCTTCCAGGAGTTTTGAATGATGAGACTTCTGCTTTGACAGATTCTTTTCAGGATGGTCTATTGGCTCCTCCTGTATTTACCAGACCTGCAGAATACGCTGGGCTGAAAGTACCAGAGGTTTTGCTATCAGGACATGCTGCTAAGATAGAGTCATGGAGGTTTGAACAATCGGTACGTCGGACTCATGAAAGAAGGCCAGATTTAATGAATGGCGATCTTTCTAAAGAGAGGGGCGATAATATATAGAACAAAACGATAATTAAGGGTGCTTATTAAGTATCCATAAAAGCGATAAGCAAAATAGTAAAGCAATGAGCGAACTACTTATTAAATTCGTAGAACAGGATTACAAAGATGCGCGATCTAAATTCCCGTCGTTTAAGGCTGGAGATACCATCAACGTTCACGTAAAAATTACTGAAGGTGCAAAAGAAAGAGTGCAGCAGTTTCAGGGAACCGTGATCCAAAGGAAAAATAAGAATACCAATGGCGAAACTTTTACCGTAAGGAAAATTTCAAACGGTATTGGTGTAGAAAGAATATTCCCAATCATCTCCCCAAGCATCGACAAAATCGAAGTATTGAGAGAAGGTAAAGTAAGAAGAGCAAGATTGTTCTACTTAAGAGGAAGACATGGTAAATCTGCTAAGATCAAAGAAAAAATCAGGGTAAAAAAATAATTACCTAGCATTTTAAAATAGAATTAAGGGAGCCAATGGCTCCCTTTTTTTTGTCCTGGAAGTTAATTTCTGTTTAATTTTCGTTTAATTTTTTGTATTTACTTTTTCACAGGATTTAATAATTACCAAACGATATGATCCTTATATTAAATTTTAGAAAAGCAGGATAGTGCAGGACAGTGATTCGGTTTATTTTGGGTTAATTTCAATAATGTTGATTTTATTCAATTATTCAAACTAACCAAAATAATCATGAGAGAATGTTACGATTCGGTACAAATTAAGCTCCGAATGTTGATAACTGTATTGCTGATAATGGTAGTAATGGTCGGGTACGCCCGTCAGGCCAGCCAAATTTCAGGCAAAGTAGTTAGTGTGGAGGATAACGAACCGCTTCCTGGGGTCTCTATCCTTGTTAAAGGCACTAGCCGTGGAACAGTTACCAATATGGATGGGGAATTTTCAGTTCAGGCTGCTTCAGGGGATGTCCTTACTGTAAGCTTTATAGGCTTTACCACCCAGGAAGTAAACGTCAATGGAGGACAAACCAGTTATGAAATACTTTTGGAATCCACTATGGGTGACCTGGGTGAGGTGGTCGTAGTTGGGTATGGTTCTCAGCGAAAAGCCGACATTACCTCGGCCGTATCCGTGATCAACATGGATAATATGGGCGAAATCCCTACCACAAATGTATCCCGTTTGCTTCAGGGACAAGCAGCAGGTGTGCAGGTAAGGCAAAAATCAGGAAGACCTGGCGAAGAAATGGAAGTAACCATTCGGGGAATTGGTTCTTTAGGTGCAGGTAGCCAGCCCCTTTATGTTGTGGATGGATTCCCTATAGGAACATCCTTGGGACAAACACTTAATCCTTCGGATATAGAAAGCATGACTGTTTTGAAGGATGCCGCCTCTACAGCTATTTATGGAGCAAGAGGTTCCAACGGAGTAATTCTAATCACCACCAAATCTGCAAAAGAAGGTACTGTAAATCTTGATTTTGTTGTCAACCAGGGCATACAGAATGTACCTAGCGGGAGAAGGACCAAGATGATGAATGGGACAGAATTTGCTCAGTTTAAAAATGACAGTTTTGTGGACAGAATCAGGTATTATGAAAACAGGGAGCCTGCAATCGAGGAAATTCCGCTTGAATTTCGATATCCTGAGCAAAACACCATCTCAACGGATTGGTTTGATGAAATACTTAATCAGAATGCTCAATTCCAAAACTATAATGTAACCCTTTCTTCAGGTAAAGGCGGTATCCGCTCTCTGGTTTCTGTTGGCTATGTCAATGAAGAAGGAGCAGTTATCGAAACTGGCTTTGAACGATTCAATGTTAGGGCAAATATTGGCGGAAAAGTAAATGACTTTATCACCATGGGATGGAACATAGCCGCCTCTCGCTCCAATGAAGATTATGCTTCCACCAACGGAAGAAGTGCTTTGATAGGAAGAGCGCTTTGGGCTGATCCACGCTATCCTGTCTACAATGAAGATGGTAGCTTCAATGATTATATAGGTGGAACCAATGGTGTATTTGGTACTGCCAATGTGGTGCAGGAACTACACGAGATGGAGCGTACGCTTTCAGAAAACAATATATTGACTAATGGTTTTCTTGAGTTTACCTTTTTGAAGGATTTTAAATTCAGGACCTCTGTAAATGCCACGCTAGCCAATACCGAACAAAAGAATTCAGGCCATCTACTTTGGCAGGTACAGGGTTTAACCAGGCTCCTCCAAGAGAAGCTACTTTGTATCAGGCCAGGAATGAGACGCTTAACATAGCCGCAGATCAGTTGTTGACTTATAGCAAAATCTTAGGAAGCCACAGGGTTGATGGTTTGCTTGGTTTTTCTGCTCAGGAAGAGACCTATAAATACTTACAAGGCAATGGAAATGAATTTCCAAATGATCAAGTAACGTATTTGAGTGCTGCCATCCGGCAAACGTCCACCTCTGGAGAAGCTGATTGGAGTTTGATGGCTTACTTCGCCAGGGCCAATTATTCTTTCAATGACAGGTATCTCTTTTCTGCCTCTTTCAGGAGAGAAGGAAGTTCCCGTTTTGGAGCTAACAACAAATGGGGTAATTTCCCTGCTTTTTCTGCTGGTTGGAGAATTTCTGAAGAATCTTTTATGCCTGAAACGCGCTGGATTACGGACATGAAATTAAGGGCTAGTTTTGGTGTGACCGGAAACAATGCCATTGGTAACTATTCCAGCTTGTCTAATATGGGCATTTCAAATTACGTTTTGGGAAATGCTATAGCGAACGGACAAATCCTTTCCAATTTTGCCAACGCCAATTTGGGTTGGGAACAATCTCAACAAACGGATATAGGGCTGGATTGGGCCATGTTTGATAACAGGCTTATTCTAACGGCTGAGTATTATAATCGATTGACCAATAATATGTTGCTATCTGTAGAGATGCCTGTTATTTCAGGATTTACCCAATCTCTGGATAATGTAGGTAAAGTACGGAACAGGGGGCTTGAACTCGCATTGGATTACAGAACCAAATTCAATCAGGTGAATATCCGATCAAACGTAAATCTTACCATCAACAGAAATGAAGTATTGGAGATAAGAGGAGAAAATGACGAAATCTGGGCAGGAGGATTTTACAGTACCTATAGTGTTTCTCAGGTAGGTAGGCCTTTGGCCATGTTTCATGGATTCAAAATGGTAGGGATATTTGATACAGATGCTGAGATCGAAGCCTGGCCAGATCAAGATGGAGCGGTTCCTGGAACCTATAAGTATTTTGATGCCAATGGTGATGGCGTTATTTCCTATGACCAACAGGACATGATCGAAATCGGTAATCCACACCCGGATTATGTTTTGGGATATACCCTAGGTGGAGACTTCAAGAATTTTGATTTTAACTTAATGTTTACCGGTGCTTTTAACTACGATGTGTTCCGACAAATTGAAGGTTCTACCATGAATATGGACGGTGTATTTAACATCCTTCAATCTGGCGTCAATCGTTGGAGATCTGCAGAGAATCCTGGAGATGGCAGAGGAGCCACTTCCAATACCTGGAAATGGCAACGTGAATCAAATTCAAGGTATGTTTATGATGCTACACACGTTTGGTTAAGAAACATTACCCTTGGTTATACGATTCCAAAGAATCCGATAGTGCCCAACGCAAGGGTATTTTTCAGTGCTGAGAATCCATTCCTATTCACCTCTTATGTTGGTACCAACCCGGATGCCAAAACCAGAGGTGGTATCAACATAGGCGTGGATGATGAGTCCTATCCAATGCCAAGGACCTTTACACTAGGTGCATCATTAAGATTCTAATCTATAAATTGAATATAGCTATGAAAAAATATTTGAATATAACGATCCTTTGCATAGGCGTTTTGCTATTTGGCACCGCCTGCGATGAAGAATTTCTAAATAAAACAGACCCTACAGTTTTGGTGTCAGATAATTTCTATCAGACAGAAAAACAAGTAATCCAGGCTGTAAATGGTGTTTATGGACAGTTAAGGCCCTGGCATTTGAGTCAATGGCAGTATACAGAATTTATTTCTGACAATACTACGCTTCATTTCAATCAGGGAGACAGGGGTTCAGGGCCAAGTCTTGAAGCCTTGGAATTTTGGCAGTACAATCCTTCTACCTCAAACATCACCAATTTATACAACAGTACTTACGGTATAATGGTGAATGTCAACACAACTCTTAGCAAACTACCGGAATCCAATGCTACAGACGCCGTTAAAATGAGATCAGAAGGAGAGCTTAGAATGATTAGGGCTTACCTTTATTTTCAATTGGTGCAGCATTTCGGAGATGTGATTATCATTACTGAGCCAGTAAGTTCTCCAGCTGAAGCGTTTGAGTACAGCAGGTCCCCAGTAGAAACAGTTTACGAGCAAATTCTTTCTGATTTAAACTTTGCTGTGGGTGCTTTACCTGCCAGTTATGGGTCAGATGATATCGGTAGGGTGACAAAAGGTGCTGCTTTAAGCTTACTCGGTAAGGTTTACCTGACAAGGAAAAATTACTCAGCTGCTATAGAAACCTTAAATCAGGTAACTTCTTTGGGCTATGATTTGCTTGATGATTATGCGGATGTCTTTGATCCACAAAACAAAAATCACCAGGAGTCCATATGGGATATTCAGTATCAGGGAGACAATCAATACGGTGTAAATAGTAATTTCATCTATACTTTTGCTCCTAGAGAATCTGTAGGTGCGGTTATCGATTTTCCTGGCCAAGACGGTGGCGGTTGGAATACTCCCACCAATGAGATCATAGCATTATATGAAGAAGGAGACATGAGAAAAGAAGTCTCTTTGAAAGAAGGTTATACCAGTCTTCAAGGAGAATATGTAGGGGTACCTTATATCAACAAATTCAATCATCCCCATACCATCAGAGGTGTCACCAATGACAATTGGCCTGTGATAAGGTATGCAGATGTGCTATTGATGCTCGCTGAGGCAATCAATGAAGTAGATGGGCCTACAGGAACTGCTTATGGATACCTGAATGAGATCAGAGATAGAGCAGGATTGGATCCAATAAATGGCCTTGGGAAGGATGCTTTCAGGGAAGTACTTCTGAATGAAAGAAGAATAGAACTGGCATTTGAGAACCACCGTTGGTTTGATTTGAAGCGTACCAAAACTGCAAGTGAATTGGTGACCATGCTTAATGCTTATGGATTAAGAGAGCGGGCAAATCCAACTACTTCCAGAGAAGGTATTCCATTTTCGAATAATGACTTTGTTTTTGAAGCGTTTGAATTGCTATTCCCTATACCACAGGATCAAATGAGGATAAATTCTTCATTGATACAAAACCCTGGATATTAATTTTTCTTTTGTAGCCCTCCAGAAAACGAAAGTGTTCTGGAGGGCTTTTCATTTTAAAAAGTAGTCAGAATAAAGATTCACCCTTTTGATTTTTTAGCAAGTGAGCTGTTGTGAAATTCTTTAATTTTTAATTATTCAAAATTTTATACTTTAATTGGTTATAAATATTTAAAACTAGTATATGTCTACCTGATTTGTAGGGAAAAACTTTGGGGGAGTGCTTTCAGCACAGTACAGGACAGTTATCGGAAAAATAAAGTCTTTATTGGGATTGAGTTCACCGGAAACCAGGTGAAATAGTCAATTTCCCAAATCAATTTAACCTATTCATTATGAAAAAAAATTGTTACCAATTATTGGATAGCAAGCAGCTGTTTACCCTTTTAGCTGTAATGTTATTGAGTTTCGCTTCTTATGCGCAAAGCACCGTTTCAGGTGTTGTCCGCTCTGAAGGCGATAACGAAACAATACCGGGAGTGTCGGTATTGGTAAAAGGGACTACACGAGGAACGGTTACAGACCTTGATGGTAAATTTCAGGTAGAAGCAGCCGCAGGAGAAGTCCTATCGATTAGCTATATCGGTTATTCCACTAAAGAAATAACAGTTCAAGGTGGCCAAACGCAATATGACGTTGCCCTAGTCTCTTCTATGAGTGACCTTTCTGAGGTAGTAGTAGTTGGGTATGGTAGCCAATTGAAGAAAGAAATCACTGGCTCCGTTCAAACAATATCTGGAGAGGATTTGGCAGATATGCCAGTTTCTCAGTTGGCCCAAAAATTACAAGGTCAATTGGCAGGCGTGCAAATCAATCAAACTACAGGTAGACCAGGTCAGGGCATGAATGTCCGTATCAGGGGGCAGTTATCTGTTTCAGCTGGAAGCTCTCCGCTTTATGTAGTGGATGGATTTCCAATTACAGGTGATATTGCTTCTTTAAACCCTGACGAAATTCAGGACATCACCATATTGAAAGATGCTGCTTCTACCTCACTTTACGGTTCAAGAGCTGCTAATGGAGTGGTGCTAATTACTACCAAAAGAGGTAAGGCTGGACAATCAAGCGTTTCTCTAAATGTTTATACTGGTCTTCAAAACGTGCCCCATTACAACCGTTTGGAGATGATGGATGCAGTTGAGTTTGCCCAGTTTAAGAAGGAGTACTATGAAGATGCTGGCAGAGATGTTCCTGATATGTTCCAAGATCCTTCTCAATACGTTGGTCAAACACAAGATTGGTATGATGCTTTATTAGAAACTGCACCAATTACCAATTATAACCTTACCATCAATTCTAATACAGAGAAAATGAGTACATCTGTAGTGGCAGGATATTTTGATCAGGAAGGCGTTGTGTTGAATACAGACTACGAACGTTTTTCCCTAAGGATCAATTCCGACTATACCGCTTCGGATAAGGTAAAGATTGGATTCAATCTTGCTCCTCAATACATTAGGGACAATACCCCAAGAACAGATGGGTCCAGAGGTACAGGTATTTTGTTTAATGCCCTGCATGCATGGCCAAATATGCCCATATATGATGATGAAGGTGAGTTGACTTCTTTTAACAGGTTCCCCGCCGAAACAGGTAATATCTTCGCTTATCCTAATTATGTTCGATCAGCGCTGGAAATTACCAATGAAACCAAGCAAACCAATTTGCTTTCTAATGCATATGTTCAGTATGAGCCAATTGAAGGATTGGTAGTAAAATCTAGCATAAATGCAGAAATAAGTGATAGCAAATATTTTAATTTCACACCGTCAACTGTTACCGCTGGAATAAACATAGCGCTCCCCGCTGTAGCATCTTCCATCAGGGATCATTATAACAATTTTAGTTGGTTGAATGAAAATACGGCTACCTATACCAAATCAATCAATGACCATAACTTTCAACTATTGGGAGGTTTTACCAACCAAAAATTCAGAAGAGAGAGAACCAGGGTTGCGGCAGATACCTATGCAGATGATAGGCTACCTACTATTCAGGGAGCGATTAATATCAATAGGGGTGGAACAATTTCTGATGTGCAAGAATGGTCACTAACGTCCTTCCTTTCAAGGTTGACTTACAACTTCCAAGGCAAATACTTAATGACTGCAGCCATCCGAGCTGATGGATCATCCAGGTTTGGGGCTGAAAATCGCTGGGGAGTGTTCCCATCGTTTTCTGCAGGTTGGGTATTGTCCGATGAAGGATTCTTGAATACCAGTGACAAAGTTTCATTTGCCAAGATTAGAGGTAGTTATGGTGTGACTGGTAACAATAACATTGGTAATTATACCCAATATGCATTGGTTAACAATACCCAAAATCATGTGTTTGACAATACAGTAGTTCCAGGGGCAGCGATTACGTCCTTGTCCAATCCTTTTCTTGGCTGGGAAACGACCAAGCAGTTTGATATAGGATTTGACTTGGGCTTATTGGATGACCGAATTACGTTTATCTATGATTTTTATTCCAAAAACACTTCCAACCTTTTGTACAATGTACAGATTCCTCAGGAAGCAGGATTTGGAAGCTTCACAGATAACATCGGAGAAATTAAATTCTGGGGCCATGAATTTTCTATCACTTCAAGAAATACTGAAGGTAGACTAGTTTGGACAACCAATGCCAATATCTCTTTCAATAGAAACAGGGTTGAAGCTTTGGCTGATGGGATTGACAGAGTGTATGGTTCCTACCATATCACCCAGGTAGGTCAGCCTTTTGGACAATTTTACGGTCTTAACAAACTGGGCAACTACATGAATCAAGCGGATTTGGATAACTCACCCCAAGTTCCTGGAAGATCTACAGTAGGATCTATCAAGCTTGAAGATGTCAATGGTGACGGAATAATCACACAAGGTGGTGACAATGATGACAGAACAATTATTGGTAACCCATTTCCTGATTTCACTTATGGTATCACCAATAACTTAACCTACGGAAAATGGGATTTGAGTATCATTGCTTCTGGCTCGCAAGGCAATCATTTGTACATGAGACACCTTTATAGCACGGCCAATTTAGATGGTGTGTTTAATATGGTAGCAAAAGCTACCGATCGTTTCCGTTCTCCTGAGGATCCTGGTGAAGGAATTTTCGGAACCACAGTAGGTGGAGGTAATGTGACTGGTATTGAAAGAGATTGGGCAAACAGCAATTTTGTTTACGATGCGTCCTTTTTCTCTATCAAAAACATTACACTAGGATATAACATCGGTAAAATTGCCAATGTTGTGAAATCTGCCAGAGTATATGCCTCAGTTCAGAATGTATACATCTTTACTCCCTATTGGGGAGGTCCTAACCCAGAGGTTAGCCAAGACAATGGAAGCGGAGATGGAGGGAACCTAAGCCCAGGTGTAGACCTGACCGGTTATCCTATTCCACGTACTTTTACTGTGGGCGCTAACATTACATTCTAATCAGGCTTTTTATCTTAATTTGATTAAAAATGAAAAAAATAAATATATTCATTGTGCTTTTGGGTATTATGACGTCAAGCTGCGAAGAGTTCTTGACCCTTACTCCCGAGACGGCACTAAGTTCCGCCACCTTCTATAAGACAGAAGCGGATTTTGAACAAGCTGTGAATGCAACTTATGCACCTTTACGATCCATTGCTGATGACCGTTCCTGGTTATTGAGCGAAATGAGATCGGACAATACGATCTATGCAAGGAATATCAACTTTGGAGCTACTGAACAACAGGAAGATATCTCTGATCATGCTTTGCCTGATGCTCAGGGGATAACCTCTAACGGACATGTGCTTAGTCAGTACAGACAGGATTTTCTTATCATTGCAAGAGCCAATCAGATTCTTTCGGTAATTGATGAGGTTGAATTTGATGAGACGAGTAAAGCCAACCTGAAAGGACAAGCTCTTTTCTTGAGAGGTTATGCCTATTATGAATTGGCCAGGTATTTTGGTGGAGTACCCCTTCATCTGACTCCTGTAACTACACGTGAAGAAGCCGCGCTTCCAGTCACTCCAGAAGAAGGAATATACAACCAGCTGATAAGTGATATTCAAACTTCAATTTCATTACTTCCGGTGCGCTCTAATCAGGGTGTAGGAAGAGCTTCCAAAGGGGCAGCTCAAATGTTATTGGCAGATGTTTACATTACACAGAAAAAATGGGCTGAAGCAGAGTCTTTACTTAAAGCAATTGTAAACAGTGGAGAATATGAGCTCATTGCTAACTATGAAGATGTATTCTCTGAAAGTGTTGGTAATAAAAACAATATAGAATCTTTATTTGAAGTTCAGTTTTTGGAAGGTCCAGAAGGTATGAACGGAAACTTTCTATATAGTTTTATGCCAAGACCTATTACTCCTGATGAATTACAACCTATTACCGGGACTTCAAATACCCAGGGACTTGATGGTGAAGGAAATAATATCCCTACTCCTGATGTCATCGCTGCTTTTGAAGATGGTGACAAGAGGATGGATGCTTCAATTGCGTACGTAGAGATAGCAGGAAGTGACCGTGACTATAAAGTTTATCCGTACATTAAGAAATTTGCTAAACACCATGAGTTAAATGGAAACCATGGCATAAACTGGCCAATTTATCGTTATGCCGAAGTGTTACTTTTCTTGGCGGAGTCCTTGAACGAACAAGGTAAAACTACAGAAGCTGCTGCCCTAATCAATGAAATCAGAAATAGAGCAGGCTTGGATGCTACGGCTGCTTCTAGTCAAGCAGAAATGCGTGAAGCTATCTTTAAGGAAAGAAGAGTGGAGTTTGCATTTGAAAACAAAAGATGGTTTGATATCACGAGAGCGGATCGAGTTCAGGAAATCATTGGTGCTTTTGGCCAAAAAGCCTTAGCAAACCCATTGGATTATTACTATCCAGACGGGCATACCTTTAGGTCCAATGCTTTCACTAACATCACTAAATATTATGCCCTACCTGCATCTGAAGCTGAGATTACTCCTCACTTCTAATTAGGTTTGTGCAAAGAATAAAACCCTTCGCAGGGTTTAATCCGAATTATTCAGTAGAATTCGTAGTGAGTGATTTCATCAGATAATAGAATGTCTATTGCATGTTTCGGGTTTAAGGTACAACGGAAAGCTTCATTGCTTTCCGTTGTTTTTTGGGTTTTTATGACCAAAGGTTTTATTTCAACATTATTGGTTATCATAAGCTGCAAATTTGGGTTAAATTTAAAATTGGTTTCAAGTGTGTAGTAACCTATAGGGAGTAGAGAGTTGAATTAACAATAAACTTATGTATAAAAATAAAATTATGAAGAACTGGCTAATGGCTGGATTGATCCTTTTTGTAATGGGATCATGTGGCCAAAGCGGTGGTGACCAAAAGGAGGTTCATCCTAAGGTCGCCAAATTAAAATTGCCCACAGGCTTCGAGGCGGAACACCTGTACAGCCCCGGCGACAATGACCAGGGATCTTGGGTTGGAATGACCTTCGATGATAAAAACAGACTCCTTACAGTGGATCAATATGGAGCTATCTATCGTTTGGAAGTGCCAGCTATAGGATCAGATTCTCTTGCTCCTGCAGTTGAAAAGCTAAAAATTGGAGCCAATGGAGACAACAAAATAGGAATGGGTTATGCTCAGGGACTTTTGTATGCCTTTAACAGCTTATACGTGATGGTAAACCATCGTGCCAATGAGGATTTTGACAAAAGTACAGGTATGTACAGGTTGCAGGACACCAATGGAGATGATCAGTTTGATAAAATCACTACAATAAAAGAATTTACAGGTAGCCCTGGAGAACATGGTCCGCACAGTATGGTCGTTTCTCCTGATGGGAAATCTATTTATATTGTTGTGGGTAACCACATAGATGTACCTGAAATGGATCGTTATAGAATTCCTCGCGTTTGGGAAAATGACAACTTGATTCCAGAAATCAAGGATCCTAGAGGTCATGCCAACAGCAGAGGAGCACCAGGAGGATGGGTTGCTAAAATTGATCCAGAAGGAAAAGAATGGGAGTTAATCAGTGTAGGATATAGAAACCCATTTGATGTTGCCTTCAATGAAGTAGGCGATTTGTTTACTTATGATTCTGATATGGAATGGGACTTTGGTATGCCATGGTACCGTCCTACTAGGATCAATCATGTTACCAGTGGTAGTGAATATGGCTGGAGAACAGGTAATATGAAATGGTCACCTGATTATACAGACAACCTTCCGGCAGTACTGAATATTGGCCAGGGTTCTCCTACGAATGTTTTTTACGGTAGCAAAGCCAAATTTCCTGAAGAATACCGGAATGCATTGTATGCTTTCGATTGGAGTTTTGGTATCATGTATAAAATTAACCTTACACCAAATGGAGGATCTTATTCCGCTACTGGTGAGGAATTTATTTCAGGTTCACCGCTACCATTAACTGATGGTGTGATCGGGCCAGATGGTGCTTTGTATTTTATGACTGGTGGAAGACGCCTTGAGTCTGACGTGTATAGGGTTCATTATACCGGAGATTTGAGTGGCGACAGTAAAGGTGGATTAACAGAAGCTGACCTTCCTGAAGAACACAAAATCCGAAGAAGTCTTGAAGCATATCATACTGGTGCAAAATCCGGCGCGATTGATTTTGCTTGGCCATACCTAAGTCATAGCGACAGGTTTGTGCAATATGCTGCAAGGATAGCTGTAGAACATCAACCACTTTCAGAGTGGCAAAGTAAAGCATTGAATGAAACCAACCCAAGAGCCTTGACTCAGGCCATTATTGCCTTGGCAAGACATGGAAATGCTTCTCAAAGAAATGAAATGGTACAATCTTTAATGAGATTGGATTTCGAAACCTTAAGTGAAGAGGATCAAATGAACTTGTCCAGAGCATTTGAAGTGGTTATTGCCAGACACGGCAATCCTTCAGGTTCTGTAAGGGATCAATTGGTTGGCTATTTGGATGCTCAGTTTCCTGCTGGAACAAACGAGATTAATAGGGTAATGGGCAAAGTATTGGTAAAATTGGAAGCACCTACTGCCGTGCCTAAATTATTGGGTATGTTGAAGGAGGCTAAGGATGACCCTAACTTTCAGAAAACGCTTACCGCTTCTTCTGACTTGATCATGAGGAACCCTCAGTATGGACTAGATATAGCCAATATGCTTGCCAATGTTCCTCCTGCACAACAAACTTACCTGGCAACAGTGCTTGGTGGAGCCAAAGCAGGATGGGATGATGCTTCTTACGAAGAATATTTCACCTGGACCAATAATGCTTTTCAGTATAAAGGTGGAAGAAGTTATGTAGGCTTTATTGACAGGGCAAGAAAGATGGCCCTTAGTACCGTTCCAAAAGCCAAGTTTGATCATTATGACGCACTTTCAGGAGGAAAAAGACTTTCAGGTTCTGGAAATGAGATCGTAGAGACGACTGTTCAGCCTGAAGGTCCTGGTAAAAGATGGACAGTAGAAGAAGCCGCTCCTTTGGTAGCGGATCTTAAAGGTAGAGACCTGGAAAAAGGCAAGGCGATGTTTGGAGCTACGCTTTGTATATCTTGTCACGCCATGGGTGGAGAAGGTGGATCTGTTGGTCCAGACCTTACTCAACTTGGTACCAGGTTCAGTCCTAAAGATATTCTTGAAGCTACAATCAATCCAAATGATGTAATTTCTGATCAATATGCCGCCATGGTATTTGTGATGGGAGACAAATCATCGGTTGTAGGTAGACTTTTAAGAGAAGATGAGACTACTTATTATATTTCACAAAATCCTTTTTCTCCAGATATGATTGTGGAGGTTGCAAAGGATAAAGTGACTAGTACCAAGGAGTCTGAAGTATCTGTGATGCTTCCAGGTTTGGTCAATCGACTCAATGAAGAAGAGTTGAAAGATTTGATGGCCTACCTTGTGTCAGGAGGTAAGCCGGATCACGAAGTTTATAAATAATTACAACAAATAAAAAATGCTTTTCAGGCCAGACAAATTTTGTTTGGCCTGAAAACTTTCACCCTAAATCAGCACCAAATGAAAAACATATTTAAAATAACTTCACTGGTTGCCATTTCATCACTGACTTTTTCCTGTGGTTCAGGTCAGCAAAAGGATGAGGCGGCTACAGCCAATGAAGAAGTTGCCGTTGTAGTAGATGACAATGATGGCTTTGAAAAGATTTTTGATGGCGAGACACTCAATGGTTGGGATGGAGATGCCACCTACTGGAGGGTAGAGGACGGATCGATAGTAGGTGAAATCACCGAAGCTACCAAATTGGATAGAAACCATTTTATAGTTTATCAAGGAGGACAACCTGCAGATTTTGAGTTTAAAGCAGAATTTAAAATAACGGAGGCAGGTAACTCAGGTGTTAATTACAGAAGTGATGCAGTGGAAGGACTAGAACATGCCTTAAAAGGATATCAAGCAGATATTGATGGCAAAAATAATTACACTGGCCAGAATTACGAAGAGCGAAAAAGAACTACCCTTGCCTATATAGGTCAGGAAACCAAAATCAATCCGCAGGAAAAAGAAGGTGATCTTAGGGCAAATGTAGAAAAGAATGCTTGGTTGGGACTTGAAGTAGTGAAAGAACTAGGAGATCGTGACGAAATGAGAAAAGTCGTGAAATCAAATGATTGGAACGAAATACGAATTGTAGCAAAAGGAAATCGTTTGCAACATTATATCAACGGAACCCTAATGAGTGATGTGACAGATGTAGATCCAGCCAACAGCTCTTCTAAAGGTTATTTGGGCATGCAGGTACATGTAGGACCACCTATGCAGGTAGCCTATCGCAATATCTATTTGAAAAATCTTTAATTTGCTGCGATTTCTGATAGGACTACTTGGTCCTTGAACTAATCTGAAAAAAATCAGGGCAGGATCTCATTCAGGAAAACTATTTTAAAGAAATTAAGCTTGCAAAACTATGGATGCAAAAAATCAGCGCTGGAGAGGGAAAGTAGGTAATGTGCGACAAATTGGAGGTATTGAGACATCGATACTGGACAATGGAACTGGAAAAGGAGTAAGAATCGCCAATATCGATACAGGTGCAGGTTTTCGTTATCAGCTTGTTTTGGACAGGGCCATGGACATCTCCTCCGCTCAATTTGCTGGGCATGGGCTGTCTTGGATAAGCCATGTAGGCATTACTCCGCCAGCACCATTTACTACTGATGGAATAGATTGGTTGAGTACTTTTGGTGGGGGATTACTCACTACTTGTGGGCTTTCTCATGTAGGAGGACCAGAAAATGATGCACAAGGAAAACGCGGTTTACACGGTCGGATTTCCAATAATCCTGCAGAAATCATTGCGATCAAGCAACCGGATATTCAAACCGGCGACCTTGAAATGCACATAACTGGATTAATAAGAGAGTGTAGTGTATTCGGACCTAACCTTTTATTGAAAAGGACCATTTCTGGAATTTTAGGGCAACCCTATCTTAAAATATCAGATGAAGTCACCAATATATCCAATGTTGAAGCACCTCATATGCTGTTGTACCATGTGAATTTCGGATGGCCACTGGTAGATGAAGGAACTCAAATACTTTGGAATGGAACATGGGAGGAGCGAAATGGCGATCCCAAAAATAGAATTTTTAATAAAGACAATGATTTTAAATCCTGCCCAGCCCCAATGCAAGAGCACAGCGGTTTTGGAGAGGATGTGGCCTTTATCAAGCCAACGCCTGAGTCAGATGACAGATGTAGGGCCGGATTGTTCAATCCCTCCTTGGGCTTTGCATTTAGGATGACTTTTGATAGCAAACAATTGCCTTGGCTGATCAACTGGCAACATTGGGGTGAGAATGAATATGTAACAGCATTGGAACCAGGTACCAACCCACCAAATGGGCAGGCCCAAGCCAGAGAAGATGGCACACTTATACTATTGAAGCCTGGAGAAAAAAGACAATACGAATTGGTATTTGATATCTTGACAAATAAGAAGAAAATACAGTCATTTGTAGATAACAACAAGTAATAAATTAACAATAAATCAAAATAGAACCTATGAGTTTGGCAAAAAAAGCATTAGAAGAAGGACAGGGGATTTTGCGTCTGGCCCCTACTTGGGTGCCTAGATCTTTTTGTGTACCCGGAAGAAGAATAAAACTTCATCCTGATGATTATTATGTTTTGGGTGGAGAAAGAGGAGGTATCGATGAAAGATGGTTTTCATCTACCTGCCCTGCTGAAAACGGTCCACTTACTGGAGAGCATGAAGGCTTGAGTAAAGTGGTCTTAGGAGAAGATGGAAAAGAAGAGCAAATTTTACTGAAAGATGTTATTGATGAGTTGAAAGGCGAAATCATTGGCGACAGAATTTGGGATGAATACCAAAGCTGGCCAATGTATTCAAAGTTTTTTGACAATATGGGGCCATTGCCTCACCACATTCATCACAATGATGAGCATGCTGCCAAAATCGGCATGAAAGGCAAGCCGGAAGCTTATTATTTCCCACCTCAATTGAATAACCATGGTGGTGATTTCCCTTATACCTTTTTTGGTATAGCACCAGGTACTTCCAAAGAACAAATCAAGGAGTGTCTTAAGAACTTTAACAAAGGAGACAATAAAATCACTAGTTTCTCTCAGGCTTTCAAACTTGATCCTGGAACTGGTTGGGATGTTCCTCCGGGAATGCTACACGCCCCTGGAAGTATGTGTACTTATGAGCCTCAAAAAGCATCGGATGTTTTTGCCATGTACCAGTCTCTGGTAAATGAAGCCATTATTCCTGAAGAATTACTTTGGAAGGGAACTCCTAAAGAAAGAATTGGTGATTATGACCAATTGATGGAAGTTATTGATTGGGATTTGAATGTGGACCCTAATATTTTGGAAACCCGATTTATGGCTCCTGTTCCTGTTTCTGATGCTGCAGAAATGGAAGCTGCTGGATACATTGAAAACTGGATATGTTACCGTTCAGAAGCATTTAGTGCCAAAGAATTGACAGTACTTCCTGGACAAACAGTAGTCATTAAAGACAGTGCTGCTTATGGTATGATCATGATGCAAGGTCATGGTACTATGGGTGCCTGGGACATTGAAACACCTTCTTTGATTCGTTATGGTCAATTGACTCATGATGAATATTTTGTTACTGAAAAAGCAGCAAAAGAAGGAGTGAAAATCACCAATCAGTCTAAAACTGACCCTATAGTGATGCTGAAACATTTCGGCCCTAAAAATCCTGATTTGAAAATGTAGAAACAAAAAGATAACTATTGGAAACCGCCTTAGAATGGTATTCCAATAGTTATTTATTAAATTGAGGTGAAAATATAAAAGGTTAAACTTTAAGTTTAATTTTCATCTTAAGGTTTCAATTTTTTATTGTGATTTAAATTAATTATTCATTGCTAACCATATAAAATTATGTCCCAAAATAATTTTCCAAAGTTACATAATGCAACATGGCCTGGAATAGTAGGGAAAGGTCCTGATTCTGAGCCAATCATTTCTTTTGATGAGATGTTACAAAACACCGCAAATGCCGAAGTGAATGGCGTGAAGTTTGACGGTGTGGATATAGGACTTTTTGATCCTCATGTCGACCTGGACATGAATGATGATGGTGTTAAAAAATTAGCGGACAAGGTTTCATCCCTTGGACTAGAAATAGGAAGTGTAGTAGCACCTATCTGGGGAGGCCCGATTCTAGGAACCAAAGAAGACAGGGTAGTTTACCTGGATATGCTTGAAAAATCCTGTAAGCTTGCCAAAAAATTAAGAGAGATAGGTGTAAGACCAAATGGTATCGTCAGAATAGACACCGCGAGTAGCCCGGAAGTATGGGCAAAAGATCCAAAAGGAAGCCAAAAAATAATAGTGGAAACCCTAAAAGAAGCAGCGCAAATTGCTGAAGGTTATGGGGAAAAACTTGCCGCAGAAGGAGAGATTTGCTGGGGAGGTATGCAAAGTTGGAAGACCATGCTCGAAACACTTGAATCGGTGAATAGCCCTTTCCTAGGTTTTCAGGCAGACATGGCCCACACCTTATTGTATACATTGGGATACAATTACCCAGAGCATAGAATGCTTCCAGAAGGATACGATTGGAAAGACAAATCTGTTTGGAAAGCAGCGCTAAAGGAAATGACAGATGCATTGAGACCATGGACGATTGATTTCCATGTTGCTCAAAATGATGCTACTGTATTTGGATCTGGTTCGCATGACAAAACAGGTAGACATTGCCTGGCCGATGACCCTAACGGTAAATTGGATATTGCTGAAGATGCTGGCTATTGGTTACGTGATGAAAAAGGCGAATTGACCAAAGCCTTCAAACACATTTGCTGGGATGGTTGTATGTTCCCAAATCAAGTAATGAAAGAAGGAAGTACCTGGAACAATATCCTGGCAGCATTGATATCTGTCAGAGAGAAACATGGATGGAAAGAGTAGTGTGAAGCAGCTCGATTCATTTGCAATTGATTAGCACCCAAAATATTTAAACATGTCAGAAAAAAAGCAAATAAGAATAGGATTGATAGGTACGGGCCTCATGGGCAGAATCCATACCAACGGATATAAAAGATTGGGAGATTTTTTCCCTGAATATGAGTACCGTCCAGTTTTACAAGCAGCTTGCTCCAGAAGGGAAGAAAAAATCAAGGAATTTGCCGAGCAATGGGGTTATGCTTCTTATGAAACAGATTGGAAAAAGATGATTGAAAGGGATGATATAGATGCGATTGATATCTGTACCCCTAACAATACCCATGCTGAAATAGCCATAGCAGCTGCAAAAGCTGGGAAAATGATTCTCTGTGAAAAACCGCTGTCTAGAACCCTTGAAGAAGCGGAAGAAATGGTTAAAGTTATCGAGGAAACTGGTGTAAAAAATACTGTATGGTACAATTACAGAAGAGTGCCAGCGGTAACTTTGGCAAAACAAATAATTGACTCTGGAAAATTAGGTAAGATCTTCCATTATAGGGCCAACTTTCTTCAGGATTGGACGATAAGCCCTGATTTGCCACAAGGTGGAGATGCACTTTGGAGACTGGATGCAGCAGCAGCAGGATCAGGAGTGACAGGTGATCTTTTGGCGCATTGTATAGATACTGCCATGTGGCTTAATGGAGGCATCAAAGATGTTTCTGGTATGACTGAGACCTTTATCAAGGAAAGGGTACACCAGGGAAGCGGTGAAAAACAGAAGGTAGAAATAGATGATGCTTGTGCATTCCATTGCCATTTTTCCAATGGTTCATTGGGTCTTTTTGAAGCCACCCGCTATGCGAGAGGCCATAAAGCCCTTTACACTTTTGAAATAAATGGCGAACATGCTTCGATTCGATGGGATTTACACGACTTGAATAGATTGGAATATTTTGATCACAACGATGAGCCTCAGGTTAGAGGTTGGCGTTCCATTCACGTTACTGAAGGCGATCAACCTTATATGGATCGCTGGTGGATTCCTGGAACAAGTATTGGCTATGAACATTCCTTTATTCATCAGGTAGCAGATTTCTTCAAGAGCCTTGAAGGAGATGAGCCTTGTCGCCCAACATTTAGAGATGCGTATGAAACCCAGAAGGTCTGTGAGGCTGTTCTAGATTCTGCAAGGTCCAAAAGTTGGAAAGATACAGGCGTTGATTGGAAAGGATAATCCTTAAAAAAATCATTTAAGGCATTAATTAAAGCCAAGTCATTCAGTTTCGAAATGACTTGGCTTTTTTTGCTGAAAAGGACAATAAATATTCCTTGTCACTTCTTAGCTTCTTGTAGATAGCGATAATTGTTCCTGTTAGGAATATTTCTTCCTCAATGATCTCGTCCCACTAAATTCTTTTCTTAGAAGGGTAAAAGATCCTGTTTTTCCTTTATGATTGTTCTCATGTTCAAAAAACTGGAATGGAATAAATGTTATATTTGTAAATAACAAAAAGCCGAAAAGTATGAAAAGCATTTCATCCACCATAGGATTTCTAAAAAGAAACTTAGAGGCGACAGCTGCCTCAGAGGGCATGGATTGGTTGGGAATTCAGGTAGGCAAGATTAAAGCGGATAAAGGTTCAATGAAGCTTTTTTTATCCTTTAGTCAGGCATCCCGTCATTTTACCAAAAATCCATTAAACTTATCAAATCAAGACTTGCAAGAAGCAGGGGAAATCAGAACAGGTTTCTCTCCGAAGAATTGGACCAGCCTGCAAACGGCAAGGGTACTGTTGGTGTTGGAAGCATTGTCTGAGGACAGTGAAAAATGGCTTGGAGATATCGAAAAGCTTTTTGAATCAGCAGACATTCATGAGCAAGAAGCTTTGTATGCAGCCTTGCCAATTTATCCTTTTCAGGAAAAGTTTGTGAAGCGTGCGGCCGAAGGACTTCGAAGCAATATGACCTCGGTTTTTGATGCTATAGCATTGAATAACCCCTACCCATCAGATTATCTAGCAGAACAGGCTTGGAACCAGATGGTTTTGAAGGCCATTTTTATGCAACGACCTCTCTATCCGATTATAGGAATTGACCAACGACTCAATAGTAACTTGGCCAAAACTTTGGTTGATTATGTCCATGAACGTTGGTCTGCTAACAGAAATGTAATTCCAGAATTGTGGCGATTTGTTACGCCATTTGTAGATGATGAAATCGTTGGCCTCTTGAAAAAGGTATGGGAAAATGGTGATACTTTGGAAAAATCCGCGGTAGGCTTGACTTGCTATCACAGTGAAAACCCAGCTGCCAAAGGGCTTTTGGATAAGTATCCGGAAATAAGAAATAAAATAGAGAAAGGAGAGATAGGTTGGGAGCAAATAGGCAAAGACTATGAAGCAAAAAACTAATTCATTGTAATAGTTTGCCGTTTTCACTTGAAATTCTCCGTTCATTTGTAATCGTTATGATTTGCATTTAATTTAACATAGGTTAGCATATAAATTTGAAGCGTTATGATGTACATAGATCCACATATACATGTTACTTCCAGGACTACTGACGATTATGAAGCCATGCAAAAAGCTGGAATCGTAGCTGTCATTGAGCCTGCATTTTGGTTAGGACAAGCCAGGACTAAAATAGGAAGTTTTCAGGATTATTTTAGTAGCCTTGTTGGTTGGGAACGTTTTCGTGCCAAACAATTTGGGATAGTGCATTATTGCACCATGGGACTCAATTCACGGGAAGCCAATAATGTAGCCTTGGCCGAGGAAGTAATGGAACTCCTTCCCCTTTACGTAAGCAAAGAAGGTGTTGTAGCCATCGGTGAGATTGGTTATGATGATCAAACTGAAGCTGAAGATAGGTTTTATCGCCTACAATTAGAACTGGCAAAAGAAGTAGACTTGCCAGTAATGATTCATACCCCGCATAGGGACAAAAAGAAAGGCACCATCAGAAGCATGGATGTGAGTGAAGAGCACGGTTTGGCTCCTGGGATGGTTATTGTAGATCATAACAATGAGGAAACTGCGAAAGATGTGCTTGACAGAGGTTATTGGGCAGCGTTTACAATTTATCCTCACACCAAAATGGGTAGCGAGAGAATGGTTGACATTGTTCGTCAATATGGTCCAGAAAGAATCATTGTAAACAGTGCCGCTGATTGGGGCATAAGTGACCCACTGGCCGTTCCCAAAACTGCCAATCTAATGCGTGAAAAAGGAATTCCTGAAGAGCATATCAAAATGACTTGTTATGGAAATGCGCTTAAAGCCTATGGGCAAAGCGGACAGATGGATGAAAAGGATTGGTTAGAAAAAGAGCCTATCGATCAAACCAAAAAAATGGGGGGGAACACTGTATTGAGAGGTGGACAAAATCCTCGTATAGAAAATGATTCATCCAACATTATAGAGAATTAAATACACAGATGTCATCTATTATTGCGCACATCAGACTAACCAGACCCGCCAATATTGTCACCGCAATAGCGGACATTTTAGCGGGTGCTGCCATTTCAGGAGCAGTTTACCTCCTATTACAAGAAATGGATGTCACAATCTTAAAATCCATCGGTTGGTTGGTGCTTGCTACCATCGGTTTATATGGTGGAGGTGTAGCCTTTAATGATGTCTTTGATGCTGAATTGGACAGGGTTGAAAGGCCCGAACGGCCCATTCCCAGTGGTCTTGCAACTGTCAAGAGTGCGGGACTTATGGCCTTCCTATTGCTTTTAATTGGCGTATTGGCAGCTTGGCAAGTAAGTGGTTTTTCTGCCTTTATTGCTATATCAGTTGCCTCGCTAGCCGTTTTGTACGATGCTTGGGGAAAGCATCAAAATATATTCGGACCTATCAATATGGGGCTATGCCGAGCTGGAAACTTGTTGCTAGGGATGAGTTTGATAGAAGGGGCGGTAGAAACCTATTGGTACATCGGTCTTATACCTTTGCTCTATGTGTCAGCCATTACGATGGTGAGTCGTGGAGAAGTCCATGGAAAAAATACTACAGCGCTAAAAGCAGGTTTGGTGATTTATGGGATTATTGTAGTATCCATTTTTCTACTGGCCTATATGAATATCGAAAATTGGTGGGAAAGCCTGCCATTTCTGGCTTTACTAAGCTATTTTATTTTTCCGCCATTAATTAAAGCATTGAAATATAAGGAGCCTTCATTAATCGGTAGGTCTGTTAAAGCAGCAGTTTTAGCCTTAATTATTGTAAATGCGACAATGGCAGCCGCTTTTGCGGGCTGGATAGTAGGGTTGGTAATTTTACTATTATTACCGTTATCTTTGCAACTGGCCAAGGGTTTTGCGGTTACCTAGTGAACCAAAAAATGGTTAGAATACTTATATAATAGGAAGCAAAAGGTTCCTCGGGACAATCATAAATAAAATGAATAAAGTGGCACATAAATCAATTGAACAAGTTTTCAGTGTTCCTTTCAGTTACGAAGTGTTTTTTACAAAAGCATTGTTTTCATTGAATAACAATCTTTTTGCAGACTTGGTAAGTGGGCATAAAGTCCCTAAAGTTTATTTTGTTTTGGATGAGGGAGTGGTAAACACCCACCCTGATCTGATTACGGAAATAGAAAGCTATTCTGAGAAAAACAGCCAGGTTTTTACTTTATGTGCAGCCCCATTGGTAATTCCAGGTGGCGAGCAGGTGAAAAACAACCAACAATACTTTCAGGATATACTTAAAGCTACGGATGAGTATGGTATTGACAGACACTCCTACATTGTTGGTCTTGGTGGTGGTGCGCTGTTGGATATGGTTGGTTTTGCAGCAACTGTTGCACATAGAGGAATTAGACATATCAGAATCCCAACTACAGTCCTATCCCAGAATGATTCAGGTATAGGTGTTAAAAATGGAATCAATGCCTATGGTAAAAAGAATTACCTGGGGACATTTGCACCACCTTATGCAGTTATCAATGACAGTGATTTCTTACAAACACTGGAGCCTAGGGATTGGAGATCTGGTATTTCTGAAGCGTTAAAAGTGGCTCTTATCAAAGATGCTTCTTTCTTCGTCTGGATAGAAGGACAGGTAGCTGACCTTTTGGACAGGGATAATCCTGCAATGGAAGACTTGATTTACCGTTGTGCACAAATGCACATGGATCATATCGCTTCAGGAGATGCTTTCGAAAGTGGCTCTTCCAGGCCATTGGACTTTGGTCATTGGGCGGCACATAAGCTAGAGCATCTTACTGACTATAGGGTTAGACATGGTGAGGCTGTTGCCATAGGGATAGCATTGGATACGACTTACTCCTTTTTGTCAGGAATGCTTTCTGAGAATGAATTGAACCGAGTGTTGAAAGTGATAACTCACTTGGGATTTGATTTATACCTGCCAGAATTGTCTGGAGAGGTATTGCTTAAAGGACTTGAAGAGTTTAGAGAACATTTAGGTGGAGAGCTGACCATCATGCTTTTAGATAAAATTGGACATGGCGTTGAAGTACATGATATGGACAATTCTCTAATTATAGAAGCAGTAGAAAGACTTAAAAATTTACAACTTGAACACCTAAAGGCCTGATTAAGGCTTATTGGTTAAATAGCCCACCCAGTATATGCGAGTAGCCGATTTTCATTTAACTTATTGTACCAATATTCATCCAGGAGAAAGTTGGAAAGCTACCTTTGATAACCTCAAAGAATACATACCGAAGATAAAAGGAGAATTGTATGTCGACGAGGCTTTCGCAATAGGCTTGAGAGTTTCGGATGAGGCAAGTAAAGAATTAATTAAACCTGAAAAATTAGCAGAATTAAAGTCCTGGCTAAAAGCCAATAACTGTTATATTTTTACTTTTAATGGGTTTCCATTTGGCAGTTTTCACAGACAGGTCGTAAAGGATGAAGTCCATTTTCCTGATTGGAGCACCGTTGCCAGGACGGAATACACCCTTCGATTATTTACCATTTTGGCGGCTATAATGCCTACCGACATGGACGCAGGTATTTCCACCTCTCCACTAAGCTATAAATATTGGCACAAGACATCAACAGACATGAAGCAGTTGATGGAACAATCTTGTTCCCATATTATGGAGGTAGTGGAATACCTATACCAATTAAAATTGGATCAGAACTTAGACCTTCACCTGGACATAGAGCCAGAGCCGGATGGCGTTATTGAAGACTCTAAAGGATTGATAAGTTTTTACAATGATTGGCTAATTCCTTTGGGCATACCTGTCTTGGTTGAGAAGTTTGGCGTCTCAGCAGAGGTTGCCGAATCATTAATCAAAGAGCACGTTAGGGTTTGTTATGACGTTTGCCATTTTGCGGTAGGTTATGAAGACCATGAAGCCGTGCTCGATATTTTTCAAAAAGAAGGCATTAAGATTGGGAAGTTTCAACTGAGTGCTGCTTTAAAAGCCAATATTCCAGTGGAAGTAAGCCAAAGGAAACCAGTGGAAAAAGCATTGTTGCCATTTGTTGAATCTACTTATCTTCATCAGGTGATTGGAAGGTTGGAAGACAATACTTTACATGCTTACCCAGATCTTCCAGATGCACTTCTTGATTTGGCTACTACCGAAGAAATTGAATGGCGTGTTCATTTTCATGTTCCTTTGTTCCTGGCTACCTATGGACACTTACATTCTACACAAGAAGATATTTTAAGTGTATTAAAATTGAATGGAGAGCGAAAATTGACAAGTCATCTTGAGGTAGAAACCTATACATGGGAGGTTTTACCTGAGGATATTCATTTGTCGTTGGACCAATCTATTGCAAGAGAATTGAATTGGGTAAAAAACCATATTGAATGAAAAAGACTGTTGTATTGGATATAGTGGCGCTTTCTCAAAGGGTGATAGGAGAGCATACACCATTTTTAAAAAAGTGGAGCGAGAAACGACAAACATCAGCCATTCAACCTGTATTACCGGCAGTTACTTGTTCTTCTCAGTCTGTATACCTTACAGGGAAATGGCCTGAAGAAAATGGAATCGTTGGCAATGGCTGGTATTTTAAAGATGAATGTGAAATAAAATTCTGGCGACAATCCAATCACCTTGTACAGTCTTCCAAAATTTGGGATGCATTAAAGGCGGAAAATCCTGAATTCACTTGCTCCAATATGTTTTGGTGGTACAATATGTACTCTTCAGTAGACTATGCTGTGACGCCAAGGCCATTGTACCCTTCTGACGGCAGAAAGTTGCCTGATATCCACAGTCAGCCAATGGGCTTGAGAGACCGCCTACAAAAGGAACTAGGACAATTCCCCTTATTTTCTTTTTGGGGACCAAATGCCAATATCGCCTCAAGTAAATGGATAGCAGAAGCTTCCATGAAAGTAGACGAATGGCATGATCCTACTTTAACTTTGATCTACCTTCCTCATCTGGATTATGCCTTACAGAAATACGGGATTGATTTTGATAAAATAAGTAAAAGTTTGAATGAAGTAGATGCTTTATGTGAACGCCTGATTACTTATTATGAAGACAAAGGGGCAGAAGTGATTCTATTGTCTGAATACGGTATTACTTCCGTGAATCAACCAATTCATATCAATAGGGCTTTGAGAAAAGCTGGATTTATTGAGGTGAAGGATGAGTTGGGGTTGGAAACAATGGATGCAGGCACCAGCCGTGCTTTTGCAGTTGTAGATCATCAGCTGGCACACATTTATGTTAAAGATGCCAAGGATTTAGCTGAAATTAAAACGATAATAGCTGCTTTACCTGGTGTGGAAAAGGTGCTTGACAAGGCCGCGCAAGCTGATTTCAAATTGAACCATGAAAGGGCTGGAGATTTGGTGGTTGTGGCAGATAAGGATTCCTGGTTTACCTATTATTATTGGCTGAACGATGCAGTAGCACCTGATTATGCCAGAACGGTGGACATACACCGCAAACCAGGCTATGATCCTGTAGAGATGTTTGCCAATCCAGACATTAAATTCCTAAAAGGAAAATTAGGATGGACCCTGCTGAAGAAAAAGTTGGGTTTTAGGTACTTGATGGATGTTATTCCTTTACAGGCTGACTTGGTCAAGGGCTCACATGGGAGAATTCCTGAAAGTGAAAAAGATTGGCCTGTTTTAATCAGGTCAAAAAAGGATAAGGGAATTGAAAACGTTGATCCAACAGCTGTTTATTCCATTATTTATGATGTTGTCAATAGAAAATGACCCCTTTCTGTTATTGTCTATTTATAAATGTTAATTTAGAAGTGCTATGAGTAAATTCTGGAAATATTTTTTTGGAAGCTGGTCACTATTATTTCTGCTATTCGGTTACTGGCAGATCAATGATTTAGACCCTCAGTGGTGGGTTCCCATTTACCTGATAGCGGCTATTGCTGCTGGATTTGCTTCTTTTGGGAAATTTAATGTAAACTTATTGGTTATTCTTACCTTTACTTACCTGATAGGAGCCCTCTTTTTTTGGCCTGAAAACATCTTTGGATGGGTGGGACAAGAGTGGCAACAAAAAGACCTTTCAATGAAAACCAATGCCATGGAGATTAATAGAGAGTTTTTTGGTTTAGTAATCTGTTCCATAATCTTTGCACTGGAAGCCATCAAAGGGAGACACCTAAAATTAGAGGATTAAGATTGATCAATTATTATTCTAATGGCCAATTTCAGGTCGAAACAATAGTTTATTCAACATGATGAAAAAGTACGATGTTACGGGTATAGGAAATGCCCTGGTAGATATAGAGTTTGAGGTTAGTGATGCCTTTTTGGAGAAGTATGGTATAGAAAAAGGACTGATGACCTTGGTAGATGAAGACCGCCAGGGTGAATTGATGTCTGCCATTAATACCAAAACCTCAAAATTACAATGTGGAGGCTCAGCGGCAAATTCCATAATTGCTGTGAGTCAATTTGGTGGGAAGTCTTACTATTGTTGCAAGGTTGCCAATGACGAATTGGGAAAATTTTTCACAGATGACTTAAGAGAATCTGGGGTAAATCACAACCTGGATCCTTTTAAGTTAGAAGAGGGAATTACCGGAAAGTGTCTCGTGATGGTGACCTCCGATGCAGAGCGGACGATGAATACTTTCCTTGGGATTACTGAGAAATTTTCTACAGCTCAGATTAATGAAGAAGCAATAAAAGCGTCTAAGTTTTTATACATCGAAGGCTACCTTATCACATCACCTGGTGCCAGAGAAGCGATGTTGGCAGCTAAAAAAATTGCCGAAGCAAACGATGTGAAAGTGGCCCTTACTTTCTCTGATCCAGCCATGGTCAAATATTTTGGCGAAGGTTTTAAAGAAGTAATCGGTTCAGGAGTGGACATGCTTTTTGCCAATGAGGAAGAAGCCATGCTTTATACTGGAAAAGACAACTTGTCTGAAGCCAGTGAAGATATGAAGAAATTGGCCAAGCATTTTGTAATCACCCAAGGGAATAATGGGGCATTGATATATGATGGGGAAACTTTTATTGATATAGCGCCTTATCCTACTGTAGCAGTAGACACCAATGGTGCTGGAGACATGTTTGCTGGTGCTTTTATGTATGGCATTACCAATGGGCATTCTTATGCCTCAAGTGGTAAGTTAGCCAGTATGGCTTCTTCAAAGATCGTTAGCCAATTTGGTCCAAGGCTTACCTGGGAAGAAGCAAAGGATGTTTTGAAAAGGCTTCAGCCTTAAATAAAAAATATTGAAAGCATTTATAATTCCTGTAAATCAGGGTTTTAGATGCTTTCTTTTATATTATCTATCATCCAGTCCGTGATTTTCTCATAATCATAATTGGGATTGGCTTTTCCCCATTGTTCACAAGAATAGATGCCTTGATAGCCGCTAGCTTCAAAAATGCCAATACATTTTTGAAAATCGTAGGGGATGTGTTCCATTTGATTTGAGAAGTCCTTCGTTTTTGCTGATACTAATCTGGTGAAAGGCGCAATGTGTTTTAGCGAATCAAACATGACCGGATTGGAGGAGTAATTCCCGAAATCGGCTAAAAGGCCAATATTGTTCAAAGGCACATCTTTTATGATATTCGTATGGTTCTTATAATCTGAAAACAAGTCGCTATGGTTCTCAATTAATATGGTTATTCCTTTAGCTTTGGCATATTTAGTTATTTCATTGAGAGAAAGTACAGCCTTGGAATAAGATTTTTTCATGGACTTTACCCGTACCGCCTCGCATTGAAGGGATTTGGCAACATCCACCCAGTTTTTAACTTCTATAACTGCTTTTAATCGATTTTCTTCCAGTGGATCGGAGGGATCGAACTTTCCTTCTGATTGCAGGTTTATTAATTTGCAACGCTCCTTTTTTAGGGACCTTTTTAATTCCTTCAAATAATTCTTACTGGTTGATTCAAAATGGGGCGTCCACATTTCAACATTATGTACCTTAAATCGGTCTACAAAGTATTCAGGGGTGCTTAATAGGGTCAATTCATCTTCCAAAACTTGATTCTTCGGTTTGGTAGATGCAAAACGATTTCGAAAGACAACCGTGGTTAAACCAATTCGATCCATTTTGTCCTTTCGGGGCTTTGCAAGGCTGAGGTAAGGCAGGCCTGCCATAGCAGCTGCTGAAAGTGTGGTGTGGATAATAAAATTTCTCCTTTTCATGGTTGAATTCATTAAGCAATAGATAGAAGCATTTTTAGAATAAGCAGTACAGTGATCTTATAAGCTGAGTTTACGGTTTTGCTAAGATGGTGATCGGGGGTTATTTTATTAGCAAATTTCGAAACAACCAGGGTTTAGCATCAGTAGCGTACTTATCCTCTCCAACAATGTCTAAATCTCCATCCCCATCCATGTCTGCTATTGCCCCTGAGTAAATGCCTTTCCCTTCGGCCACTAAAATGGATTCTTTAAACACACCATTTTCATTGATAAATATCCTGATTTCCCGATTGTCCCAAGCCACTGCAGAGATGATGTCCAAATCCCCATCATTGTCCATATCAGCAAGTTTTGCACAATGGGCCTTGTTATAATCTGATTTGACGACATGCTTTTTCCATTCGGTTACTGCTTCTGGATTTTCTGGACATTCATACCAAGCAAGATCGTAATTGTCACCTCCGTATTTCTTAAAATGTTCAGCAGGCGATAATAAAACATCGGGTCTGCCATCATTATTAATGTCACCAACTTCTTCTTTGGTGGCCTTATTCACTTCCTTGAAGCCTGCCTCTATGTCAAATCTTATAAATTGGCCGTTTTTAGGGTCTTTAGGTGCTTTAAACCAATGTCCAGTCATGGTGATGTCGGGTATTCCATCCGAGTTGATGTCACCAACGGCTAGTCCCTCTCCTGCCTGGCCCTCATAGACTGTCTTGGTTTGCCAGTCTTTTTTTTCATTCTGGAAAATGATCTTTAAAGATTCCGGATTTTTATGACGGATTACTACATCTTTTTTACCATTAAGATCCATGTCTGCCAATCGCATGTCATTGGCATGGAAGCCATCAATGCTTGATATCAGAGAATGCTCCCACTGTTTGTAAACCTTTCTTTTGCCTGGGTTCTTTAGAAAGTAAACATTAATAGGGCCAGTGGCATGGCCATCATTGCTAAAAATCAAATCAATATCTCCGTCATTGTCCATGTCTGCGCATCGCGCGGAGCCAATGAAATCATCAAATGCCACAGGGATATTGAAATCATGTTTTTCCCAATCCCCTTTTTTAGTTTGTTCAAACCAGGCCAGGGTAAAACGGCCTTCAGCGTGAACACCTCCTTCTAGCACGACTACATCCATTCGTCCATCTCCATTCAAATCAGCAACATCCAATGCACTTACCCCAGAAACTGAGCCAGCACTGACATCCATAGGATTAGCGAAGGGGATTGATTGGGCTTGAATAGGCATTATTGCGAGAAAAATAAAATCGTGCTTGCCTGAATTTTAAGAATGTTTTTCATCTTTTTTAATTTGTCATTCCTTGTAAATTTTGAATGAAACTGCCTGTTAAAAGGTAGTAAAGCCTGGTGCACCATTCCGTATCTCCTTATTGCTGAACATAGCTTTCCTTCCTAATGTTGACAGGGAGATTTTATATCCGAATACCCTAGAAGGAGTTATTTTTATGTGGAAATGGATTCAGGCCCTTGGTGAAAACCAGGGGCACAACATGATTCTGGTGATACTGCTACAATCGTGAACTACAGATCAGTTACATAACGGGCCTTATCAATGTTTTTAGATTTGGGTTAATAATAATATGACCTATTAATATTAACCAATTTGATTTATAAAACGAAGACTGCCCGAATAAAATCTTTCAAATTCCCACTGCTACTTGGCCTTTAATTATAAACCACATATTTAAAAGGATAGGTTGAACTGATCAAGCTGTCCTTCTCGGAAGGGATATAGTCGAAGTTGAAATTGATGACTTTAAGATCAAGGGCATTGTAAACCACGACTTGTAGAATGTCTTCACCTATCGGGGTGAGCACATAATCGGGGGATTCAGGGATCGTTGTTTTGATTGTACCGCTGAATGGAATTGGATAGCTTAATTTCAGGTAATATTTGTCCTCAAAGAGAAAGGAATCACTTATCTCCGGATACAGGTGGTTGTATACCTGCTCGCCTTCAATTGACAAACGCTCAAAGTAGCGTTTGCCATCCATATATATGGTTTGGATGCTGCTGTCCCCTTTTACTAAAGTGTAAAAGCCTTCTGTTGGTGCTTCAGGTGTAATGGTTGGTTTTAAATCGCCTAAAGCACCATTGTTTATGGGGGGAGCTTGTTCTCCCTTGGGCTTGCAACCAAAGAAAACAGTGAAGAATAAAAAATATAATAGGGGCTTGATTGCCCGGTTTATTTGCTTTTTTTCCATGCCCTGGTCATTTCTTTCTTTCCCAGGGGACCAGGCACCTCGTCCAAACTAAGGTTAAGTGCCCCCAGGTTCTTTTTGAGGTTGGCAGCAGCGCAATAAGTAACGAAAGCTGCAGATGGATTCATACTGTCCTCAATTTTTTCCAAAACGTCCATTTCCCATAATTCTGGTTGTTTTTTTGGCGAAAAAGCATCAAAAAACACGAGGTCTGTGGGGTAAAGTTGTACCTCTTGCAGGGTGGTTTTCTCTTTTTTAATATTGAAATAGTCCGTCATTGGCATTCCTTTGTCCCAGTCCATTTGGTGAAGGCGCTTAAAATAACCATTAAAATGGGTTAGCGTTTCATCCATTTGGGTGAAATTCAATGCTTCATAAATGTCTTTTTCAAGAGGGTAAGGTTCGATAGTATGATACAATACAGGTACCTGATTTTGCTCCGCCCAGATTAGTGTCAGCCATGCATTGAGCCCGGTACCAAAACCCACTTCAAAGATTCTGATGGGGAATTTCCCTCGATTTCTTGCATACCAAGCCTCCAGTCCATACAATAAGTACACATGAATGGATTCTTTGAAAGCGCCATCTGAAGAATGGTAACTTTCATTGATTTCAGGAAGATAGACAGAGTGAGATCCGTCTTCTGTTGTGATTATTCTGGGGGCTTGTTTTTCCATGTTAGGGTATTATTATGAGTGAATCAAGGCTACACAATAAGCAGAAACACCTTCTTCACGTCCTACAAACCCTAAGCGTTCAGTGGTAGTTGCCTTTAAAGACAATTTGTTTTCCTCGATTTGCATCACTTCAGCGAGGCAGGTTTTCATGGCAGGGATGTGCGGATTAATTTTAGGTTGTTGCAGGCAGATGGTGACGTCCAGGTTTCCTATCTGGTAGCCATTTTCTTTTGTTAAATCCATCACTTGTTTTAACAATATTTTACTGTCAATTCCTTTAAATTGAGGGTCCTGATCAGAAAAATGATAACCAATATCCCTTAAGTTGGCAGCTCCTAAAAGGGCGTCACAAATGACATGTATTAGCACATCAGCATCAGAATGTCCTACAGCTCCCTTGCTATGTGGGATTATTATTCCACCTAACCAAAATTCTTCACCTTCTTTTAACTGGTGAACATCATATCCGAATCCTATGCGAAATCCGCTCATAATTTAATGTGTTAATGTTTTATCAATTAAATGGATCAATTTTTAGGTGAGCATTTATAATAAATTACCGAAGCAAGGTCCTGATTGAGGTAGGTACTAGTTGCCTGTTGAATTTCTTCTACAGAAATAGCCATTTTTCGCTCGAACTCCTTTTTCATCAGTTGCGTATCTCCCAAGTAGGCATAGTAAGCAAGTTTCATTGCTCTTCCTAGTAAGGATACTGATTCGTAGGTTTGCATTGCTTCAGCTTGGTTTTTATTTTCTGAAGGTTTTGCTGCGCAATTGGGACTTCTTTAAAGATTTCCAAAGTGCTGTCCAGCTCGGCTTCTGCTTCCTCTGCTGTGATCCCTTTTTCCATTTTTCCAGTAATGATCAATAGCCCTGGGTCAATATTCCCCAAGACGTATGACTGGCAATTGGCAAATAAAGAGGAGTTTTTAATCAGTTTTTGCTCCAGATAGGCCGATCTTCCAAATCCTAAAACGTCTGAAATCAGGTCGCAAGTCAGGTAATTGTTTTCAAGTCTTCCTGGTATCTTGTATACCTTGTACAATGCCTCTGTAGGTATATTAGAGAATACTTGCTTGCGCCTTATCCCATCTTGGATTGGCTCAGTAATAATGGATTTTGCTTTGAGTTTTCCTTTGGGGATTTCATCGAACCAATAATGAACCCTGGCTTTTACTTCTTCGAAGTTTACTTTACCTGCAATACAGAGAACGGCATTATTCGGAGCGTAATTTTGCTCATAGAAAGCCAATAATTCATCCCTGTCAAATTTCTCGATGTCCTCAATTTTTTCACCGATGGTTGGCCAACGGTAAGGATGTTTGGTAAAAGCCAATTGCCTGACATGATGCATGGCATCTCCATAAGGCTGATTCAGGTAGCGTTGTTTGAACTCTTCGATAACAACCTGTTTCTGAGTATTAATTGGTTTTTCCTTAAGGTTGAGGAACTGCATTCGGTCAGCCTCCAACCAAAGTGCTGTGTCCAGATTGATTGCTGGCAGGGTAATGTAAAAGTTGGTGATGTCGGTATTGGTAAAGGCATTGCATTCACCGCCAACCCGCTCTATTGCACTGTCAAATTCAGGGATGTGCTTAGTACCCGAAAACATAAGGTGTTCGAAGTAATGGGCCAGCCCCGTTTTACCAGCAACTTCATTTCTTGAGCCTACCTTGTACAAGAGATTGACAACAGCCATTTCTGAAGAATGGTCCTCATGGACCAAAACTTGAAGTCCATTGTCCAGAATAAAAGATTTGTGTTTAATCATAGAATTGAGGCAAAAGTAATAAAATTTATACCTATCCTACCTTCTTTCATTTAAATAGATTCGCCCTTATAACCGGATTTTTCTAGTGCAGCCATGATTTCTGCAGCAGCTGTTTCTCCTTCTACGGTCAGTATTCTGTCGGGTGACTTTAAGTCTACTTCCCAATGGCTTGCATTTAAAGCGTTCATTGCCGGAGTGATGGCCGTTACACATGCGCCACATTTTACGTTGGTTTTGAGTTTGATTTGTTGTGCCATTTTTGATTGGATTAGTTTTATATGTTTGCTTTAAATGATAACAAGCCAATGTTATTATTTGCTACCATTATTTCTATCAAAGTAGTAAGTCTAAGGAATTCTTTTCGTTTTCAAAAGGTCTAGGTGTATTTTAGTCTGAGACTATTTCCAACTACTGACAAGGAGCTCAAGGCCATCGCTGAACCAGCGATCATGGGGTTCAATAGAAAGCCAGATATGGGATACAATATACCAGCGGCTATTGGAATACCAATGATGTTGTAAATGAAGGCCCAAAATAAGTTTTGTCTAATAGTGGCGACCGTGTTTTTACTCAATTTTAATAATTCCGGTATGGCCATAAGATCTGAATGCATCAGCGTAACCTGGGCTGTTTCCATGGCAATGTCTGTTCCCGCTCCCATGGCTATCCCCAAGTCAGCTAAAACAAGCGCCTCGCTATCATTGATCCCATCACCTGTCATGGCTACCTTATGCCCTTTCTGCTGTAATTTTTTTATGTATTCCCCTTTGTCCTGGGGCAACATCCCACTTTGGAAATGAGTAATGCCTACTTTTTCTGCAATAGCTGCAGCCGTTTTCTCCTGGTCTCCTGTAAGCATGTGCACCGAAATGCCCATTTTTTGTAATTTCGCTATGGCTGTTTTTGAAGTTTCTCTGATTTTATCCGCAATGCCAATAATCCCTACAAGCTGTTTTTCTTCTGCCAGGTAAACCACAATGTCTCCAATGTTCAGCATTTTGTCTGCAGCTTGAGACAGGGTTTCATCGATTACGATATCCATTGATCGGAGCCATTTTAAATTCCCGATGAAGTATTGTTTACCATCGTATTTGCCCGTTACTCCTTTCCCTGTAAGGCTGTCAAAGTCCAATAATTCAACTGGTGATTTCTCTTGTGCGAAATGTTCGGTGATTGCTGCAGCCAAAGGATGCTCACTTTTTTCTTCCAAAGCACAGAAAACAGATACCATTGGTTTATAATCCAAGTCAGTTTTCCAAAGTACTTTTTTAACGCCTGGTTTTCCTTCAGTGATTGTACCGGTTTTATCCATAATCAGGGTGTCAATCTTTTTACCTATTTCCAGACTTTCGGCATCTTTTATTAGGATTCCCTTTGAAGCAGCCTTGCCGATCCCTACCATAATCGCCGTTGGAGTGGCAAGGCCAAGGGCACAAGGACATGCGATGACCAATACTGTAATGGCAGAAAGCATTCCTCTCAAAACGGCATCATCCGTTCCACTAAAAGACCAAACAATAAAAGTAACCACAGCAATGGCCAATACTGAAGGCACAAAGATAGCCGTCACCTTATCTACCGTTTTTTGTATAGGTGCTTTAGATCCCTGAGCTTGTTTCACCCGGGCGATGATGCTTGAAAGTAATGTTTCTTCGTTACTTTTATTTGATTTAAATTGAAAGCTTCCTGCCTGATTGATTGTGCCTGCGTAAACAGTGTCTCCAATACTTTTTTCTATGGCTATTGGTTCTCCGGTAAGCATGCTCTCGTCCACAAAAGACTGTCCCTGGCTAAGTGTACCATCCAATGGTATTTTCTGACCTGGTTTTACGAGAATTGTCTCGCCGGGTAGCACATCGGCAACAGCCATTTTGATTGATTCACCGTCACGAACCACGGTTAGGTCGGTGGGCTGAAGGCCTATTAAGTTTTTTAAGGCTTCTGAAGTACCTGCTTTAGCCCTGGATTCCATTAATCTGCCTAGAAGAATAAAGAAAATGATAACTGCCGCAGCTTCAAAATAGACATGGGGTGTTATCCCTCTGGATTCCAACCAATGGGGAAAAAAGGTGTTAAAGGTACTGTACACATAAGCAACGCCTGTACTCAGGGCTACCAGGGTGTCCATATTGGCATTTCCGATCTTAGTTTGTTTGTAGGCATTAATGAAAAAGGCCCTCCCAAATATTGCTAGAATGGGTGTGGTCAGTGCCCACATGATTTCATTGGCATAAGGGATATTCATCCAGATCATGCCAATCAGAAATACAGGCAAAGCCAAAAGCCCTGAATACAAGGTGTTCTTTTTCAATTGAGCCAATTCGGCTGTTTTGATAGCATCCAGGTCTTCCTGGTTGTTTATATCTATCAATAAATCGTATCCGATCGATTGAATATTCTTTTTGGCTTCCGTAAGGTCCAGTCCTTCTTTTTCAAGAGTGATAAGGGCCGACTGGGTTGCATAGTTGACACTGGCAGATTGTATACCTTTGGTTTCTTTAAGCATGGATTCCACACTTACGGCACATGCTGCACAGCTCATTCCGGAAATCGGTACTTCGATAGATTTGCTCATGGTAGTATGCTTGATTATTCATCAAAATTACGAACTGGCTGGGGGATTGTTGTTACAGAATTATTGAAAAAATGTATAACTTGTTCCCTGATTTGTAGGTAGAATTGTTGAACTTTACCTACTGTTTAGCCGTTTTAATGCATTCAATAGCTGCCTTAACAACAATGAAATTTCACCTTTTATGTTAAAATCCACATTAGACCCAGACTGTACTGGCCTGTTTTCATCACTTTTTTTAGACTATATTCACAGCAAGGAATCAGTAAAGCAGTTCTATAAGGAGTTTCCAAATTTGGGGAATTTTAAACAAGCTATCGCAAACAAAACGTTTGAGCAAGAGAAAAGAGATACGCTTGTCAATGTTTTGAAGCAGCAATATGAAGGCTTTGAAGGTGCCGAAGTCATGGCGAACATTCAAAAGCTTAAACAACCCAATACCTTTACGGTTACCACCGGTCACCAGCTTAATTTAATGACTGGTCCTTCTTATTTTATATATAAGATTGTATCTACTATTGCGCTGGCAGAAAAGCTTCAAAAGGAAAATCCTGAATACCAATTTGTCCCAGTATACTGGATGGCAAGTGAAGACCATGATTTTGAAGAAATCAATCATTTTTATTTCGAGGGCAAGAATTACCAATGGGATACAGATCAAACGGGTGCAGTTGGGGAGTTTGTATTGGATAAATCTTTGAAAAAGTTACTTGGTGAGATGCCTTTTTTACCTGACTTTTTCAAGGCAGCCTATACCGAAAGCAAGTTTTTAAAGGAAGCCGTTAGAAAATATGTACATCATTTGTTTGCAGCCAAAGGCCTTGTAATATTAGACGCAAATGAAAAAGCACTGAAGCAAATCTTTGCTCCTGTGATCAAAGATGACCTCTTTGCCTCAACGGCCAATAACCTTGTGAAGGATTGCAATAGTGCTTTGGAAGAAGCTGGTTATACGACTCAAATCTACCCTAGAGAGATTAATTTCTTTTATATGGAAAGCGGTAGAAGAGAAAGGTTGATTTGTGAAGACGGTTTGTTTAAAACGCATGATGGGAAAAATGAATGGACTGAAAAGGAAATGGCATTACTTATCGAAGAGAAGCCTGAAAATTTCAGTCCCAATGTTGTCATGCGCCCCCTGTATCAAGAAGTGATCTTGCCGAATCTGGCTTACCTTGGTGGCCCTGCAGAGGTAGCCTATTGGTTTCAATTGAAAAGTGTATTCAAACATTATTCAGTAGATTACCCCTTTTTACTGCCAAGGAATTTTGCAATGATCTTATCTGTTCCTGTTCAGCGAAAAATGGAAAAACTAGGATTGAAAGAGAAGGAGCTCTTTATGTCAATCGATGATTTACGGATCACTTATGTCAAGGAACACGCCGGTCAGGACCTGGAATTAAAGGAAGAAAAAGATAAGTTGGCGACTATTTTTAAAACGCTTGAGGAAAAATCTTTGTCAATGGACGCTACTTTAGGCTATGCTGTAAGAGCGGCACATAAGCGTAATGAGAAAATTTTAGACCAGGTGGCGACTAAGTTTCGAAAAGCTGAGGAAAAGAAAAACACAATCGCGATCCGACAATTACATGAAATTAAAGGCACACTTTTTCCTAAAGGGACCTTGCAAGAGCGAAAAATCAATTTTCTGGAATTCTATTTAGGAAACCCGGATTTTATACAAGAGCTTTTTGATACCTTTGATCCGTTGGACTTTAATTTTATCCTATTAAAGGAGAATGGTAGCGAAAGAAATACTAAGAAATCGACTCAAGAATGAGCGCAAAGCATTAGGCGCTGAAGAAAGAGAGCAGTGCTCAGAAATGATCACTGTGCATTGTCTTGAGTATCTGAAACAATTGCCTCAAGTAAAGCATGTTCATCTTTTTTTACCCATAAAAAGACTGCAGGAGATAAATACGGTACCATTATTGCGAAGACTTTTTCAACTAGATTATCAAGTTTACAGTTCTATAACTGTTCACAGTTCACGAAAGATGGCCACTGTCAGGTTGACTGCTGAAACAGTTTATGTCAATGACAAAATGGGAATACCTGTGCCAGTTCCAGCAGAATTCGTAACGGAAACCAATTTGATTGATTTGGTATTCGTTCCATTATTGGGAATAGATACATCTGGGAACCGATTAGGCTACGGTCTGGGTTTTTACGATGAATATTTCAAGGAACTTGGTTCGGAAGTGTTGAAAATTGGATTGTCTTTCAAGGCACCGTTGGAGACAGAAATTCCTCATGAATCTCACGATGTCCCATTGGATGGGTGTATATATCCGGAGGGGATGGTCGTCCTAAATAAAAAATAATTAAACAACTACTACAATGATGAAAAAAGCAATGTTTGCCGCGATGGCAATGATTCTGATTATTTCGATTTCGAATGAAAGTAAAGCCCAAGATTACAATACTGCAGTTGGTTTGCGTGTTGGTTCAAGTAGTGGGTTAAGTGTAAAACATTTTATTAAGGACGATGTAGCGCTTGAAGGTATAGTACATACACGATGGAGAGGTTTGTTAATTACTGGTCTTTATGAGATTCATAGAGACATTGAGGATGTAAGTGGACTAGGATGGTTTTATGGTGGTGGTGCACACATAGGAAGCTGGAATAGTGGTTTGGGAAATCCTTATTGGGCAAACAATGATTACAAAGGTTCTACTGTAATCGGGATTGATGGAATTGTAGGTCTGGATTATGTTTTGGAGGACCTGCCTATCAACTTTTCATTGGACTTTAAACCAGCGATTAACCTGATCAATGGTGGAGGATTTTGGGGAGATGATTTCGCGCTTTCGGTCCGTTATATATTTTAATGATTTTAAACAAACTGCTGTGTTATGCAGCAGTTTGTTTATTTTTTTAGAGGATCCGTTTTACTGTGATTTAAGTTTAAGCGGTATTACTCCTATCAAGTACTAAGTAACTGGCCCCTATTTTTTAATTAGAATCACCAAAAAATTGCCACCATTTTTTCCTTTGATGAGGGTAATTGAAATGTGCCTCTGAATTTTTCAATTGGTGGTGGAAGTCCCCACCTTCAGGATGTAACATCTGCCATACCGATTCCCAACCCAGAAAGCCTCCAATGTTTCGGTCATCTATAAAAACGTCCACATTTAACTTTCTAGGGTACTCAGATTCGTTGTTTTCCCCTGGGTAACTTTCATTTACAGCAAAGAACGTTACTCCATTCTCAGTACAAAAACGGACGGCATCCTCAAGTAGAGATCCTTCCCTATAGGTCCACAATACCAATCGATGTCCTTTTTTCTAATTCCCTAATTGTTTCAAAAGCAAAAAGCATTTTTTTACCAATTTTTGGATAGGCATGTTCTACGATTGTGCCGTCAAAATCTATCGCAATGGTTTTGCCTGAGGGAATGATCATTTCTTTTTAAATTATTTACTTTTCAATTTACCTGTATTATATGAACTTGTTGCTTCTGTTAATAGTATAGTTGTCAGTTATTTTTTTTGGTTATGAGAGATTGAAAATGAATGGCCACTAAGACCATTCCTTTTTATTTGCCTTCAATCCCGATTTAATTCGTTTTTAATATTCAGAAGTAACTTATTAGTTTCTTCAGGATCCATTCCATTTCTATTGGCATAGTCCGAGAAGTTGATCATCGAAAGTCTCATTTCATTTTGAAGTTCGTCGTCAGCAACAATTCCTTTTTCTGAGCGGGAAAGTAACATTACAGTAGAATAGCCATGTATCTAATAGCGCTTGGGTCAGAGATTATGGCAAATGATTGTTAAAAATTAAGGGTAACCTGAAATCTTACTTAATGCCTGTTTTTAAACCATTTATATTGCTTTAAGGGCAATAATTAGCTTGTCTCTAATTTTATAAAGTAGGTGCTTTCTATAAAATTTTTAACCAATCAACATAAAAGATGGGGTGTAAAGCATAATAACGTATATCATATTTTTCCTACTATAATATTTGGTTTTTACATAGAGAAAAGAATTTTGTGTCATTTTATTGGGTTGTTTTGCATAAAAATACTTTTTTACCCTTTATATGTTCTTTACATTTATACCTGAAAACCAACAGATAGTAAATATTCTACCCTCTTAAAAGAAGCTTTCACCGACCATTTTTCCACGTTGGTCGAAAAATTCCCTAAGTGCACTTGAAAAAGAGGACCTTTGAATCATTATTATTTACGTGATATAAGTCACACTACTTTTTTTAATTATAGTAAACAGCAGAACAATGAAAAACAGCAAAAAAATTAGATTACGCATCTTGACATTGATTGTCCCTACGATGGTATTTTTCTCCTCCTGTGTTGAAGAACAATTGGAAGACAATACGAAGTTGATCACCAATGATTTAGAAACCATTAATGATTTGGTTGTATCAGAGTTTTTTGATTGGAAAACTACCAATGAGATTACAGTAAATATTGAAGGATTGTCAATTGATGTAGGTGTTGATCAAAAGCTTTCTTTATTAACAGGTGAAGGGACTGAATTTTTTGGAGGCTCACATAAAATGCATGAAGATTTTGAAATGACCTTTGACTTACCTACCGGAATCGATGTGATTGTTATGAAATATGGTGCTACTGAGAAGTCAGCTGAAGTTACAAACCAAGTAGCCTCTTTTAGTTTTGAAACCGAAAGAGAAGCCGATGCACTAAATGTAGAATTCGCTGAATTAAGCGCTGAATAAAGTCACTAAAATTTTTAAACTATTAATGCAATGAGAAAATTATTATTTTGTTATTTATTGGGATTGGTTAGTTTTCAGTCTTTTGCCAAGTCAGACTATATTGAGAATGATGGGGAATTGGGTAATATAAAAGATTACTATTCCGCATGTTGGGATTTTTATAATGTAACTTTGACGGATGAGTCAGATTATGTTAGTGAAGGAAAGTACAGTTTTTTAACCAAAGGAAGCAGTGATGGATATCGGGGTGATATAAAATCTCCATGGTTAAAGATGGATCAAGGTAAGATTGAATTGGATGTGACGCCTTATTCCGGTGTAGATGAAGCAAAGATTTATGCTTTCTTTATACCTTTTGACGCTGATAACCAGAAAAATGGAGAGAGCTCAGATTATGAATACCTAGGTTACCATGAAGTAAACGCCGGGAGTAAAAATAAGGATAAAACTAAAAAAGCCGATTTTAAAATCTCCAAAGATATGGAAGGGGAGATAGGAAAAATTCAATTGGTTTTCATGGTTTATGGAGATGATGTTTTATTAGGAATGGATAATATTGAGATTCCTGGTGAGTATTATTCAGACCCTTCTACCAATTGCTTTCCTAAAGGAGAGAAAATAGATTCAGATGGTGACGGCGTGATAGATGATGAAGATGATTACCCAGATGATAAATACAAAGCGTATAATAATTACCTTACTCCGGAAGGTCCTGGCACATTGATGTTTGAAGATTTATGGCCAGCTAAAGGAGATTATGATTTCAATGACTTGGTATTGGATTACGAGATCAACAGGGTTACTGACGCTGAAGGAGAGATAGTTGAATTGTTGATTGATATTTTACCAAGGGCTGCAGGTGCTGGCTATTCCAATGGTTTCGGTATAGAGATTACGGGTATTTCACCAGAGCAGGTTTATAAAGTGGAAGGTTCCAAAATTAAGGCCAATACCATACATAAATTTATAGATAATGGTCTGGAAGAGGGCAATGAATTTGCTACCATTATAGCATTTGATGATGTTGCGAATGTATTGACCCACCCAGGTGGAGGATCCGTAGGGATCAATACCGATCCAAAATTCCCTATGCAGGCTGTTGAGAAAATGCGGATTACAATGTACCTAAAGATTGGTGACAAAGTAGCGGCAAACGTAAAGCTTGATGAAATTAAGTTGGATAATTTCAATCCCTTTCTAATTGTTAATCAAAAGCGTGGTGTCGAAATTCACCTGCCTGGCAAAATGCCAACAGCACATGTAGATAAATCCCTATTTGGAACAAAAGAAGACAATTCCACAGGGGATGAAGATGCGTTCTACAGAGGAAAAGACAATGGACTTCCATGGGCATTAAATGTGACTGAAAGTATTCCTTACTTAATGAACAAAGAAAGTATCACCACAGGATACAATATGTTTTATAAGTGGGCCGCTACTGGAGGGGAAGCCTATCCAGATTGGTACCAGGATAACAAAGGTTACCGCACCGAGAAAGTATTGTTAAATGCGAAATAAATTTTCTTAATAGTATTTTTATTACAAAGGTTGGTTTATGTTTTTAAATGCCAGGTAGCTCTTTATTGAGTTACCTGGCTTTTTAGAAATTAAATAGAACAGAAAAACTATATAATATAGTAAATATGTGCCTTTCAGGCTATTGTCAGTTATAAATAAAAGTCCTATTTTTGGGGACTATTTTATTCTTTTGTTTTGTATAGCGGTGTTGTTACTAGTTTTTAAGTTTAATTTTATATGAAAAGATTAATTTTATTGGTACAGCTTGGGCTTGATTTTTTTTTAAGGAAGCCCATAAAGTTTATTCCATTTGTTTTACTATTCTGTTTTGCCATTTTTGGACCCGTTTCAGCTCAAACTGTAACTGTCACGGGTACCGAGAATAATATCCTCATAGAGGAAGTGCGGTATGTCATTGAGGGCAATGAATTAATTCAGACCTCTCCTGATGGAAATGAAAATCCTAGTCCAGCAGATGTTCCTGTAGTGATTAGTTCTATTAAGATTAGTTCGGATAAGGTGATTTATGCGACGACAAGAGACCCAAGTGTAGAGAACCCAAACCCAGTTATTGGTTCTTTGGACGTTAGGGCTGAGGCCATTCAAATTGTACACTCTGACAATACGATCACAAACCACAGGGACCCTGAGTTTTTGAGTAGTTTGGAAACGGTGGTTTCAACACCCGACATTAGATCCTACTGGGATATCAACGGGCAACCGTCTATTCCCCAAGGTGAAGCATTTGTAGACTTGGAATACAAGGATCAGGTGGTAACCTCAGGCTATTTACTTTTCACGGAAAGAAATGGAAATTCAGCGACAGATTTTATCGCCTTGGACAAGGCCGGCAACCCGATAGAAAGTGCAAAAATAATTCAGGTAAGGGGTTATCAGTGGAATACTGGGATTAACCACGTGTCCAATGTGCCAACACAAACCCAATACATGGTTCTTTTTTCTCCAGCTATATTTGAATCGGCTGAACCTATTTTTGGAATTAGAATAATAGCCGTAAATGAACCTGATGGAAAGCTGGTTTTCTTTGTAAACGCTATTTCTGCAACGCCAGATTTGGCAGAAAGAGTAAACAGTGAATTAGGAGCTGAAGGAGTACTCAATGTTTTTGACAATGATGAGCTGAATGGTTTTCCTTTGAATCCCATTGATGTGACTTTGGAAACCATCACCTCTTTCCCTATTGGGAATGTGAAATTAAATCTTGATGGTACAGTAGATGTAGCACCTAATACTCCACCTGGTGAATATAAACTAGTATATGAAATTTCTACAGGTGGTGGAGACTCAGATCAGGCAGAAGTTACCATAGAAGTCATAGAATACATTCCTTTAGCCTTTGATGATAGCATCGATCTCGACGATAGTTTTGGCAAAGACAGCGTATTGAATGTATTGGACAATGACCTGTTAAACGGATTGCCTGCACTAGTTGAGAACGTAAACCTGACCACTGTTAGCAATAATTCAGGTGGAAAAATTGTATTGACTGACGATGGTTCGATTGACATTCAGGAAGGAACTCCTGCAGGTGATTATGAATTGGTTTATCAAATTTGTGACAAAGAAGATCCTGGAAAATGTGATCAGGCCAAAGTAACAATCACTGTAGAATCTACAGTTTTGGTTGCGGTAAATGATGATTTTGGGCCAATCAACTTGAATAGGGCTGGTGAACTAGGGAATGTACTGGACAATGACTTACTAAATAATGAACCTGTAACAACAGATCGGGTGAATGCTGTTTTGACAGACAATGATGGGCTTACAGGAGTTACCCTTTCTGAAGACGGTGTGCTTGAGTTGCCTACCGGTTTGCCAGAAGGTGATTACGTGTTGATGTACGATCTTGTTGAGGCCATCAACCCTACCAATAAAGATCAGGGAGAAATAAGGTTCTCACTACAGGATGTTAAACTAGAAGCAAAGGCTGATGAAGTGGTTACCAATCAAAATGTAGCCATTGACATTTCTATTTTGGACAATGATTTTACCAATGTAGGCGCAATACTTGAAGAGACCTTATTGATTACAGAAAATCCTGAAAATGGATCAATTGCTGTTGGTGTTGGAGGTTTAGTTACTTATACTCCTGATATTAATTTTTCAGGAGGTGATACATTTACCTATGAAATCTGTGAAAATACAGATAGGCTGTTTTGCGATCAGGCGAAGGTGAGTATTCTCGTAAGACCAATTATTTTGGAATTGAGTAAAACTTCCAATGTGTCAGAAATCCAGATTGGAGGAATAGTGACTTATACCATTTCATTGACCAATAACTCGGAATTTGACTTGACAGATATATTAGTCTCAGATCCGCTTCCTTCAGGTTTATTAAACATGGGAACTACACCAGCCCAAAGTACAGACGGTAGTTGGGTGATTGCTGCACTTGCTGCGGGACAATCAACAAGCCTTCAACTAGAAGCAATGGGCGTTGAACGTGGTGAAAAAATCAACACTGCTAATATCAATATAGGTGAATTTACAGACCTGGTGATCGCTTCTCCTGTGGAGGTAATCGCCAAATCTGTCGATATAAGTGTTTCGAAGACCTCTTTTGGCAAGGCCATATATGAAGGGAACGAATTTGAATATGAAATTCGAATTACAAACAATGGAGCAAATTCAGCCGAGAATGTTCAGGTGAGTGATCAATTACCAACCAATGTGGTGTTTATTGGCTTTACGGGTACAGACCCAGGAGCAACGCTTTCGGGCAATACTTTAAGCTGGACTATTCCAACCATAGCGGCAAGTCAGGAAATCGTTTACCTGATCAAAGTGCAGGCTAGCGGTTTAGGCACAGTGACCAATACGGTGAATGTGGCAGTACCAGATGATCAAGACAACAACTCAGCCAATCAGGATGATAGTGATACCAATCAAATCATCAGGTTTTTTGTTCCAAATGTTATTACCCCGGGAAATCTGGATGGTAAGAACGATACTTTTGAAATAAAAGGCATTGAAGCTTTTGCGAAAAGTTCTTTGACTATTCTCAATCGGAATGGTGACCATGTTTTTGAATCTGAGGATTACAATAACGATTGGTCAGCACCAGGACTGAATGCGGGAGCTTACTTTTATGTCTTAGTGATCACGGACAATAGTGGTGATGAGCAGACCTATAAAGGTTGGGTTCAAGTCATAAAATAGTGATTTTGTGTATAGTAGCAGCATTAAAATAATAAGTTCGATGAAGAATATTTTTAGAGTTTTTGGATTTTTGGTGATATTATTTCCTGTTGGGACCAATTGGTCTGTGGCCCAGCAGTTGCCCCAGTTTAGCCAATACATGTTTAATGGCTTACATGTCAACCCTGCCTATGCAGGATACAAAGGGGAGCATTATGTTCAGTCTACTTACAGGAGCCAGTGGGGAGGCTTGCCTAGCGCACCTACCACTTTTACGGTAACGGCTGACCTAAGTGCAAATGAAGGTTTGATGGGTTTTGGTGCATCGATTATGACTGATGAAGTAGGTCCTACTAAAACCAATACTGCTTTGGTGACCTATGCCTATAGAATTCAAACTGGAAATTCATCCTTTTTAGGAATTGGAGTGAGTGGAGGGGTTTCAGAGTATGCTATAGACGGTACCATGTTTGACCCCAATGATTTTGGAGATGGTGAATTACCAGAAGGAAGGATCAATGTTTATACGCCTAACTTAAACACGGGAATCTTTTTTCATACTCCCAAATTTTATGCGGGATTCAGTGCATACAATTTAATAGGTAAAAATAGCCTTGAAGATAAAGCAGTTGCTTTGGCTTATCATGATGTTCACTATTACCTGACGGCAGGGGCCTTGTTTCCTATTTCTGACGAAGTACAGTTTAAACCTTCTTTTCTCATGAGAAACGGAGGGAGTGGCCCAACTAACCTGGACCTTAACGGTATGTTCTTATTTATGGATAGGATTTGGGCAGGTGCTTCTTACCGGACGAACCTAAAGGTTGGTGCAACTGAATTGCCAACAGGCCTTTCTTCTAAAAATGCTGTTGCCTTAATACTCGAATTGTTTGCTACAGAAAAACTCAGATTGGGATATGCCTATGATGTGCAAACCAATGCCCTTAGTGGACTGAGAAACAATAGTCATGAGATGTCTTTAGGTTACTATATCTCTCCAAGAAAAGTGAATATGAAAAACCCAAGATGGTTCTAAATATGAAAAAGATTTTTATTTATTTCTTGCCTGTAATTTTATTCAGTGCCATGGTCTGTCAAGTGCAGGCTCAGAATGGACTGTTAAGGTATGCCCAGCAAAAAGCTGTGGAATCAAATTATTATGAAGCTGCCAATGGTTATGCGGAAGCATACAATAAGAAAGCGACCTATAGGGCTGCGAAAGGTGCGGCCGAGGGTTTTACCTTGTTGAGGGATTATCAGAAAAGTTATGATTGGTGGAAAAAAGCTGTGGAATTCTCAGATGCCACCAATGAGGATCAGTTATCGTATATAGCTGCTGCTAACCAAGCTGATAAAAGAGATGAAGTATTTGAAGCATTGGAATCAAAAAATGGAAAACTTTCCTCTCCAACAACAAATCTCAATTTAGACTCTTTAAAACACTGGTATGGTACCAAAGCAAATGCTGGAGTAATCGGGGTTGGTGGTGTAAATACTACAAGCGCTGATTTCGGATTTACCAAAGATAGTGATGGCAATATTTATTTCTCATCAGATAGAGGAGGAGAATCCGACCGAAAGAAACGAGGACTTAGGTTTGTTAAGAGCTATAAATATTACGATAAGAATTCAGATTGGACCGGTAGAGACTTTTTGAGTATTTACCGAATGGATGAATCAGGAGAAATTGTCTCGCTTGCTATTCCGGTACCAAATGTATTTCATGCTACGGATCCTTATGCTTTACAAGAAAGCCCTGTCCTTTTCTATACAGTAACCAAAGACATTAGGCAGTCGGGAAGCTATGAGGTCAATTCAGAAATTTATTATAGCCAGATTAACGCGGAAGGTCAATTGTCAGATTTCAAAGGCTTGTCGATCAATTCTCCCCTTGAATACGGGATAAAGAATCCATTTGTAGATGAAACGAACAAGCGGCTGTATTTTTCATCAGACATGCCTGGTGGACTAGGTGGGTTTGACTTGTACTATATGGATTATAATGGAGATTTTGAATTTAATACCCCTGTCAATCTAGGTAGTAAAATCAACTCCGAAGGAAATGAAAGTGCCCCTTACCTGAAAGATGGCAAGCTGTATTTTGCATCGGATGGTCATATTGGTCTTGGTGGGCTTGATTTATTTGAGTCCAGTGTTACTGGAGTTAGGTTTTCAGACATAAGAAATCTGGGAATTCCTTATAATTCATCTCAGGATGATTTTGGCTTATTCATTACGTCAGAAAATAAAACAATTCTCTCCTCTAACCGACCTGAAAGTAAAGGATGGGACGATATTTTTGAAGTTGAAACCCTTTACAAAGACTTTCAGGCTTTAATCCTGGGTTGTAATGGAGAACAATTGTCAGGTCCTTTGGAGGTTACGCTGATGGAAGGAGCTGAAAAGGTAAATATAGCTGTTAAGAACGATGGAAAAGGAAAATTACAAGCATCAGTAGCTCCTGAAGAAGACTTTGAGATCGCTATAAAGAAAGAAGGGTATTTTTCTATTCAAGACAAAACACTAAGCACCAAAGGGCTGAAAGAAGCTTCCTTGGAAAAAACCTATCAGATGGTTCGTATTCCTTATAATACAACAGCCTACGTAGATTTAGTATTTTACAACCTTGACGAATCAGCCATAAGAAAAGATGCTGAAGCTTCTTTAGACAAAGTTGCTGAGCTATTGAAATCTTATTCGTTTTTGAATGTAGCTGTTCGTTCCCACACAGATTCACGTGCTAGTGAAGCTTATAATGAAGCACTCAGTGAAAGAAGAGCCGATGCAGTAAGGGATTATTTAGGACAATTCGGTATTGCCCGATCTAGAATTGAAGCAGAGTGGTTTGGAGAAAAAGAACCAGCCAATGATTGCGGAGAAGGTGTTCCATGTCCAGAAAACAAGCACCAGATCAACAGAAGAACGGAGCTATTGTTGCTAGCCTTTCCAGAGGAAGGGAAAGCATATAATTTACCTCCTGAAATGAAAGACCTGGACCTTTGTGACATTAGCAATGTACAATTGCCTGTAGAGTTGCCTACAATCTATTTTGGTTTTGATAAAGCAACGCTGAATGTAAACGACATGATGGCCTTAGAAAGGGTGGCATTATTACTTAGAGAAATGCTTCAGCACCGTTTGGAAATTAGTGGACATACCGACAATAGAGGTAGTGATGCTTACAATCAAAAGTTATCTGAAAAGCGTGCTTTGGTGGTAAAGAAATACCTTGAAGAAAAAGGCATTGCCCCTGAAAGAATGGAGTATGAGTTTTTTGGAAAAAAGAACCCTATCAATGATTGCGGTGAAACACCATGTACTCCAGCCATGCACCAGATCAACCGTAGAACAGAGCTTAGTTTGCCAAAACTAAATAAAAATTGGTCTAAAAAAGAAGAATAGCCACTCCGGTTTTCGGATAGCTCCTATTTAATAATAACAAAGCCGCTTAGTATCACTAAGGGGCTTTGTTATTTAATACTCGTAGATACAAAACCTACTATAATCCCTTATCCTACTTTAATATGCCTTTATATCAGGCTCATATTGTTTTAAATAATCGATTATTCCACCTTTTAGGTTGTATAGGTTTTCAAATCCAAACTGAGTTTCAAGTGCACGGATTGCCTTGGCACTTCTGCCACCCATTTTGCAATGGAACACCACCTTTCGGTCTCGCTTGATTTTGCTGGAATTAGCTAAAACTGTTTCCAAAGGAATCAACTCTCCCCCAATTTCGACAAAGTCGTATTCATACTGTTCTCTGACATCGATCAACTGAAATAACTCATCACTTTCCATAAGCGCATTCAACTCCTCTGCATTTATTTCTTTGATCGACCCTTCCTCATTGCCAATGTTACAGAACTCCTCATAATCAATTAAGGTGGTGATGGTAGGATTTGTTCCATTCAATGGATTGGTGTCCTTCTTTCTCACCTTAAATGTACTGGAGTGGAAGGACAAGGCATCAAAAGTGTATAGTTTCCCACTGAGCACTTCACCTACTCCCGTGATGACCTTGATTACTTCAAGGGCTTGTAAACTTCCAATGATACCAGGCAATACCCCTAAAACTCCGCCTTCAGCACAATTAGGAACCAGGCCTGCTGGTGGAGGCGTTTCGTATAAGTCCCTGTAATTGGGGCCTCTCACACCGTCGATTAGGTGATTAAAAACAGAGACCTGTCCTTCAAATTGGAATATTGAGGCATATACATTTACCTTATTTGACAAAACACAGGCATCATTTACCAGGTATCTTGTAGGGAAGTTGTCCGTTCCGTCTGCTATTATATCATACTGTGAAATTAGCTCCAGTGCATTTTCACTGGTTAATTTTTCATTGTATGCATTGATAGTAATATAAGGATTGATACCGGCTAATCTTTTTTTCGCAGCGACTACTTTTGGAAGACCAATTTCATCAACACCGAATAGCACCTGCCTATGCAAGTTACTGTCTTCTACGATGTCAAAATCGACTATACCTATTGTCCCTACACCTGCAGCAGCAAGGTATAAAAGCAATGGACTTCCCAGGCCTCCAGAACCTATGACTAAAACGCGGGCACTTTTCAGCTTCTTTTGTGCCTCTATTCCAAAATCCGGAATAATGATGTGCCGATTATACCTGGCCAGCTCAGCCTTGGAAAAGGTTATGTCGTCTATGCCTCCGGCAATGGCAGGAACAATACTGATCAAGTTATTTGAGGAGATCTGGGTATTCTCCATCTCTAAATTTCTTATGTCGTCTTCATCAACAAAAATATTAATGAAAGAAGGGATTTTGCCTTCAGGTGTGTATAAATATTTTTTTAACTCAGGATATTTCTTGGACATAGCATCCAATAAGTCACTTATTGTTTGAGCGTCAACCTCAATCTTGGAAACATTTTCTGTGAATTTCCGAAGAGGAGTTGGGATGAAAACAGTTGCCATAAAATTTAAATTATTTTTAGTTCTATTTTTTCTTCTTTGAACGAGAAGTCTTCAGTTAGCAGCCAAGATTTGATGTCTGAGAAAACCTGTTCTCTAAGAGAAATGATCATATAGGATAAGCCAGGAAATGCCGCCAGGCGATCTGTTTCGGAGGGATTGGCTGGCCAATTTAAATGGGTGTGATAAATGCCAAGGATCTCCATTTTATTTTCTAATGCAGCCTTTTCTGCCATAAGGTAAGCTTTGGGACTGATTTCATACCTTTGCGCTTTGTTGTTTTTACTTACGTTTTTTGCCGCTATAAAGGTTGCAATGGTTTTATCATTCTTATTTGATTTACCGAGTAAGAATCCGCAAGTCTCTTCAGGGTTTTTTTCGACTTTATTTAAGATCTCTCTTAAAGTTTTTTCTTCCAAATGTAACATCAATTCTATCTTATTCAAATAGTATGCCTTATTGTATATGAAAGCTGTTTTCATACGGCGTTCCAGCCAAAGAAGAAATCATAGCAGGCACCATCTCTCCAAAATCAGCAGCAGTTAAACCTTCCATTGCCAGTGTTTTAGGGTCCAAGCCCCATTTTAAAATTTCCACAGTTTGAGTGGCGGGAACATTTTTAAGTGAGTCTTCGAAAATGGTTTTTAATCCATTTACCAGCACTTCTTTTGTTGCTTCCTCCTCTGTAGTTTGCTTGATTTCCGTGATAAGGTTTTTAAGCAAGGGTATAGTAAATGGGACGATCGAAGAAATTATTATATCTTCCTCTGTATTAAGTGTTCTCCATCTGTTTTCATAAACGTTGATCAATAAGTTTAGTTCTAAAGGGTTTTTCCAGTCCAACTGTCCCCTATAGAATTTTTCCCCATAGCCTTTGGGATTGCCTGAAAATACGATTGGAATTTTTCTCTTGAACGTTTTAATATAATAAAGCGCTAATTCTAAACTTTCCACTGGCCACTCCAGGTTTTTTACAAGAAAAAACTTTGATTTCCCTTTCTCCGCATAGATCAAAGCGTTTTCCATTAAGCAAGCAGCTTCTTCCACATTCTGGGCGGTTACAAATTTACCGGGTGAGTGAATTGCTATTCTATCAGCTGTTTGTGCCGCTTCTCTCAATTGCTGATCCATAAGACTATTGTCCACGATATGTGTAAAGCGAACCATGCTGTACAATTTTGTTCCTTCTCTGGAAAAGGAATCGAGCAACATTTCACATACCTTTTTAGTGGCAGCATATATTTCACTGGTGTAATACCTACTTGCCTTTCCAGTAGATGAAAAGACACACTGCCTTACGGAAGGATATTTTTCGCAGGCATTGAGAACATTTAATGTCCCCAGGATGTTTGTTTTAACAGTCTCTACAATGTTTTTTTCTGCGTAGCCAGGATCACGCTGAGCAGCAGTATGGAAGATAAATTCCGGTAAATATTCCTTAAATATTTCCCTTAATTTTTGCTCGTCGAGAATGTCTGCCTGAATGACTGTTATTTTGCTGGATTTAGGGAGCTCATAAGGACTTTCTTCTTTGGGTAATTTATCAACAATGATAATTTTATCCGGTGAATGATTCAGTAGATGCTCGACCAATTTTGAACCAACGCTGCCAAGACCACCTGTGACCAAACAAACCTTTCCCCGTAGTAATGCTGAGAGGGAAGTAGAAGGAAGTGATAACCTTCTTTTTCGGGAAGGATCTAAAGGATTTTCTTGCAATCTTCCTTGAGCTTCATACAATTGTATGAGTTCTTCCGTTAAATGAACAAGTTGCGTTGTTATAGAGTCACTCTTTTCTTTAAATGAAAGAGCCCATATCTGATTAAATAGATTAGCTTCCATGTTTTAAGAGTACTAACGTAATATTATAAGAGGTAGATTAAGGAAATTTATTAATTGTAACTAAAATTAATGTTGCGTGTAAGGTAGAGCCAATATGGGGCCAAAAAAATTTTTGATGATTAATTTTGAATACCTAAATTGGAAAAAGATTGAATTCGTTAATAAATTCAAATTTTTCTTTTATTAATTCTTATACCGTTAATTATTAAGCGAATGATTTTTACAGAGACTGAATTGAAAGGTGCTTATATTATTGATATTAATAAAATAGCGGATGAAAGAGGCTATTTTGCAAGGACATTTTGTAAACATGAATTTGAAAAGGTAGGGCTTGAACCAAATATTGCCCAGGCCAATATGTCTTTTAATCCCAAAAAAGGTACGCTTAGAGGAATGCACTATCAGGTGGCTCCATATGAAGAAACCAAGCTGGTTAAATGTGTATCAGGAGCTATTTTTGACATTATCGTTGACTTAAGGAAAGATTCTCCTACTTATTTAAGATGGACAGGTGTGGAGCTATCTGAAGAGAACAATAGGATGCTCTTTGTGCCGAGGGACTTTGCTCATGGCTTTATTACATTGGAAGACAATACGGCCATTCAATACATGGTTTCCCAATTTTATGCACCAGGTGCTGAGAAAGGAATAAAGTGGGATGATCCCAAGTTTAATATTAAATGGCCTATTGATATAGCCGTAATTTCAGAAAAAGACAATTCCCATCCTTATTTCAATTCTTAATTTATTAGTATGATTATAATAGACACAGCGCTCAAAAAGAGGCAAGCAGAAGGTAAGCCCGTAAGGGTAGGAATGATCGGAGCTGGGTTTATGGCTCAGGGGATAGCTATCCAAATGGAATTGTATACCCAAGGAATGGAGTTGGTAGCTATTGCCAACAGAACGCTTTCAAAAGCTATAGATGTTTACCAAAAAGCTGGTCATGATCATCCTACAGAGGTTGCCAATCTACAGGAATTGAACCGTGTTATTAAAGACGGTGGTAGGGCTGTCACTACAGACCCCTTCCTGATTTGTCAAGCCGAAGGGATTGATGCGGTGATAGAGGTGACTGGTGCAGTTGATTTGGGAGCTAGAATTGCCCTTGAAAGTATTGAGAATGGGAAGCATATCATCATGATGAATGCTGAGACAGATGGGACAATAGGCCCTATATTAAAGGTGCGCGCCGACAAAAAAGGAGTGGTCTTTACAAATGCCGATGGTGATCAGCCAGGTGTAACGCTTAACCTTTCCGTTTTGTAAAACAAATTGGCTTGAAACCTGTGCTTTGTGGAAATATAAAGGGACTGCATGATCCCTATAGAAATCCTACAACCCAAGAGGGTTTTGCAAAAAAATGGAAGCAAAATCCGGCCATGGTTACTTCATTTGCGGATGGTAGCAAGATTTCATTTGAGCAGGCGATTATTGCCAATGCTACAGGAATGCATGTGGCCAAAAGAGGAATGCACGGGCCTACCGTAGAGATGGGTAAACACATAAAAGATTGCCTGGAGGAATACCCGTTAGAGGACCTTTTAAAAGGGGATGGTATAGTAGATTATATAGTAGGGGCTAGTCCTGGACCAGGCGTTTTTGTGCTTGGTACAGTGGACAATCCGATTCAAAAGCATTACCTCAATTTGTACAAGGTAGGTGAAGGTCCTTTATATTGTTTTTATAACCCTTATCATTTGTGCCATTTTGAGGTGCCGATCACGGTAGCCAGAGCGGTGCTGTTTCACGATGCCGCCATAGCTCCTGAAAAACCAATGGTAGATGTTGTCACTACTGCCAAAAGAGACCTGAAAAAAGGAGAAACACTGGACGGAATAGGGCATTACATGACCTATGGATTGTGCGAAAACATGTCTACTTCTTTGGAACAGCAACTGTTGCCCTTGGGATTGGCCGTGGATTGTGTGCTCACCAGGGATATACTTAAGGACCAGGTATTGACCTATGAGGATGTCATTGTGCCGGAGGGTAGATTGAGTGACAAGTTAAGGAAGGAACAAAACAAACATTTCTTTAACCTGTAGAAAAAGAGTTGCAGATGTTACAGTATAAAAATGGCTAAGAGTGTAAACGCTCTTAGCCATTTTTCAATATTTCTACTGGAGGGTCTTATTGGTCCAGTTTAAGGATTCATTTAAAAGTCCTTGTTCCTGAAAATCATTCAATACTTTTAAGCGTATCAGATTAGAATTTCTAAATTCCTGGTTGCTGAAACCAATGTTTTTTAATCCTGATTCCAGGTCTTTTATGGCTTTTTCCAAATCATATTGCGGTTGATGATCAGGAGCCATTTTTTCAAACTTTTCAAAATTAACCTTATAAGAACGTTTGTCAGAAGGAGCATCCTTGTTGATCGTTACGCTAATATTTGGGATTAATTGTTGTACTGCTAATGCCATGGTCTTTACCTGATGGTTCCATATATTCGTGCCAATATTCACAGCAGTAAATGATCCTCCATTGGATAATTTGCGGGTTGAAGCCCATTCCATTGCCCTAGCCATGTCCTTGACATGAACCATTGCCCGCCAAGGGGTACCGTCACTCAAGATAGAAATTTCTCCAGACGTGATTGCGCCCGCCACAAAGTCATTCAGCACCAGATCTAATCTTAACCTGGAACTAAAGCCGCAGGCAGTTGAGAAACGAAGACAGGTAACGATGAAATCATCACTTGCCAGTCCCTGAAGGTCATTTTCTGAAAGCACCTTGGATTTGGCGTATGCGGTAAGTGGGTTCAGCGAAGCGTCTTCGGTTTTAGGGAAGTCATCAGCAGCCCCATACATGCTACAACTTGAGGCAAAGACAAAATTCCTGACGCCTGCCTTCCTTGCCATTTTAGCCAGATTGATGCAAGACCGGTAATTAATGTCCAATGTAATCTCTTCAAACTTTTTACCCATAGGGTCATTGGATATAGCTGCGAGATTTATAACGGTATCTACGCCTTCTAATAATTTTTCCGGAAAATTTCGAACATCTCCAAAAACTTGTTGATCAACATTCACTTCAGGAAAAGCCCCTTTACTTGTGATGCATTGGGCAAAGAAGCCAATATCAAAGCCTATAATTGTGCTGTCGGGATAAACAGTTTTTAAATGATTGACTAGAATGGGGCCGATATAGCCCATATTGCCTGTGATGAGAATTTTCATGTTTGAAATTTTATAAGGTCTATTTTACCAAACTTTCCAAGGGGCATTTTGATTGTTCCATAATTCTTCGAGGTAATTCTTGTCCCGAAGGGAATCCATGGCTTGCCAAAATCCATGGTGCACAAAGGCCGCCAATTCTTTACTAGCAGCCAGCTTCTCAAGTGGTTCTCTTTCCCAGATGGTTTGGTCATTTTCTATCAAATCAAGCACCTCAGGCTCCAGGACAAAAAATCCCCCATTGATCATGGCGCCTTCATTGCCATCTCCTTGTGGTTTTTCTCTGAAATTCTCAATTCGGGAATCTTTGGAGGACAAGATGAATGCGCCGAATCTTCCTGGCTGTTTTACCGCTGTCAAAGTGGCCTTTGCGCCTTCTTTCTGATGGTAGGAGATAGCGTCTCGGATATTTACGTCAGATACGCCGTCCCCATAAGTCATGCAAAAGGTCTCGTTTCCGATGTATTCCTTCACTCGTTTTAATCTTCCACCAGTCATGGTGTCCAAGCCTGTATCCACAAGGGTTATTTTCCAGGGCTCTGACTTCGCATGGTGCACCTTAATTTGATTGGTGCTCAAGTCAATAGTGAAATCGGAGTTAAGGAGGTGATAGTTGGAAAAATATTCTTTTATAATTTCCCCCTTGTACCCACAACATATAACGAATTCATTTATTCCGTAATAGGAATAGATTTTCATGATATGCCAAAGAATGGGCTTTTGTCCAATTTCTACCATCGGCTTAGGGCGAACGGCGCTTTCCTCGCTAATACGAGTCCCAAAACCTCCTGCTAAAATTACTGCCTTCATATGTTAAAATAAAAATTTAAAATTGACTAAGATAGCATTAGACAATGCCTTTACTATTACTCTTTTTTGTCCTTGTAAACGGACAGCAGTACCTTTTCTAATTGGGCTGCAAAAATGTCTGAATTAAATGTTTCCTTAAAAGTTAATTCAGAATTATCACTCATTTTATTCCAAATATCCTTGTTCTCTTTCAGTATTTTTAACTTTTCTTTCCAGCCTTCAACGTCATACATATCCACACAATAGCCAATTCCAGCCTTTTCCACATCTAAATTTAAACAAGGATTTCTTGTCATTATTAATGGTTTGCCAAAGGATACTACATCCTGAAGACTGGTCATTCCCTGGCATCCCTCTTTGTACATTGGATATTTCAAAGGAATCAATATTGCAATTGAACGTTGATAATAGGGGATTAGGTCGAAGGATAACGTTACTTCCCAGTTTAATTCTACATTTGGAGGAATATCAAGCGTTTTTGGAACCGATTTTGGAGTGCAGAATATTTTCAATTTATAGTCCAAGCCACGGAATGCCTCTATAAGGGTCTCGAAATCTCGGTCTGTATGACCAGCACTCATGAAAAAATCACACTCTTCAAATGATTTTCGTTTCACACAATAGCGCTCGTAATAGGTCATGTCAGGTCCCCATTGCGCCAAGCTGAATTTATTTCTGTAATCCTTTTCGGGTATTTTAAGGAGTTTAATCGTTTTATCGAGTAGTGGCTCACTTAAAAATATTGATGCCGTATAATTAAGAATGTAAAACCTGGAATAGGACCGGAAAAATTTATTTTCATTTTTTCCTTTCCAGAATGGTTGGTGAATAGTGACAACGATAGGTTTTCTAAATAACCCCAAGGCCTTTAAAAAGAGTAATAACTTTGTGTTTGATTTTGAATAAGGCGAATATAAAATGTCAAAATTGCGCAGATTAAATAAAATCCTGATTTGCTGGTCCAAATGACCAATTCCGAAAATCTTTCCTATTTTATTTAGAAACGGATATTTCTCATGAGGGAATACCTTCATGTCCACTTTTCCACGTTGATCAAGCTCTACCTTGCCCCAAACATGGTGGCTACCACTTAGGCCTTTTTCCCAAAGAGAATAAGCCCGCTCCATTGAATAATTGTTTATTAAAAATACCCGTGGTTTCATTTATTAAATACCAAAAAGATTTTTTTAAAAATTAAATGTTAAACAATAAAATATTTGCTTCAATTCCAACGGTACTTTGAAAGAAGTGGCTTGTTTTTTCTCCGAAACTATATTTTTTAAATTAGTTACTTGTAAGAAGTGGTAAAACTTCAGTGTATTGAATTTCAGATAGTTTGCTGATCTTCTCCTTTTTCACCTGTTCAAAAGCGAGTTTATTTGCTTCTTCAATAGGCTCAGCAGGAGGGATTTCTTCTCTCAACCAATCTACTTGTTTGCCATGTTTCCAAAACCTGAAACAAAGATGAGGGCCAGTTGCCAAGCCGGTGCTGCCTACATATCCTATTACCTGACCTTGCTTTACTCTTGTGCCTTTTTTGATGCCATTCCCAATTTTGGACATGTGAAGGTATTGAGTAGTATAGGTGCCATTGTGCCTGATTTTAACAAAATTCCCATTTCCTCCTCTGTAAGTTGCTTCCAGAACTGTGCCATCACCTACGGAACGAATTTCTGTACCTCTAGGGGCAGCATAGTCAGTACCTAAATGCGCTTTGTATCTTTTTTGTACTGGGTGAAATCTACTTAGGCTGTACCGTGAACTGATCCTTGAGAATTTCAAAGGATCCCTAAGGAAAGCTTTTTTGAGACTGTTGCCTTTTTCATCGAAATAAGAAATTATTCCATTTTGTTCAAAAGGTATGGCATGGTAAACCTGGCCCATATGCTCAAAATAAGCTGCTTCTATGTCTTCAATGCCGACAATTTGGTCTTCTACTACTTGCTCTTTGAAAATGACTTTAAATTTATCGTCTTTCTGTAGTCTCTGAAAATCTACTACCCATCCGTACAAGTCAGCAAATTGATCAATGAGGTCTGGCGTAAGGCCCAGCTCAGTCATGTTTACATATAGGGAAGAAGAGATAGTACCACCTATTTCCCTATTATTGATTTCCATCGGCTTGTTCTCTTTGTAAATAGCCGGTTGACCAAGGTTGAAGACTACAAATTCAGTTCTGTTTGGTTCGTAAATAAAAAATTGGGCCTGCGAAGAATCTTTTGGTGTCAGGACAGTATATTTTTTATTGAAAGCTATTTTTTTGACATCGAAGATGGATTTGGACTTTTTTGCAATTTCATCGATGATTTGGTAGGGTACATTAAAAGGAGCCAGAAGGGTGGACAAAGTTTGGTTGCGTTCAACAACTCCTTCTATAATGTCTAAATCGTCCACATTGATACCATATAGTAAGTTTTCTTCTACTGGAATAATTTCTGTGGCTATTATTTCCGATGCTTCCTTTTTCTGGACTAGAGAGTCATTTCCGCCGAAAATCCAGAAAGTGATGCAGATAATGAATAGTAATCCTCCGATAGTCCAATATTTTCTCATAAAATCTAGGGTAAGTAATGTTTTGTTGGCTAATTTAAGTTGGTAGTCTTGATAAATTGCAATGTATTTTTAGCAGACCATGCGAATATACGTTTTTTTCCTGCAACAACTACATTGTATTTCTTCGTATAAACGTCATTAACCTTAAATGTATTGCTTTATCTTGAGCTTAAAAATAGCAATCTCTGGTCTGAATCATTATCTTTGGCGATTATTTGCAAATAAAAATCTAATTCAATGCTTAGAACACATACTTGTGGAGAACTCCGTCTGGAGGATTTGGATAAAAAAGTGAAACTTTCCGGATGGGTGCAGAGGGTAAGGAATAAGGGAGGATTAGTATGGGTAGACTTAAGGGACCGATATGGAATTACCCAACTGATTTTTGAAGAAGGAGAAGTCGCTCCCGAACTATTAAAAACAGCAACATCCTTAGGACGTGAGTTTGTCGTTCAGGCAGAAGGTGTCGTGATTGAACGAACTTCTAAAAACGACAAAATTCCTACTGGAGCGATTGAAATTCGCGTCAGTGGATTGAATATATTGAACAAAGCCAAGGTGCCTCCTTTTATCATCGAAGACGAAACGGATGGAGGAGAGGAACTCAGAATGAAGTACCGGTACCTGGACTTGAGAAGAAATGTAGTCCGAGAGAAACTCCAGCTCAGGCATCGAATGATGCAGGAAACCAGGAAATACATGGATCAAAAAGACTTCATGGAAGTGGAAACGCCTGTGTTGATCAAATCTACACCTGAAGGCGCTAGAGATTTTGTAGTCCCTAGCCGTGTTCATGCAGGTGAGTTTTATGCTTTGCCTCAATCTCCACAGACCTTTAAGCAACTTTTGATGGTCAGTGGTTTCGATAGGTATTTTCAAATTGTGAAGTGCTTTAGGGATGAGGACCTGAGAGCAGACAGGCAGCCTGAGTTTACCCAAATAGATTGTGAAATGTCCTTTGTAGACCAAGAGGATATTTTGGAAGTATTTGAAGGACTTACCCGCCACCTTTTTAAAGAAGTAAAAGGGATGGATTTGGGGAATATCGAACGCATGACCTATGATGAAGCCATGCGTTTGTATGGCAATGACAAACCGGATATCCGTTTCGGAATGCCTTTTGTCGAGCTCAATGATTTAGTTCAAGGGAAAGGTTTCAGTATTTTTGATGATGCTGAATTGGTACTTGGTATCAATGCCAAAGGAGCCGCTGAATACACTAGGAAACAGTTGGATGCCCTTACCAATTGGGTGAGGAGACCTCAGATAGGAGCCAAAGGATTGGTTTATGTCAAATGCAATGCGGATGGTTCATTCAAATCTACTGTTGATAAATTCTACAGTCAGGAAGACTTAAAAGCATGGGCTGATAAAGCTGGTGCTACTGCAGGTGACTTAATCCTATTGCTTTCCGGGGATGAAAAAGGAACCAGAAAGCAAATGTCTGAATTAAGGCTGAAAATGGGTGATGAATTGGGGCTGAGAGACAAATCAGTCTACAGACCTTTATGGGTATTGGATTTTCCATTGCTCGAGTGGGATGAAGAAACTTCAAGGTACCACGCCATGCACCATCCTTTCACTTCTCCTAAAAAGGAAGACATGGAGTTGTTAGACCAGGATCCTGGAAAGGTTCGTGCCAATGCCTATGATTTGGTAATCAACGGTGTAGAAATTGGTGGTGGTTCTATAAGAATACATGACAAAGAGACCCAACAGTTGATGTTCAAGCACCTTGGATTTAGCGAGGAAGATGCGCAATCTCAATTTGGATTTCTAATGGAGGCATTTGAATACGGAGCGCCTCCACATGGCGGTATTGCTTTTGGTTTTGACAGGTTATGTGCCATTTTTGGAGGAACAGATTCTATTAGAGATTATATAGCATTCCCAAAAAACAATGCAGGAAGAGACGTTATGATCAATTCTCCAAGCGGTATTTCTGCAGAGCAATTGGTTGAATTGTCTTTAAATATTAAGGAAAAAGACAAAGAATAGTTGTTTGGCTTGGTGATTTACTTAATCTGAACCAGGTGACTTCTTATCCCCATCACGATAAGCAGTTGCCCTAGGATATAAGTACTCATAATTAATAGGTCGCCGTCCACAATTGGATGAAAGAAGCGATCCAATGCCAACAAGCTGTCTGAAATAAAGAAAAGAAAAGCACCGATGAAAAGCTGCCAAAAGCTCGATTTATTGGTTCTTCCAAATCTTTCTCTGGCCATTGTCACCATCATGACAATGGCCATTATATATATAATAACTGGAATTTTTAGCTCGTTTAATTGAGAGTGAATTAGAAAATAGATTAGCGCTGCCACAATGTAAAGTGGAAGATTATAAACAAACATTTTTATAAAATTCACTTTAAAAAGATTTAAAGTGTGATTTTGTGTCAGTTTGAAAGCCACTATATAGCAGATGTGGGTCATAAAGAAGGCACCTAGCCCGAATAGAAATAAGCTTCCATCAAGAAGTAAGACGTCCCCCAGGAAAGAAGAAAATAGTCCTACCGAAACGGTTATTCTCAACAAACTGCCTTTGATCAATTTTGTGCTCTGCAAAAAAATACAACAATAAAGCGATCATTATCAACGGCTTGGTGAAGTACCTGTAACTGATCTCTGCGTTAACGATCATCGCTACATCTGCCAGGGCGGCAAACAGGAAGACGTACAGCCATAAGATTTCTTTTTTGCGCATTTCTTGAAATTTAGTATTTTTTATTTCGGCTTAAATCCGAACCAATCAAGGAGTTACATAGTTATTGTTTAAATAAAATGTAAATCATAAGGAATGGAAATTAATCCATAGGCTTTCTACGATGTAGGCGGAAGCCGCAATAAAGTAAATGGATTTGAAATATTTCTATTAAGAGTGAAACAGCTAGTCTATTTCGGGTTGAAAGTTCAAGTTAATGAGTTTATATGAAAAAAATATAATAAAGTTATTCCAGTTTTAAAGCGGAGTAGATTTGAATGTTTAGGTCATTATGACTTGTTTCAATAGGCTTTCCGAAGCAAATAAAAGGGAAATGGCTTTTATGAAATATTCATTAAGTCGTTATTTAAAAAACAATTTTTTATTTTTTTCTCACCAAAATACTACTTGAAACAAAAAAATCTCTTGTAAATTCTAATGTTAGCGATTTGTTAATTAATTTTGTTGTTTGAATTGAAAACTTAATGTTTAGCTGTTATTATAGCGCTGATTTAAGTATATATTTGCACCCAATATAGCCAACTTAATTTGTGATTCTATTATTTATTTATACCTATTAAATGTTTTAAGATGAGGCAACTATTACAAATGAAAATGATTGTTGTGCTCCTAATGTTTCTAGCCGTTGGAAGCAGTTATGGGCAGGTAACCACCAGTTCCGTTCAAGGATCGGTTCTGGACAATGAGGGAGAAGCACTGATAGGTGCTACTGTAAAAGCTACTCACGAGCCATCAGGGTCTGTGTATGGCGCTGTAACCAACGTTGATGGTAGGTTTAATCTACCCAATTTGAGAGTTGGTGGACCGTATTCAATTGAAATTAATTACCTGGGTTTTGAATCTCAGGTCTTTACAGGGATTATATTAAGGTTGGGAGAAACCTATAATCTCAATGCAGCATTATCAGATGGAGACACTGAGCTGACAGAATTTGTAGTGGAAGGGGAAAGAGGTTCTGATTTTACCTCCAACCGAACAGGTACTGCTACTAATATTTCGAATGAACAATTAAAAAACCTCCCTCAAATCAACAGGAGTGTGCTTGAGTTTACAAGATTGACACCACAGGCCAGTGGTAATTCCTTTGCAGGAAGAGATTCCAGGTACAATAATCTTCAAATTGATGGAGCCAACTTTAACAATGGCTTTGGATTAAGTGGTGATCCCCTTCCAGGAGGGAATTCTCAACCCATCTCCCTTGATGCCATCGAAGAAATTACGGTAAATATTGCTCCCTATGATGTGCTTCAAAGCGGGTTTACAGGAGCAGGAATAAATGCAGTAACTAGAAGTGGTACAAATACTTTTGAAGGTTCTGCTTATTATTTCCTTAAAAATCAGTCTCTTCAGGGTAGGAAAATTGGAGACAATGAATTGGAAGCTGTAGATGCGGCAACCAATAATTTTGGATTTAGATTGGGTGGACCAATTATCAAAAACAAATTGTTCTTCTTTGTAAATGCAGAGCGTGAAATCCTGACAGGTGCAAATGCCTCTGGTGTTAACCTTTGGAGACCATCAGAAGATGGTATTGCAGATCCTGAAAACAATATCGCCAGACCTACAAGGACAGATTTAGATGCAGTCCAAAATCACCTCATCAACCAATGGGGATATGACCCGGGAAGATATGAAGGGTATGCCAATGAGGCAGAACAATCCAGTACCAAGTTACTAGCAAGAATAGATTGGAATATCAATGATAAAAATAAACTTGCTGTAAGATACAACCAGGTGATTGGTACTTCCAATCAACTTGTCAATGCCACTTCAGGTCCTCGTCCAAGAGCACCATGGCCAAACGGCGCTAGAGTTAGCCAAAATGCTATCACTTTTGAGAATGCGAATTATGGATTTGAGAATTCAGTTAGGTCTATCACTGCAGAATTGAACAGTTATATTAGTTCTAGTTGGTCCAATCAGCTATTGGGAACCTATTCAAAAATTCAGGACAAAAGAACTTCTCCATCTGATCAACTTTTTCCATTTGTTGACATCTGGGACGGTGGAGGATTAATAGCGGACGATGAAGGAAATATGGTGCAGAACAAAGGTTCTATGAATTATATATCCTTTGGTACAGAGTTATTTACCTATAACAATGATGTTATTAACAATAACTATTCAATCATTAATAACCTGAACTATGTAGAAGGCAAGCACAACATTACAATGGGTGCGGCCTTTGAACTTCAAAATTTTGGTAATAGCTACACCAGAATGGGAACGTCCTATTACAGGTATGCCTCTGTAGAAGATTTCCTTTCTACAGGAACAGCCAATGAAGTCGCTCCTACCATGTTTGGATTAACTTATCCTTACGAAGGAAAAGACACTTATTCAACGGTTAATTTTGGTTTGGCCTCGCTTTATGCTCAGGACAAATATGCGGTCAATAATGACCTTAGCATTACCTTCGGCCTTCGTGCGGAACTTCCAATCTACCTTAATGAGTTAACGGCTAATCCTTCAATCAATGAGATTACGTTGACCAATCAGTTTGGTATGCCAACCAATTACAATTCAGGGATGTGGCCTAAATCAAAATTGATGGTTTCTCCGCGATTTGGTTTTAACTATGATGTGTTTGGAGATCGTTCCCTTACCTTAAGAGGGGGAACAGGTGTATTCTCAGGAAGGGTACCATTTGTATGGTTGACCAATATGCCAACCAATGCGGGTGTTATTCAAAATAACATTGAACCTGGTGATTATTCGGATGTAGAAGGATGGATAGACAATATTAATTTCCAGCCAGAGCGTTACTATTACGTAGAGAATGTTCCAGAAGGTGCTGAAGACGTATTTATATCTTCTCCAACTGAGGGCGCTCCTGGATCTTTTGCTTTGGTAGATCCAGATTTTAAAATGCCTATGGTTTGGAGGTCTAGTTTTGGTTTGGATTATCAAATCCCGAATACCCCACTGATCTTGACTTCAGATTTATTGTATACAAGAGATATCAACGCTGTTTTCCAATTTGGTGCAAACCGAATCAGGTCTAACAATACCATGGATTATGGTGCTAGCACTGCTGAAGGAGATTATGGTGATACTAGAGAAGTATTCCTTCCGGGTCAAAGCACTGCGTATAATAGTGTGATGGGTGGAAACAATGCTACTGTCCTTTCCAATACAAATATCAAAGGAAGAAGCTTTAGTGGAACAGTGGGCTTATCTGTTCCTTACCACAGAGGTCTAAGTGCATCTTTGCATTATACTTATTCATCAGCAAAGGAAGTCACTGCTAATGCAGGTTCTAACGCAGGTTCGGCATGGGGTGCAAGTCCTACTATTAATAGCCCGAATGATCAAATGCTTCATATCTCTAATTATGCTATTCCACATAGGATAGTAGGGAGTGTGAGTTATAGAATAGAATATGGCAATTCATTGGCCACTACCATTGGGATGTATTATAATGGAGTGCATCAAGGAAGGTTCTCTTATATTTATAGCAATGATTTTAATGGAGATGGTATTACTGGAGATTTAATTTATTTACCTGAAAATTCCTCTACCATGAATTTTGTAGATATTACCGATGATAATGGGGTAGTATATACCGCTGCTGAGCAAAGAAGCGCCTTTGATACTTATGTAGAAGAAAATGGGTTGAGCAAATATAGAGGTGAATACCTTCCTAGAAATGCTTTCCTTAATCCATGGTTAAATCAATTTGATGTAAGGATATTACAGGATGTTTCTCAAACATTTGGTAAGGTGAAAAATACCGTTCAACTGAGTGTGGATATTGTTAATTTAGGCAACTTGCTCAATAGTGATTGGGGAATCCAGGAGGATTTAAATGGAGCCGAAAGTCTTCTTTCAAGAGCTGGGTCTGTGAGTCCTACTCCTAATTTCAACCTCAATAGTGTTTCAGGAAACCTTCCAACAACTCCTTTCAGAAATGCTAGTGGTTTCGGAACTACCTGGAGCATGCAGGTAGGTTTGAGGTATTTATTTTAAGAGATACGATAAAATTGTTTTTATAGAGAAGGCTGCCCATTTGGGTGGCCTTTTTTTATGTCCTCAAGGCTTGGTTGATTCCGCAATGTGCTTTTGCCTTACTGTCGTGTGAGGAAATCTCCAGACATCTTTATAGCGTCCGGACGGGGGTACGAATTTTATCGCATAATCTGGGATGGATTTATTAGAACGTTATTAGGGTTTGATTTATCCCGACTGCCATTAATAGCTTAGTTTTACCTCTTAAATTTTATTGTTTCTTTGCTATTGAAATTTAGTTTACTTTAACTTTACAATTGATGGGATTTGCATTAAAGAACAGCTATGGCTGTCAATAATATATAACCCTATATTATTGACAAGATTTAATAACTCATTAAGTTCTTCCTTCAATTGATTTCACATTTTATAGCATACTTATAGGTAAAACAATACTTTAGTTCCAGAATGAAAAACCAAACTAAAATCATTTTGATTGTAATTATCCTATTGGTGATAGGATTTATGTTTTTTTATCCAAGGATGGATATACTCACTGAAAAGGAAACCTCAACTGCCAATGCTGCTACAGTGGCCAAAACAAATATTAGGGTAGAGGCAATTGAATTAAAGGAAGAGCGTCTTGAGACAAACTTGAATATTACTGGCTCACTTATTCCAAATGAAATAGTAAATCTTAGGCCTGAAGTTGCTGGTTTGGTAGAAAAAATTTCTTTTCAGGAGGGCGAGTTTGTAAAAAAAGGAACGCCTTTATTGTATTTGAATGATGATGAGTTAAAGGCGCAATTCGATAGACTTGTTTATACCAAAAAACTGTACGAAAGTCAGGAAAGTAGGCAAAAGCAATTGTTAACCAAAGAGGCCATTAGTCAGGAGGAATATGATATTGTATTGAACCAGTACAATACCAACCTTGCAGATTTGCGCTTGATTGAAGCCCAACTAAATAAAATGACCATTAGAGCTCCTTTTGATGGAGAACTAGGATTTAGGCAGATTTCAGAAGGGAGTGTAATAGGTACCACAGACCTGATAGCCACCATTGTGAATGTCAACCCAATAAAAATTGAGTTCTCTATACCAGAGCGCTACTCCAACGACATCAAGGCCGGGTCAGTTATTTATTTCCGATCTAATGTTGGTATTTCTGAAGCAGAAGGTAAGGTTTATGCCATTGAACCAAATATAGATGCCGCAACTCGTACCCTTAAGATTCGAGCAAAAAGTGCCAATAACGAAAAGAAGTTTTTACCTGGAATGTTTGTCAGGGTACGTTTGGTATTGAAAGAAGTGGAAGATGCTATTCTTGTTCCTTCCGAATCCGTAATTCCAGAATTAGAAGGGTATAAGGTTTTTATTTCAAACGATGGCATAGTAGAGTCGCGAAAAGTGGTGATCGGACAACGTACGGACACCAGGGTGCAGTTATTGGACGGGGTTAAACCTGGAGAACTTGTGTTGACCACAGGTGTATTACAAGCAAGGGATGGAATGCCCGTTGAAGTTAATTTAACGAACTGATAGAACAATATGTCAAGTTTATCTACCATCAGTATTCGCCGACCGGTATTGTCTATAGTGATGTCCATTACTATATTGATATTTGGGATTATTGGTATATCCTTTTTAGGTATTCGTGAATTTCCTAGTGTTGATCCTCCCGTAGTCAATGTGAGAACGACTTATGTGGGTGCCAATGCGGATGTTATTGAAGCGCAAATCACAGAACCACTAGAAGAAGCCATTAATGGTATCTCTGGTATAAAGTCTTTGTCGTCTATAAGTAATGATGGAAATAGTAGTATAACGGTAGAATTTGAAATCGGTGCTGACATGGAAGCTGCAGCGAACGATGTTCGTGACAAGGTTTCCAGAGCACAAAGAAATCTTCCGCCAGATACCGAACCTCCGATTGTTTCTAAACAAGATGCGGATACTCAGCCGATTGTCTTTCTGAACGTTCAAAGCAATGAAAGAAGCCTATTGGAGATTTCTGATATTGCTACTAATATTTTTAAGGAACGGCTTCAGACGATTAGTGGGGTAAGTGAGATTCGAATCTGGGGAGAGAAAGAATATGCTATGCGCCTGAGGATGGATCCATTAAGGATGGCTTCCTATGGGATAACGCCTCTGGATATTCTTACTAAGGTGCAAAGTGAGAATGTTGAGCTTCCCACAGGTAGGATTGAAGGTGAATCCATTGAATTATCAGTAAGGACCAGAAGTCGAATGAGTACTCCTGAGGAGTTCAATCGGTTGATCATAAAGGAAGAATCAAACAATGTGGTTCGCTTTCAGGACGTGGGAAGGGCTGAATTGGCGCCATTAAATGAAAGGACAGTACTTAAAAGAGACGGTGTGCCCATGGTGGGGGTGGCTTTGGTGCCTTTGCCAGGATCCAATAGCATTGAGATCATAGATGAATTTTACCGCCGCCTGGAATTTATTAAAAAAGACCTTCCAGAAGACATCGAACTAGGTATTGGTTTTGATACCACTAAATACATTAGAAATTCTATAAGTGAAGTGCAGCAGACCATTTTTGTAGCCTTCCTACTCGTAGTGCTTATCATTTTTCTCTTCCTAAGAGATTGGCGGACTACTTTCATTCCTGTTCTTACTATTCCCATTAGTTTGATTGGTGTCTTTTTCATCATGTACGTGGCAGGGTTTTCTATCAATGTCCTTACCTTATTGGGTATCGTATTGTCAATAGGACTGGTGGTAGATGATGCCATTGTAGTTTTAGAAAATATTTATACAAAAATTGAGAATGGAGAAGATCCGGAAACAGCAGCCGAAAAGGGTTCTGAGGAAATCTTCTTTGCAGTTATCGCTACTACCGTAGCTTTGGCAGCAGTGTTTTTACCTGTAATTTTCCTTACGGGAACTACTGGTAGGCTTTTCCGAGAGTTTGGTGTAGTGGTGGCAGGAGCAGTTATTATATCCTCCTTTGTGGCCCTTACCATGACGCCAATGCTTAGTTCCAAACTATTAAAAAGAAGAGAGCGACACAATTGGCTTTACACCAAGACAGAGCCCTTCTTTCTGTGGTTAAACCGGGTTTATGTTGAAACGCTTCAATCTTTTATGAAAATAAGGTGGATGTCTTTTGTCCTTATAGGGGCGATGGGAATTGGTACTTATTTCCTTTTTAGTGAGATTCCTTCAGAATTGGCACCTTTAGAAGATAGAGGGCAGATAAGGATCAATATGGCAGGGCCTGAAGGAGCAACCTTTGGCTACATGGACAGGGTCATTGATAAAATGACAGAAGAATTGTCAGCCATCATCCCAGAGGAGGAAAGAGCAGGTCTGATCTCGGTTACTTCACCAGGATTTGGTACTTCAAGTACTAATTCAGGGTTTATAAGAGTGATTTTAAATGATGCGGCTGAAAGAAATAGAAGTCAGCAAGAGATTTTTGATGATATAGCGGTCTACTTAAAGAATGAAACATCTGTGAGGGCCTTTGGTGCTCAGGAGCCTTCTATAGGTGATAGAAGGGCAGGTCTGCCGATCCAGTATGTCATTCAATCTCAAACATTGGAGAAATTGAAGGACATCATACCTGTATTCATGGAGAGAATGGGAGAAAGTCCGGTGTTTACTTTTCCTGATGTCAACCTAAAATTTACCAAACCTGAATTAGAAATCGAGATTGACAGGGAAAAGGCGAGAAACATCGGCGTATCTGTTCAAGAGATCGCAAGGACCCTTCAACTAAGTTATTCTGGTCAGCGGTTTGATTATTTCATCATGAACGGCAAGCAGTACCAGGTGGTGGGAGAAATGCAACTGGAAGATAGAAACGAACCGGTTAACCTGAGGATGCTTTATGTGAAAGGTGAAAATGGGCAATTGATCCAAATGGATAATGTGGTCAAGATTTCCGAAAGAAGTACGCCACCACAGCTCTATCGTTACAATAGATTTGTGAGTGCTACGGTTCAGGCAGGACTGGCGCCTGGTGAAACAGTAGGGACAGGACTGGCAGAAATGGATCGAATTGCCGCAGAGGTACTTGATGAAACGTATACAACAGATGTAGCAGGGCTTTCAAAAGAATACAGAGACAGCTCTAGTAGTTTGGTCTTTGCCTTTGTGTTTGCACTGATTTTGATATACCTGGTTTTATCTGCCCAGTTTGAAAGTTTCATGGACCCATTAACAATCATGTTTACCGTTCCATTGGCTATTTTCGGGGCCTTATTGTCCTTGTGGTTGTTTGATTTCACCCTTAACGTCTTTAGCCAAATTGGTATCATTATGCTTATTGGTCTGGTTACTAAAAATGGAATTCTGATCGTAGAATTTGCCAACCAACGCAAGGCACAAGGATTTTCTATAGAAGAGGCCATTGAAGGAGCAGCAGCTGCTAGATTTAGACCGATATTAATGACGAGTTTGTCTACAATTTTGGGAATTCTACCGATTGCACTTGCCCTGGGAGCAGGCTCAGAAGGAAGAGTGCCTATGGGTGTGGCTGTAGTGGGAGGTATGTTACTGGCCACTGCCCTTACCTTATTTATTATTCCAGGGATTTATACTTATTTGACATCAAAACAAGGAAGATTAGCAAGAGTTTAATATGAGAAAATTTTTATTGCTAGGTTTGGTGATGGTAATTTCCTGCAGCATGTATGCACAGCAGGAAGAGTCTTTAACTTTTGAAAAGGCCGTTGAAATTGGTTTAGAGAACAATTTTGATGTTAAAATAGCTACCAACCAGGTCTTATTGGCTGAAAATGAGAAAAAGCAGGCTGGAAGTCTTCTAATGCCGGTGCTTGATCTAAACAATACCAGAATTTATAGAAAAGAAGATACAGAGCAGGCTTTTGTAAGTGATCCTGAAAATCCCAGGATCATTCCCAATGCCCAAACCAGAAACAATAATTATAGTCTGGTTGCCATTTATGGCTTTAGGGCGGATGCAGTTGTTGCCATGCAGCGATTGGGGAAGCTAACGGAGGTGACCGAGCTGGAAGCAAAAGTGGTGATAGAAAATACAGTAGCATCTATAGCTACGACCTATTACAGGCTGGTATTGGAGCAGCAGCGCTATGAAGTACTTGAGCACACCTTAAAACTGTCAGACGAAAGACTAGAAATAGCCAAAGCACAGTACGAATTTGGAAGAGCATCCAAAAGAGATTTCTTGGCTGCCCAGGTGGATTATAATGCAGATCTTACTGCACTGGTTTCTCAAGAACAGGTCATACAAAATTCAAGGATAAACCTAAACGAATTATTGGCTGTTGGGCCTGAAAAGGATTTTGTAGTGAAGGATACCATCATTATTAAGGAATCCCTTTCGATAGAAGAATTAAGAGAGAGTGCATTCGATCAAAACAAAACCTTTTTGGCTACGCAAAGAATGGAAAATGTTGCCTACCTGCAATTAAAGGAATTAAGGGCGCAACGTTTACCTACGATTACACTGAATGGTTCCTATATTGACAACACCTTGAATTCTGATGCAGGCTTTTTATTGAGCAACCAGCAGCAAGGCATAAACCTGGGAGCTACCATCAGTTTAAACCTATTCAGCGGTTTGTCGCTTAACCGACGAATTCAGGCAGCGAAAATACAGATCAATAATCAAAAGCACTTGATGGAACAATATCAGAATCAAATGGTGTCAGATTTGCAGCGAACCTACAATACCTATGAAAATAGTAAGAGACTTTTGGAAATCGAAAGGAAGAACTATGAAGTAGCTGTGGAGAGTTCAGATATTACTTTGGATAGGTTCCGTTTGGGTATCACCAATTACCTTGAATTTAGAGATGCACAGGTCAGCAGGCTCCAAGCGGAGAGTAGATTGATAGAGTCTCTTTATACGATTAAGGAAAATGAAATAGAGCTCATGCGGCTTTCTGGAAAGATTTATTTTGCAAATATGAGTATGTAATGATAATATCAATTGTTAATTGCGTTATTTATCATTAACATTTTGAGGGGCTAATTTTGGTATATTAAGGATAATAACCTATAATTGAGGTCACCAAAGCAGGATTAGGGCGCCCACTCTATGTCAAAAACCAATATTTATTACTGTTTCTTGATCATTTTTGCCTTTGCATTGACTTCCTGCAAGCCAAAAGAAGATGAAAAGAAAGCACCAAAATATTGGGAATTTCCCGCAGAATTGGACTTTGATGCCATAAAAAAAAGAGGCTTCATCAGGGCCGTAGTAGACAATTCTTCTACTAGCTATTATATCTACAGAGGAAGAACAATGGGCTATGAGTTTGAATTGCTCAGAAATCTAGCCAACCAGTTAGGGGTTAACTTAAGATTAATCGTAAGGCACGACCTGGAAGATGCTTTCCGCTTATTGAACAAAGGAAAGGCTGATATTGTAGCGATCAACTTTGAGGTAAATGAGGAGCGAAAGAAATTTGCCGCTTTTACCGACCCCGTGAATACCATGAAAACAGTAGTGGTCCAGCGGAAAGATAATTCTCATATAGATAGTTTGTCTCAGCTTTCAAACAAGAAAGTATTTATTAAAAAAGGCACGATTTACAAAGAGCGTCTTATGTCACTCAGTGACTCGCTCGCACTGTCCCTCACGATAGAAGAAATAAATACCAGCCTTGAAGACCTTATCAATCAGGTGATTCAGGAAGAAATCGACTATACTGTAGTAGACAATGACATTGCATTGGTGAATGCCACCTACAATGATGTTTTGGATGTTGGCCTTATGGTCAGTCAGCCAAACCCTGTCTCCTGGGCTATCCGTAAGAATGCACCTCAGTTGGGGGCCAAAATTAATGAATGGATAGAAAGAATTGATAGGACTGGTTATAAAGCCATATTGTACCATAAATATTTTTTAAATAAGAAAAACAGTTATCACAGGTCATCTTCCGCTTTTTCTTCCGTCTCGGGAGATAGAATATCTGCCTACGATGATATCATCAAAGAAGGAGCAGATGATCTGGGTTGGGATTGGAGGTTGTTAGCAGCACTGGTTTATAAAGAAAGTCGCTTTAATCACTCTGCAGTGTCATATGCGGGTGCTGTTGGATTACTTCAGCTCATGCCAGTAACTTTACAAAGATTTGGCGTCAATGACCCAAATAACCCCAATGAAAGTCTAAAAGGTGGGGTGAATTATTTGAAATACCTGGATGGGTTTTGGCTTGATCGGGTACCTGATAACAATGAGCGGATAAAGTTTATTTTGGCTTCTTACAATGTAGGACATGGGCACGTACAGGATGCCTGGCGATTGGCCTATAAATATGGGAAAGACAATAAAAGATGGGACAATGTAGCCTATTACCTGGAAAGAAAATCAAAACCTGAAGTTTATCGGGACCCTTGGGTGAAAAGTGGCTATGCCAAAGGCCATGTCACGGTGAGGTATGTACGCGAAGTGTACGGCTTGTATGAATCGTATAAGGTATTGGTAGATTCCTAAGCCTTAGGAATCATGTCCACCATGATTTTTGCAGACAACAGACACAAGGGAATCCCACCTCCTGGATGAACGCTTCCACCACAAAAATAGAGCTTGTCTATTGATGAGCTATAATTGGGATGCCTTAAAAAAGCAGCGTATTTGTTGTTTGAACTGTTTCCGTACAAAGCACCATTTGCAGAGGACGTTTTGGTTTCAATACCTATAGGATCTAGAATTTGCTCCACTTCGATCAATGGTTCGATGTCTGTATTAAGCGTTGTATTAATTTTTCTGACAATGAATTCCTTTGCTTTAATTTTTAATGTATCCCAATCCTGACCTTGGTTATTTGGTACGTTTATCATGGTAAACCAGTTCATGGAGCCATCTGGGGCATCGTCCTTTTTATGGATTGAAGTGATATTGATGTATACCGTTGGATCTTCGTACAGGTCTTTTTTCTCGAAGATGGCTTTAAATTCCTTTTCATAATCATTACTGAAAAGAATATTGTGGAGGTCAAGTTCTGGGAAGTTTTTCTTTATTCCCCAATAGAAAATCAAAGCTGAGCTGGATTTTGGTTGTTTTAACAGTCTCTCTGGTTGTTTTTCTTCTTTTAGGATGGTTTTATAGGCGGTCACCATGTCCATATTATTGATCACGAAGTCGGAATAATAGGATTTACCTCCAGCTTTTACTCCCTTAGCTGTATTGTTTTTAACGAGGATTCTTTCTACTGGCTGATTGAATTGAAAGTGAACTCCAAGCTCCTTGGCAAGATTAAAAAGACTGGAGGTAATGTCATGCATCCCTTTGATAGGGAAGTAAGCTCCCCTATTGAATTCCAGGTGCGGAATGATGTTTAAAGTGGCAGGAGTCTGATAAGGGTTTGATCCATTGTAAGTGGCATATCGGTTAAATAGCTGTACAAGTTTTGGATGTTTGAATTGCTGTGTATTGGCCTTATTCATCGTTTTGAAAAGCCCTAACTTCCCCATTCTTAAATAGGAACTCAATGCTTTTTTATTGAACCAGGTGCTCCACTTGTGCAAAGACCTGTGCATGAACAAGGGGGCGAGGTGTCGGTAGATATAGGCTGAGTTATTTAAGGCTTTTTTGATGTTTTCTGCTGGCTCCCCAAGTTGGGTTTTTACTTCTTCTGCGAATTTAGCTACATCTGCATGAGCGCTTAATTTTGTTCCGTCTTCCCAGAAATAATTGCAATTGATCTCAAGCCTTTTGTACTTAAAAAATCTTCCGTTTTTTATTTGCCAATTCAAATAATTCCTCTAATTGTTCCGGTAGTGTAAATAGAGAAGGGCCAGCATCAAAACGATAGCCCTTCATATTAATCTCAGATAATTTACCTCCAGGATATGAGTTGGCTTCAAAGACGGTGACTTCGTACCCTTTTATCGACAATCGTATAGCTGCTGCCATTCCTGCAATGCCAGAACCTACTATTATTACCTTCTTTCCCATGGATTTAAATCAAATTGAATCCTCCATCAAACACTTAGGTGATAGGAAGAAATTCAATTTATAAGAAATACTTTTCCTTAACAAATGATTTAGAATAACCTGATACAGGTGGTTTTTGTTAACTCATTTCACATTTTTTGACAAAAAAAGCACACTTTTCGTCCTCTTATCCAATTTGGCCATTCCGCTATATTTTTATTGCAATTAAAATATAGCGATTTAGGGCTGTTTACGTGATCTAAAAATCAGTTGGTTGTGGTGATTCTACCCATTCTTTAAAAGATTGTTCAATTGCCTCAGCAAAAACTTTAACTTCCTGAGCACCGCTTATTCCATATTTCCGGTTGAAGACAAAGAAGGGAACGCCTTGAATTCCGAACTGTTTGGATTCCAAGATGTCTCTTTCGACCTCGTCAGCATAATTGTCACCTTGTAAGGTTTCTGCTACATCGGTAAGTCCGATTTCGTTGGATAACTCAATTAATGTGGGAATATCATCGATGTTTTTTCCTTCGATGAAGTAGGCTTTAAGCAAGCGCTCTTTCGTTTCCAATTGTAACCCCTGATCCAAAGCAAGCTGTAAGAGCCTATGGCTTCTAAAAGTGTTGGCTACTACAGCATGATCCATTTGGTACTCAAGTCCTTCAATGGCGGCTTGTTGGGTGACATATGCTGTCATCTCTGCAGCTTGTTCTAAAGGAACTCCCTTGCTTTCGGAAAGGTACTGAACTACCGTTTTGTCCGTGTCAGTTTTAATTTCAGGGTTTAATTGGAAACTCCGATAAATGACCTCGATTTGGTCTTTTTGATCGAAATTAGCCAATGCCTTTTCAAAACGTCGTTTGCCTATGTAGCAAAATGGGCAAACAACATCACTCCAGATTTCTATTTTCATTACTTAAATTGCTTAAAATTTCTTTTTGATTTCCCCCAAAATTAGGGCTGCAAACTTTCCTGATAACAATTCATCAGGTACTTCGGTTCTAATGGTTGAAATTTAAAATTTACCAGAAGTTAATTTTCTTTGTAAATTTATGGAGAAATGGAATAGTGAAATTGATTTTACAGTAAGCCAACTTTTCTTGCAAGGTTTTTGATGTAATTTATAGTAACTTGACTTACACATTTTAAAAATTGTTAATAAAACCCCTATGTTAATATGAATGAGATTATTACTACAATTAAAAAATTGATAGAAGTAAGGGTTAATATCATAAAAGCCGAAATCGTCGACCAAATAAGTTCAGTCGTAGCAAGGGTTGCAGTCATTGTTTTGATCGTTTTATCTGCTTCGTTTATTTTGCTTTTTGGAAGTATAGCGCTGGCTTTTTATTTTAGCGAATTATATGGAAGCAGCTCAATTGGCTTTCTGTTGTTAACAGGCATTTATTTAATAATATTTTTATTATTGGTCTTATTGAGGAATGCGATGTCGTTTCAAAGGGTGCTCAAAAACTCCCTTTACAAGTTTGTTTTCTTATTTAAAGACAGAAAAGACGGATGATGAAAGAAGATTTGTTAAAGCAGTCAAAGGAATTAGAACAAACGTTGGAGAAACAGCTCCAGTTTTTGAAACAGGATTCTCAAGTATACCTTAAGGTTGGTGGCTTGGCCATACTTGGAGGCATTCTTGCCGTTTATTCAGTCAACCATTTAAGAGGAAAGAATAAAAAGAAGGTCTCTAAAAAGAAAAAGGGGTTAAGAAGAAAGGCTATAGCTTTTTTGGAAACCTACGGAGTAGGCTTTTTTGGATGTTAGTAACCGTTGGAAAAGCGAAACTTATGGAAACCTTAATGGCTAGAGTGGTCACGGAAGATGAAGCGGAATAACGAGCTTCGCGAATTACTTTATGAAAGGAACAAGAAGGGAATAAAGAGCCTTGCCTTACTGATTGATCCAGAGAAGATTGACAAGCAGCCATCGCTGGATTTACTTAACAAACTTTCTCACGGTTTTTTGATAGACTTCTTTTTTGTAGGGGGCAGCCTGGTAAATACCAAGCGCCTTGATCAATGTTTGCGGAGACTTAAAGAAGTCACCAAGGGCAATGTTCCAATTGTTTTGTTCCCTGGAAGTGTAATGCAGCTTTCAGAAGAAGCCGATGCTATTTTGTTTCTATCCCTTATATCTGGTAGGAACCCTGATTTATTGATTGGCCAACACGTATTGGCTGCACCAACTTTGTCTAAAAGTAAACTTGAAGTATTGCCTGTAGGGTACATGCTGATCAATGGAGGGGCAAGTACTAGTGTAGAATACATGAGTCAAACGATTCCAATCCCTCACAATAAGCCAGATATTGCAGTGGCCACGGCTTTGGCTGGCAACTTCCTGGGATTGCCTTTATTTTATCTTGATGCTGGTTCAGGCGCAAGTCTGCCCGTCTCTAAGAAAATGATAAAAGCGGTAAGTAAAGAAGTGAAATGCCCACTATTAGTAGGGGGAGGTATACAATCTCTGGAACAAGCAAAGGATGCATGGAAGGCGGGTGCGGATGTACTCGTTATTGGTAATGGGGCAGAAAAAACCCCAGCTTGATCACTGAGGTTTTACAATATGCTAAATTTTATAATTCATCATTGAACGTTAATTAACGATTCTCTACGTCTCATTTTTCCCGCAGGCAGTCCGTACATCATTTTAAACCTTCTACAGAAATAGGCAGTGTCTTTGTATCCGACCTCTTTACCGATGTCGCGTATACTCTTTTTCGTGGTTCTTAACAGTTCCACAGCTGCTTCCATTCTTTGGTATTCAATATAATCCTGAGGATTAATACCTGTAAGCATTTTAAAGTATTGGCCGACATAATCTTCAGAAACATTGGCAACCTTAGCCAATACTTTGTTAGACAAGTCTCCACCAATATTCTTTTTGATATAATTGAACATGTCTATCAAACGGGGATCCTTGAAATAGGTACTGTTGGTAGATAATTCTTCTACAAATAGTCTGTTTTTAAGGATGTGACGAACCAATTCGACCACAAGTAACTCGGTATAGAGCTTTATGACTCTTTCTTTGCCAGGTGTATTTTGTTCTGATTCCTTCACTACATCTTCAATTATTGAAGCGATCCGGTCGTTAAACCTGATTACAAAGGCAGGTATGCCTAATGAGTTAAAGAAATTGACAACATCGAATACCTTTGCTTCAAAAGTGACTGAGGTGATGCAGTCATCTTCTAAATTTTTTATGTTTTTGAAGCTGATAGTCTGAAGATATTTCTTTTTATTTTCTAAAAAATTATCATTGTTAGTCTCGTTTCTTTTGGTAACTGTACCGAAAGATACCCTGGTAGGTCGAGCTGCTGGAATAAATAGAATTTCCCCCTCGTTAACAGATTCCTGGTCTTCGCCATAATTCAACGATCCTCGGTGAAGCAGGATGGCTGTATTTTCAGAATCTGTATAATCGGTGATGGTTACAGGTCGCTCAATTTTGAAGTTGTTTCCTTTAACGTACCTTACGCCAACCGACTCTATCACCTTATTGTAATATTCCATGATTAGTGCATTTAGAGTTATTTTTTGTAAAAGTATATTTTTTTTCTGATTTGTTATGACATTTTGAGATAAAAAATTAGAATAAACTAAATTCCGATTTGAAAATTACTATATATTTTTAATTTTCTACTACTTATACAATTAGCTTAAAAGCTTTCTGGATATAATTATTTTTTGAATTTCTGAGGTACCTTCATAGATTTGTGTGATTTTCGCATCCCTCATCATTCGCTCAACGTGGTATTCTCGCACGTAACCGTAACCTCCATGAATTTGGACCGCCTCAATCGTGGTTTCCATTGCTACCTTTGAAGAGTACAATTTGGCGATTGCACTCGATTTTACATAGGACTCATTTTTGTCTTTTTTTAAGGCAGCTTTATAACATAACAAGCGGGCGGCTTCTATTTCCGTATCCATGTCTGCCAGCTTAAATTGTATGGCTTGATGTTCACTGATAGGCTTGCCGAAAGTTTTTCTTTCTTTGGCATATTTTACGGACAGGTCCAATGCTCCAGCTGCAATACCAAGTGCCTGAGCCGCAATACCAATGCGCCCACCGTTCAATGTCTCCATGGCGAATTTGAACCCAAAACCTTCCTCACCAATTCTGTTCTCTTTAGGAACCTTCATGTCAGTAAACATCAAGGAACATGTGTCAGAAGCCCGAATGCCCATTTTGTCCTCTTTTTTACCAACATCAAAACCTTCCCATCCTCTTTCAACTATGAATACTGATATTCCATGATGTTCTTTCTCCTTGTTGGTTTGGGCTACTACCAGGTAGAAGTCAGCAGAAAAGCCATTGGTTATCCAATTTTTTGTGCCGTTTATGAGGTAGTGATCGCCTTTGTCGATGGCTGTAGTTTTTTGAGAGGTGGCATCAGATCCTGCTTCAGGTTCTGATAAAGCAAATGCACCAAGGCGTTTGCCAGAGGCAAGGAGTGTAAGGTATTTTTCTTTTTGGGCTTTTGTTCCATATTTTTCCAAACCCCAACAAACAAGAGAATTGTTAACGGACATGATGACACCAGCTGAGGCATCCACCTTAGATATCTCCTCCATCGCAATGACGTAGGAAAGGGTGTCCATTCCTCCTCCGCCAAATTCAGGGGGGACCATCATTCCCATAAAGCCCATTTCAGCCATTTTTGCAATCAATTCTTTTGGGAACGCTCCTTTGATGTCCCTATCGATTACTCCTGGTAAAAGTTCTGTTTTGGCAAAGTCTGAAGCCGCTTCTTTTATGGCCAGTTGCTCTTCGTTCAGTTCAAAATCCATATTTCTGAATTAAAATTAATACTTCATTAAGCTCGTGACAGTATAACCATTAAATAGAATTTCATTACTCCCTCATTTTGAGTAGGGGAAGTGGGTTTGGATGATTTTTGACCTAAATTATAGGTTGTAGTGCAGTCTTGATGTTACTCAAATCACTGAATTCCATCCGATTTAGGTTTAGTCTCTAATAGATATACCCGAAAACTAAAAAAGGGGCAACGCTGCCCCTTTAATTATATTAAAATAAGTTTGTTAACCTAATCTCTGTTACCAAAGAAGATAAACATATAATAAGCCAATGTCGCCATTGAGGCCAATGCTGCAACTACATAAGTCATAGCTGCCCATTTTAATGCGTCCTTAGACATGTCATACTCCTCAGGAGTCACTACGTTTCTCTGTTTAACCCAAGCCAAAGCCCTGTTACTAGCGTCAAATTCCACTGGTAGGGTTATTACACTGAAAAGTGTTAACATGCTATAAGCGCCCACTACTACTACGCCTACGGCTTCGTAAGGCAGGCCAAATAAAGCTATTCCTCCAAAAAGGGAGGCAATCAATACTACGTTTAATATTTTACCACTTATGTTTTGAATAGGTACCAAGGTTGATCTTAGTTTCAACCAGGCATAAGAGTTTGCATGTTGTACCGCATGACCGCATTCGTGAGCTGCCACAGCTGTAGCTGCAGCATTTCTGCCATAATAAACATCAGTACTTAGATTTACTGTATTGTTCATTGGGTTGTAGTGGTCAGATAACTGCCCTTCAACACAATTGACTTTTACATTGTGGATGTTATGATCCGCCAACATCAACTCCGCAATTTCTTTACCGGATAGATTGGCTTTTAAAGAAACCTGTGAGTACTTTTTAAACTTTTTCTTAAGCTTGTTACTAACAACATAGCCTAGAATTGCAAAAACAACTACAATTAGTATGATTCCCATTTTCTATTTTAATTACTTGGTTTTTTCTTGTAAACGAATTTATACATTCAAGGTTACTTTCTTCTTCCTGAAAAGGTAAAGAAAGCTAATCCCGCCCAGAATTAAAACAATCATGATCTGAGAGGTATGAACTAACATTGCAAATATCTTGCCCTGCTCCTCTGATACACCATAGTAAAGTAGGATGAATGCAACCATTGCATGGAAGGTACCTATGCCTCCCTGAACTGGGGCGATCATGCCTATGCTACCCATTACCAACACCATCAAGACGGAAGTGGCTGATAATGTGTGGGTAGCAGGTATGGACAAAGCCATCCAGTACATCATTAAAAAATAAATTATCCAAATTGAAAATGTGGCGACCCAAAATCCGACTTTATTTTCCATGTGGATCAGTGTCTCTAAGCCACTGACAAATTGTCGTGCAAACTGACGAAGTTTACCTAACCAGGCAGTCTTCTTGAATTTTTGATAAGCAAATACGCCCATTAGCAACAACATCAAAAAGAAAAGGAGCGCCCAATAGAAGTATTCGACAATGAAACCTTTAATGGCGTCGAGGGAAACTAAATTTTTAAAAATTTCAATGAAAATGCTCCCTTCGAGTAAGAAGGCCAGGGCAATTATAAATAGCATGAAAAGCATGTCTATTGTTCTTTCCAAAACCACAGTTCCGAAGATTTTCCCAAATTTAATAGGGTAGGTTTTTCGAACAGCTCCACACCTGGCCACCTCTCCCGCTCTTGGGAAAATTAGGTTGACTAAATTGCCAAACATTAATGACCAGAATATCGGGATTGTTTTAACGGTGATGGTTTCATTGGTAGCAATTAAGTTCTTCCATCTCCATGCCCTGAGCCAAAAGCCTAGCAAGCCAATAAACATTGCGGCGGAAAACCACAAAAGATCCGTACCCTTAAGTGCTTCTAAAATGACTTCGCTTTTCAATATCTCTGTAGAGATAATAAAAGATCAAAAGTGCCGCAAATAAGGGGACGATTGCTTGAAGGCTATTTATTAACCTATTGCTCAAATCAATTTGTTTTGGCCATCAGGGAAAATAATAGTGGGTTTGTATTTTTTTGCTTCTTCAAATTCCATGGTTGCGTAGGAAATGATGATGACCACGTCTCCAACTTGTGCTTTACGTGCTGCTGGACCATTAAGACAGATTTGCCCTGAGTCACGCTCTCCCTTGATGACATAGGTTTCAAGGCGTTCACCATTGTTTATATTTACAATCTGAACTTTTTCATTTTCGATAATATTAGCTGCCTCCATTAATGCCTCATCAATGGTGATACTGCCTACATAATGAAGTTCTGCCTGGGTGATTTTTACCCGGTGAATTTTTGATTTTAATAACTGAATTTGCATGTCATTAGTTAGATGTGACTAGCACGAATGATGATATTGTCTATTAGTCGTACTTGTTCAATGTGTGCCGCTATACAAATGGCGAACGGTTTTCCGGGTAATGGGTTCTGGACAGGAGTGAAATTAGTTGTTTCTACCAGTTCCAGGTACTCGGGCATTATGTTATGTGGAGAGAGAATTTCCTCAATGGCTTTGTTTTTATGTTCAACCAATCTCCGCCACTTAAAAGTTCATCCTTACATTTCGTTAAGGCTTTGTAGAGGATAGGTGCAATTTCCCGGCCATCATTGCTGAGCCTCTGGTTTCTGGATGAAAGCGCTAAGCCATCGGATTCTCTAATGGTAGGGACAACTTCTACTTTTATGTCAAAAGAAAGATCACTCACCATCTTTTGAATAACAGTGACTTGCTGAAGATCTTTTTGGCCGAAAAAAGAAATGTCGGGTTTGAGAATATGGAATAGCTTGGAAACAACTATGGCGACACCATTGAAATGGCCAGGTCTAAACCTGCCTTCTAATACCTGTTCCATGGACCCAAAATCAAACTTCATCATTACGGGCTCAGGATAAATCTCCTTTTCGGAAGGAACAAAAACTATGTCCACACCCTCTTCTCTCAAGATGGCTAAGTCAGCATTTAAGGTCCTTGGGTATTTCTGGAGGTCCTCGGAGTTGTTAAATTGGATGGGGTTTACGAAAATGGACACAATAGTGAGATCCGTTTTCTTTTTAGACTGACGGATCAATTCTAAATGACCACTGTGCAATGCCCCCATAGTAGGGACAAGACCGATAGTCTTATCAAGGCTTTTTAAAGCCCTTAAGTGCTGTATTACAGAAGGTATCGTTTCGTGTATTTCCAAGGCCTGTTTTGAAATGGAATAGGAAAATAGGTGCAAAAGTATATTATTCTGAATAAAAACAATGGAATTTGCTGATTTTTTTGTAAATTTGTAGTCCCGTTATATCCCTAAATTAAACACACACGATATGTCTAAACTTCGTATCCTTTACGTAGCAAGCGAAATTAACCCATTTCTTCAAACTTCTGAAGTTGCTAATTTTGTAAGAGCCCTGCCCCAAGCAATGCAGGAAAAAGGAATGGAAATCCGAATTTTGGTACCTAGATTCGGATTGATTAATGAAAGAAAGAACAGGTTGCATGAGGTTGTAAGGCTTTCAGGTATCAATATATCAGTAGGTGAGGAGGAGAAACCATTGATAATTAAAGTTGCTTCTATTCCAAATGCCAAATTGCAGGTTTATTTTATAGACAATGAAGACTATTTTCAAAGGAAGAGCGTTTTCTTTGACAAGCAGAATAAATTTTACGAAGACAATGACGAAAGAGCCATTTTCTTCTGTAAAGGAGTACTTGAAACCGTTAAGAAATTAGGCTGGGCGCCTGATATAGTTCATTGTAATGATTGGATGACCAGCCTTATACCGCTGTATCTGAAAACCACTTACAAAAATGAGCCCCTTTTCAAAGAAACAAAATCTGTATATGCCATTTATAATAACGGATTTAGTCATAAATTTGGAGACGACTTATTCGATAAAATAAAAATGGTTGATATCGACGACGCGCTTCTTGCCCCATTGAAGTCCAAAGACTATGAAGGATTTGTGAAACTGGGAATGGAATATGCTGACGTTGTTGTTAAGGGTGAGGACATTTCCGAAAGCCTGGCTGCCATGATACAAGAATCATCTAAAGAAAAACAGTTTGAAATCAATAGTGATGAACAAGACGAGCTTTTTGAAAGCTATTACAATATCTACACAGACCTTGCGGGTTAAATTCCTCGGGGCCCTGTGCTCAATTGTTATATTTGCCGGAGCTTGTTCCGACCCATCCGAAATTGGATTGGTATTGGATCCCGGATCCAATCAGATAGGGGTATTTTATGAAGAAATACCCCTATCTTCTTTCTTAGTGCTGGAAGATTCACTCAATACTACAAATCAGAGTCGGTTGGTAGTTGGAGGTGATCATAGCGATATGTTCGGTACTACCGAATCAATAGGCTATAGCAGGCTTTCCTTTAATCCGGGTGGAACTTTACCTGAGGACAATGCCATATTTGATTCCGCAATTTTTAATTTCAATATTGTTGACTTAATAGCTGATGATTTTGATGTAGAAAAGGAATTCAAAGTGCATAGATTGTTAGAGGCGATAGAGGATACTACCTATTACAGTTTTTGATGCCCTTAATTTTGAAGAGGACATTACCCTGGCGGAAGGCTCCTTCTTATTGCAAGCAGATACTGTCAATCTGGTGAGTATGGATCTTAATCCTGATTTTGCTGCTGAGCTTTTTGGTAAACTTACTTCGCAAGATCCTGTCTTCGATGATATTTTTGCCTTCAGAGAATATTTCCCGGGAATCGTTATCAAGGGCGACCCAGCTCAAAATACATCCATTTCCTTGGCTATTGGAAGCGGAACAGGTATCACCATGTATTACCATTACGAGGAGGATACGGTGTCAACAGCGTATCCTATTAACACCATTCAGTCAAGGCATTTTAATCAGGTTATCAGTGACAGGCAGGGAACTGTCACAGAGCAGATAGTTGAAAAAAATGTTGCCTATGATGTGGCAGGTGATAAAGTTGGTGTCAAAGCTGGTTTGGGAATGCTATTAAAGCTAGACATGAACCCTTTGCATGAATTTCTTGATACCCTGGAGAATGTTACCTTCAACCAGATTTTGCTTGAGGTCGGCCCAGTAGACGAATATCCAGTAGGTAAAAACCCTTATGGTGCGCTAGTCATGTATTTTGCAACTGATGGCGGTGAATTCTACCGAAGGGATTTTGATGACTCGAAAGTGGCTGTACAAGGAGAAAACAATACCCAAGTAGGTTTTGACCAGGATGGAAATATTGTTCCAGTGACTGGTAACCAAACAGGATTGGCTTTTAATACCGAAACGGGTGTTTATGCCAATCAGATTACTTCCTATGTGAATGCGTTGTACCGGTCAGGTTTGGTGAAAACAGACTTGCTTTTATACCCGAATACGCCAAGTACGGAAAGTGGTGTTGTGACTTATGATGCTTTCAAGCGTTCCCTAAAAGAGTTCGTTGTGGATAAGGATCAAATTAAAATTAAAATATATTACTCCAAAATAAGATAAGGACAATTGAAACTTGAGATCATTGATTAGTTTCCAATAGGAACCTTGTCTAGTAGTCAGTCTCAAATGTTACTGTTGATCCGAAGTTTTAAGCGTGAGGAATTTCAATAAAATTAAAAGAGACGGTAGCAAGTAATTGTTTACCGTCTCTTTTTTGTTTTCTGTCAGTGCAAATCTCAATCAAGGAGGATTGATTTTTATCCCTTACAAAGGGTCTATGGTTAAAACCTGTTATAGCAGTTCTATTTCCATAACGACCCATTTTAAATCAGGCTTTCTGAAACAATAGAGAGGTCCATTTATTGCGAATCTTTTGACCTATGGGTAGCAATCCATTTTCTTCTGCTTTTAGGCTAATATCAGCGATGTCAGTGTCGTAAAATCCACTCAGAAGTAGTTTACCACCTTGCAACAGTTTAGCTGCGTAAACCTCCATTTCATCCAACAATACATTTTTATTGATGTTGGCGAGAATAAGGTCATAGGCTTCCTCCATTTTTACTGACCTAATGTCACCTATCTGCATGGAAAGGTCATGAAAATCATTGATTTCAAAATTTTCGTTCCCATTTTCTACACTCCATTCATCTATATCAAAGGCAGTGACTTTACCAGCTCCCAGCTTCATGGCCATTATTGCCAATATTCCTGTTCCTGAGCCAGCATCCATTACTGTTTTTCCTTCATGGCTAATTTCATTTTGCCATTCGAGCATGAGGTGAGTCGTAGAATGATGCCCTGTCCCAAAAGACATTTTAGGATTAATGACAATCTCATGCCGGTGATCATCACCTCTGGAAGGATGGAAAGTAGCCCTCACATATACCATGTCCCCTACGGATATAGGATCGTAGTTTTTTTCCCAAGCCTCGTTCCAATTGATTTTGGCCAATACACCCTCTTCGATTTTAATCTCTGCTTCTTTTTGGTATTGGGTAATTACCCCTTGCCATAATTCTTCCACTTGATCTTCCTGAAGAATGTAGGCGTCAAAGCCAGTCGGGGTTTCCAAGAAGGAATCAAAGCCTATATTTGCCAATTCGGCCATCAGAATTTCTCTGTACTCTTCCTTACAGCTAATTTTAAATTCTAAGTATTCCATTGACGAAATGTGTTGATTTGAAAAATATAAAAGTGCCCGGGCATTTTACAGCCCGGGCAATTGTCCTCAATGTTAAGGATAGGGTTTAGAAAGATTTTGCGATATCTACAAAGTCTCTGGATTTTAATGAGGCACCACCTATTAATCCACCATCTACATCTGCTTTGGAGAAAATTTCCTTGGCATTGTCTGGTTTGCAGCTACCTCCATAAAGAATAGAAATCCCTTCAGCTACTGCTTTACCATATTTCGATGTAATGTGTTGACGGATGGCAGCATGCATTTCTTGTGCTTGATCAGAAGAAGCAGTTTTACCTGTTCCTATTGCCCATATTGGTTCGTAAGCGAGAACTAATTTTTTTACTTCGTCTTCACTAAATCCAAAAAGGCTTTCTGTAAGCTGTTTCTTTACATAATCTTCATGCGTTCCTGCTTCTCTGATTTCCAAAGGCTCTCCACAGCAGAAAATCGGAGTCAAATTATTTGAAAGCGCTTGTTTGGTTTTTTCTGTCAGTAATTCGTTGCTTTCATTGAAAATAGCCCTTCTTTCACTATGACCAATGATTACAAATTCAGCACCAAAAGAGGCCAACATAGCAGCAGAAGTTTCTCCTGTATAAGCACCAGCATCTTTGTCTGAGCAATTTTGAGCACCTAGAGCGATGGTGTCAACTCCTGCGATAAGTTTTTTAACCCCATGCAGGTGAACAAAAGGAGGATTCAAGATTACTTTAACGTCCTTAATTGGTTCATCATTTATCATGTTTACTATCTCAGAAGTAAGTTTTTGGCCTTCTTCAAGTAAGCAATTCATTTTCCAGTTACCAGCAACAATTTTTTTTCGCATGATATTTCTATTTAGATTTATATATTTGGTCAGGATTATCCCGTTAATATACCAAAAGTTAAAATTACGTAAAATGTCAGTTCCAGAAAAAGGAAATATGGATTCAGGTTCAAAAAGAAAAGTAGCTATTCTAAAGCATTAAAAAAAATAGCAGGTTATTGTGCGTATCAGGAACGGGCCATTTCTGAAGTTGTTTCCAAATTGGATGAAATGGAATTGGAGATGGGGGATGCAGAAAAGATTTTACAGACGCTCCAAGATCAGGATTTCATCAATGAAAAGCGATTTGTTGAAAGCTTCGTCAAGGGTAGGTTTAACCTGAAAAGATGGGGTAGAATCAGAATTCGTCAAGAGCTGAAGATGAGAGGTATTCCTAATCAATTGATTCAAGAAGGACTGGAGCTATTGGCTCCTGAGGAATACCAAGATACCCTACTACACCTTGCTGAAAGAAAATGGAAACTTACCAATGAAGAAAACTTGTACAAAAGGAAAACCAAGGTTGTCCGGTTTTTAGTTTTAGGGGTTTTGAACCGGACCTTGTATGGGAAGTAGTAGAAGCTATGAGTACAAATGATGCGCTTTAGTAATAAATTTGTCTTCAGACTCCTGTGGAATTATCTCTAAGACATTGGCCAGGACAAGTTTTACTAACGTTCTGGAAGCGATGTAAACGGGGATGCGGGCCATTGCCATGTATTCTCTCAGCGTTATATAAGGCTGTGTGGCCAAGGCTTTCATAAGCAACTCTTCCTTCTTTCCATATTTGAAAATTACATTTTTTGGGCTTTTTTTCGTTTCATGATTTCCCACATCTCCCGGCTGGCCTGTATACTTCTGTCGGCAACTCTCACATAGGCTTTTCTCTTTTTTTCTTCTAAAGTGAAATGAGGGGCATCCTTGCTTTTTAGAACCCTGTAAATTGCCACACCCTTTTTTTGATTGATCGCCAGGGTATTTCGCTCGACAACCATAGGTGGATGGATCAATTCTTTAATTGCTTTGTCCATCGCATATACCTCTTCCTCAATATAACGTTGCCCACTTACTGTACCGTCATCATCTACGCCTAAGAGTAAATAACCACCATCGGTGTTGGCCATCGCTATAATTTCTTTAACGATTTTCTCAGGGTGAGCCGCTTTCTTTTTGAATTCCACATGCAGGCCTTCTCCTTTTTGAGCTAGTTTTGTAATGTCCTGTAAGGTCATTTTCTTTAGTTTATCAAAAACGCCAGGCCGACCCTTAATCCAAGTGCCTGCCGTTGAATATAGTAGTCTGTAATACCTTCCAATCGGAGCCTGTAGGTTAGGTTGTAGGTATAACCAGCTCCAAGGCCAAGATCTGCGCCATTTCCCAGAAGTGCCCTCCCACGAAGGAATATAGGTTCTAACGGATAATACCTTAAGCCTGCAGTTACTTGATTGGGATGGTTGACATTGAACTCGTATCCCCCTGAAAAGGACAGCTGATGGCGATAGAAATAATTGACTTCCGCTCCAAATTGAGCTCTTTCAAGGATTTTGTCCAAATCTGTTCTTATTAAATCCATACCCGCACTTACCAGAAAGCTACCACCTGCCTGTTGGGCCTGTAAATTGGCAGTAATTAAAAGTATGAAAGTTGCTATTAGAAGAATGCCTTTTATAATTTTCATTTACTTGCCTACATTTATTATGTCCAGTCTTTTCTTTAATCCCATCCATTCGTCTCTCAACCTCGCTGCCTCCATAAAGTTTAATTCCTTGGCAGCTGCTTCCATTCTTTTTTGGGTTTGAATAATGAGCTTTTCGAGTTTTTCTCTACTTAAATATTGAATAACCGGATCCGCTGCTACGTCTATGTCTTCTGGGTTGTTCTCCACATATATCTTAGCGTTTTTCTTGCTGTCAGCAACTTTGGTCTGTCCCATGATCTTGTCATGTGATTTGATAACGGTTGTTGGCGTGATCCCGTGTTCTTCATTATAGGCCATCTGCCTGGCCCTTCTTCGATTGGTTTCATCTATGGATAAGCGCATGCTGTCGGTTGTTTTATCCGCATACATGATCACCTTTCCTTCTGAGTTTCTAGCAGCCCTACCTATGGTTTGTACCAGACTTTTTACGTTACGTAAAAAACCTTCCTTGTCAGCATCGAAAATTGCCACCAAGGCCACTTCTGGCAAGTCCAAACCCTCTCTCAAAAGGTTTACCCCAACTAAAACATCAAAAATCCCCAATCTGAGCTCTCTCAAAATCTCTACCCTGTCGAGTGGTTTGACTTCCGAGTGAATGTACCTTGATTTGACACCTACTTTAGCCAGGTACTTGTCCAGCTCTTCAGCCATTCTTTTGGTTAGTGTGGTAACCAAAACTCGGAAACCATTTTTTATCGTCTTGTCAATTTCGTCCAGCAAATCATCAATCTGATTGGCGCTGGGTCTTACCTCAATTACTGGATCTAAAAGACCTGTTGGACGGATAATCTGCTCGATTACCACACCTTCAGATTTATTTAGTTCATAATCCCCTGGCGTTGCACTAACATAGATTACCTGGCTTGTAAGGGCTTCGAATTCATCAAATTTTAGCGGTCGGTTGTCCAGTGCTGAAGGGAGCCTGAATCCGTAATCTACCAGATTGGTTTTTCTGGACCTGTCTCCTCCCCACATGGCTTTTACCTGGGGTAAGGTGGCATGGCTTTCATCGATGACCATTAAGAAGTCATCAGGGAAATAATCCAAAAGGCAGAAAGGTCGGGTGCCAGGTAGCCTTCTGTCGAAATACCTGGAATAATTTTCTACACCTGAGCAGTACCCAAGTTCCCTGATCATCTCCAGGTCAAACTCTGTTCTTTCCTTTAGTCTTTTGGCCTCCATTAATTTCATGTCTCGCTCAAATGCACCCACTTGAGCGACAAGGTCATCCTGGATTTCATGGATGGCTGTATCGATAACGTCTCTACCGGTTACAAATAGGTTGGCAGGGAAAATGGTGATTATCTTTTCGTCCGATAATTTTTTGCCGCTCTCAGGATCCACTCTTTGGATTGCTTCTATTTCATCTCCCCAGAAAAATATTCTATAGGCAAAATCTCCATAAGCCACAAAGATATCTACAGTGTCGCCTTTTACCCGGAAAGTTCCTCTTGTGAAGTCTCCTGAAGTTCTGCTGTAAAGAATTTCTACGAGCTTGAATAAAAACTGATTTCTTGGTATTCGGTCTCCTTCCTGAACTTTTATGACATTTTTACCAAACTCTTCCGGGTTTCCTATACCGTAAATACAGGATACAGAGGCGATCACAATAACGTCTCTCCTTCCAGAAAGCAAGGCAGAAGTGGCAGAAAGCCTAAGCTTTTCAATTTCTTCGTTGATAGCAAGGTCTTTTTCTATGTAGGTACTACTGGTGGGTATAAAAGCCTCTGGCTGATAATAGTCATAATAACTTATAAAAAACTCAACCGAATTGTCAGGGAAAAACTGCTTGAATTCTCCATACAATTGCGCAGCCAGGGTTTTGTTATGGCTCAGGACCAAAGTAGGCTTTTGAACCTGCTGAATCACGTTGGCAATGGTAAAGGTCTTGCCCGAACCAGTTACTCCCAACAATACTTGTGAGGGTTCATTCGCATTTACCCCTTCAACCAGTTTTTTAATTGCCTTAGGTTGGTCTCCAGTGGGAACATAATCTGAAATAATATTGAAGCTCATCTATTCTTTAATTATATACCTACAACGTCAGATGGGGGCTGAATAGTTTTAGCTATCAGGTTCTATTGTTTGAAATGTTAAACCGATCCAGGTTGTAATACAGGAAGTTTGTTCTAAGAATAATAATCAGTAGTAATGGCAGGATGCTTGGGTGAAAGGATTGAAAGCCCAGTATCCATACAATCAATGCTATATCAGCCAAAATCATTGCGGCTAATAATAACGTTCTTAAAATGGCTTTATTAGGTTTTCGGAACAATAAATAGGCGATATACAAATGACCGGGAAATGCCCAAAATAGGTTCCAGTTGTTTTTTGTTTGAGAGTGGGCAGTAAAAAACCAAAGGAAAATAATCAATATTCCAAGCAAGCCCAAAACAGTGAAAAAGGTTATATCAAAGCCTTTAAACAATCGCTTTTTCTTAAAACCTATAAATGTCAGTATACCTACCAATATGGCGAAGGCCCAAAAGATTACGTAAGGATTGATTAGGTTAATCCCTTCTCCCTTTGTTTCTGGGAAATCGTAAATCATGTTGTTTTGACTAACAAGAGGCCGCTCAGGACCATCGCCTATGATTGTGGCGCTTTCAAAAGCAGCTTCCAGGTAGTCAGGTAAAAATGCTTTTTCCGCTTCAGTTGCTTCTCTGTCTATAACTGCACCCAGGGCCAGGTCTATACCCAGATCAGACCAAGGAAGCGTGTAAACGTATTCATCGATCAGATTTCGAAACGTTTTACTCTCATTTTCAGTAGGATAATTCCATTTCAATGACTGTCCTAAAACAGTTTCCATCATGTCTGTGATCCTTGTAGTGCAATTGTCAAAAAAGAAATCGTACCTGTACTTTCTGTTTTCGGGTTGGTAATTGGTTTGTAAAAAGGCTACGATTTTTTGGCTTTGTTCTGGTGATAGGTTTAGCTCCTGCTCTCTAACATTTCGCTTGAAATAGTTGTATTCACGTAAAAAATTCTCCGTTGTGGTCAATGACAGTTGATAATCCAAGGTCCTTCGCATGAATTTTATGTAAAAGAAGGGGGTGTTAAAATCAAATGTTCCATAATTAAATACCAGGTCTTGCCCACTTTCCAGTTCTAAGATGCGTACAGCAGTGTGTCCGAAAGTGGAATAAAGTTCATCTCCTGGGTCACAGGTAAGCAAACTTATTTTGTACTGAGCGGCATTAGCAGGTAGGGTAAGTAGGACTCCAAGAACAAGAGAAAACCCTAGAAGGAGTAGTTTGCGAAAGGTGGACTTTTGAATTTCTAATTGCATAACTTTTAAAGCAGTATGGAAAGAGTTACCAGATTACCCCACAAATTTAAAGTAATATTTGGGTTATCCAGACATCCGTTTTTTTTAATGGGGAATCTTTAGAATGCTTGGTTGGGTTGGTTTAATGCGATATATAAAGGTGTGTTTTGTAGTTATGTTGATTATAAGTTTTGAAAAGTAAAGTAAAATCCCTATTTTAATTAATTATTCATTTTTATTATGGATATTTTTTATAGAATAGTGTTTTTTAATTATTTAAAATGGTTTTTATCGACCGGGCTTTTTGCTGCGCTATTTTTACTTGCTTGTTACCCTTCATTCGCGGCAATTCCACTAGACAACACCTGCTACAGAACGAGTTTACTCGATAATGGCATAGGAGACTGGGACGACCCTGCCACTTGGGATTGGTACAATGGAACTACTTGGGTTCCGGCCATTGACTACCCGAATCGAGACGCAAGGGTATTTATTGGTAGGAGAAATGAAGTGCGGCTGACCAAAAATGAGGAAGTAAACGCTTTATATCTTTTTGCGGAAACTATTGGGGGTGTTGACCCAGGACCTAAACTTAATTTGCAAACCAATGAATTGTGGGTGTTTGGGCAACTTCATAGTATTTCAGAAGATGATGAAGGATTTATTTTTTATAACGTCACTTCCGGAATCACAGACTGGATTTACCCGGAGACAGGAGTCATAGTTTTCAAAGGAGAAAGTCGAACTGTGGTTGATCGAAATTCATGGAGTGCCAATAATTCAAGTAGCCGTTTCGGAGTGATTTTCGATGCTGATCCCTCCGAAACTTTGGTAGTCAATGCAGCTTTTAAAGCCAATAGTTTTATTATTCGTAGCGGCACGGTATTGCAGACCGTAAATGAGGAGCAATCTCCTAGCTATACCTCAACATTTTCTTTTAATACACATGCAGATTTTGGAAGTCTTGATTATGGCGAGTTCAGGATAATGTCTGGAGCGAAGTTGATCTCTGAAGGTTCCAAAGCTTTCGATCAGATTATTCGAAGAACAATTTCCAAACCTGCAAGTTCATTTATTCTTGAAGAAGGAGCCAATCTGCTGCTTTTAGGAGAGGCTCCCGTTATTGATGCTGTAAATGTGCAGTTGGATGGGAATGTGACTTATGCGGGGGAAGGAGTTGACCAAGAATTTTTAGAAAGTAGCCTGACAACACCCGATACTGAGTTTATATACAATCACCTGTCTTTTACCGGAGTTGCAGAGAAAGTGCTACCTGCGGAATTAAAGGTAAGCGGTGATATGACATTTTTGGATGGAGGGAATGTGAATGGGGTAGCAACTCGGTTTATACCAGTTGGAGAAAAGGATCAGCAAATTGATATCCCCTCTTTTTCCCTGAATGAATTTGAAATGGAGAAGGCAACAGGAATGCTTTCCCTTCAAAACGACCTGAGCATTCTAAATACTTTTGACCAAATAGCAGGGGCCATTGATTTTTTAGGCAATTCATTGTTGCTTGATTTTGGGTCTTCGGGGGCCTACAATTATTCCAGTGGTGATTGGCTTAATTTGGATGAACTGGTTTATCAGAATCTCCCCACAGTTTTGGACGAGGGGAATGCCTTGTTTCCATTTTTTGACAGTGAGTTTGGCTTTCAACGGCATTTACTTTTAGAAGGCACACTTGCCGGATCTGGCAATAGCCTGGGGATTCGTCATGTAGAAAATCCTGGTGTAACTTATGATCCAGGATTTAATGATACGGATGGGAGCAGGGTCGTTTACCAGCTCAACAGCTATTTTGCAATTACTGGCACTGCTGGTGCTGCCCAAGAAGTTAATATTTGGGTGCTTTCGGATGATTTAGGGATACAAGATGTCAACCATTTACGGTTGACGGGAGATGGAGAAGCAGCTGCCGGTATACATGTTGCAGCACGTGATATTGGTGGTAAACTTTGGGCCGGCAGGGAACTGCCCTTAAATGAGTTGGTGAACAATGCTTTTGCGATTGCCAGCATTAGCGAGTTAAGTGTTTTGCCTTTGGAATGGTTGGATTTTGAAGCCTTGTTTCAGGGGGATGAAGTCCTGCTTTCTTGGGTCAATGACCCTAAATCCCCAACCCAATATACCGTTTTGAGGGCCCAGGGCCAAACAATGGAATTCGTTCCTGTAGGGGTTTTCTCTAGTGAAGATTTTGGGGTTGAATTGTCTTTTCAAGACCAGTTCTTTCCTGTAGATCAGGCTTACTGGTACTATCAGGTTAAAGCCGAGGATGTCGAGGGTGATCTGAGCTATAGTCCAGTGGTCAGGGTAAATAACCCCTTATTCGGCAATGCTGAGCTGCTCATTTATCCAAACCCTTATTATGGAGGCGAGATTCGTGTAGCTCTTTTTGGCTTACAACCCAAGCAGCGGATTGCCTACAGCATCTGGAATTCAGGCGGGAAATTGTTTTTGGAGGGATACCTTGAGGGAGCATCGGATAAAATCCAGTTAGAAGAAGGGTTGAAAGTCCTTCCCATCGGAAGCTACTTTATCCTGCTGAAATCCCAAAACAAATTGTTTCGGCTAAGGTGGTTAAAGGTTAATTAATTAGGTTTGATTACTGGGGTATTTTAAATAAAAAAGCTGGTAAAAAGATAAATTAATTGCTTAATAGCAGCATTAGAATTATGAAACTAATCTGGAAGAACAAAGGCTTGTTAGTAGTGGTTTATTTGATTATCTCTATGGTCCTAACCGCTTTGGTACTTGGAGTAATAAAAAGAAATTTTGGAGGTGCTAGTAGGTCGTATTGGCATCTCCCATTTAAAAATACAATTTAACATAAATTAAAAGGCGTTCTAGTGGTCATTAGAGCGCCTTTTTTGGGGTGAATTCCTCGTCAGGTCAATATTTGTTTTTCTATCCTATTAAACCATTTAACAAATCAATGGTCAAAACAGTATATTTAAAACCTATTGATTATGAAAAATGTTGTTAAAATATCCTGCATTTTGGTTTTCCTTTTCTTTATTTCTAGTGTCGAAAAGGTTGATGCACAAAGCTCAAGAAACGCAAAAAAAACTGTTGTCGTTAAGAAAGAGAGCAGACGGGTACCAAGTAAAAAAGTGGTTTACAAAAAACCGAATAGAAAAGTGGTAGCTGTTAGGTCTTTACCAAACCGAACAATCGTTAAACACAAAGAGGTAAATTATTACTATGCCAACAATAGGTTTTACACTTATTCAGGCGGAAGGTATATTTCAATAGCTCCCCAAAAGGGCTTTAGGATAAAATCATTGCCCGTTGGCTACATTAGAATAAACCATCCGAACAGAAATTATTTCTGGTTTAATGGTGTTTTTTATACCAATGTAGAAAATGCCTATGAAGTAGTTGAGCCTGAAATGGGAACGGTGATTTATGAGCTTCCAGAAAATTATGAGCGTGTAGAAATTGATGGTAATTCCTATTACGAATTCTCTAATGTGCTTTACGAGAAAATCCAGGTAAATGGAGAAAGGGCTTATGAGGTAATCGGATTTATAGATCAGTAAGTAGAATGTTTTATTATTAGAGAATTGAATATTGGGAATGATCGGTTAGATTTGGTTAAGAAGAGTAGTCTTTGGGATGAATGTCTCAGATTACTTTTGTATTAATTCGGATTTAGGGGCTAGTGTTTTTCCCCTAAATCCGATTTATAAGTTTAATTGGTGTCTAATGAACCTATTCCTTAATATGAAAATATTTCTTATCCTACTGGTAAACGTCTTGTTCTTTTCCTGTAATGGGAAAAATGAAACTTCTGAATTAGGGCCTAACATAGTTCTCATTATGGCAGATGACCTGGGTTATGGGGACATATCTTGCTATGGAAGTGCTACGATCAATACCCCTAATTTAGATTTACTAGCGGCCAATGGTGTTCTTTTTACAGATTTTCATTCTAATGGAGCTGTTTGTAGTCCCACTCGAGCAGCTTTAATGACAGGGCGATACCAGCAGCGTACTGGGGTGGAGGGTGTCGTTACAGCCAAAAGCCACAGGGAAGTAGGCCTAAGCCTGAATGAAATCACCATCGCAGAAGAATTAAAACAATACGGTTACACTACTGGCATGTTTGGCAAGTGGCATTTGGGATATGACAAGGGGTTCAACCCTACCTTGCAGGGATTTGATGAATTTACAGGTTTTGTGAGTGGAAACGTTGATTACCATGCACACATAGATCAGGAAGGCTATCTTGATTGGTGGCAAGGTGCTGAGATTGAAAATGAAGAGGGTTATTCTACTGACTTGATCACAGAAAATGGGGTGAAATTCATTCTTCGCAATGATCCTAAGAAGACTGACAAACCTTTCTTTCTTTATCTTCCTCATGAAGCGCCACATTCCCCTTATCAAAGACGGATTGATAAGATTTTAAGGGAAGTTGGTACTGCTGGAACGCAGGAGGTAATTGAGGACAGTATTTCGTCCATCTACAAAGAAATGGTTGAAGTAATGGATGAGGGTGTAGGTAAGATAGTGCAGTCCCTTAAAGAAACTGGACAGTACGAAAACACCATTTTAATCTTTATTTCAGACAATGGGGCAAATCATTTTGGCGACAATGGAGGCTTGAGAGGACATAAGGCAAGCCCCTATGAGGGAGGAAGTCGTGTCCCTGCTATTTTTAGTTATCCAGGTGTTATAAAAGATGGAAGCGTTAATGATCAAATTGTGCTTTCTATGGATCTGATGCCTACTTTATTAGATTTTATTGGCAAGAAGCCTGCTGCCAAAATAGACGGTGTGAGCATTAAAGAAAACTTACTGCAACAAACGAATCTGCCTAAAAGAGATGTGTTTTTTGCTTACGGGAACAAAAGCTTCATCCGAAGTGGGGATTGGAAGTTAATCTCGATTGATGGCAAAAATGGTAAGGATATTGAACTTTATAACTTATTGGATGATTTACAAGAGAAGAATGACCTAAGTGCAGATAAGCCAGCGTTGGCGGGTGAACTTTTAGGGAAACTTGAATCTTGGGCTATTGAAGTAAGGGACGGTGTAGATTTGGTAGCTAAATAATAGGCCAAATCGCGTACAACTCCCTTTATGGGAATGAATAAAATCACAATTGAGACATTCTAAGATAATTCTTCCAGTAATTGTTGTTGCGCAGTTCTGTTGTACCTCACTTTGGTTTGCAGGAAATGGTGTGATCAATGACCTTGTTACAAATTTTGATCTTGAAGGCAGTGCTTTGGGGCATTTGACCTCAGCGGTACAATTTGGTTTTATAATCGGCACTTTGGTTTTCGCTATTTTAACCATTGCAGATCGATTTTCACCCTCAAAAGTGTTTCTGGTAAGTGCTTTACTCGCTTCCTTGTTTAATTTAGGTGTGGTATGGGAAGGGAACAGCTTAATAAGTTTACTTACCCTTCGCTTTTTTACTGGTTTTTTTCTTGCTGGAATTTATCCAGTAGGGATGAAAATAGCTGCTGATTATTATGAGAAAGGGCTTGGTAAGTCACTGGGTTTCCTGGTTGGTGCTTTGGTAATTGGTACGGCTTTTCCTCATCTTCTTAAGGAGATGACTGGAGATTATCCATGGAAATATGTATTGGTGGCAACATCATCCCTTGCTGTAGTAGGCGGTTTACTAATGGTAGTTTTGGTGCCAAATGGTCCATTCAGAAAACAAGGTCAACGTGCAGAACCCACTGCCTTCTTTAAGGTGTTTCAAAATCGTGAATTTCGTTCGGTATCCTTCGGCTATTTTGGCCATATGTGGGAATTGTACACTTTTTGGGCTTTTGTGCCCATTATTTTAAAGAAGTACAGTTCTGAACATCCAGAAGTGCTTTTCAATGTTCCGGTTTTATCTTTCCTCATTATCGGAATTGGAGGTTTGGCTTGTGTGCTTAGTGGTGCTCTTGCACAAAGGGTAGGCGGCAAACGATTAGCCTTTATCTCATTATTGTTGTCAGGAATTTGCTGTCTTATTTCCCCTCTGGTTTTTGCAAGTGAATTTGAAAGTTTGTTTCTTGGCTTCCTTGTTTTTTGGGGAATTGTAGTCATTGCAGATTCACCATTATTGTCAACATTGGTAGCTCAAAATGCATCAGCAGAAATGAAAGGAACAGCCCTTACAATTGTAAATTGTTTGGGTTTTTCAATTTCTATACTAAGCATTCAGCTGATAACCGTGCTGATGACTTTTACGGATTCAAATGTTATTTATGTCCTTTTGGCCATTGGCCCTATTTTAGGATTGTTGGCTTTAAAAGGAGAAAATAAAACTAAGTTAGTGCTGAATTAATCCTTCTAAAACTTTCTGGTTTTCTTATAAGGGTGCTGACAGATTTGTCGAGAAAATGAAAGATTGAATTAATTATAGAAGTTTTTAATAGTGAAATAGGCATTTAGCAGAATATGCTGTAATTTTTGGTTTCGTTTAAAAACCACTATGACTTTTGTAATTGTCGCCACAAGTATTATACTCCTGGTTGCTTTGATCGTTTGGATCAAGGTTGAACCGTTTATTGCCTTTTTGATCACTTCCATTTTAGCGGGACTTTTGCTGGGAATACCACTGCCCGAAATATCAGGTTCTATTCAAACGGGAATTGGTAACCTAATGGGAGCCCTGGTAATCGTGATTGTTCTTGGGGCAATGCT
>NZ_ATNM01000133.1 GCF_000427295.1 Cyclobacterium qasimii M12-11B | reverse complement strand
GTCTCCTTGGCGGACGGCTTCTACATACATGGCTTCTCTTGTTTTGAAAATGTCTTCTGCTGTTTCAATCCACTGCTCAATATCTTCTTTCGTTTCCAAATATGAAACATCTGATTCCTTCGCATAATGAGATAAGCCGCGGTCAATCGAGTCAAACAGGCCGATCATTTCGGTTTCATCATCAATCAGATGTTCGAGCATGACTTTTAGGACGTTTGTTTTCCCGCGCTGAGTCTGGCCTAAAATCAGGCAGTGCTTATGCTTGCCCAAATCAAAATAGACTGGGCTGACTGTTTCTTCATGAAGCCCGATCGGTACAGATAAAGGCTTGCGTTCCAGCTTGAAGCGGAGAGACAATTCTCTCGTAGACAAGCTCTCAGGCAGCATCGGAATCGGTGCCGGCTGCTCCATTGAAGCAAATCGCCCTTGAAGTTTCTGTACGTCTGATTTCAGCTCGTTGAACATGCCGATATCATCATCGGCGTCAACAGGCAGGAACATTTGCGCGAAATAAAGCTCTTCCTTTTGAATGATGACGCGTCCCGGAATCGGCTCAAGATTGAATTTCGGACGGCCGTAAATGGAATATCCTTCTGATTGATCCATGAGATAATGGACAACCTTTGTTTTCAAGTTATTTAACAATGACTGGCGGACAGCATTCACCCTCGTTGCTGTCAGCATAAAGTAGATACCCAAGCTTTGTCCGTCTCTGGAAAGCTGGACAAATTCCGATTCAAGCTCATGCATCTCATCCTTGACAATGTCAAAGTTGTCAATGGTGATAAAAATGAACGGGAGCTCTTCTTCGCTCAGCGCATTGTACATTTTGATGTGGCTGATTTCTTTTTCCCGGAACAAACGTTTACGGCGGTCAATTTCTTCTTTGATGCGAATCATGAACTTTTCAATTTTTCTTGACTGGTCCATCAGGAAGTAATCCGCGGTATGCGGGAGCTTCGCTAATGGCAGCAGCGTTCCGT
>NZ_ATNM01000132.1 GCF_000427295.1 Cyclobacterium qasimii M12-11B | reverse complement strand
ACAATAATCCAAACCAAAATCGATAGGCGTTTATCCCACTACCTAATATAGCAGTATCGTTGTGATTTTGTCAGTATTGTTGCGAAAAAAAGGCAATAATACCGCCAAAATCGATTGATGTTTTATTCCGTTTTCCGTGGGTTGACACCACACGGTTATTATTATTGAAGCCCTCCAGGCTTCTTTGGGTTCTTTAAAATGGACTTTACAATCTTGATAAAATCGTGAACATTATTTTCTCGATATTGAATCATTACAATAACCCAAATCAAAATCGATAGACGTTTATCCCACTACCTAATATAGCAGTATCGTTGTGATTTTGTCAGTATTGTTGCGAAAAAAAGCAACAATACCGCCAAAATCAGGTCATTCCTATTGATTTACCAAGGGCTCACACCCTTGGCTAATGTATTTCGCCCTTCCAGGGCTGGCAAAAGAAGGAACGAAGTGGTTCTCCTACTCGCTTAATTGTTGCCAATGTATTAAACTAAAATCATCCATTAAAGACCTAAACCACTTACTCCTACCTGAAAGGATTGGTGCCCCATTCGTATCTTTTTGCCGGATCGAAATCAGGGTTGGGTACGGGGTTTTGGGCATTGGTCGCTACTTGCCATTTTTTCAAGGCCTGCTTCATTTCGGCCAACTTATCAGGATAACTGAATTTCAGATCGGTCATTTCTATGATGTCATATTTCAGGTTGTAAAGGTCAAATTCTCCAGACACCAGGTTTTCGATAATTTTCCAATCTCCTTTTCTCAAAGCAGACATGGGTACCTCATGGTGGTAAACAGGGTAATGGGTAAACACTTCCCTTTCCGGGTCAAAGGTGTTTTCTGTTAAAGGCGAAAGCATTGAAATCCCGTCCAAAACCTGATTTTGGGGCCGCTTTCCTTTGCCCAAATCCAAAAAGGTAGGGTAAAAATCTACGCTGGAGACGATGGCTTCGGAAGTACTGCCTGCTTTTACCTTTTCCGGCCAGCGTACGATTAAAGGCACCCGAACCCCTCCTTCATATAGCGTACCTTTTCCTGCCCTAAAGGGCGCATTGGAGGTGGCAATATAGCGCAAAGGATGATCCTCAGGATAGACATCCTGACTTTCACCACCTAACAAGGGGACATTGTCAAAACGGTTGTCCACTCCCCCATTGTCTGAAAAGAAGATAAATACGGTATTGTCCATCAAGCCCTTTTCCTCCACAGCCGCCATTATGGCGCCTACACTTTCGTCAACATGGGAAATCATGGCGGCATAAACGGCATTGCTTGGATAGTCCGGATCTTTGGGCTTGTTGAGGTATTTGTCGATCAAATCTCTGTCTGCATCCAACTGTACGTGCACATCATAATGGGAGACAAATAGAAAAAATGGCTCGGCTTTATTTTCTTCAATGAAATCAATGCCCATGCTGGTAAGGGTTTCGCTTAGGCGGTCCTCTTGCTTCCCTTTATACTCTGGGACAAACTTCGGGTGATAAAAACCTCCACCTGCATACATATAAGCCTGGTCATATCCCCTGCTATTGGGCAGGTGTTCGGGATTGTTTCCCAAATGCCATTTTCCAAAATAACCGGTTTTGTAACCTGCATCCTGCATGGCGTTTCCAATGGTTGCTATTTTATTGGGCAGGTGCTGTACCTGATGGTGGGGAACAGTCACCTCTTCGTAAGGGCGCCAATGTCCGGAAATAAAATCGAAGATGCCTACTCTTGCGGGGTATTGACCTGCTTGTATGCTGGCCCGGGTAGGAGAACAAACAGGTGCAGCATAGGCATTGTTAAACAACATTCCCTGGCTGACCAATTTGTCTATATTGGGGGTCTCATTAAATTGATTGCCATAGGCTGGCAAATCCCTTCCTCCAAGATCATCTGCCATAATCAACACAATATTGGGTCGGTCCTGGGCGGATAGGGAAAAGGATAAAATCACAAAACACAAGGACAGAATGGGTTTCAAAAGGTTATTCATGGGTCGGGTTTATGGGGCGGTAATTAAGAAAAGTAGCTATAAATAAGGATAAGGATTGATTAATGATAAGCCATTGTATTAGCCCATTACAAAGCTCGCCAGTAGCTTCTGTACTTCATATACATCCACTGACTTATTGAATTTCTTACTTACGGCGGGTTGATGGTCGCTGGAAATCCAGATTTTCAGTTCTGCATCCAAATCAAAGGTGCCTGCGGTCTCAATACTGAACCTTGAAATGCTTTTGTAAGGCAAGGAAAGGTACTCTGATTTCCTTCCGGTAATTCCTTGTTTGTCTACCAGGATCAATCGCTTGCTGGTAAAAATAAAGGTGTCGCGAATCAGTTTAAAGCCCGTTTCGATTTGTTCGTCAGGAATCAATATTTTCCCAAAGTCCTTTAGCAGGGTTTCTTTGTCTACTACTCCTGCATTGCCTAATAATGAATTGAATATCCCCATACAATTGTCTAATTGAGTGTTTGGTTTGCTTGTATTTAGCGGATTAAATTTACTAAATATTGTGGAGAATAAGGTTTTATCGAAAAGATTATCTCTGAACGGTACTGGATAAGGCAGCAGGATTGGCAGTGGCGATTACCTCTCTGAATGCCTCCAACAACCTTGCTCCATTTTCTTGCCCCTATCTCAACTTGATTTTTAGAAGGTTTCTGAAAAAAATCCCCCTTTGTCCCCCTTTAAAGGCGGATTTCGTTACGCTAGGATTAACGGTTACAACAAATTGATATCTAGAATAGATTACAAAAAAAATCCCTCCGTGGTGGCGGAGGGATAAAAGTATTGAAACTTAAAGCCAGTTCATTCCTTATATTTATTTATCTGAAAGCTCTCGTCCATCAAATATCTTATCCAATAGCTCGGTGTTTTTCCCTCCTGCGTAGGAATCGTTTTCCTGAAGAAAATCCAAATACTCATTCAGGTATTTTTGAGAGATCTCTGAGTTGTCACCATATTTCTCTCTTAAGCCATCCAATTTCTCATGCAATTCTGCTTGAATTTCTGCGTAGGCAGGATCATCATAGACGTTTTTCAATTCCATCGGGTCATTGATTCTATCGATCAGCTCCCACTCATCCGCATCAAAATAGTAATGCACCAGTTTGTATTCTTTGGTCACTATGGCGTAGTGACGCTTCACCATGTGCACAGACGGGTATTCGTAATAGTGATAATACACTGCATCACGGGTCCATTCCCCTTCTCCTGTCAATAGTGGTAAGAGACTCTCTCCTTGCATGTCTCCAGGAGCTTCTATCCCTGCTGCTGCCAGAAAAGTCTGGGCATAATCCAGGTTTTGAACCATCTCATCGGATTTAGATCCAGGAGCTATCTTTCCAGGCCAGGCGACTAATAAAGGTGTTTTGAAAGATTCATCATAGATAAAACGCTTGTCAAACCAGCCATGCTCACCAAGATAAAAACCCTGGTCAGAAGTATAAACGATAATGGTGTTTTCCATCAGCTCATTGGCTTCCAAATAGTCCAACACACGGCCTACGTTTTCATCGACCGCTTTGATGGTACCCAAATAATCCTGCATGTAGCGCTGGTACCTCCATTTCATCTTATCTTTGTCAGTCATGTTGGGATAGGCCTTTTTAAAATCTTCGATCATCGGATTGTAAGAAGCATCCCAGACAGCACGCTGCTCAGCATTCATTCGTCCTACTTCTCCATCAAAGGCAGACTTGTCCCAGCTGGAATTGGGTGCTATGCCCAATTCATCCATCACTGCTGGTGGAATTTTGGAATCTCCACCCCAATGCATGTCCGAAAGTAAATTCATTTCGGCTTCATGGGCCGCACGACCTCTACCTGAATAATCATCAAACAGCGTTGGAGGCTCTGGGAAGGACCTTTTCGTAAACTCTTCTACGTGTCTGCCAGCAGGAAGCCATTCTCTGTGAGGGGCTTTGTGCAGGTAGAAAAGTAGGAATGGATCTTCTTTATTTCGCTCATTTTCCAACCAATTCAGGGTCATGTCTGTGATAATATCTGTGACATAGCCTTCAACTTGAATTTTCCCTTCATCCTTGGTGATAAAATCCGGGTTGTAGTATTTACCCTGTCCGGGTAAGATTTTAAACTGGTCAAAACCTTTGGGGTTATTTCCAAAATGCAGCTTGCCAAACATGGCCGTCTGGTAGCCTTCCTCTTGAAAAATCTGCGGGAAAGTCACATTGGTGGTGTCAAAAGGAAAATGGTTATCTACCTTTCCATTGATATGACTGTGCTTTCCTGTTAAAATTGTAGCTCTAGAAGGGGCACAGATTGAGTTTGTCACCGAGGCATTGGTGAAAAGCATGCCCATTTTCGCAATTCTATCGATATTAGGGGTTTCGAGCAAAGTGTTGTCATAGGCAGAAATGGCCTGATAGGCATGATCATCTGACATGATAAATACTATGTTTGGTCGATCAGAGGTGCTTTGCTCTTCCGACGTTTGACCACAGCCTGTTAGGCCGAGAAACAAAAGCAACCCTGCTATTATAGAAGTATATTTTTCCATTAAGTATGTGTTTTATTGTTATGATCGGGAAAATTAGGGCTTTGGGGTAATAATTAAAAATATTTTCTCAAATTAACCCTGATTATGTCATTTTGGATAGTCCATTTTATTGATTTCCGTAAGGGGGATAAAATTAGTAAGTATACCGCATCCGCTAAATCTAAACGTAACAAAATCCCCCTTTAAGAGAAAGGGGGAGTTCGTAATTGCAGGATTAACGATTCCGAACCTGATTTTGCATCTAGTTTGTCCATTTCATAAACATCTAATCAGCATAAAATTCGTAATCCTACTTATCCCCCATTTAAGCCTTATTATAATTTATCCGGATCAACAGGCTTTAAAATAAATTCTACCTTTCAAATACTGGACGAATGAAATTAAAAAGCGTCATCTACAAGGGAATAAAATTCCTCGTAGATGACGCTTGATTCTGTTGGAAAAGCCTTTAGGCTGCTCCAATTATTATTTTTTAAATCTTTCCGGAATGATGAATTCATAACCTTTAGGAGGCCATGGTCCAATGCTTTGTCCTTCAGGACGAGGGGCCGTAGGTCGTATAGGTTCAAAACCCGCTGCTGAATATTTAATATTCAAGAAAGGTGTTTCAATTTTTTTACCATCTACCAAAGACCTGATACCCATGTCTGAAATACCACTGGTAAGCAATGTTCGCTCCACTGGAGCTGTAGGCTTGCCTGTGACAATGAACTTCTGAATATTAAGTGTCAGGTAACTAAAATGAGAATAGCTCATGCTATGGTCCAGCACAAATTCCGTAGCCACCTGGCCCTGAGCGGTGTTGGCAGCATAGGCCCAACCCTGATTGACATAACCTGTGAGCATCACAATCGCTCCTTTGGTACCATCTGTATATTCAACGATAATGGCATTTGGATCTTTCACCAAATCCCGCATATTCCCTTCTTTTCTGCCTTGAATTTTACTGCAAGCAGCTTCCACCAATTCCAGGTTGATGCGACCATCATCCATTGCTTTCCATACATCGGCTCCACTGAGTCCTAGCACACTAGAGACACCAGTTTCCCCTCCTTCTCTTCTTTCCACCATGCATTGCAGAATCTCTGCCACATGGAAACCATATGCATCCAGAGATGCGTATCCTATCCCGACTGCTTCAGAAATCTTAACTCCTAAAGGATGCTCCAAAGGCTTATCCCTCCAGCAAAAAGGCAGAGAAGACCCTGCCATCATTGGCGCATTCAGTTCCTTAGACCTGTCATATACCCATTTACTATCCAACCAACTGTAAGACAAATGCTTGTCACTGAACAAAGGAACCGATTTGTTAGAAGCATCAAATACTCTGAAAATTTGTTCCAGGTAATTCATTCTCGGGTACATTTTTATGCCATAGCGACTTTTATCATAGTCCCCATGTTCCCCTACATAAATTACGGCATCCACGGCCAGCTTGTCTCCACCAAGCGTCAATGCTCCAGCTATTGTGTCGTACATTGTTGCACCATTCATGCCGGCAATTTGTACACCGGTATCATTGTCGCCAATTTGGTCAATCCAAACCGACACAATCTTTACCTGAGGAGCTACCATGCCATCATCTGTAGGTATTCCTACAAAAAGCTTGGTGGCAATTACATCTGCATGTGCACTGTTTCGGTACGTGTTAGCAATTAGCGCGACGGTCTTTTGAGCAGAAGCAGGTTTGTCACTGTTGAGGTTTATGACTTTTGCCATTGCTTTTGCCTCTGACTCCCAGAACATGCCCGACAAATTAATTGCCGTAGCTGCCAAAGCTGACTTTTTGATAAAACTTCTCCGTGGATTTTTTTTCTCGTTATTCATGATTATTGCCAATAGTGGTTGTACCCAAATGCTCCGACAGCTACTCTTTATGCAGTAAAAACACGCACAATGAATCCTATTGAAGCATTCGGGTTAAAGAGTTAATGTATTTTTCAAGGTGGGGACAGTTGGGCTTCAAATTTCCTGGGAAACCCGAACTGATTCATCCTATCCTTTTTATGTTTTTAGCTAAGTAATAAAATGGCATTGCGCTTACAAGTAAAGCAAGTCATTTTCAAGCCTGTATTTTACCAGCCAACTGCATAGCCATTTCTTCTTGGGTCAGCACCGCCCATGATCCAGCCTGTTTTTCTATCCACGGAAACACCTTGTGCTCCTCCTACTGTCATGGACCAATCGCCAAGACTTGTATCCAATAGATAGCCCATTTGCCTTAAACTTTTGAGTACCTCATTGTCTACTCGCGTTTCTATTATAATTTCTTTGGCTGGAACAGATCCCAGTTCGTCTTTCCAACGGAACCTAGGTGCACTAATGGCATCTTGAATGTTCATGCCAAAATCAACATAATTCATGGCCACCTGAGGTACAGACTGCAAAATTCCAAAACTACCTGGTGAGCCTACGACCATTTCAGGTTTGCCATCTTTGTGAAATTGCATCATACCTCCAACACACCAACCTACGGCTTTCCATGGTTCAACACTGTTGGCCAATCCAGGTGTTTTCTCCATCCAATCAATGGCACTATTGAAAATCAATCCGGTTTTTCCAGCAACATAACCTGAACCAAAACCTCCACCGTGAGTTTGAATGATCACCACTGCATTTCCCCACTGATCCATTGCTGAAAGACTGGTAGTCGCATACTGGTATTTTGGATCCATTTTATCTTTCAAATTACCCAACAACTCTAGTTCAGCCTCTGTGAAATCACTTTTATGTGCAATTTTACGGTTTTTCACCCTTTCTACCACTTTCTTGCGTTGACCATCAAGGTAACTGTCTGAAAGCAACATGTCCACTGGTACATCTACATAGTCTGGATCACCGATATACTTGTCGGTATCTATTCTACTAAAATAAATGGCTTCCATTAAATGGGCAAGGTATTCAGTGCTATTGTGCCCCATAGCATTCACATCAAAACCTTCCATGATTTTCAGTGTTTGTAACTGCTGAATCCCCATTCCTGGAGGAGGATTATTGTAAACTTTGTATCCTCTATAGTCAATTGAAATAGGCTCAGTCCATTGAACTCGGCCTGGCACCATTGCCAAATCTTCTACGGTAATAAAACCGCCATCTTTTTTAAAGGCTGCTGCAATTTGCTGTGCAATGTCTCCTTGGTAAAACACTTCAATTCCTTCATCAGCGATTCGATTCATGGTTCTTGCCAATGGCTTATTGGTGAAAATATCACCTATTTCGTAAGGATTTTCTCCGTCCTTAAACAAAATGGCCACTGACTCCTTGTGAGGCTTTACCCTTTCTACCGTTCCTTTCCACATGGCCTCATCAAACTCAGTGATGGGTATTCCATTTTCTAAATACTCAATGGTGGGCGCAAATACTTCCTTGAGAGACATGGTCCCATAATCCTCCAATGCCCTGTTCCAACCAGCAAGGTTACCAGGAATGGCAACAATTCTAGGTCCTACCGTTTCTATGGCACCATGGCCTGCACCATCTGCAGCTTTGGCTTCACCCTTTAAAGATTGAGATTTAAAAGATTTGGGAACCCAACCTCCAAAGACAAGGGATCTTACCTTGTCATCTTTGGCAGAATAAAAAAGCATGTACCCTACACCGGCTGTACCAGACATATAAGGTTCTACTGCATTTAAAGAAGCTGCTGCTGCCACTATGGCATCAATTGCATTGCCTCCATTAGCTAGCATTTTTTGCCCAGCAAGACTGGCCAATGGGTTGGCTGAAGCAACCATCCCTTGTTTCCCGATTGCAGCTGGACGAAGATTGTCTTTGGCTACCTGAGCGAAAGTGTTTGCGATAGTGGTGATCATTATCACTCCTACCAATGCACACTTAAAAGCGAAGTGTTTTTTATAGTTGGTTTTCATACTTTATTCATTTACTTTTTTAATGGCTCTGAATGTTCAAGTCCGATAATAGACAACTGAAAACCAAAGCTTTATTTAAAATAACATGCCCTATCAAGATTAATTTGACACGTTGTTATTGACATTAGATTTGTCTAGAATAGGTTCTGATGGGATTTCCGAAGTTGATCCTGTTGGCTTTTCCCCATTCCAATAGGAAGCCAAAACCGAAGAAGTAAATCCCATCAATGGACCACACACAGCGGAAGCCAAACCAACAGTAGCAATTTTGCCCATTTCTTTAGCAATCCCTGAAACCAGCCCAGCGTTTTGCATGCCTGTTGTAAGGGAGATGGTTCTACAATGTTGCTCTTCCAATTTGAATAATCTTGCCATCCAATAAGCGGAATAATACCCTGCAAGATTTAACACCAACACCATCAATACCAACATCATGCCCATATTCAGCAAGCTTTCTCTTCCAGCTGCCATAATGATGGCCACTATTAAAGCAATGCCTACCATAGAGACAATTGGCATGGAAGCATCTAGCCACTTGGCCTTCCCATGCAGGAATTTATTAAAAATAAGGCCTGCCCCGATAGGTATAAGCACCATTTTCACAATTCCCCACATCATGCCCAATACATCTATAGGAATAAACCCTCCAGCATAAAATTTCATCAATACAGGGATAAACAATGGCGCCAAAAGGGTCGTTACCGACACAATCGTAATACAAAGCGCTACATTTGCTTTGGCAAGGTAGGCCATAACGGGAGAAGCCACAGAGACGGGGGCACAACCCAATAATATAAGACCAGCTGATATTTCCGGAGAAAAACCACTTACAGAAGCCAGCCCAAAGGCTATCAATGGCATCAATAAAAACTGGGCAACTACGCCTACAATCACTGATTTGGGAGATTTTCCTAAGGCAATAAAATCTTTAACCCCCATAGAAGTCCCCATCCCAAACATGATTATTTGGATCAACGGAGTGATCAATCCTGCCAATTCATACCCCTGAAATTCAAGAAAATAATCAGGGAAATTTAAAGCAGTGGTTACTACCGACAGTATAATTAATGTAAACGACAGGCCTTTTGTTGCTTGAAAGGCCCTAACCCCAATGGCTGAAGTCAAAAAAAACGCCATCAGAACCGGGCCTAGGTAGCTTGTATTCTGCGTAAATAGCAACACCAATACTGCAATTAAAAGCAATATGGCACTTGCTATTATGATTTTATAAATCCCATGTATTTTCAAAGCAAATGGTATTATAAATGTTAGGTGATATATTAAATCTTATTTTTTATTCTTCTTTCAATTCTACTATCATTTCAATTTCCACAGGGATGCCAAAAGGTAAAGAACCCATACCTACAGCGGAACGCGCATGTTTACCACTCTCGCCGAATACTTCAACCATAAAATCAGAGAATCCATGCATAACTATTGGCTGCTGCTCAAAAGTAGGCACACAATTCACCATTCCAAGCACTTTTACGATTCTTTTTACTCGATTAAGGGAACCAATTGTGTGTTTAAGGGATGTCAAAAGTGAAATACCCGTCAACCTGGCAGCGGCTGCCCCCTCTTCTACAGTCAGCTCTGAACCAACTTTGCCTTTCATGTATTCGCCATTTTCCTGCATTGGACCATGTCCGGAAAGGAAAACAAGGTTTCCGACCTGAACTGCCAGTACAAAATTGGCTGTTGGCTCACCAGGGGTTTTAAGGACGATTCCCATTTCTTTTAATTTGGCTTCGGGATCGTTACCTGAATTTTGTGCAAAAGTGAATTGTAGCTGGCCTAACAACAAAAATGTCGTCAGCAATAGTATTTGGTGAATTTTAATTGTCATAACCTATGTAAATTTAAAATATATGGTAATAAAAGACCTTCAAATATGCGAATCTAAATTTTAATTGGGCACTTATTGTTGATTTTGACTGGCCATTTTTGATGAATGGTACAATTCTAACATAAATCAGGGTATTTGAGAACCCAAAGCCCCTGCACTGGTATTTTAGTAAATAATCCATTCCCCGAATTGACTTCAGAGAATGGATTAGCAAATTAGTGGTTATTCGTAAATCGTTGTGTGCTTATTCATTGCATTAAAAACCTGGAACGATTGGTAATAAAATATGGCTTGGCTTTGGCCCCCCATGATGGATCGTTTGTTGCGCAATCCTTGTCTCAGCACTAGTACCCAGTGGCGCTCCTGTATTAGGATTCCGATCAAATTGCGGGAAATTACTTGAGGTAATGTCCACTCTTATTCGGTGACCCGGAAGAAATACGTTGGCTGTTCCTGTAAGGGTGATTTCATATTCATAAACCTTGTTGGGTTTCAAAAGCTCTAATTTATCGGTTCCATTTCTGAATTTAGCTCTCAATATCCCTTCAGATATTGGGTAAGCACTTCCATCAGGATAAACATCTACCAGTTTTATCATCCAATCCGTATCAAGTCCATCTGTCGCTGCAAACAATTTCATGGAAACTGGTCCTGCAATGCTTACAGGTGCTGTTAAAAACTCAGAAGTATAAACCAATATATCGTTTCTTCTCTCAAGGGTTCTCTGGTCTTTAGGTCCAGATTGAGTGGGTGTACCACAGCAATTGTTTCCTCCATAAGTTGGAACAGGAACTTCTGGATCATAAATATAATTGTCTTCGGCAGCTTTGCCTGGTTTTTCAAAACTCAATTTCCCGCCACCTCTTACTGAATTGGCTGGCGCATCGCCACCAAGGTACAATTCTTTGTAAACTGTTCCAGGAATAGGCCAATCATCTTCATGACGCCATTTGTTTTCGCCCATATAGTATATTTGAACTGGCTTTTCTTTGTCCAAACCATTTTGAATTCCTTTTAGGTAAAAGTCATAATACCTCAATTCATTCTCAAATAGATCTACATAAGCATCCTCAGTGAATTTCATGTCCCCAAAAGAGGTAGATGGACCATGACCCCAGGGACCTATAAGTAATTTGGTGCCTTTTCTGGCCTCAGCAGTTCCTCCGTGATTTTTCATGCCAACATATCCGTTGATGGTACCCATAACGAAGATATCAAACCATCCTCCTGTATTGTAAGCAGGAACGGTGATCTTACTAAAACGCTCTTCATCACTTACAGATTTCCAATACTCGTCATATGACTCGTGGGTCACCCAATCCCTATAAAAGGGTACTGCCTTACCTGCGCTTACCAAATCACCATCCATAAGAGGCAAATGATACAATATGTTTTCATATTTTAGCTCCTCAGGAGTATAAGCAGCGGTATGCCAATTTTGAGGCAACATGATTTTGTTTGGCATTCTAACAACTCCCCAACCATAGTTAAAGCTTAGTCTAAAAGCTCCTCCCATGGTAATCCAGTTGGCATATACATTTGTAGACGCTACAGAAGGGAAAATCGCTTTCAAGCTTGGTGGTGTTTGACTGGCTGCTGCCCATTGGTTATGTCCCAAATAGCTACCACCTTGCGTGGCCACTTGTCCATTGGAGCATTCCAATTTTGCTGCCCACTCTATGGTGTCAAAACCGTCATTTGCTTCATCTCTAAATGGATCCCAAACCCCTTCACTTTCATATCTCCCTCTAACATCCTGTACAATGCCTACATACCCTCTTTGTGCAAATTTGATCATGCGCTCATGATGCACACCGTCTCGCTGCACACCATAAGGTGTACGTGTCAAAATAACAGGATATTTACCATCCTTCGCAGGGCGGTATATGTCGGCATAGAGGATCACTCCATCCCTCATTTTTACTGGTTGATGTCTTTCAATCCTGATCTCGTTAAGTATTGGATCAGGTTCAGAATTTCCTTTTACCATCCCTATGGATACTATCCATAAGAAGATCATAAGCCACTGGGATTTCCCGAAAAGCTTACTAATAAAAATATTCATGCTAATTGTTAGTTCTGTTTTCTTCATGCTTGATTTGATCGGATTATTTTATTGATATTCAACCCGAATTTAAGAAATGTCCGGACTATTTCTTGCATTTATGTTAAAATATAAGCCTAAGTTCGACTAAAAAACAGTCGAACTCAGGTTATATACCATATTCTAAACGAGACAAGCTAATTTATCTTGGGAATTTAGGATCCCACCAAACGGTACTTGTCAATAGGTTGCCAACTCCCTGTCGGTTATACGCCTCCATGAAATTATCCTCATTAAGGTTCAATTCAGTATCAGGAATAATAAGCCTTCTAGGGATGGTTCCACCCGTAATATTTCCAGGATAGTTCGTAGGTGTTAAAGTTGGATAATCTGTTCTTCTCCAGTTGGCAAAGATCTCATAATTGTCAAGAAATAAAGACACCCACTTTTGAGTGCTAATTTGCTCAAGTTTTTCCTCAAACGAACCCTCTACCATAAATGGATTTCTTGCAATATAAGCCTCAATTTTCTCAGTTGAAATGATTCCCTCATCTCCAAATAGCGCCCATTGTCTCATTCCAGCTCTAACTGCATCTTCATAGGCTGCTTTTGCACTTCCAGTGTACCATCCTCTTATTGCAGCTTCAGCAAGCAATAAGTTGGTTTCAGCATTTGTCATCGTCAATACTGGGCTGGCATAACTCAAAACTGTGTTTGGATGTGGCTCAGAATAGGTATGGAAATCTTCAGGCTCACCGAATAAAGCACCATTTTTCATTCCTCTCTGAATGTTTGTAGCCGTATCATATACATAACCGTCTCCATCAGGATTGTCTATCCAAACTACTGAAATAACATTCAACCTAGGGTCTCCAGTCATTTTTAAATGTTCGATAAAGGTCTCAGCATATTTACCGCCTTGCGTGTTACTAACGCCAGCTTGAGGATTTTGGTAATCTTGAACCAAAAGATTGGCTGCTTTAGGGTTTCTACTATCTGCAATTTGTCCATCCAAATAGTTCACCTTGGCTATGTCTTCATCGTTTATGATTACACCACCTGCAATTGCTTTTTTTGCCCAGGCTTCTGCCACATCAGGACGAACTTCAGTCAAGCGCATGCTCAATCGTAGCATAAGCGAATTGGCTAACTTTTTCCATTTTTCTGTATCCCCTCCATAAAATAAATCTGAAGGACCAAATGTAGGTAGTGAGGGGTTGAATGCAGCTGCAGCTTGTTCCAGTTCATTCAGCATGTCTTCATAAATTGCCTCCTGAGTATCATACTTAGGCTGTAAATTACCCTCTGAACTTTTCAAGGCCTCAAAGTAAGGCACATCTCCATGAACATCTGTAACGATATGAAACATGTAGACTTTCCAAATTCTTGCAGCGGAAAGCATATTGATAGAATTGGGATCATCCTTTACAACATTGATCACTCGCTCATTGTCAGCTAGGGCAGTATTGTAAACGGCCCAGTGGCTTCTTGCCGCACTTTCATTGAAATATTTATCGCCCGTTCCTCTAACTTCTGAGTGGGTAGAAAATTGTTGCATTGCCTGAGCAAAGATGAAATGTTGTCCATCAGCCCCATTGGTGAAGTTAAATGCCACACCATCTAGCATTGAATTGGAGAAGAGAAATTCTGGAATCACCTCTTCATAAGCATTGGGATTTTTATTCAAGTCACTCAGACTATCTGTAAAATCATTACAGGAGGTCATGACCACCACTGCCATGGCTAGACCTATTTTATATATATTTGAATACTTTTTCATAATATCATATTGGTTAAGAAATAAATTGGTAAGATTCAGGATTTTCCTCATTAAAATCCTATCCTTAAATTAAAACCTATCTCTCTAGTCCTTGGAAGCATTACCCCTGAAAAATTCTGGGAATTGCTATTAGGATCAGATGCTTGCTCTGGGTCGAAATGATCAGAGTTTCTGTAAAGGATGGCAAGGTTTCTAGCAACCAAAGATATTTGTGCTGTCGTTAAATTAACGAAATTCAACTTTTCTACAGGAATATTATAATTAAGCACAACACTTCTTAATTTCACAAAACTACCATCGATCATGAAGTTTGTAGCATACTGTCCATCATTGTTATAATAAGTAGACATAAAGCTAGAAGGCCAATCCTTGCTAAAGGCATCTCCATTTTCATCTACTCCTTCAACCGTCAATCCGTTGTCTCTGCCTGGTAAAGTTTCCTTTAGCAAACCAAATCTCCACATGTATTGCTTGGCCTGGGAGAAGAATTGATTGCCAAATTTGGCATCAATAAGTGCATTAAGTGAAAAGTTCTTGTAAGTAAAGGTATTTTCAAATCCCATAGTATAAGGAGGAACACCTATTCCAAGTGGCATGGTTGGTCCTAGCATCGCATACCCACTTAAACTGTTATATACCCTAATCCCATCCTCAGAATACTCATAACTTCTTCCGAAACGTGTACTAGAATCTTTACCTAACAAACTACTGTTTCCGGTAGCCTGACCTGGGGCTAGCGTAAGTACCCTGTTTTTATTGTAGGCAAAGTTATAACTAACATTCCAAGAGAAAACAGATGTTCTTATCGGATTACCTGTTAAAAGTAACTCTATACCTTTATTACTTATTTCGCCTACGTTCAACAAGGTAGATGTCGCTCCTGAAGAAGGTGCAATAGAAGTAGAAACAATGTCATCCTGGTTGATCTTGCTATAAAGAGTGAAGTCTATACCAAACCTATTGTCAAAGAACTGAGCATCAAAGCCAATTTCAGTAGTGGTAGAAGTCAAAGGTCTCAATTCAGGATTAGAAATAGCTGAACTGGATGTTTGAACTGGCACTCCCAAATGTCCTCCAAGACGGAAGCCATACAACTGATTAATCGCATAGGCATCCACAGTGGCAGAACCTACCTGAGCCCAGGACCCTCTCAACTTGGCAAAGCTAATTACATCAGGAAGATCAAAGGCATTGGATAATATCATACTACCACCAATTGATGGATAAAAGATTTTATTATTACCAGGATTCAAAGTAGAAAACTGATCCTGTCTAGCTGTAACGCTTAAATAATAAGTTTCTTTAAAGTTAAAATCCAGAGAACTAAATACTGAATTAGTACCTGTTCTATAGAAACCTTTAGACGGCGCCAGGATATTTAAGTTAACAGGGCTGATCCACTCAGGAATAATGTATTCCGAACCTATAAGGTTAGAGACATCTAGAATATCTCTCTCTAAATTACCACCAACCATTGCTGTTAGGTTAATACCATTACCAAAGGTGGTATTGTAATTGGCAATAAGACGTCCATTAGATCGAGTGCGAAGTTCTTCTTGAGAACGATAAGTACCTAGAGGCCTGAATGCAGTACCTACAGGATAGTAATCTTCTTCTCTCCAGCTACTGAAATCACGCATAAAATCTGCCTTGATAAATAAATTAGGCAAAAGGTCATAAGTTAAACTTCCTTGAGCGATTACCCTATCTTTAACATCCTGGTTGCCCATTCTGTCTCTGGCAAAGTAAGGGTTTGTGGCCTGATTAACATGTTGCCATTCTACTTCCTGACCAGTTTCAGGATTGTATCCCGGAGCCAGGTCAGTAATGTCCACTGTATTGGCAAGCAAATAAACGCCCCATGCAGAATTCGTTCCAACGTATCCTACGCCTGGACGATTATTCCCTATTTCATAGTTGTATTGAATTTGTGTATCAAAACTCAACTTATCACTCATGAAAGCTTTCAAGTTAACATTTGCTGTTTGTCTGTCATAAGTAGATCCATCTACGATTGCACCAGACTGCAAATCTGAAGCTGACACCCTATAGAGTACAGACTCATTTCCACCTGAAAAAGAAACTGTATTGACAATGTTGGTACTGTTTCTGTAAAAGGCTTTGATGTTATCTTTGATTGAAACCCCTGAATAAGGACGTTCTACACCGTCAAACTGAATAGAAGGCTGGCCATCCATAGGTTCGCCATAAGACAAACGTCCTGTACTGATCGCTTCACCCTGACTTTGAGGACGAACTCCCTGACTACCCTGACCGTATTCGTATTGATACTCTGGGAAAATATTAATGGTACCTAAAGTAAAATTGGAATTAAGCTCAATACCAATACCCTTTTGTTGTCTTGAACCTTTTTTGGTTGTTATCAGGATTACACCATTTGCAGCCTGACTTCCGTACAATGCTGCTGCAGCACCACCTTTTAGTACACTTATAGATTCGATATCATCAGGATTAATACTTGAAATACCATCTCCCAAATCAGTAGTAGCACCATTGGCCTGATCAAGAACAGTAGAAGGCCTGTTTGAAATAGGCATACCATTGATTACATATAACGGTTGATTGTTACCATTCAAAGAGCCATTACCCCTTATGACAACACGGCTGGAACTACCCGGACCACTCGCCATACTCGTAGCATTAACTCCAGCTATCTTTCCTGTTAAAGAGTTTGCTAAGTTTGTTTCTCTGGATTTGGTAAACTCTTCACCTTTTACTTCTGTAACTGAATAAACCAGCGATTCTTTTTCCTTTCCAATCCAAATGCAGTAACCACGACTTCTCCAAGTGCTTGTGATTCATCTACCATGGTCACATCTATTATACTCCGACCTGCAATAGGTATTTCTTGGGAAGTAAAACCAATAAATGAGAAAATTAGTGTTCCGTTAGTATTTGGAGCAGTGATCACAAATTTTCCATCCATATCAGTAACCGTTCCGATATTGGTTCCTTTGAGAAGTACGTTTACCCCTGGTAAGGTTTCTCCATTTTTTGAAGAAACGGTTCCTGTGATTCTCTCCTCTTCGACTTTCGCTACTTTAGAAGCTTCTTTCTTCCCCACTTGATGTGATTTGGTGTAAGGAATAGCTATTGGAACAGCATCACTATTGGCGGCTCTTTTCTCTTCCTTATCAGTGATCACATAGAAACCTTTGTCTAACTTGTGATAGCTCAGGTTACTTTTGGATGTCAACTTAGTAAGGTGTTCTTCTACGGATTTTGTCCTATCAGAAACCTCATAAGCAATTTTTGTATGTACCAAATCACTGTTACAAACTATAGAAACCTCATACATAGGTTCCAGTTTTTTTATCAAAGTCTTCAAATTATTAATTTCGACTTTTTTCTTGACATACCCGGTCTGTCGGTCATCGCCCAGCGCAAGTTCCTGGGCTTGAATATTCATTATTCCAATCATAAAGAGGAGTAATGAAAATTTAATTTTGTTAAGTTTTTTCATACTAGGAGTTGTTAGGTTGTTAGTTATAGATATAAGCCATATTCAAGTAATCAGTTAAAACAATCGCCTGATTATGACCATTTTTGGTTAAAGCTAATTTACAATTCCATCAGCACTTATATGATTAGTACCTTTAGTGGTGGCGGAAGAGGTCACGTGGTTATATGCCTTTTTAGTGGTTAGATAAATTCAATATTATATCGACCAATTACTGTCCTTCACAATCCTACTTTAGTGTATCAGTAATTCACTGAAAACACTCCCTATTCTATTTTATGGTTACTATTTTTCCTTCAATTAAAATTTGATTTCCGAGACTTCTTTCCAGCCCTTTAAGTAATAATGAGATATCATTACTGGGGGCAGATCCGTACACTCGTTTTTCCAGTAAACTTTTATCTTCAATCTTTACTGTAAGCCCGTAAGTGGACTCTAAAATGGATTTGATTTCAAGAAGCGACGTATCATCAAAGATTAGGCGGTTATTTCTCCAAGAAGTATAGACCATCGGATCAACTTCCTTTTTAGTCAAAACCTGGTCATCATGGATATACTCTACCATTTCTCCAGGTGCCATTTGCAAGCGTTCTTCTTTGGTTTCATTTTGCAGATTGAGTATCACTTTCCCTGAGGAAAGCACCACCTTGGTTTTACCTTCTCGGTTAAGGACATTGAATTCGGTCCCTATCACTTCCACATTAAAATCAGAAGTCGCATGAACTACGAATTTCTGCTGCGCTCCCAGGTGTTTTACTGTAAAGTAAGCTTCCCCTTCTAACCATACGTCACGAACTTCTCCACTTTCCCAAGCCTTGGAATGAATCAAAGAAGAATTGCCATTAAGCTTTACCTCTGAACCATCAGGAAGGGTGACATTTCTGGTTTCTCCAAAAGCAGTGGTATGGGTAATGGTATTGTTATTAAAAGCGAAATAATAAATACCACTCATTACTATTAGCCCAATAAACACAGCGGCCCATTTCATCCATATTCTTGAAGAATCAGACTTTACTTGAGTGTTGTGTGCCCTAAAACTATTCGGGGCAGGTTCTTCTTTTTCTTCATTGATCGAATTCTGAATTCGCTTAAAAATCAATTCTTTTCGAATATCTTCGGGACTTGTTTTTTTAAAATCTATAGACGAGGCCAAAGCTTTTGCTTGCTTTACCTGTTGCTTTCTTTTTGGATCCTCCTCTTGCCATCCTTCCCAAAACCTGTCCGTTTCTTCAGTAGGGTTTTTTATCCAATCCAGGAAAGAAACATTTGACAATAAATTATAAACAGAATGAATATCCGATTTCATTTACATTAATTTATGGAAAAAAGGATGGGAAATCCCTTCACTATTCCGGTGTATATTTATTAAGGGGTGGGTAGGTTGAAAATTACCTCAAAAATTTCAGGAAATTTTAAAAAAATATTTAATCGCTTAAAAATTAACTAATTAAATTTAATCACTTATATAATATAGGTGCATTGTAATCAACAACAATAGTATATTTTCTAAGTTGTCTTTCATGACAGCGAGAGCCCGATAGACAAGTGTATAGGTAGATTTTTGGCTTATTTCTAGCAATTTTGCAATCTCACTAAATGCCATTCCATCATAAAACCTCAACACGATCACTTCTTTTTGTCTCCGCGAAAGCTGATTAATGGCCTTTAGGATACTTTCTTTTTGTAATGCAGATGTTTCTCCTGCTATTAAACCAAATTCATGGGACAATACTATTTCAAAATCATGGTCTTCAAATGCTTCTTTAAGGGGTAGCTTTCTCTTTTTCTCAAGATTTTTGATTATTTTCCTTTTAAGACCTTTGAACAAATAGTATTTAACAGATTCGGCTTGTGCTATTGATTCTCTTTTTTTCCATAATTCAACAAAGAGATCATGGATACTGTCTTCAATTAACTCCTTGTCAGAAGTAATTATTTCGCCATAGTTAAATAAGGCAACAATGTAGCGTTTATAAATAGCTGAAAAAGCCACTTCATTCCCAGCCTTGAATTGCTTCCAGAGCACTGTATCATCATTGCCATTTTGGACATTCTTAGAAGAATTCTTTCCTGCTTCCACGGTTTTTCCTCCACGGCTAAGTGTAAATTGAAGGTCTCTTTTTTTTTCACTGGATAGCCCCATAATAATTATAACTCAATCACTTTACAGAAATAGAATGGCGTTTATAGTTTTAAATCGAATTTTGCACTGTCCATTCCATTTTATTCTAAACCCACTATAAGATCAGTCCACCCTTGTTATTTTGGACATTTCAATAGCACCGTTCTACCCCTATATCAAATGCCCCTGATTTATTGTGTAATTTCATCACCCTTTTGCAAAGACTAATGCATTTTCCGGGTTTAATTATTTTTAGTTCGATTGAATTTGGGCATTGAAAACTGAACTAGAAATAGGCGACATCTAATCAATTTCAAGTTGAAAACACATTTAATTTGTTCACCAGAAACTTCTTAAATAAACTGAAGCGCAATAATTCCACCCTCCACTCTCATCCTGTTTTCTAAGCAATCAAACAAAAGGAAATCTAAGACATTATTCAGCAACTTCGCTACGTTAGGAGCCCGCTATTTCCGCCTTAAATTTGCCCAACTTACAAGCATATTAAAATTTAGTGCCTTATTCTGTCAAATAAAAATTTTGCGGCTGATATTTTCGTATTCTAAGGATAATTGGACTGAATAAGGGGCTGGGTGGAAAAGCCTAATAACAAAATGTAACCTGCACCATAAATGCCTTAAAACTTAATTGAAACAAATAGAAATTACGTAACTAGTGATAAAGTATGCATAAAAAATAACTTAAATTTACACAATTACAGCCATTACCTAAATAATCGTTATTATTTAAGCCTAAAATCAAGAAACAAACAAAACTACAGAATTGTATTTTATCCTGTAAATTTCTCATTGTTATGCGCTAATATTTAATCAAACCTTCATGTAACCCCCTCCCTAATCTGACGATTTTCTTAAATATATTCTACCGTTCTGTACATTTCACATTTCATATTTATTAAAAAAACAGCATATTATGGGACAGTTTTATAAAAAGTTAAATGTTACGTCAGACTATAACCATAAAAGATATTGCCAGGGAATTGAACATATCAGTCTCTACGGTTTCAAGGGCTTTGCGCGACACATTTGATGTGAGCCCAGAGACTAAACACCTGGTGCTTGAAAAAGCCAAAGAACTAAAATACAAACCCAATTTTAATGCAAGAGGCTTGTCTCAGGGAAGGACAAATAATATTGGCATAATTTTACCCTTTATTACCAATTATTATTTTTCAACCGTTATTACTGGAATTCAGAAAATTGCCTATGAATTCAATTATAATATTATTCTTTACCTGACCAATGATTCAGAGGAAAGGGAAAGTCTTATCATGAGTAACCTCACCCTTTCGGGACTTGATGGAATCCTTATTTCCACCTGTGCCAGTAATTACGACCATATTCATGAGGTAATAGACAAAGGAATCCCTGTGGTGTTCTTTGACAGAACCAATAATTTAGATGCTTCCAAAGTGGTGCAAGACGATTACAATGGCGCTTTTGAGGCCACTGCTCATCTTATCTCACAAGGCTTTATGAACATCGCGCACATCACGGGGCCAAAAGACCAGATGTTTACCCAAAATCGACTAAATGGTTACCTTAATGCATTGGAACATCACCGAATCCCGATAAGAAAAGAATTGATTATCCACAACGGATTTTCTCAGGAATGTGGCGCTGATGATCTCAAAAATCTAATGGAGGAAACGAATAAACCTGACGCCATATTTGCTGTAAATGATAGAAAAGCCATTGGCGCTATGGTTCAACTTAAAAAACTGAACATTCAGATAGGCAGGGATTTTGGAGTAGTAGGCTTTACGAATGACCCTATTTGCACCCTTATTACCCCCACACTTACCACCGTCTCGGAGTCTGCTTTTGATATCGGCAGGATCGCATGCGAGTTATTGCTGAAGCACATTCAAAAAGACAACCTGCCTTCAACGGAGGAGATTCTTCCCGGCGAATTAATCATTCGAGAATCCAGTATTCGATCCACCGGGGATTTGCAATAGTCCCCCTTTAAGTAAAAAAAACACTGAAAACACAATGCGTTAGGGGTTTTAAAAAAATATCTTTTCCAGGTGTCATGAAATAAAAAAAGCCGTATCCCAAGATAGCTTAACCATCTTGGGACACAGGCTTTTGGCTTAGTGGTTTATTTCTCTAATGCCTTGGTTAGCAAGGAAGCAGATGCATCATCCAGATAAATACTACAAGAAGCGTGCTCTTGCAAAATACTTGAAGGATTCATGTTGCTCACTTCGCCTTCTAAGCAATTCTTTACCGCGTTGGCTTTTCGATCATCCGGAACAGAACAAATGATATGTTCGGACTTCATGATTTGTTGGATAGACATACTGATGGCCTGACGGGGAACATCCTCTAGGGTTGCAAACCAACCTTCATTCATTTGTTGTTCTCTACATGGCACATCCAAATCCACAACCAAGTAAGGTTCTTTGGTATCAAAATCGGCAGGCGGGTCATTGAAGGCAAGGTGACCATTTTCGCCAATCCCTACAAAAGCCACATCAATGTCCTGACCTGAAATCAAAGCCTTTAGCCTTTCACATTCTTTTTCCGGATCATTTTCTCCATTGATATAATGTATTGCGCCCAATTTTTCTACTTTATCCACAAACCTTTCCTTAAGGTATTTTCGAAAGCTTGCAGGATGGGTGATTGGAATCCCAATGTATTCATCCAAATGAAAAACAGTCACTTTACTCCAATCGATAGCTTCATCTAAAAGCTGGGAAATAGTTTCGAACTGACTAGTGCCCGTTGCTAAAATTAAATTGGCTTTTCCTTTGCTCTTAATCGCCTCACGAATTAGTGGTGCTGCGGCCTCTCCTGCTAATTTACCAAGCCCCTTTGGATTGGTTGATTGAAATATTCTCATAATACTGATATTAAGGTTAAATAAAAGACATCTAAATAATTGCTAGAAAATTAATGCCTTAGCAATAGTTTATAAAGTGTGTATAAATCCGGTACCGTACCCTGACAATTTGGAACCACACCGGACGTTTAAGTAATTATACAATTAATAGCCTATTCACGAGAATTGATTTATGTTTCAATTTATTACCGCTCATCAATGTTTTCCGATATTAAATTGACACCTGCTAAACAGGTCATCATCCCTCTTAAATATTCATTTGAACCTAAGCGTTTTAAGTACGATCTACTCCAAACGGTTGTTAAAAAAGAATAGCTTTCTATCCTTTCTTGCAAATAGGCCTTTCTTATTTTCGTTCAAACTTCAAAATAAAACGCCTGCGAAATTACACAAACTCAATGGAAATAGCCCCATTCGAAGTTATAAAGCAGCCCTTGCCACGCGCAGTACATTTCCACTCAAAATTTTCTGGATATCTACGTCGCTGTAGCCCATCTGAACCATACCCACAGTAAACAAAGGCCAATTGGTCCAAGCCATACTTTGCGTCATCTCCTTGGTAGTGGTAAAGGCTTCTTTAGGCTCTGGCCACAATGCTTCCCATCTGTTCCTTCGTTTTCTATAAGCAGGCACCTTCTTATTTTCTTCAGGAGCATATTGTGAATTATGAGCCACATCCGTGCCAATAGCCACCCGATCACTGCCAAATTTTTTGACCATATAATCAATGTGCTTCATCATGGAGGCTATATCTCCTGAACCACCTAAAAACCAAGGAATACAACATATCCCCATGTATCCGTCTGTGTCTGCTATGGCTTTGATCACATTGTCTGGTTTGGCACGGTAATGTTCATACAATGAATTCACCGTACTGTGGCTGGCCACCATTGGTTTTGTGGAATGCTTGGCAGCATCCAGACTTGTTTGCCACCCCGAGTGAGCAATATCTACGATCACTCCTACTCGATTCATCTCTTCTACCACTGACCTTCCAAAATCACTTAAACCGCCATCTATTTGCTCACCACAACCATCACCAATCATATTTCGACGGTTATAGGTGAGGTGCATCATGCGAATACCCAATTGGTAAAACACCCTAATATAACGAAGCTCATCCGCTGTAGAAATCCAATCCTGAGGGAGAGGAACTCCATTTCCTGTAAAATAAAGGGAATGTTTGTTTTGCTGCTTGGCAAGCAAAATATCCTCAGGAGTAACGGCTTTTATTAAAGTATCCTTCATCCAGTCAGTAGCATAGGTAAACCTGGACAATCTTTTGAGTAGCCTTTCTATAGCACTTCCCTCTTCTCCTGAATTCTGAATAACACAAGTAACTCCCGAAGCCTTCCATGCATTGATAAACTCTTCCGTTTCGCGTTGTACTTCTACAAACCCCGTCATGGTCATGTCTTCCTGCATGTCCTGAAGCTCCAATGGAGAAGCACTGTCCTCCACCGCTGCTTTCATTCTTTCCCCGTCTACAGCTGCCCTCGGCATGAAACCATAACAATCTACAACTACAGAGTTGCGATGAAGTTCAAGCCCACGTTCCAATTGGCTTTTAGTGGGATTTAAAGCCTTCAGTGCTACCTGATAGGCCTCTTTCATTGCTGGTGTGATTTGAAAACGGGAAGGATCCTGCATAGGGCTAGCGGGAAAACTCCCCGGTTGCCCTGCCGCAAATCCTTCCAAAATCCCTAAACCGGTGACGGCCATTCCAGAAACCTTCAGGAATTTCCTTCTTTGATGATTCATGTGACTACAATTAGGCTTAAATCGATAATTTAATGGTGAGCGCTAAATTCACTGAACATTTATTGTTCTAAATCAAGCCTTTTTTGCTACTGGAACAAGGGAAGTGAGGTCTGAAATTTTGACTATTTTACCCGTTTCAATACTGTTACGTGCAGCGATACCTATCAATGCTGACATGGCCCCATCTCTTGAACCCGCTGATTGTTTGTAAAGATCTGGCGTATCAGGGTACCTGAATATTTTATCTTTTAACCTTGGATCTGACCCACCATGTCCTCCGGTCTCTGGAATTACCTTAATGTTTTTCACGTTACCAAAAAGATTCCTAATCGTAATCTCCTGATAAGGAGGTACACCTGTAGGCATAGAAGATTTTATCCATGCATCCAATCTACCTTTACTACCATTAATGGCCAATCTATATCCTTCGTAAGGTGAGCTAGCAGTCAAAGAATAACTTACTTTCACACCATTCGCATACTTGTATTGGACAGCCATGGTATCATAAATATCCACTTCTTTACGATAAATACAACCGTCACGTAGGTAGCCATCGTGTTTTTCATTGGCTACATATAGATCCATTGCACTTTGGCTTTGGGTAATGTCCCAATAAAAATTACAATTGGATTTATGTGGGCAAGGCCGGCAATTCGTGCTATGTATTTTACTGTTTTTTTGTCCGTAATAATCCAAAGAACCGTAAGCAAATACTTCCTCTGGCTCAGAATCCATCCAATAATTCAAGGCATCAAAATGATGGGTAGCTTTATGAACAAGCAAGGTACCTCCATGCTCTTTTTCACCATGCCAACGTCTGAAATAACTTGCTCCATGACTGGTATCCAGGTACCAGTTCAGATCTACTGATTTAATATCTCCTATTTCATTGTTCCTCAGCAATTCCCAAATTTGTTGTACATAAGCCGAGTAGCGCATGTTAAAGGTAACAATAACCTTATTTCCCGTTCTTTTTTCAGCATCAAAGATTTCCTGGCATTTGAACTCATCAGTAGTCATTGGTTTTTCTGAAATCACTCTCAAACCAGCTTCCAAGCCTTTGATGATGTACTCATGATGGGTTGCATCTGTGGTAGTAACAATCAACGTATCAGGCTTCGTTTCCTTCATCATCTTATCAAAATCCGTGTAAACTGGACAGTTGACTTTCATTTTTTCCTTGGCATAAGCCACCCTTCCAGGATTGACATCACAAAGTCCAACGAATTCCAAAATATCATTGTATTCTTCCTGAACTGGTTGACCCCACATACCTATTCCTCTGCCTCCGGTCCCTACCAACACTACACGGCTTTTTTGGCGCTTAAAACCATAACCAATTGAAGGTGCCAAAAGGCCAGTTGCTGCAAGTAACCCTGTATTTTGGATAAATTTTCTTCTGTTTATCGTTCCCATAATTTAATTGTATTAAGCTTCTATATTATTTTTTGGTGGGTATTAAAATTGAAATTTAACGCTTCCTTTTCCTTTTAAAGAAGACCTTATTGCAGTAAATTCACTTTGCAATTCTTTTTCCTGAGAAGGCAATAATGATTCTCCAGACATGGTTACCGGATGATCAAAAGTGATTTGTCGACCCGACAATCCCGCTGCCAGAGATACATCTCCCCATTGAAGGAATTTTGGAAGATGAATGGCCAGACTATAATAATCTACCCCTTCCCGATTATCAAAAAGATAACTTACAGGCGTATTTCTTAGGGTAAGCGAGCTAAATGTTTCCTCTTCAAGTGCTGCTAAATACAATCCTGCCAAGCCAGCTTCCTTGTCTCCGTCAAAAGCTAACATTTTCGGGGCATAGTTTTCTTTAATAAAACCAGAGACCATGTCTAATTCACCAACCCATTGCCCGAGCATGGTTTCTCCGAGCCATAATTTTGCTCTTGCTAAAGTGTGAAAAGGCGTTAGGTAGGCAACCAATTGATCCTCCTTGGAGGCGGCTTCACCGGTACCACTCAGTTCTACAATTACAACACCATGGCCCTTATTTATTAAATCATCAATTCTTGCTAGAGGAATTTCATGTTTCCCGTTTGATGTTGCGAGAAGGACATAGCCCAAAGCTGCCTTGCCAGGTTTTTTGACAAGAAGTGGTGTTAGCAAATTATCTGATGTTTCTAAGGCAATCCTTTCCCAACCGTCAACTGGAGAAAAGTTATTCACCTGGTTAATTTCCGGAAAACTTTTGATTTTAAGAAGCTCCTGTAGGTCCTCAGTCGCTTGTTGATTATCAATAGAAGTCTGACTCAAATAATCTTTTCTCAGCTCCTGCCCTTTCCTCCGGCAATATTCTGCTACGCCAATCACTTTAGGATCACGTTGGCCTTTTGGAAAGACCATCAGTTTTTCAACAGGAAGCACTTCAAAAGCAATTTCTTTTCGAGAGCTACCATCTCCAATTCCTCTCAAGTGGAGATCAAACCAGCCCAACATGGCTTCCCTGTCTTCTGGCCAATAGCCATGAACAAGGTCAAATAATTCATAATCAATGTTTTCTTCTACTCCGTATTGTTGGAAAATTGGTTTCGCATTGTGGTAACTTCTCAACATTTCTTCTGGAAAAAAAGTAGCGTTGCTGTCCTTGTTGTGATTACACATTTTCAAGGCCCTTGGTGCATACAGTGCCAAAATCCCGGAAGACTCAGTAAAGGAGAGCCCATTGGGAATCAATTCACAAACACAGTTGGAACCCATTACCGCTGATTCAAAAGTACCTACACTCACTACTGGCATGGCTGCTTTTACCCTTTCATCTATGGCAGCAAACCACATGGTCTGATTGCCTCCACCACTTGCTCCTGTAGCGCCAATGTTTTCAGCATCTACATAAGGCAATGTTAATAAAAGGTCCACTGCACGCATATTGTCTATCACCTGAACACCCAAAAGGGTTTCACCCACATTCATCAATGAAGCGCCTAAATTGGATCCATGGTATTCAAAATCCATGTGTTCTGTCGATCTTTCACCAGCACCAAAAGCATCCATGCTCAGGCATACATACCCGCTTTTTGCCAGGCTATGCGCTACTGATTGGATATTTTCTGCTGCTTTGCCTTCACTCCAATGCCCATGCATGTTGATCACTGCAGGAAAAGGGCCTTCGCCCTCAGGGATAAATAAGTTTGCAGTTGCATATACCCCCGGTTGTGTTTGGAAATAAATATTTTTTATGGAATAACCATCCATTTGAACCGTGCCAGTCACCTTCATGTCCAAGGCCAGGTCATGATCCACTTTAATACCACTGTTGAGAATCACTTCCCGATTTATTTCGGTTTTTCTCTTTTCCCAATCCTTCAAATTATCAGGCAACAGGTGAGTTGCATATTTTATTTGGGCTTGTTGTTTCATTCGACCCCCCAAAATATCTGCACTTTGAGCAGATAAAACAGAAGGCAAACTGTCCTGAGGGCTTGTATTTAAAACCATTCCTTCTTTAGATACAGCGGAATGAGGGCTTAAAAACTGAACTACAATAAAAAGACTTACTAATAGAAAATTTTTCATGGACTGGTCAAATTACATGTCATCTGCTGTATTTTTAAATTATAAATTAATCCCTGTGTTTCCACCATGTGTCAAGTTAATGTCCACTGGGGCATTGTGTTGCCATGAGCCTCCTGTAAAGTCAGGTACATCAATGGCACTAGAGCGATTGGCTACAGACCATTCACTTAATGGGAATACGGAACTCCAAAGTGCCGCATCATATACATCCTGCTCCAATGGCAAGCCATTTCTTAAGCAATCAATTAACCGCCAATCCATCAAGAAATCCATCCCTCCATGTCCGCCCACTTGCTTGGCTAATTCTCCAATTCTCTTTACAATTTCCGGTTGGTATTTTTGCTCCAGGGCTTTCATTTCTTCTTCAGGAAGCCAACCTTCATGACTTGTAGCGATACGCCCTGGCAATGGGTATTTCATTGCAACTCCTTTGGTGCCACTGACAAGATGGATCCTTGAATAAACCCTTGGTGAGGAGACATCGTGTTGAAGCATAATGGTACTTCCATTCTTGGTTTTCATGGTGGTCACATTCATGTTTCCTCTGAATGGTTTCCCCACAAATTCTTTGTAAACATCATCTTCTTTGGCCAGTTTTTCCGTCATCTCTCCCAGGACAAAATCCTTACTTGAAACTGAAACAAGAAAATCAATTTGATCACCTCTATTTACATTCATGGCTTGGCAAATGGGGCCAAAACCATGTGTAGGGTATAGATTCCCATTTCTACTGGCATTATGACGGAAACGCCACATATTCCATTTTTCTTTGCTGAAAATACTAGGGATAAAATCATGAATATAAGCCCCTTCACAATGAATAATATCACCAAAAAATCCTTGGCGGGCCATGTTTAAGGTCATCAATTCAAAGAAATCATAACAGGTATTTTCAAGCATCATACAATGCTTCTTTGTTCTCTCTGATGTCTCTACAAGCGCCCAGCATTCTTCCATAGAAATTGCTGCTGGAACTTCCACTGCTGCATGTTTATCACTTTCCATTGCATGAAGTGCTATCGGCGTATGAAGCTCCCATGGCGTAGTGACGTAAATTAAATCCAAGTCCTTACGCGCTACCAGTTTTTTCCATATTTGGGCATCTCCAGAATACAACTCCGGCGTATGGGATGTTTTGGCAAGCTTTTCTCTGGCTTGCACGGCTTTTTCTGGTCTTAAATCACACAAAGCCTTTATGTCTACTCCCTCAATTTTGCTTAGCCTGCGTACAGCAGCCGATCCTCTACTTCCTAACCCTACAACTCCAATTCTTACGGTATCAATTTTTGGCGCAGCATACCCAGACATATTAAATACCTGTTTGTGCTTTTTATTCGCCAGCATTTTTATTTTTTCGTAACCTATAGTTTCATCAGCACCAAAGGATGTCCCTGGAAACAAGGCCGATCCAGCCATTCCTAAACCTGAAATCCCGGATAATTTTAGAAAGTCTCTACGATTATTTTTCATACGACGAAATATTTAACACTCAATATATGAAAAAATGATGTACGTACCCTAAAAATTAACACGTACATCATTTTTTTTGAAATTAACACGTTTAAGGGGCTACATTATAGCCAGGATTTTGTTCAAGCAAACTATTCTTGTTGATTTCTGATTGTGGAATAGGAAGCAAATAATTGGCAGGGTTGAAATTTCCTGTTTTCCAAAAGGCAACTTCATACTCTTTTGTCCCATCGGCTTGTTTTCTGATGATCATTCGCGTGCGGTCTTTGTCTGCCACCTCTGGAAGAATTTTCCAACGGCGAATATCAAACCAGCGATGTTCTTCAAAGACCAACTCAATGCGTCTCTCATTTACAATTCTTTCAAAAAGCGCTTCTCCACTTTCCGTAATATCTGGCATGTCAACGCTAGGCCTTTTTCTTACCATATTGAGGTATTCTCTAGCGATGTCTTCGTTGCCTAGGAAATAATTGGCCTCAGCATAATTCAGCAAGATCTCTCCATACCTGGCAAATGCCCATGGTGTTTGAGACATGTTATTACCACTAGGGTTAACAATCCTTTCATTGGCAAACTTCAACTGGTAATAACCTGTTTGGGTAGCATTCCATGCTGAAACCGGGCCTTCATTTGAGTCCAATCCACCTGGAAAAAAAGTTTCTACTTCCCTGCCTTGAAAAGGTGCTCCATCATGTAAGATGGTTGCATAAAACCTTGGATCTCTGTTGGCATACGGATCACTTGGGTTATAATCTGGATCATCTTCAGGTTGAAGACCATTGGCTGTTTCGAAATCATCCACCAGATTATGAAGTGGGTGTACTTGTCCAAAACCGTTGTAGCCATTTGGATAAAGGCTTAGCTCAACATACACCCGTTCGCTACTGACAAACTGGTTGTAAGGACGTTGCCAAATCATTTCTGGATTGTAAATATTTTCTTCCAAAAACATGGTTCTATAATCATCAAAGAGGGAATATTGCCCCATGTCAATGATAGCTTTGGCTGCATCGGAAGCTTCTTGCCATTTAGTAGGATCCATTGTTGGATTGTTCAACTCACTGGCATAGTACAATGCTGCACGTGATTTGATTGCCATGGCTGCTCCTTTGGTTACCCTTCCCTGGTTGGCATTGTCATAAGTTGGAGGAAGTAAAGCAATGGCTTCATCTAATTCTGCAAAAACAAAATCCATCACTTCCTGGTAAGTATTTCGCTCTACTTTAAAATCATCCTCTAAGGTAAAGGTTTTGGTAAACAAAGGAACCCCACCAAATAAGCTGGCCAATTTGAAATAACTGTAGGCCCTGATGGCTTTCATTTCACCTATCATCCTATTTTTGGTGACCTCATCTATAGGCACCGCTCGTTCCCTATCAATGTTCTCAAAGAATATATTCGTACGATTGATTGGTTGCCAATAATTCAAATTTCTATCATTTGCCCCAGTCCAATAATCCACCTCTCTCAGGTCATCAGGATTAAGGTTACCTTCCCATACACCCCAGGCCCAGGAATTACTCCTCGCATTGATTTCGTCCGTAACAACAGAAAGTCCATACAAACTATAGCGCAAACCACTTGGTATAGTACGGTAGGCATTGCCAATGAAAGCCTCAATCAAAGATTGATCTGCCCACACTGCCTCGTCAGTAAACCTGTCTGCCGGTGTCACATCTAAAACCTCATCATCGCATGCTGTATTCAGTGAAACCACAACCAATAGCAGGGCGAAGATTCCGACTATTTTATTTATATACAAGTATTTATAGATCGTTTTCATAATATGGAATATTAAATTTTCACCAATTAATTAAAAGGACAAGTCTACACCCAAATTAAAAATTCGACTTTGAGGGTAGAATGAACCTCTTTCATTGTCTCCTTCAGGATCAAACCATTTGATTTCCGAAATGGTCAAAAGGTTATTTCCATTTAGGTAAACCCTTGCTGTAGACACCCCTAGTTTCTTGAGTATCGTCTCCGGAAGATTATAGCCTACCTGAAGCGTTTTGAACCTTAGGAAACTGGCATTTTGCAACCAAAATGTACTCTGTAGTCCACTTGGCTGTGTTCTTGTTTCTAAATCTGGTAGAATAGGGTATTTGGAGTCCATGCTTCCAGCGGTATACCTGTTTTCGATTAATTCAGCCAAACCATTCACCGCTATTCTCGCATTTTGGTGATAATATTGCCATGCCCCACCTTGTCCGGAAAAATTGGCAAACAAAGAAAACTGCCCATAATTTAGAGTTCCGTTAATACCAAAAGTGATCTGAGGAATATTGGATTTGTCCATCCTTACCATGTCCTGAGAACTGATAATTCCATCATTGTTTACATCTGTGTATTGCAAATGCCCTACAAGGGTACCTGGGTAAACAGGGTTGGAGTCTACCTCTTCCTGAGTTCTAAAAATACCTAGTGCTTCATAATAGAGTCCTGCACCCAGGATACTTCCTTCAGCTTTTTGGTAGTCAGGCACATCCTGCGCTTCCGAAATATCAATTATTTTATTTTTGTTAAAAGCGATGTTTCCACCTACGGTATAAGAAAAACCTCCAGGAGAAGATGCTTTACCACGATGGCTTAAAGCCAACTCAAGTCCTTTGTTTTCAACGATTCCTATGTTCTCATCAGGCAGTTGCAATCCTGTATAAAAAGGAACCTCAAGGTCTCTCTTTGTCAAAATATTGGTACGTCTTTGTTTGAAAGCCTCCAACGTAAAGCTAAGTCCTCCATTCCAAAACATCCCATCCAATCCAATATTGTAGGTAGTGGCTACTTCCCACGTTACATTTGGGTTTGGCGTAACACCTGGAACTACTCCTAGTTGAGAGGTGGTCGGCAATCCAAAATGATACCCATTCAAACCTAGGCTATAGGCTGGCATAAATTGAAAAGGACTAATTCTGTCATTCCCCATTTTACCAACAGAGGTCCTTAATTTCAAATCATTGATACCGGATACATCTTTTAGAAACTCTTCAGACAATACCCATGCAGCGGATACACCAGGGAAGAAACCAAATCGCTTTCCTTCAGGGAATACATAAGAGCCATCGTACCTGGCATTAAAATCGATAATGTATTTTTCCTGGTAGTTATAACTTAGTCTACCTAAAATACTCTGGCGGGAGGATTCTGAAGACACCCCATCATTTTGCTGGGTAGCAGGATCTCCTGCAAACAATTCTGACAAGGTTGGAGAAAGGTAATTTCTCCTAAATGCTTCATAATACGCATCCCCACCTTTGGTCTGTTCAGCTCCAATAAAGGAGTTGATATAATGATCGCCATATTGTCTTTCGTACTTAATTCTGAAATTCAGAAAAGTACTGCTAACACTTTGTGTAGATTGTGTTAATTCTGGTGCAGTGATCCTTCCACCCCGAAGAGGAATGTAAGCATCATTGGCCATGTCATAGTTATAAACGGTCCAGGGAGTTCTCCAATTTTTGTCCATTATGTCTTCATTGCTATAGACAAAATAACCATCCATACCCAATCCTTCTACCCATGGAGCCTTGACATTAAACCCTACTTTAGAAATAGCTCTTTTGGTTTTTGTATTGTGATCTCCTGAAGCAGAGGTGGTCATCACAGCAGGATTAAGGCCCTGCTCAATACCAGCTGATGGGTAACCATTTTGATAATAAACAGGCATCATTGGGATGGCATTTAACCAACCCCATGGATTTTCTGTTCCTGGTTGTGAGCGGTCATCCATGCCCAAGTTTAAATCAAGATTTACAGTGATGTATTCATTGACATCTGCATCAATGTTTGACCTGATTGTATAGCCCTTAAAATCGTGAACCCCTTCTTTAAAAATACTGTTTTGGTGGGAATAAGAGCCTGACATGGAATAGCGCACAGATTCGGAACCACCTCTTAAACTTAAATTGTGCATGCTTTGGAGCGAATAATCCTTCAGCACCTCATCGTACCAGTTGGTGTTGGAGTAATTCGGATCGGTTCCATTTCGGAACAATTCAATCTCAGCATCTGAGTAGCGCGGATCCTGCCCGTCTTTGACCATCATCTCATTGACATAACCTGCAAATAACGGAGAGCCCGCCAATTCAGGAAGTCGTGTTGGTTGGCTTATGCCCTGATTAAAAGTATAACTCAATGTTGGTTTACCTGCGGTACCTCTTTTGGTGGTAATGAGAATAACACCATTGGCAGCTCTGGCACCATAAATGGCTGCAGAAGCATCCTTCAAAACAGAAATGGATTCTATGTCATTAGGGTTGATTCTTTGCCAGCCTGGAGGGTTTTGAACCCCATCTACGACTACAAAGGGACTGTTGTCTCCTGTGGTATTGCTACCTCGGATCAATATCGTGGAGTTATCAGCTCCAGGTTCTCCAGATCTGTTCATGGCAACCAAACCAGGTAAAAGGCCTGACAAGGAGTTGGTCAAATTTACAGAAGGGTTACTGATTACCTGCTCACTTTCAACACTGGTAACAGAGCCTGTGAGTGTCGCTTTCTTTTGAGTTCCATACCCAATGACAACAAACTCATCCAAGTCTGCCGTTTCTTCTTCCAAAGTAACGTTTATCTGGCTTCTGTTTCCAATGGTTACTTCGCTGGTCAACATCCCCACAAAGGAAACGATTAACACCTGTGCATCTGTGCCTACACTGAGGCTATATTTTCCATCCATATCCGTGACAGTACCATTTGTAGTTCCCTTCACCAGAATGGTGGCTCCGGGAATTGACTGGCCATTTTGACCGGACACCGTACCGTTTAAGACCCTAGCCCCTTGGGCAAAAGCATTTCCAAAATTCATCCCTCCCAGCAGAACAAGAAGGAGTATTAAATAACGAGTAGATTTTTTCATAGAGCGACAGCATTGAGTTAAACCTTATTTTACACAAACTTTAAGTTCAATTTAACCAATAAACAAACTACTCAAATTGAAATAGTGAAATTTAATAGCGATAACGTTATCGAAAACACAAATAATCAACTTATACAAAAAGAAATACAGCTAATGTGTAAATAAAAACACGTAAATAAGTGAATTTGGAATACCTGAGAAACAGGCGTTTGTTACGCAGAAAAACAAGTATAGAACAATGATTGCGTTTAAAAGGCCTGCTACTTATTGAGACAAAAGTAAGGATGAAGACTATTTCTCAATATCCTCCTACTTTTAGTTGGTGATAATTGAGTACCTACCGTTTTCTTCGGCATTATCACCGGTGACTGAGCCTGTCGAAGCCAGCAGAGTCGAAGTGAAACGGGGAACTCTCAACCTATTTATGAGATGGAGCGATTTGGCCCAAACGAAAGTTGAAAACTTTCGGCATTTTAGGTCTAAGTTACGCTTTGCTAAACTTAGACTAGATGAGAACCATTCCGGAACCAAAGGGGAATATCCCTGATAATTGTTTTGGAAGTTTTAGTGTTAATTTGCTATTTACTACTTAAAGAACTTTTTCCATTATAATTGAAATTTTTCAACATGAGGCAACTGATTACCATTATCACTTTGAGCCTATTTGTAGCTGCTTTTTTCGACTTTAACAGCAGAGACAACGAGAACATTAAAGAACTAACTATTTCTATATCAGCTCCAGCAAATCTCCATCCAGTAATCGATACGATTGTTTTTTCAAAAGTGGAAAAAACAACAGGAAGCTATCCATGGAAGTATGAATGGAACAAATTTATCTCTAGTGAAATTATTCGCCACAAAGAGGTTTTCATAGACAATGACTCGATTTACAAGCAGGATTTAGTAAGGCTTTGCCCCTCCTACTACAATGCTTCTGAGAACGAAAAAGTCGCCTTGTGGACTTTGCTTATTGCATCAATGGCCAAGTTTGAATCAAATTTCAACCCTAACACCCGCTACCAGGAACCAGCTCCACTGAATGTATTTAGCGAAGGCTTACTGCAACTCAGTTATGGAGATGAAACACGTTACGAGGATGTTCCACTCGACCCGGGAAAACAAAATATCCTGATCCCGGAGGCCAATCTAAAAACAGGGGTAGCCATATTTGCCAAGCAACTAGAAATAAGAAAATCGATTTTTACAAACCAGCATTTTATTGGTCCGTATTAACCAATAAGCAAAATGAAATAATTCAATTCTTTCAAATTAATGCAGAGGAATTGAATGTATGTAATTAGTGATTTTTGTAAGTTGAAATGGGAATGGGGCCACTTCGACAAGCTCAGTAACCTGACGTACCCCGAAAGCATGGAGTAAAATTTGAAGAGATGTTTTTATTTGGCAATGGGCTATTTAATAAAACCCTTTTATTCTCTAGATTTTGGCTAAAGCCGGATCCTACGATTTCACCTTATAAATGGGCTGAAGCCCATTCCTATTGAATTGTTTTCTTTGATCAATTAAGCCAGGCTAATTCGGGTAAAGATATTCTGAGTCCAGTTTTCAATAGCCCCTAGCTTTAGCTGGGGGATCTCAGCGGTTTACACCATCTATGGCTTTAGCCAAACCTTGGTCCCAAGATGCTCTAAACCTATTTAAGCAATGTCTGCAACTTTGGTCTGTTTCATGAAAGTTGAAAACTTTCGGCATTTTGGGTCTAAGTTACGCTTTGCTAAACTTAGACCAGATCTGGACCAGATTAGGAAGAATACAAAAAAGTTCACCGTCTATCCTTTCAAATACTGGATAGGCGGTAAACTTCTTAATTTATCTTATTTGGTAAGGTAATAGAGCACCTTATATTTTGCAAAAATGTAGAAAAACCACAAGGGAATTAGCTCCAGTTAAGTACCTTCTCAGCATTGGTGCGGTACAATTTTTTCAATACATCGTCTGGAAGCTCTAAGCCATAATACCTCCACCATACTCTACCTGGCATGTGTTCATCCCCACTTTCCAACAAACGCCACCATGCCTGATACATCTCCTTGTCCAATCCCATATCGGTACCAAACAATATCCTGTCACTGTATTTGGTTATAAATTTTGCGGATGCTCTTGGTTGCCTTCCGATTTCGTAATCTCTCGCTGAGATGTCCAGGTAAAAATTATCAAAATCATCTAACATGGCTCCTAGTCGCTTTAAGTCATTGCCCAAATTTGCCAAGTGACAAGCGATAAAGGTGGTTTCAGGATGCTTAACCAATAACTTAGGAAGGTAAGTTACCAATTGGTCGTAGGTCAAACCATCTGTACCATATTTATTGAACTGTTGAAATATAGGCGTCCTTTCCTGGTAAACATCAGGTGGTGTCCAGGCCGAAGGGTGATCTGACTGGTGTACGTTAACAGGTATATTCAATTCTCCACATTTCGCCCAGAATGGATCCAATCTATCATCATCGATGTGCATTCTTTCTTCAGGCTTCAAAGACTGGTCACGAGAGACACCAAAACCTTTGTCTGTCACTTCTCCTACTCCTCTAGCACCTAATTTATAACAACGTTCCAACTCCTTTACTGCTCTTTCAGGATAATCCGGCTTATCAATCCCTTCCATTTCAATGCCACAAAAAAGCTGGAACCTATCTGCATAATCGGTCAAATAATAATCAACCATCTTGTCAAATTCTTTCCCGGTAGCCACAGTAAGTACAACTGATTTTTCAATCCCTACTTCATCCATTGTCTTCACCCAATCCTTTATAACCTGCTTGGGATTTCCCCCTGCTTCAATTTCGGTATAATGGTGAACGTGTGCATCAATTGCGGAGAATTTGGCTTTAGGGATAAAGGTTTCATCAGCAATTATGGTGGATTTTGGCGCATAATCCTTTACCAAAACTCCATCCATAGGGCCTGGACCTACTGGCACTCCTGGCCCACTCCACGCTCCATACTTCACTTTTAGCCATTCAGGATCAGAGGTCCATTCTTTAGACAGAGGTGTTTCTATAACTTCTTGTTTCTTTGGCCCACAACCCTGAACATAACTCATTCCGGAGGCACCAAGACCTAATAAACTTGCCTTTTTTAAAAAACCTCTTCTGTTATTTTTCATTTTATTAATCTTTTAGAATACATCTTAATACCTGCGACTTACCCTTCTATATTAATTAAAATACGGGTAAAAAGGAAACTATAAACTTTAAATCCAATTAAAAACTTTATCTGTGGCAAGTCTTTCAACAGACCTGACAATGTTCGTTTTAAATAAATTCGGCAACTGCAAAATAGGCGGTCAGCAAACTAAATAGAATAACTGCTATCAATCCAATATTTTCTTTCAAGCCAGCGACATGTGTTTTCATTACTGTCTTATTATTGATCAATAGAAAAACAGGAATAGCTACTGCTGGGAGAATGAAAGCCTGAAATGCCTGGGAAAAAACCATGATCATAGGCGGTCTGGCGTCCAGAAATTGCATTCCAAACCCAAACAAAATACCTATAAATGCCAACCACCTGTACATAGGAGATTTGATGTTTCTAGGTTTCCCTGTAAAATCACTTATTAACCATGGTGCAATCAAGATAATAGGAAAAACAGTTGATATACCTGCTCCAACAATTCCCAGAATCAAAATAAAGGCCGCTAACTCACCACCAATTGGCTCAAACAACTTGATCATTTCTACGGTATTTTCTAGCTTCAGCCCCATAACATGCAAGGTTCCGGCAGCTACAGCCATAATGATAACACTTAGTACAAACATCATTGTAGCAGACACCATTGAGTCCTTTTTTTCATTTTTGAGGTCTTTAATCCCCCATCCCTTTTCGGCTACAACCGTACTTCTAATAATAAATACAGCTGCAGAACAGGTGGTACCTGCTATGGCCGCAATCAATCTCAAAACGCCAGGTTCATTAGGAATAGAAGGAGCCATCCCTGAGATAATGGTCGAAAAATCAGGTTTCAACATGATGAAGACCACCACAAATGAGATCACCATCAAGGCCACAAAAAAGACCAATACTTTCTCGAAAATCAGGTAATTACCAAACCAGAAGAGCAAATACAAGGCAACCACCAACACTGATGTGATCCATAAAGTACTAAAGCCTTCCCCTCCAAATAGCAACCTGGATCCTTCTTGAATAAGATCAGCGATGATTCCAAAAATACCCATCAAGGCCATAATCTCCCCAATAACCAAGGCAATAATAATATAGACAGCCAGCGCAGTGCCGTATTTTAACTTGTGCTTAATATTGAACAAGGCCGTGTTCCCGGTAACCAATGTCGTTTTACCGTAAGCCACCATCAGTACATAAGTAAATATGCAGGATAGCACCAAAGCCCAGGTCAGCATCATACCGTATTCGGCACCTACTTTGGCCATTGTGGTAATACTACCTGTTCCAATATTATAACCAATCAGGAATAACCCAGGACCTATTAGGCTGATGGCAAAAATAATCTTCTTAAAGAAAACGTTGTCTTTCATAAATGAATTAATAGTAGGGTGTTTTGTTAATTTAATTTTAAAAACCTTAAGATAATAAAAAAAGCATGGCTACTTTAGCCACTTATCAAACCAATCAAATGCATCTTCCTGCATTTTTTTATTGAATTGATGTCCTCCAGGGTAAAAGGTACAGTTGTATTTATCCCCAGCTCCAGCTTTGTCAAAAACGGCTGAAAGTATTTTATCTGCTTCTTGCATCTCATCGAGTGAGTACAATCCATCTTCAATGGAGTTGAGTACCATGGTAGGTAATGGAACTCTCAATCCTAGAATTTCAGGAAAATCAAGTGCTGGAGGCAAGCCTGGAGCAAATGTCATCCATGTATGTGTAAAAGATTTATGAAGGACTAAATCTTTCCATGTGGTCATAAAGCCCACACATACGGCACATTTTATCCGCGGATCAAGACCTCCTGCAAAGACGGTTCGCATCCCTCCACCGGAAAGCCCACCACAGCCAATATTATCAGCCTGTACGTCCTCCCTGTTACATAAAATATCCAATGCCTTTTGGTCCTCAGCAAGAAAAACCCCTGGCCAACTTGTCCCAGCACTAAAAAGCGACTTGGCCATTGTATCTTCTTGTCCTTTTGCCCAATCGTTATAAGCTTTTGCATTCTCCGGCAAATCAGGATTATCATCATTCAATCCCTGCCTAAGATTTTCAGGGACATCCTTGAGCAAAACCCTCCTACTGGCAAATGTAAACGCATCAGGCACAAGCACTACATAACCTCTCTTGGCCACCTCATTGGCCCAGGCCAATTCTTCGTAGTACATCTTTTGGTGATCCACCATCATAGGGTGTCTCTCATCACTCGTTCGGGTGATTTTTCTTTTGCCAAAATATTTCCAGCCTCCGTGGTCGTGAAAAGCAATTACCCCGGGCAACTTACCCTTTGCATTGGCAGGCTTCAACACAATGCCTTCAGACCTACCCCCCGTTGGAAGTTTCCAGCTTATTTCTTCTATTAAAAGCCCATCATAAGCGTATTGCTTGTCTATCGTAAACTTTGGCGTGCCACCTAGATCAGGGGCTGCTAGCTTATCTTTGGTGATCTTTAATGCTTTATTTTTCCAATCCTCAATATCTTTCCATTTGTCCCTTCTATAGGAGTGACTGGGTAACTTACCTTCTAATAAACCATTGGCCCATTTCCCATAATTACCAATAATGCTCTTTCCTGTTTCGCTAAAACCCGAAACCTGTGAATCATATTTGGCCCCGAATTCACCCAAAACAGGACTACTCTCGGTATGGCCAAATGCCTTGAATCGATTCACTAAACCCAGGCTTAGGATCCCTGTTAATTTTAAAAATAACCTTCTGGTATTTTTCATTTATTGTGTATTTAAAAGGGAACAGGCTATATCGTTTTAATTAAGCTATTTGATCGTTTATATTGTTCCAATAAATCAAAAACATTAATTGGATAGGCTCTAGAGGGATATTCACTAGGTCCAAATATACAATAGGGCAATCTCGTTGTATCCCATATTTCCCCACTGAATTGGTTCAAATAATTGATCTAATTCATCAAGCAAAATTGTAAGGAGCCAATGGCTCAAAATCAATCAATAGACTATTTATCCAATCTAAATTTTAAATAAAAGTAACTATCAGAAAATAATTACGGAAACGTTCTCGAATTTGCAAATAATAAATGGCTTTACAATCTGAAAATCAGCACTTAGAGATATTGATGGTAGAAAAACAGTATAAATTCATGAATTGGAGAACCTGAAACACATGAGCAAATGCCAAAACAGAAATGTTTATTCTGAATAGGGAAATTGTATTAGAGAATGAAAATCGCCTATATTTAAGGATCAACATTTAATTAAACGCCTAATTTTAGGTTAATATTCAATTAAAATAACCTTATTTCAATAACATCCGTATTAGCAACTGAGTGTGATCGCTAGAGATAATTTTATTTTATTTACATAAAAACTTATAATTAGACAATTTCAATATTTTTTTATATCTTGATTAAGAATAATCTCATGATTCAACCTTACAACCATATCGCCTATTCAAACAATACACTTCAAGTGGTATTGAAGGTGACTTTGATTGTACTCACTCACAATAAAGCCTTTATCAAATCACCCTCTACCCTATAGATTTTTAAGGTAGGGGGACTTATCTTAGTTATTTAGGCAATTTATTATTTCTATTTATTATGAACACCAAGAGTCCGTTAAGGGTAATTCCTATTGGGTCTCTACCTATTTTAAAATATAAAAAACTATGAAACCTATAGTTAAAGAATCCGATTACAGTACTATTAAGAATATTATTAATAACCTTACTCCTGCTCAAAAGACCAAAGAAGTAGGGCAATTGATGAATGAACTTGAGTTGGCCAAAAAAGTACCAGACAATAAAATACCTAAGGGAATTATTCAATTGAACTCCTATTTTGAGGTAGAAGTTGGGCAACCAGCTCAAACCATCAAAATGACAATGGTCATTCCTAAAAATGCTGACCTGGCCCAAAACAAGATATCTCTATTCTCTCCCCTATCGGTTGCCTTGATTGGTTTCAAAGAAGGCGCTACAATAGATTGGGTTTTACCTGGAGGGTTAAGAAAATTAAAGATTTTGAAAGTAGAAAATCAAGTCAAAAAGGAAGTTGCAGTCAAATAATTTCCCAATGACAATCCAATAAATCACAAAGAGAAGATCGTTCAAACTTATTCAACTTCTGTTATTTAACTATTGAAAGCTATTAAAAACCATAGGATTGACTACATTCGTCCAGTCATTCTAAATTTTTCAGAAGGGCTTTTAAGGGTTTCAGTCCCAGAAGGGGGAAATAAAGGCAACAATTGGCACCAAGCACACAGCTATTCTTGTGAAAATAAGGCAGTAAACTTTGGTTTCTATTGCAATTGAAGGAATTAACTTCTATCTTTGTGTCCCTTTTTGAGGGTGAAATGTATTTAACAAGCTAATTATTAAACATTTACACAGTGAATACTTTAAGCTATAAGACCATATCAGCGAATGACGCCACGGTGGACAAGGAGTGGGTAGTAGTGGATGCCCAATCCCAGATACTAGGTAGATTTTCAAGTGAAGTGGCAAAAATGTTGAGAGGGAAGCACAAGCCAAACTTTACCCCTCACGTAGATTGCGGAGACAATGTTATTGTTATCAATGCCGAGAAAGTTAGACTTACCGGAAGGAAGTGGACTGAGAAGGTATATGTTCGTCACACGGGATTTCCCGGAGGGCAACGTGTAGCTACTCCTAAGATCCTTTTGGAAAAATCTCCTCGAACTCTGGTAGAGAAAGCAGTAAAAGGTATGCTTCCAAAAAACAGACTTGGCAGAAAAATGTACACAAACCTGTACGTATATGCTGGATCAGAACATCCACACAGCGCACAGAAACCTAAAGAAGTAAAACTTTAATGCTACCCGTCAATGGAAGTAATTAACAAAATTGGAAGAAGAAAAGAATCCGTAGCCAGGATTTACGTTAAACCCGGAAACGGTACTATCGTGGTAAACAAAAGGGCACTTGATAAGTATTTCCCTTTTGAGCTGCACCAGATTGTGGTGAAGCAACCTTTGGTATTGGTCAACGAAGACGGTGCCTTTGACATTAATATTAATGTTGATGGTGGTGGAATAAGTGGTCAGGCTGAAGCCATTAGAATGGCGATATCAAGAGCACTTTGTGAAATCAACGAAGACCATAGAAGTCCGTTGAAGAAAGAAGGATTCTTGACGCGTGACTCTAGAATGGTAGAACGTAAAAAACCTGGACGTAGAAAAGCAAGGAGAAGATTCCAGTTCTCTAAAAGATAATTGGGAATATTATTTCCTAAATACTATAAAACACATATTTATAAATGGCCAATATCGAATATAAAGACTTACTGGATGCTGGTGTTCACTTCGGACACTTAACAAGAAAGTGGGATCCTAAAATGGCGCCTTACATCTTCATGGAGAAGAATGGTATCCATATTATAGATCTAAACAAAACGCTCGTTTGCCTTGAAGAAGCATCCAACGCAATCAAGCAGATCGTACGCTCAGGCAAAAAAGTTATGTTTGTAGCGACAAAGAAACAAGCCAAAGATTTGGTGGCAGAAGAAGCCAGAAGGCTTAAGATGCCATTCATCACTGAAAGATGGCTTGGTGGTATGATGACAAACTTTGCCACCATACGTAAATCTTTGAAGAAGATGTCAACTATAGACAAAATGTCTAAAGATGACGCTTACACCAACCTGGCGAAAAAAGAAAGGCTGATGATCAGCCGTCAAAGAGAAAAACTGGAAAATGTATTGGGCGGTATATCTGACCTAACTCGACTTCCTGCAGCACTCTTTATTGTAGATATTAAGCGGGAGCACATTGCTCTGGCAGAAGCTAAAAAGCTTGGTATTCCTGTTTTTGCATTGGTAGATACGAACTCCAACCCTAACTTGGTGGATTTCCCAATACCTGCAAATGATGATGCTTTTAAATCCATTTCACTATTAGTAAAAGCTTTCGGTGCTGCTATTGAAGAAGGTTTGTCTGAACGTAAGAAAGACAAGGACGATGCTAAACTTTCTGAAGAGGAAGAAGCAAAAAAAGCAGCAGACGCTGAAACTAAAGAATAATCCACTTTGACATTTTATTTACAAAAATTGGACACTGGCACTAGCCTGCTGTTCAATTTTTGTTTTATTGTCATCACCTATATTTAATTAAACAAAAAATATAAACCAATGGCTATTACTGCACAAGAGGTAAATAAATTGAGACAAAAAACCGGGGCCGGTATGATGGATTGTAAAAAAGCCCTTACCGAAGCTGAAGGAGATTTTGAAAAAGCTATTGATATCCTAAGGAAAAAAGGACAAAAAGTTTCAGCTTCAAGAGCAGACCGTGAAACAAAAGAAGGTGTAGTTGTTACTAGCCTTAGTGAAGACGGAAAAACTGGTATTTTGATGTCGCTTACATGCGAAACTGACTTTGTTGCCAAAAATGAGGAATTCTCCACATTTGCAAACGCAATACTTACTGAAGCCGTAAAAGCAAATGCTGACAGTATCGATACTGTTATGGCGCTGCCATTTGAAGGCATCACAATCGGTGAGAAAATCACTGAAATGACCGGTAAAATCGGTGAAAAAATTGAAGTGTCTCACTTCGAAAAAGTAACAGGCGAAATTGTAGAGCCTTATATACATTCTAACGGTAAATTAGGCGTATTGGTAGCACTTAACACTGCTGGTTCTGATGCTTCTGATGCTGGTAAAGATGTGGCCATGCAAATTGCCGCTATGAATCCTGTAGCACTAGACAAAGATGGCGTTGATTCATCTGTAGTAGAAAGAGAAATTGAAGTTGGAAAAGATCAGGCAAGACAAGACGGAAAGCCTGAAGCTATGTTGGAAAAAATCGCCTTGGGTAAACTAAACAAGTTCTACAAAGAGAACACTTTGCTTAGCCAAGCTTTCGTAAAAGATCCAAGTAAAACAATCGCTCAATACCTTGACAGCGTAAGCAAAGGATTGACCGTAACAAGTTTCAAAAGAGTTTCTATAGGTTAATCCTAACAGCAACCAAAACTTTGAAAAGCCTGCCCCTATTTTGGGTCAGGCTTTTTTATGCTGGATTATGTAAAGTAAACTCCTTAGAAAGACCTAAGTACTTTCATTGGTCAAGTGCTAATTAAACTGCTGCAACATCTCCACCACTTTCTTTTCGAACATGGCTTGCCATTCAGGTGCCAAAAACGTATCGCTATCCTCTTGTGCAGCCCCTTTGTTTTTTAATTGCTCAGCTGTCGGGGCATAATAGATGTACCCATTGGTATATCCAGCAACAAAGGTGGAAGCATATTTGGATCTTTCTTTGATGTTTAACCCTATCTCAACGGTCAATTCTCCAGGGAAAGTTACCAGATAAAATCCCCTATATTCACGGCTAAAATTTCAACAGGAAGCATGGTTTCTCCTTGGGCCAACTCATTGTGCATTTTCACCAATGCCAGGTTGGTATTTACCCGAACGAGTTCCTCCATGGTGTAAATATTGTTTTGATAATTAACCATGTCATTCTTATTGACTTCATCCCAGGTCCGCAATCCATCTGCCCCTATCATCTCTTCATGCATGTACCTGTATGCATAAGCTGAAGGATTGGCCGCCGAATAATTGTGTTCATTTAATAAGCCTATATATGTTTTTAGATTGACATTGGTCCCGCGGAGGGAGTTAACCAATGTACCTTGTTTCTCCTCCAAGGCCTTTATTCGACTCTGGAAGTCAGCCATGGGAAGCTCCATGGTTTCATTGATAAGGTGAATTTTATTGCCTTTTTTACTGGGGATATCCTTTAGGGCATTGAGTACGCTGAGGCCAAGCATGTTTCCCAATGGTTCTGCATCCGGAGGTGTTTCTACCCCTTTATAAGAGACAGGGTTGATGTCTCCACCACAGCCTTGTAAGAAAAACGCCATCGTTCCTTCCATGTGATCCTCAATCACCTTAGATGCAAAGCCAATCATATCAGCTGTATTGCCCCCGTTAGGCACGCCTTGAATAGGGTGAACGGCGAAGTTATAGACTACAGCTAAGTTTTCGCCATTTAGTTTATCCACCCTTAAAATTCCGATCTCGGTATCAATTGGCCCAATTTTATCAATCTCTTCATCTGGGGGAAACGGGTAAGCCCTTCGCATATCTGCCTGATTTCCATTTTTCAGATACACCCTTCTATTTTCCATGATCCTGTTTTCAAAACCAGTTCCCGTCCCAACTTTTACTTTCACCATATTCTCACTTGCTGCAAAGACGGCATCCAGGGTAAGTTGATCTACATCTTTCCGCACGATACCATGACAATGGCTGGCATTAACTAGCACATTGGAGGGAGGAATACCCAGTTTCTTTTGAATTTGGGTGCGGACGGTTTCCATGTAGCCTTCAGGGATGGGGCCTATCCCCTCCACTGCTACCACATCAAGGGTAATAATAACCATCTTTGTGGTTCCATCATCCAAGACCATTGCTTTAGCAAAAAGAGGGTCATTGACGGCTCCTGCTTCTCTGTCGGTGATATCCATTTTGGCCACTCCTGCTCTCAATTGGGCCAATGCAGGTGAACAAAAAATAAGTGTAAATAGTAATGAAAAAAATAAATTCTTCAGAAAGATTCGTTCCGATTCGGGATGCTCTAAAACCAATATTAATTCCTTCATGTTTTAATCAATTGGGCGTAAAGGCAATATACCAAAATATATTTTTAGATATTCAGGCACTTTTATACTTAAATCTACTATTTAATTCTATAATAAATATTTATTGAATGTCGAGAAAAACCAAAAGTTAGCCATCTTGTTTGCATGAAAACAAAGATCGGTTTGGCCAATTCCTTCTAGGGAAAGGTTAAAAAAATCATCGCCTCCCAGCTTGTAAAACAAGATTTTTGCAGCAAATTAAAGCAGCAATTGCATTAAAAACCTTTCGTATAATCACCACGAATGGAGGGAAAATTTGAGGGAATAGAATTTTATATTGACAATTGTTTACCCTTTGTATTTGACAAAAACACCTGAAAGAGAGGTAAGCATAGAAATAAGAAAGAACAAAAGACTAAAGGCTACAGCCACATTTTGGTCAATCCCTACATACTCATGCGCAAGGACAAAAACCAATTCTCTAGCTCCTACTCCACCAATCGTTAGTGGCAATACAGAGACGGTGCTTGAAACGAGAAATATAAAAAGATAGGGAATTACTTGTTGTTGCACGCCCAAGCTCATTAAAATAAAATAAGCACTACACAATTGAAGGCCTTGGTTAAGAAAAGAATAGCCTGTACTTGAGGGAATGGTCCCCATGAATTGTTTAAAAAACAGAGACATCACCAAGTAAAAACCTGGTGGAATGGCCACTAATCCCAAAATACCCAACCAAAACATAGACACAGGAAAATCCCATGGCAAGTTCAGAATTAGCATCAGACAAAACATCAACCAAAGCAAAACTGCCAGCCCATTACCTCTGTCAAGCAATACAGCACTGAGCAATTGTTTAACGGGGATTTTATGAATTTTATTGAGTAAGTAAACCTTGTAACCATCTCCTCCTATCCCACCGGGAAGAAATAAATTGTAAAACATTCCTATGGCATACAATTTCACATTTTTCATCTCAGGAAGATGCAGTCCTATGTCCTTGAAATAAATATTTAATCTTATCGCACTAAAGAATTTAGAAATCACAAAAAGCACCCAAGCCAGAAATAGCCAACCAGGATTGGAGGCTTGGATAACTTTCCAGGTAGTCTTGGTATCTATTTTATTAAAAACCAGATACAGTGCCAGACCAGTAAGAAGGATTTTCAGAAAAAGTTTAAGCCTCTTTTTTATCACCTTGGAAAATTGCTTTCACTGTATAAGTCTTTTTATCCTGAGATTCGTAGTAAGTTCTAACGATTATTTCGGCCACAATTCCCGTGGTGATCAATTGCACCCCTCCAAGGAGTAAAATAAAACCTACCAAAAGTATCGGTCGGCCCCAAATATCTTCGCCCATAATTTTCAGAATGAGCAGGTAAATGTTAATTAAAACACCTCCTGTAAAGGAAAAAAGCCCCAAAGTCCCAAAAATATGAATAGGTCGCTGAAAATATTTCTGAAAGAAAAGCATTAAAATCAAGTCAGCAATAACCTTGAAAGTTCTGCTAAGGCCATATTTGGATTCGCCATGAATCCTTGGATGATGCTTTACATCTACCTCTGTCATCCTGGCACCTTCCTGTTTTGCTAACACCGGAATAAACCTATGCAACTCACCATATAAGCCCATATTCTGAGCGATATGTGCTTTATATATCCTCAAGCTACAGCCATAGTCTGACAAGTACACCTTGGTGGTATGCCTAATCAGCCAATTGGCCATTTTACTTGGTAGTTTCCTAAGAACAAAGCCATCTTGCCTATTGGCCCTTCGTCCGGCTACTACATCCCAATCCTCATTTCTGACCATATCCAAAAGCATTGGTATATCACTAGGATCATTTTGAAGGTCGCCATCCATGGTCACTATATACTTTCCATTGGAATGGTCGATCCCTCCTGCCAATGCAGTGGTTTGCCCATAGTTTTTATTGAACACCAGCACCCTGGTTTTATCATTCGATAAAAGCTTCATTTTTTCCACCGAGCGATCAGTCGAACCATCGTCCACCAATATCAGCTCATAATCTATTGCCGACAAGGCACTGTACACTGCTTCGAGCAAAGGTGCAATATTACCTTCTTCATTAAAAATGGTGATGACAACGGAAATTTCTGGTTGGGTCATGATTCAAAATTTGGACGAAATTAATGCTTTTTAAAAGCTGTGGCAAATTGATGGGCTAAAACCTACTGTTAAAAGAACAGCATTTTGGGAAATACTACGCTCCAGTCTATTTGACCAGATAGCAATTTTACTTATATTGAATCCAAAACAGACAATAAGTGAGCAGTAAAGGGCTGGTACAAATATATACCTTTCCTACTGGAATTATTTTCCAACCTTTAAAGCAAATGTTCATTTTCACTTAAACCAACCCTATAAAGATTGCGAAAATGAGCAAACAAACCGTTTTTACTTGCTTTCTGCTACCAAGTCTTGATTGAAAAATAAAACTGAGACACCTTTTTTTAGTATTTTATCTAACCATAAACCTTATACAATGAATACCCAATCCAGAAGAAATGTGCTTAAATCACTGGCCTTAGGCAGTAGTTTGGCCTTGGTAAGCCCTTATGACTTATTGGCAGCTAAAAAGAAACGAAAAATCGGCGTGGCCCTCGTAGGCCTAGGCTATTACAGCACAGATTTATTGGCACCAGCTTTACAGCAGACAGAACATTGCTACCTGGCAGGCATAGTTACTGGCACTCCTGACAAAGCTGTGACCTGGAAAGAAAAATACCAAATCCCAGAAAAAAACATCTACAATTACGACAATTTCGATTCCATAGCTGATAATCCTGATATCGATGTGGTTTATGTGGTGTTGCCTCCATCAATGCATGAAGAATATGTAATACGGGCCAGTAATGCTGGTAAACATGTTTGGTGTGAAAAACCTATGGCAGTTACCAGTAAGGAATGTAAAAACATGATCAAAGCCTGTAAAAAGAACAATGTGCAACTTACCATTGGCTACAGGCTACACCATGAACCAAACACACAAGAATACCGGTCTATCGTCCAAAACAATAAATTGGGTAAGGTTAATTATGTAGACTGTGCAGCAGGCTACAGAGAAAACAGGACCGATCATTGGAAACAGAAAAAAGAAATGGGTGGCGGTGTCATTTATGACATGGGCGTTTATGCCATTCAAGGGGCTAGATTGGGAACGAACATGGAGCCCATAGCTGTACACTCAGCCAAAGCAATTTCTACCCGTCCAGAAATATATAAGAATGGCCTAGCCGATGAAGTAACAGCAAAACTAGAATTCCCAGGTGGCATATTTGCGGACATCAGAACTTCATTTGCTGAAAGCACTAATTTCATGAATATCGAATGTGAAAAAGGAAACATTGCCTTGAAACCTTTTTCTAGCTATGGGGGAGCCAAAGGAGAAAGTCCCTTAGGCAAGATCAACCACTCTTATGAGGTGCCCTGGCAGCAAGCCAAGCAAATGGATGACGATGCACTTGCCATCATAGGAAACAAAGCACCTATGGTACCTGGTGAAGAAGGGCTTCGCGACATAAGAATAGTAGAAGCCATTCTCAAATCTGCAGAAAAAGGTAAAAGGGTGAAAATTTAACCGGATCAACAAACGATATAAATCAATTAAGATCCTTAGCCTCCAAGGGGCATACAATTAAAACATTGTCCTTTGGAGGCCTTATTATAAAATATTAACAAAGTACTTTTGGAAAGAAAAGACCACTCAAGCATTTTATTTTTTTAATTTTACCCCTTATTCTTTTCAAACATGAACAAAACTTCAGGGTGGATTAATTCTTACGGCTTTCCTATGATAGCCTTTTTGGTTCTGGTGGGACCATTTGCGCTAGATTTTCACCTCCACTATCCAGATGAGATGTATTATACAGATGCTGCCATCCGTATGATGCAGAACGGTGATTACCTCACCACCTATCTAGGGAATGGTGAATTACGATTCAAAAAACCCATATTGACATATTGGTTCGTTCTAGCGGGTTTCAAAACCCTGGGAGTAGCAGCCTATTCTTCTCGAATTTTATTTCTTCTCTTTGGCGCAGGAATAATTCCTATGGTTTATCATATAGCAAAATTGATAGGGAGAAGTAATAAACTCCCAGTATGGTCCGCTTGGATTATCGCCACACATCCCATTATCATTTTTAGTAGTACGCGGGCAATTCCTGATATTTTACTGGCGTTCTTCATGACTTTGGCAGCCGTAGGCGTTACAGGTCTATTAAAGTATGGCAATGATAGTCCTAAAAAACACCTATGGTTTTTTTATTTGGGATTGGCTCTTGCCTTCGAAGCTAAAGGACTTCCTGCAGCAGCATTGGGACTTGTAGCGATTGCTTACATGCTCTTTAATCCCTGGAAACGCATTAGCCTTATCAAGCTTTTGTATTTGCCAGCGATTATTATTGCCTTGTTTATTTCTTTGTTCTGGTTTGTGGCCATGTACCTAAAATTTGGACCTGTGTACCTGGACTCTTTTATAGAAGATCAGGTAGGAATGCGTGTAGGGAGCAGGCTATGGATGATTGCTAAACATTTTATTTTTGCTGTGCTATTAATGGGAGGTCTCTTTATCCCTTGGGTCGGCTTAAAGGTTAAATCTCTCATGCCAGGAATAAAAGCGGCGTTTAATCGAAACAAGGCTTTCATGGGGTTTGCAATTGTTTGGGTACTTTCTATCATAGGGATGACTGCGATGGTATCCACCTTTTATGAACGCTACCTTCTTCCTGTCACTCCTGTTGCTGCCATTTTCCTGGCGGGGGCACTATTAAAAACCCATGTTGTTCCATCCGTGACAATGAAGGTATGGACCAAAATATTAATAGGTATCAATTGGCTGGTATTGTCTGTCGCACTATTTGCCCATGTAGGGTTGGGGAGTTCTATTTGGATATTTGGGCAATGGATCATCGGCTTTGGTTTAAGCGTATTGCTTTGGAGAAAAATCAGCCTCAACGGCTATCAAGTACAGGTGATGGGTCTTTCTATTCTCTTATTATTTTTCTCTATTTCTCTGGTTACCCATCCTTTGTCCATACCGAATCAGGGAAGGCAGGTGCAAGCTTATGTTTCGACTCATAATATACCTGAAAACAGTAAAATCGCTTTTCTTGGCAACCTTCATTATGCCAGCAAAATAAGGATAGGGCTCGGCCCAGATTATCTCATGAAAACATTTGCCTCCATAGATGAAATACCTGAAAGCTATTCCTACATCATTTGTGATGAGCCAAGTAAAAAAACACTTGAAGGGTCACTTCCAATTATGGAAGTTGTCAGTTTAAATTGGGACCCGAAGTATATAAATGAAATGATAATGGCTATCATCAATGGGAATACTTCTGAAGAAAAAATGAAATGGGGGAAAAAGTACTATTGGATTGACAGGTCTTCCAACTAAGAAAAAAAAGGGTTGCTGATGATCAGCAACCCTTTTTTTGAAAAATGACCAGCACTATTGTTTGGCCAGCACAAGTTTTTCTTTGTGCTTTTTAATTTGTCTCCGAAGAGCCTCTATAGAATCATCAGCAGCTGCTTCGAAAGAATCATTTTGACTTTTTGCAAAAAATTGTTTACCTGGTACATTCAGTTTGATTTCCACGATTTTATTTTCACTTTTATCATTTTTATCCAACCGCATAAAAACCTCCCCATCAATGATTTGATCATAATAAGTATCAAGTTTATCAGATTTTTTCTGAATAAAGTTGATCAATTTCTGATCGGCTACGAAATGAATTGAATGCATTTGTAATTTCATAATAATAAACGTTTAAAAGTTAAACTTTAATTTAAGCTTTCGGATGTGCCTGTTCATACACAGCCTTAAGTTTCTCAATAGAATTATGAGTATATACCTGGGTTGCGGCAAGGCTTGCGTGGCCCAGAAGGTCTTTGACAGCGTTTAGATCTGCTCCTTTATTTAGTAGATGAGTTGCAAAGGTATGTCTCATAAGGTGAGGACTACTTTTGGTGTTTCGGACAAAAAGATTTAAATATTTCTTAACAATTCGATAAATCATCATAGGGTAAGCTACCTCTCTATTTAGTCTAACGATGAAAAAATCATTTTCGTTTTGAATAGAAAAACATTCTTCAAAAACTTTTTTGTAATGAAGTATGCCTATTCTTAGTTCACTTGAAATGGGTATTATTCTGTATTTTTTACCTTTACCCAGCACTTTTATCTGTAACTGACTAAGGTCCACCGCAGACCATTTCAATCCGATCAATTCTGACAATCTAATTCCTGTGAGATACAGCGTTTGCATGACCATTCGGTCTCGCTGCCCTTCAAAATCGACATCAAAATTAGTCGATGTTAATAAATTGTAAATTTCTTTTTCCTGTATGAACCCAGGAAGGACTCGCCCCTTTTTTAGTGACTTTATTTTAAAAGTTGGGTCTTTACTGATGATTTGGGAGCGTAATAAAAATTTATAGAAAGACCGCAACGTGGCCATTTTTCTATTGACGGTGGTTACCTCTAGCCCCTCTTCAATAAGATCTACCATCCATGCCCTTATTTCAGCATGGTCCGCCTCCTCAGGTTTGTCCATACCAAAGGCGGTATTTATGAAAAGGATAAACTGGTCAAGGTCTTTTTTATAAGCCAAGACCGTATGTGGACTTACCCTCTTCTCATGTTCCAGGTAGCTAATAAATGAAAAAAGCATATCGATGTTTTAGAACATCAATATGCTTAATATTTTCCAAAAATGAAAGGTTTTCTTATTTACCTTCCGCTTCTTGCATGCGTTGCTTGTAAGCTGCTTTAATCACTTCAGTTCTTCTAGAAATAGAAGGTTTTTCAAAAGCCTGTCTGCTTCTCAATTCACGGATGACTCCTGTTTTATCAAACTTCTTCTTGAAACGCTTTAGCGCTTTCTCGATAGATTCGTTCTCTTTTACGTTAACTACGATCATAATATACACCTCCTTTCAGTGCGCAAAGGTATAGAATCTTATTGAAAACCCCAAAATAAACACTGTCCCTATTGAACTGATCTGAAATGGAAGCTAAATAATCAATCTTATATGCCGTTTGAACTGAAATAGACAATCTATTTGCACTGAGATTTCTCCAGAAAAACACAAAGAATCAATAGTACCTTAATGGAGTTTAAAAACACCCTTACTCTTAAGCAAAACCTTACCCCTTGATTCTCAAATGCTTTTCTTTTTTGGCCCAAGCCCCTTATTGAAACATCTCTTATTCAGCGTTTTAAAAAATCAAGTATATATTACGTTTTATTTCTTTCTAACGATAGGATAAAATTTTATATTTGACAATGGAAAAAATTTTAATAACTGGTGGGGCCGGATATATCGGTTCCCATACGGCGGTGGCTCTTTTGGAAGCCGGCTACCAGCCCATCATCATCGATGATTTTTCAAATTCCGAAAAAAGTGCATTGTTAGGTCTTAAGAAAATTACTGGTCAAGACATCCCTTGTTATGAAGGTGATTGTAATGATGCAGAAATAATGGACCGTATTTTCACGGAAAACAAGCTTTCAGGAGTCATTCATTTTGCAGCCTTTAAAGCTGTTGGTGAGAGCTCAATGCTTCCATTAAAATATTACACCAATAATATCAGCTCTCTGTTGGTACTTTTGGCCACGATGAACAAACACAATGTAGAGAACTTGGTTTTCTCTTCTTCTTGTACCGTATATGGTCAACCAGATAAATTACCTGTAAAGGAGTCTACTCCCAGGAAAAAAGCAGAAAGCCCATACGGGAACACCAAAAAGATTTGCGAAGACATCTTGGTAGATCAGGTAAATAGTAAAGTGGCTTTATCTGCCATAGCACTCCGTTACTTTAACCCCATTGGCGCACATACCTCCTCAGAAATCGGTGAGTTACCCTTGGGTGTACCTTCGAACCTCGTTCCTTTTGTCACTCAAACTGGTGTAGGCATTAGAAAAGAATTGACTGTTTTTGGTGACGATTACGACACCCCCGATGGTACTTGTGTGCGAGATTACATCCACGTGATGGACCTGGCTGAAGCGCATGTAAAGGCAATCTCTCATCTTAAAGGAAAAGAGGCGCCATTTTATGACATTTTCAATGTCGGAACTGGCAATGGCAATACTGTAATGGATGTCATTAAAGGATTTGAAAAAGTAAGTGGGAAATCCTTAAATTATAAAGTAGGCCCTAGAAGACCTGGTGATGTTGTGAAAGTCTGGGCCGATACTACAAAAATCAATCAAGAATTAAACTGGAAAGCCCGCTTCAATTTAGAAGAAGCCTTAAGAGATAGCTGGAACTGGCAATTGGCACTTTCTAAAAACAATAGCTAACAATATGCTTAAACTCGTAGTCAATTTATTAACATTCGTATTGGTAATCCCAGCAATGGGATTCCAATTAAACCCAGATCCTAAACCCGTAGACAAGGTGTATCCACTTTTGGATGCTGCAAACTCTAGGTGGTTTTATTTTAGTGCTGCTACGCGCCCCTTCGGCATGGTCAACCTAAGCCCTGACCATGTCATAGATGGTGCATGGAATAGTGGTTATCGGTACAATGAAGACACTGTAAAAGGCTTTAGCCATATCCACGCCTGGCAAATGTCCGGCGTTTCGGTAATGCCTGTAAGTTATACCAAGAATCCGGAAAATTTATTGGGAGACTATTACTCCACTTATGACAGGGATAAAGAATCGATTAAGCCTGGCTATCATAAGGTTTTTCTAGAGCGATATGGTATAACAGCAGAATTAACCGCCACTCACCGTGTAGGATTGCACAAGTACAACTTTCCGGCTGGAAAAAAACAGGCAGTCCTTTTCCACCTTGGTGGAGTTTTGGGACCAAGCAAAATGCAAGACGGTGGTCTGAAACAAGTCTCTCCCTATATTCTGGAAGGACAAATTACCAATTCGCCTACCTCAAGAAGACCAAACACTTTAACAGTCTATTTTCAGGTCGAGTTTGATCAACCTATTGAAAAATTGATTGACAGCAATCAATCGCCTCATAAGATAGTGGCTTTTGCTGAGAGCAAAGGAAAACCATTGCACATGAAGGTGGCGCTTTCTTATACAAAGAATGAAAATGCTGCGCAAAATATGGCTGAAGAGCTCCCTCACTGGGACTTTGATAAAGTGGTGAAAGAAACCGAAGATGTCTGGAACGAACTTCTTGGCAGAATAGAGGTAGAAGGCAATACCGATACCCAGCAAAGGCGTTTCTATACCGATTTATGGAAATCCCTGCAAGGAAGAAGGACCATTAGTGATGTAAATGGTGCCTACCCTGACAATACCGGCGACAGCTTCAAGATCGGCCAATTACCACTTGATGATCAGGGAAAGCCTCTTTTCAAACAATACAATTCAGATTCCTTTTGGGGTGCACAGTGGACCATAAGTGTATTGTGGGCCTTGGTTTATCCTGAGATTGCAGAAGAATTTGCCAATAGTATGCTTCAGTATTACAAAGATGGTGGTTTGATCCCTCGAGGCCCTTCTGGAGGGAATTACACTTATGTAATGACGGGAGCATCCAGTACGCCGTTTTTTGTTGGGCTTTATCAAAAAGGAATCCGTGGATTTGACATAGGGCTTGCCTATGAGGGCCTTCGGAAAAACCACCTTTCCGGAGGAATGATGAGCAGATCAGGCTATGAACACAGATCAGCCAAGGGTGGCAATGTTGAAGACTATATTAGCATGGGATATGTCCCCTACCCTAACCCAAGAGGTCGCTTCGGCGGGCATGAGCAAGGTGCAGGACAAACCCTGGAATATAGCTATCAGGATTGGACACTGGCACAGTTGGCGCTTGCCTTAGGGAAAAAGGAAGATGCCACGCAGTTCTTGGCCCGATCCGGAAATTACAAGCATCTATACGACCAACAGACTGGCTGGATAAGACCTAAGGACGTGAATGGGGAATGGTTCAGTCCTTTTGATCCTTACGACTACGCCAAAGGCTATGTCGAAGCCAATGGGGCTCAATTCACCTGGTTTGTACCTCATGATATTGCAGGCTTGGCCACACTTATGGGTGGTAAAGAAAAAGCGGCTGAACGCTTGAACGAACAATTTGAACAAGCGGAGAAACTTGGATTTACTTCCGGTACCTCTCATTCACTTGAAACACATCCTGAGTACAGGAGAATTCCTATAAATTATGGCAATCAGCCTTCCATGCAAACGGCCTACATCTTCAATTACCTGGACCGTCCTGACCTCACCCAATATTGGTCGAGAAAAGTATTGGCTGCTGCATTTTCAGGGCTTTCTCCGGAAAGCGGATTTAATGGAGATGAAGACCAAGGGCTGATGGGCTCATTGTCTGTTTTAATGAAACTAGGGCTATTCCAAATGAATGCTGGAACGGAAGAAAATCCAATCTACGAATTAGGTAGTCCAATTTTCGATAAAGCCACAATCCATCTTAACCAGGATTACTATACTGGTAAATCCATAACTATCCAGGCCCAAAACAATGGCCCGGAAAATTATTATATCTCCCGAAAAACCTTTAATGGCAAATCCATAAAGGGCATTGGCATTCGCCATGGGGACTTGACCAAAGGAGGTTTATTAAAACTCCAGATGAGTTCAAAAAGCTAAAATAAAAAA
>NZ_ATNM01000131.1 GCF_000427295.1 Cyclobacterium qasimii M12-11B | reverse complement strand
TGATCACCAGAAACCCTCTGCTTATCCCATGCCTGACCCCTGCCTATTGGACAACCCTTGGGCAAGTTCCAGCCTCTGAATTGGCTGAAATGCTGACTTGGGTCAACTCAAATGGCAGCAACCTGCCAAGTGTTAACTCCTTGGGTCCAGAAGCTTTATTGGCAAAAGAAGAGAAAAACGTTTTAACCTCATTGGCCTACAGTAATAAAAATTTAAACCTTTAAATAAACAATCATGATTAACAGCTTACCAGGAATAAAATTATTTAACCTAAGTGGAAAAACCGCAATTGTCACAGGAGGCTCAAAAGGTTTGGGACTGGCCATGGCCGCAGGGCTAGCCTCAGCCGGAGCAAATCTTCTAATTGTCAATAGAACAGAAAGAGATGGTAAAATAGCCGCAGAAGAAATCAGCAAAGGATTTGGTGTAAAAGCCCTTTCTTTTGCCGCTGATATTTCAAAAGAAGAGGAAACCAATGCGATGGCTGCGTTTGCTATGGAAGCTTTTGGCAGCATCGATATTTTGATCAATAGTGCCGGAATAAATATTCGAGGAGCAATAGATGAAGTAAGCCTAGAAGATTTCAATAAGGTGATGGCAATCAATGTCACTGGCACCTGGCTTTGCAGTCGTTCAGTGATTCCTCATATGAAAGACCAAAAGTCAGGCACAATCATAAACCTGGCAAGTACACTTGGTGTAGTTGGACTTGCAAACCGTACCCCATACACCTCCAGCAAGGGAGCTATCGTCCAAATGACCCGAGCACTAGGACTCGAAATGGCTGAATTTAACATTAAAGTCAATGCTATCTGTCCAGGACCTTTTCTTACCGAGATGAATATTCCAGTGGCCGATGATCCTGCTACCAAGCAATTCATTATTGGCGCAACAGCCTTGGGAAGATGGGGTGAACTAAAAGAAATACAAGGAGCAGCCATATTCCTTGCCAGTGATGCAGCAAGTTATATGACTGGGTCCTTATTGACAGTAGATGGTGGCTGGACAGCTAAGTAATCTTCATTTAATCAGGTTATCTTGATTAAGCCAAAATGCTGGCCAAAAGAAAAATAATCCCCATTGCAGTAAAGGAAAGAATAACTGTTCCTAAACTATGTGACTGGTAGCCTTGCTTGATGTTCATACCTGACAACTGCGTCATGGCCCAGAAGAAACTATCATTCGCATGAGAAACGGCAATGGCCCCGGCACCGGTAGCCAATACTGTAAGTACGCGCATTATTTCTGTATCCAAGCCTAAGGCTGGCATCAAAGGCACCATGATTGAAGCCGTTGTTACCAAAGCAACAGTAGAAGAACCTTGTGCAGATTTCAAGGCAAAGGCCATGGCAAAAGGCAGGAATAGACTTAAATTTCCTGCGCTCATTAAACCACTTATTTGATCAGCAATTCCAGAGTTTTGTAACATTTTACCAAATACCCCTCCTGCACCAGTGATAAGAATTACTGGTGCTCCTATCAACAATGCCTCCCCAAACCAACCAGATGAGGACAATACCTTTTTATCAAGTTTTTCAGGCAAGCTAAACGCTAAAAAAGCACCTAATAACAAGGCTATGATTGGGTTACCAATAAACAAAATCAGTGAGGTAAAAAGGTTATCGCCAAAAGGCTGAGTCGGGTATGCCGCTATAGAAGACAGTATGATTAGTGTCAAGGGAATGATAATTGGCATGAAGGATTTACCTAAAGAAGGTTTTTTTGTTGTTTTACCCAATTTATCAATTTCTGCAAATACAGGAACCAAATGAATTTTTGAAACCCAATATTTACAAAAGAAATAACATGGTACCAGTCCTAGCGCACTAGTAATTAATCCAAACAAAATTATCTGACCTAAATCTGCATTGAGAATTCCAGCCGCTGCTATTGGCCCGGGAGTAGGCGGCACCAAAGAGTGGGTTGCCGTAATGCCCAATGTCAAAGCGACTGTAGTGGCCGCATAAGGTAGTTTCCCTTTAAACGACAGGGATTTATTAATGGGATTGAGCATGATAAAAGCACTGTCTCCAAAAACTGGAATAGAAGAAATATAGCCTGTAATCATCATCCCCAGCATGACTGACTTTTTCCCTACCCAGGACAATACCTTTTGAGCAATTACAAATGCACCACCTGATTTTTCTAAAAAAGTACCTATGATAACTCCAAAAAGAATCAATAAGCCTATTCTGCCCAGCACTCCCCCAAAACCTTCGGTAATAGAACTAATGATCAGCTCTGCAGGCATTCCTGACATAAGACCATACAGAATGGCCCCACAAAATAAAGCAAGAAAAGGATGAATTTCAAATTTGATAATCGCCACAATTATTATGGCCAATGCCAATAGAATCAAAATAAAGATAAACATATATTGGTTTTTGGGTTTATATTCTATTACAAATAAAGCAATTTAATTTAAAATTCAATCGCTAAACAGAATATTCATGAAATAGAACGTTAAAAGTTATATTTTCACTTCCCTAACCTTTTAAAGTGCTTGAATGGAGTGTATTACAATAGGGTCAATCAGGTATTGGTCCTCGTCCTTCTCTAATTGTATTTTTTTCACGATGTCCATTCCCCTAGTCACTTGGCCAAAGGCTGCAAAACCAAATCCATCTGGATTTCTTTTGCCCTGAAAATCCAGCTCCGGTTGATCATTAATGCATATAAAGAAAGAACTTTGCGCGCTATTAGGTTCAAGCCGGGCCATGGAAAGTGTCCCATCCTTGTGTTTTAAACCTGTCTCCTTGGTTGTTTCTATGTGAATTGGAGGTAACAATAAGCTATCAGAGACATTCCCCCCTTGAATTACTTCTATCTGTATTTCCCGGTCTGACTCATTTTCTGGAGTACAAACCCTAAAAAAACTGGAATTTTGATAAGCACCACTGGCAACATAGGCCCGGAAATTCTGCACGGTGACAGGTGCTTTTTCAGGATACAATTCCACTTCGATATCACCAAGTGTCGTTGCAATCAGGTATTTTTCTATTTGCTGGGCTTGGATTGAACTGCTCAATAGAACAAGCAGCATACACTTGAAAAATTTATTCATGGTTGATGGCATTTTCTGTAAAAAGAGAACCTAATCACAAAATACGAAAAGTCAGCTTACTAAAAACAATTAACCCCAAAATAACAAACACAGATAATAGCCTCAAAAGCAAGCACATTGGTATTAAAAAAAAATAATCTAGAGGATATGATTTTCCTGAGCCAGGAAAAAAGTAGACCCTAACAATTCACTTAACTGGACAAATTCAGCCTTTCGACCAAACACCTACTAATCTAGGTATTAATTTCATTATTTGTATTTAGGGATGTTGTTCAGGAAGGAATTTTAAAATTATTCACAATGGGTAACACCACTGTCTAAAAGCTCTACCGCATGAGCCGTAGGTAATCCAAGTGTAGGGCTCAAGTAAGGAATACCCCAACCCATACCTCTTAAAACAAACAAGACACCCATAAACATCACAAAATAAGGCATTGCCTTGTTCATTTTCATCCTAAAGTTCAAGGAAAAAATATCTTTAGAAAACATTAGCAAGATCATCACTGGAAAAGTACCTAATCCAAAAACGAACATATAAGCCATACCCATCACGGGACTCTGTAAGGCCAGGGAGGCTACCAAAGCCATGTATACCATACCACAAGGCAAGAACCCATTTAGAATCCCTGTCACAAAAAATGCTTTGCTTCCACCTCTTTTTATCGATTTACCCAGATGGGATTTAATTTTTATCAAAGTGGTGGAAAAAGAGGAACCGGTAATCCATTTTTCCGATTGCTTATAAAAGAAAGCCAGGCCTATAATTAACAATCCCAATACAATAGAAACCCACTGTTGTATACCGGCAAGTGAAAGCGAAAATCCGACCATACCTACCAAGCCTCCCAACAAAGAATAAGTCACGGCCCTCCCAGAGTTGTAGAGTAATTTATTGAAAAGGTATTTGTTCCTGTCTTTCCCTGCCAGGGCAAGCGCTATCGGTCCACACATACCTATGCAATGAAAAGAACCCAGTATTCCCCAAATAAAGGCCGTCCAGATCATTTAGATATCAATTTTCTTTTCTTCAAAAAAAGCAACCCCATCAGCTTCCCAGGTCATTTTCATTTTCCAGTATCCAGGTTTTAGGTCTTCAAGTGGCAATAAATTAGATGCGGCATCTTTTATTTCCACTTTAATTTTTCTGTCCAACCTGGCATCTGAAGGCCTAAATAAATGCAATTCTCCACTGGCCCCTACTGGTAATTTGAACTGTAAAGTTTTGCTTGTCGCATCAAAATGCATGACCTTACCTTCTGTGGCTTTGGAGTTTGTCACCCTATCAATATGTTCCTGGTATTTGATTTCTTCAGCATAATAATTCTCAGTAACCAAGTGAATATCATCTTGCTTGACGCAGATGGTTACCAAAGAGGCCATTAGCCCAATAAAAACGACCAATAACAAGAAAATTCCATTTCCCCAATTCATATAGCTTTCATTTAAATGTATTAATTACCAACAGGCCCCATAAAACTAGTGGAAATTCTATCGATTGTTTTCCCATTTTGCTGTAGCAACAGGTCAACATTTTGTTGAGGAATTTTCATGTCCTTCTGTGCTTTAACCAAAAAGAATCTTCCTTCAAATTTTGATTGACCATCTAGACGCCAGTCTGTATGCCCCACTTTCTCAATGGTAAAGGAAGGATCATCTGGAACTAAAGTAACTTCTTGTTCCTCGAAAGTCTTATTGATTAAGGTTACTTCATAAAGGTTACTTATTTGTGCATTTTCCCTTGCCTGATAGGTCATTCCTCTAAACCTGGTGACCGTAGCACCTAAGTCTTCCCTTGTGGACAACAATGCCACAAAACCAATAATCAAAAGCAAAAGAATACTAGAATAGGCCTTTACCCTTCCAGTAATTAATTTTGAAGTACCTGTTATAATGCTGTTTTCAGAAGCATAACGAATTAAACCTTTTGGTCGATCCACTTTCTCCATTACATCATCGCAGGCATCCATACATGCAGTACAGTTAACACACTCCATCTGCACACCATTTCTGATATCTATTCCAGTAGGACAAACTTGTACACAAAGTGTGCAATCTACACAATCTCCAGCTGGCTCAGCCTCCACCTTATTTTTTCTAATCGGCGCCCTTGGCTCACCTCTTTTATAGTCATAAGACACATTAATGGACTGGTTATCAAGCAACACCCCTTGAAGTCGACCATAAGGACATACCACGATACAAGCTTGCTCTCTAAACCATGAAAATACAAAAAGGAAGATTCCCGTAAAGGCTAAAAGGCCAAAAAACCCTGTTAAATTCTCGGAAGGTGAAGAAGTAACAATTTCTATGACATTGTCAATACCGATTAGGTAAGCCATCACCGTATGAGAAATGAGCAAAGAAATAAGGACAAAAAGAGACATTTTGATTGTCTTCTTTCTTATTTTTTCTCCATTCCAAGGCATGGCATCCAACTTTCTTTGTTGATTGGCATCTCCTTCTATCCAATACTCAATCTTTCGGAAAACCATTTCCATAAAAAGTGTCTGAGGACAAGCCCAACCACAAAAAACCCGACCAAATACCACCGTAAACAGGATGATAAATACAAAGAAAATCAAAAGTAAGAATATCAATAAATGGGTATCCTGCGGCCAAAAAACCGCACCAAAAATGATGAATTTCCGCTCAAAGATATTGAACAGTAACCAAGGTCTACCGTCCACTTTGATAAAGGGCCCAGCAAATAATATCCCCAGCAATAACCAGGAGAAATAGGTTCTGTATTGATAGAATTTACCAGAAACTTTTTTGGGAAAAACCCAATTCCTGCCGCCATCCTGGTTTACAGTGCCAAGAGCATCCCTGAATTTTTCCGGGTTTAGATTTTCATTTTTGATAGCCATGTTTTTCTGAAGTTTTTATGTGAAATATCGGGTTTGGAATCAAGTCCAAACCCGACAGATTTCCAAGCCTTATTCGGCAGGTACTTCCCCTAACTCTTCATCTCCCAATGCATCTATTGGTTTCTCGATGGCTGGCTCATATTTCTCACCTTGAGGATCTTTTGGATTGGCCGGTGAGGTTCCTTGTAATGAAAGAATATAACTGGAAACTTGTTGCATTTCCTCAGGCCCAAGTTGGTCCTGCCATGGTATCATTCCTTTTTCAATTACACCATACTTCACTACCTTAAATACACTTTTGATATCCCCTCCGTGTAGCCAATAATCATCAGTAAGGTTTGGACCGACTCCACCTCCGCCATCCATTGCGTGGCAAGCAGCACAGTTACCTGTAAATAGTTCTTTCCCTGCTGCTAATGCTGGAGTAGATGTATCCTCCTCTACATTGGTTTCATCTATTGAAGTCAGCATCATCGCTCCTCTTGCTTCTTCTTCTATAGCTGCTTGTTCCAAAGACGCTTCATATTCCTCAATTTGAGTCATACCAATTCCGAGTACGGAATAGTTGAGGAAATAAACAACCGCAGAAAAGATGGTAAGGTAAAAAACATACTTTAACCATGGTGGCATAAAATTATCAAGTTCCACGATTCCATCATAGCTATGGTTTAGCTGGATATCTTTTTCTTCTTCAATTGGTTTGAATTTCCCGACAACATATTTGGTCTTGAATGTTTCCCACCAAGAAGGCTCTTCTTCCAGTGCAGGATTCTCTTTTCTCAACAAAGTCATTAAAAATGACAGCATATAGACCATCACTCCTATAATAATAACTATGACAAGTAAAACAACCACAATAATGGCAAGGAGGAGCAAAGTGTTGCTATCCATTTGCTGCATTTGTGACGCAAAGCTTGTTTCCGTTTCCTGCGAAAAGCCAGGGACAGCCATCAACAAGCACATCAGGGTGACTCCAATCAGTTTAAACGTTTTCATTAGACTTATCGTTTTGAGGTTCATCATTGAATGGCATTTCTTTCATATGGTCCACGTAGGTTCTATCTACCTTTAGGACCCACCAAAACATTCCTATAAAGAAAATTACAAATATCAATAAGGAAATGATGGGGTAGATCTCAATGTTTTCCATTGAGCTTAAAATATCTTTTTTCATCTCTTTTTAAATTTATTCGTTTTCAGGCGCGGCCTTTTTAATATCGGTACCCAATCGTTGTAGGTAAGCTATCAACGCTATAATTTCAGTATCTGGCAACACTTCTATTCCAGATTCTTTAAGATTATTTGCGATCATTTGTGCCTGACTTTGAAGGTCTTCTATGGCTTTGACATCATAACCCTCCGGATAAGGAACGCCCAACTTTTGCATGGTTCTGATTTTAGCTTCGATATTGCTATGATCCATGACATTGGTAGTCATCCAAGGATAAGGAGGCATCAATGAACCTGGAGACATACTTCTAGGATCTACCATATGGTGGTAATGCCAGCTATCTGGGTATTTGCCTCCTACTCTATGTAAATCAGGACCTGTTCGTTTAGAACCCCACAAAAATGGTCTGTCATATACAAACTCTCCAGCTTTGGAGTATTCGCCATAACGTTCCGTTTCAAACCTGAAAGGACGGATCATTTGAGAATGGCAACCAACACAACCATTGGAAATGTACAAATCTCTACCTTGCAACTCTAGCGGTGTATAGGGCTGCACACTGCTAATTGTAGGTATATTGGATTTCACGAGAATGGTAGGGATAATTTCTACTATACCACCAATCAAGATGGCTATGGTTGCCAAAATAGTGAAAAACACAGGTTTTCTCTCCCAAGCCCTGTGCCAAAATTCCTTATTATCTGGAACGTGTTTTGCCAAAGCAGGGGCTTCATCTTCTTCCTCTTCTAGGAAAGATCCAGCAGCTGCTGTTTTAACTAGGTTATAGACCATCATAATGGCTCCACTTAGATAAAGTAATCCTCCAAATGCACGGAGCATGTACATGGGAACAATCTGAATAACAGTTTCAAGGAAGTTTGGATAAGCAAGACGTCCTGTATCTGCAAATTCTTTCCACATTAAACTCTGAGTAAGTGCTGCAACATACAATGGTAAGGCATAAAAAAGTATCCCTAATGTACCTAACCAAAAGTGCGTATTGGCCAATTTGGTAGAGTATAATGTTGTTCTCCACATTCTAGGCCATAACCAATACAACATGGAGAAAGTAAGGAATCCATTCCATCCCAATCCACCAATGTGAACGTGTGCAATAATCCAATCTGTGTAGTGAGCAATGGCATTTACACTTTTAATTGAGAGTAGTGGACCTTCAAAGGTAGCCATACCATAGGCCGTCACTGCGACAACCATAAATTTCAGTACAGGATCTACCCTAACTTTGTCCCAAGCTCCTCTAAGCGTAAGGAGTCCATTCACCATACCGCCCCAACTTGGAGCAAGTAACATTATTGAAAAGGCAACGCCTAATACCTGTGCCCATTCAGGCAATGCGGTATAAAGCAAGTGATGTGGCCCTGCCCAGATATATAAAAATATAAGCGACCAAAAATGTACGATTGAAAGCTTATAAGAGAATATAGGTCGATTGGCTGCTTTGGGCAAGAAATAGTACATCAATCCTAGGAAAGGTGTAGTTAGGAAAAATGCAACTGCATTGTGTCCATACCACCATTGCACCAAAGCATCTTGGACTCCTGCGTAAACTGAGTAACTTTTGAATAAAGATACTGGTAAAGCAAGCGAATTGAAAATGTGCAAAACGGCTACCGTTACAAAAGAGGCAAGGTAAAACCAAATGGCCACATACATGTGCTTTTCACGGCGTTTGATCAGTGTACCAATCATATTGGCACCAAATGCTACCCATATAATGGTAATGGCAATATCAATAGGCCATTCTAACTCTGCATATTCTTTAGAAGAAGTTAAACCCAATGGAAGGGTTATAACCGCAGAAAGTATAATGGCCTGCCATCCCCAGAAATGTATCCAACTAAGGGTTTTATTCCACATTGGAGCCTTCAGCAGACGTGGCATAGAATAATAAACGCCGGCAAATATGGCATTCCCTACGAAGGCAAATATTACTGCATTCGTATGAAGGGGCCTTATCCGACCAAAAGTCGTATAAGGATTTCCTAAATTAGCTTCGGGTAGGAATAGCTGGGTAGCAGCAAGCAGCCCTATCAGCATGCCAGCAAGTCCCCAAATCATGGTGGCCGCGCCGAAGAATTTTACGATCTTGTTATCGTAACTAAACTTTTCAAGTGTCGTTCCTGACATATCACTTCTCTTTTTTAGGTGGTTTTTTGTTCGCTTTATTTTTGTTTTTTGATCAAATAATATCCTGATAGCAGGTGTGTGTTGGTCATCAAACTGTCCGCTTTTCATCGCTTTAAAAAAAAGCCATAAAAACCCTCCAGCCAAAGTCAAACTCACCCCAATCAAAATAAAATTACTTCCATTTTATTATCTTCTTATCGTTTAATCCTATCCTATACGCCTTATAATTTGTGGCTAAAGTCGTAAATAATACAACTGAAATACTGCTTGCCGGCATAAGAATTGCACTCAAAACCGGACTTACCAATCCTTGAACTGCAAAAAAGATCCCAACTGCATTATAGGTAAAACTCAAACCAAAACTGGCTTTTATTATCCTTCTTCCTGTTCGTGCAAAACTTAAATACTGCGGCAACAGATTAAGCTTTTCTCCATCCAAAATCGCATCACTTGCAGGACTGAAATGAGAGATATTATCTGTAACAGCAATTCCTACTTCACCTGCCTTCAGTGCTCCGGCATCATTCAACCCATCACCCACCATCAAAACATGCTTACCCTTCGCTTGCATGTCCCGAATATGAGTCAATTTACTCTTTGGAGACTGCTGAAAATACATTGCTACCTTATCCCCCAGCACTTTCTTTAAGTATTTCTCTTCATGGTTATGATCACCAGAAAGTAAATGGACTTCATAAGAATTTGCTAAACCCGGAACCATTTTCTCTATTCCTTCTCTGACACCACTTGCTATACTGAAAACGCCCCAGTGCATTCCGTCAATTACAAGATACACTTCATTTCCCGTATTAATGGCTTTATCCTCGTCTCCTACACCTAAAAAAAGCGCAGACCCTATACTTATGGTCTTGGAATGATAACTAGCTGTTAAACCTTTCCCTGGAATTTCCTCCACCCTGTCCAATACTACTGGCTTTACATCACCTAGCCATTGATTGATCCTATTGCTCAATGGATGCACAGAATAATTAACCAATGCTTTTATCATTCGCTTTGATTCATCTGTTAGATTTTCTCCATGATAGGTAACGGTTGCTTTTGATGGAGCAGTAAGCGTTCCTGTCTTGTCAAAAACAAGCGTATCGATTCCTGCCAGTTTTTCTATCACCTGGGTGTTTTTCAAATAAAAGCCACCTTTCCCAAATATCCGCATCACATTTCCCAAGGTAAAAGGAGTAGACATGGACAAAGCGCATGGACAGGTAATAATCAATACTGAGGTAAATGCTTTGACACCTATTGAAATATCATTAAAACTCCAAAATATCAATGCCCCAAATGCTATAAATAGAACTGTGAAAGTAAACTTTCCACTTATTTTGTTGGACAATGAAGCCAAAGAGTCTTCCTGATCCTCTTTAGCAAAAGTTTCATGGTTCCAAAGGTCCGTTAGGTAACCTTGAGAGGGGGATTTCTGAACCGCTAATGTTATGGCTGCCCCTTTTTGTCTTCCACCTGCATATACCAACTCACCTTTTTTAACAGGTACAGGTATTTCTTCTCCAGTCACAAAGCTATAATCAATAGAAGCCTCAGTGGCTAAAAGCAAACTATCTGCAGGCACCAATTCTTCATTTCTCACTTTAATAATATCTCCCACATTGAGCTTTGTTAAAGGTATTACCTCCTCAAGGTCCTTAACCATTTTGGTAATGGCAATAGGGAAATAGGCCTTATAATCTCTATCAAAAGATAAGGTGTCAAATGTTTTCTGCTGGTAATACTTCCCTATTAAAAGGAAAAACAATAAGCCCCCCAGTGTATCGAGATAGCCTTCCTGGCCAGAAACAAAAATTTCAAACAAGCTATAGCTAAATAAACTAATAATTCCCAGCGCTATAGGCACGTCCATGTTTACAGACCGATTTTTTATCGCTATCCATGCAGAACGAAAATAATCCGTAGCAGAATAAAAAACCACCGGCAAAGCCAAAAGGATGTTCAGGTAATTGAAAAGACTGTTAAAGCCATTGCCTAATAATTCCGCCTCTGAAAAATATTCAGGAAGACTGAAAAACATCATGTTACCAAAGCAGAATCCTGCCACTGCTAGTTGGTAGATAAGTCTTTTGTTGTTCTGAGGCCTTTTTTTCTCCCCTAAATGCGAAAGATTGATCCTAGGCTCATAACCAATGTGGGCCAGCAAACTAACCACAGATTTAAGACTGGTTTCTTTCAGTTGATATTTTATTTGAACCTTCTTTTTTATAAAATCTACGCGTGAGGATATTACTCCTGGATTAAGTACATAAAGATTTTCCAATAACCAAATACAGGATGCACAGTGGATCATCGGAATGAAAAAAGTCACATGTGCTTGCTCTTCATCCTTAAAATCAATCAATTTGTTAATTACCTCTTCATCATCTAAATAATCAAATCGATTTTCCCTTAATAAATTCTTTTTCTGATTGGTCCCAGGAGTGGCTTCAATATCATAATAATCACACAAATTATTTTCATCCAACACCTCATAAACAGTCAAGCAACCTGTGCAACAAAAATTTCTTTCGTCACGCATAATTACCTCATTATCACAGCTTTCACCGCAGTGATAACAGCAGATAATTTTGGTTTTCTCTATTTTGCTTGGCATTCCCTCCATTTTAGGACAAGTTAATCCTTTAATATAAAAAAAAACATGACGAATATCATTAAATATAATATTTTATAAAGCCAGGTAAAACGATAATTTATCATACCATAGTCCACCCTTATAAAAATGAAACAGCACTTTGGCCAAATCTGCCTGATTACTTTTAGTCGTTACTAGCACAGTTACCTGCTGTTTGACAGCATAGGACCAGAAATCTCCAATTCTATTAAAATTAAACTTTATAAAGGAGGTTTCAGAGGTACAATTGGTGACTTCCTGGATGATTTCTTGCTCTTCTTTTAATTTTGATTTAGGGATAAATGCAGGTGATATAATGGTGGCTTTACTATTTTGAAGGTTATCTGCAAATAAGTGCAAGAAATTTTTAATGATCTTGGCTGACGCAGGGCTTCCATCATAATGAAAAAGAAGACGATCAAAAGAAAGCGCATTGTCATAAAGTAGTACTGGAATTTCGCAGGGATCTTTTTCCAAAGGACTAGGCTGATCCAATCTGTGAAGCCAATCTAGAATGCTAGGCAAATTTGCCGTATAAAGCACGGGTTGGGTCGCTATATGAAATTGTTTCTTATCTACCCTCTCACCGACACTTTTACCAAAACCATCTGGTATCGGAATTTCATAATGTGCAGTGATTAATTCACTCGGGAAAGCGAATTGTGTATCCAGCTTGGTTTGCATATGCCTTTTATTTTCAACAAAGCTACGTTGGTAAAGCCATAGTGGAATTGACAATAAGAAGGTAGATATATGATTAAAGTCATGTTTTTAGCGACAGAATATACAATGCTAGGAATGGGAAGCGATTAATTTGGAGCAAAAAACCCCTGGAATTTGGCAATTGAATTAGCCATCTTATAATTTACCTATCAATGCTGTATGAAAACCATTCATTAAAATCGAAAATGGGTAATTGGATTTTAATTACTTTTTACGCTTAGCCAAAATAAGTATTCCAATACCAGCCTTAATTTCACCGTAAGAAACCCATTCAGTATGGTATTTTATTCTTAACAAATTCGAAAGTAGTTTTTCCACAAATTAAAAGACTGTATACTTTTAATGAGAAGTTAATGCTACTGATTTTCATTTAATTGCATGCCTACGACATGAAATATACGGGAATAATTACATGAAAACATCAATTAAACATTTAAATAAAAATATAATTATTTAAAGAAACAAGATATTTTTTTAACAATAATTAAGAAATTTATATGTTTTGTCTTTTTAAAAATATTATATTGCTTTGACAAATATAATTACACTTAAAAGATAGTTTCTAAAACAAACCACCCTGTTTTTTTGGTAAAATGCTCATGATGCTTAACAATCTTTTTTTCAGTATCACTATGAGAGTCTCACAAACTAAATCATTAACCCTTTAATTATTATTAACCCAATTATCGAAATGAAAAAAAGAAAACATTTTAAATTTTACAGAATACCCCTGTATTGTATACTTCCTTTAGTATTACAATTGGTATTCTCTCCTCCAGCACTTGCGACTGCTGAGCAGCCTATACGTACAGCGAAGGCAATTGAAGATGTAACTATTAATGGTAAGGTTACCGATGATGCTGGAGAGCCTATTCCTGGCGTAACAGTTTCCATCCCAGGTACCAACATTGGTACAGCAACAGACCTTGATGGCAATTATTCTCTTTCTGTTCCAGAACAATCAACATTGGTATTCTCCTTTATAGGTTTTAATTCAAAATCCATTAAAGTAGGTGATCAAAGTATCATAGATGTTGTACTATCTGAAAACATTTCTTCTTTAGATGAAGTGGTTGTAGTCGGGTACGGTACTCAGAAAAGAGTAAATGTAATTGGATCAGTTACCACTGTTAGTGCGGATGAAATTTCTGCTGCTCCCGTTGGTTCAGTTTCCAATGCGTTAGCAGGTAGGCTTCCTGGTGCTGTATTTATGCAGAGTAGTGGTGAACCTGGAAAAGACCAGGCAAGCATTAGAATCAGGGGAAATGCAACATTAGGTAACAATTCACCTTTGGTGGTTATTGATGGTATTATAGGAAGAGATTTGAACTCCCTACACCCCAATGACATTGAAAGCATAACCGTTCTAAAAGATGCCTCCGCTGGTATTTATGGCGCAAGAGCTGCAAATGGCGTAATTCTGGTAACCACAAAAAGAGGACAGAAAGATACCCCTACAAGAATCACTTATGGTTTTTATAAAGGCTGGCTATCTCCTACCAAATTGCCGGAAATGGCAGATGCGGCAACTTATGCAACCATGATCAGAGAAAACCAGTCTTATCGTGGAGTGGATGAATCCAACATGCTTTTCTCTTTAGAAGATGTAGAGAAATACAGATCAGGAGATTATCCTTGGACACACCCTAACACAGATTGGAACGAGGTAGCTTTAAGAGACTTCAGTAGCACCAACCACCATAACTTATCTGTATCAGGTGGTGGAGAAAAAGTAAGTTATTTCACTTCGTTTGGTACCCAGGCGGATGATGGTATTTACACCAATTCCAATACCTCTTATAAAAGATACAATTTAAGGGCAAATGTTGATTTCAAAATCAATGAATACTTGGACTTAGGTGTAGACATCTCGGGAATACAGGAAAATAGAATGTATTCTGGCATGTCAACATCAAGTATGTTTCAGACCATCCGAAGAATGTATCCAACCAATCATGCCGTATATCCTAATGGATTGCCAGGACCTGATATCGAGTTTGGTTACCAACCAATGGTTATGGCTTCAGATCAAACTGGTTTTGATGATGACAAACAATTCCGAAGCAATAACATTTTCTCGGCCAATCTTCGAATCCCATGGGTAGAAGGTTTATCGGCCTCCAGTTATTTTGCCTATGACCTGTATTTTCAAAAAAGAAAATTATTCCAAAAACCTTTCACCTTATATAGTTTCAATGAAGAGGCTTATTTGGCTGCCGGTAATACTGGAGTTGAAGATGGATCAGACTACATCATCGGTAGTCAGAAAGGCTTCCCTGAGCCTAGGCTAACGGATTATTCCAATTATTCAAACACCAGTACTTTCAATTTTAAAATTGATTATACAAAAACTTTAAATGAGGTGCATAATATTGATGCATTTATGGCCTATGAGCAAAATGAAGGATTTCAGGAAAACTTCAACGCTTACAGACGATATTTTGTATCTGACCAACTCCCTTACCTATTTGCCGGAGGTGATGCTGAAAAAGACAATGCTGGATCAGTAAGTTTTGGTGCAAGACAAAATTATTTTGGTAGAATCAGCTATAATTTCAAAGAAATTTACTTGTTCCAATTTAGTTTTAGAAGAGATGGATCAGTAAATTTCTCAAAAGAAGCGGGCCGTTGGGGGAATTTCCCTTCTGTTTTGGCAGGATGGCGTCCATCTGAATATGATTGGTGGAAAAACAATTTGGGTTTAATCGACCAATTTAAATTAAAGGCCACCTGGGGACAAATGGGGAATGATTTGGTTTCTCCTTTCCAGTATTTGGCTAGCTACGGTTTTGTTCAAGGCCTCGCTTTGGGTAACGACAAAGCTTACCTTCCTGGTCTAAGGCAACAAGGGATCCCTAACCCAAATATTACCTGGGAAAAAGCAAGTATTTTCAACATAGGTTGGGAGTCACTTTTATTTGACACCAAGTTAGGTTTCGATGCGGATTTCTTTTACGAAAGAAGAAGTGATATTTTGGTACAGAGAGATGTATCTATTCCTCGTTTCGTAGGTCTTTCTTTACCAGATGAAAATTTCGGTGTAGTGGACAATTATGGTCTGGAAGTGATCATGAGCTATGATGATCAAAAAGGAGATATCGGTTATGGTGTTTCAGGTAATTTTGCCTTTGCGAGAAATAGAATCATTGAATCTGATGAGCCAGAACGTCCAGTTCCATGGCAGGTAAGAACAGGACATCCACAAGGTGCTTTATTGCTGTACAACTCTATCGGGATCTTTAGAGATGAGGAACAAGTGAATTCTATGCCGCACATTGCAGGTGCAAGACCTGGTGACATTATCATTGAAGATTTTGATAACGACGGTGAAATCACTACAGATGATCGCCAGTTATTTCCATTGACAACAACACCTGAACTTACATTCGGTTTAAACCTTAATTTTTCGTACAAAAATTGGGAGGTAACTGCTCTTGTACAGGGACATGGCAATGCTATTCGTGGCATTTATGATGATTTACGTTCTGGAACTGCTGGGAATTACTTCCAATATGACGCTGAGGACAGATGGACACCTGACAACATTGACGCTACAAAACCACGTGCTTACCAATGGTTGGAAGAATACTGGAGAAGTAACCATGTTACAGATTATAACTATGCCAATGTATCTTATGCTAGATTAAGAAATCTACAGATTAATTATAGAGTACCTAGTAATGTACTTGATTTTGTAGGTTTAGAGTCTGCCAAAATTTATGCATCAGGCCAAAACCTTTGGTTGATTTATTCAGGAAATGATATCATGGACCCAGAAGTAAGTGGTATGGGAGCTTACCCAATTATGCGAGTTGTTTCAGTTGGTGCTCAAATCTCCTTTTAATTGATTAAAAAATATTACGTTATGAAAACAAATATAAGTAAACTGACAATAGTAGTTGCCTTGTTGCTTGGAAGCTTCTCTTGCAACGATGATTTACTGGAGAGGTCTCCCCTCGACAGCTATTCTGACCCTGTAGTTTGGTCGGACATTAACCTGGTAAAATACTACCTAAACGATCTTTATAACAGTGTGGAATATGGGTGGAACCAAAGGAGCCATGGCTACCAGACGGGTCTATTTGTGGGAGAAACCACAATGACAAAAGGGGCTGAATTGACTGATTACGGTAGAGGAACCATCAGTGCTGGAAATCCAGGCATTGACAGGGGACATTTGACCTGGCAACATTATGCCAATATCCACAAGCTAAATTTGTTTCTTTCCCAGATTGATGCTTTACCGGATGCTTATCCTGATTCAGAAAAACCAAGAATCCAATCAGAAGTAAATGTATTAAAAGGAGAAGCAATTTTTCTTCGTGCTGTATTTTACAGTGATATTTGCAGGTCTTATGGAGGAGTTCCTTTATTGGACACTCCAGCAAAATTGGGTGAAGACTTTTCTGGATACTTGCGTAGCACTTTTGAAGAAACCATTGACTTTATAGTTAAGGATTTAGATGCTGCAGCCGATTTATTATTACTCAAAAGCGAAATGGAAATGGGCCGGGCGACCAAAGAAACCGCTATGGCACTTAAATCCAGAATATTATTATTTGCCGCCAGTGATTTAACGGCAGATGGAACTGCTGCTAATGAATATGTAGGTTATGCGAATCCTAACAGGCAGGAACTATGGACTGCTGCAAGAGATGCTGCAAAAGATTTAATGGACCTTGGTACTGTTGCCTTAGAGGATTTTGGCGCACCTGATCAGGAGACTGCGGCTTATGGTTATTTTTCTTTGTTTAAAGCCAGAGATTTATCAAGCCCTGAAGTTATTTGGGGAAAAATGCACAGAGCAGATGATGGCCCTAGGATTAACACCAATCTAAGAAATGGCCTGAACGGTTTGTCTTGTCATGGAAACAATGCTCCTTATGGAAATTTTGTAGACAGCTACCAAATGGCTGATGGCACAGATTTCTTTGACCATTTTAATTTCAATGCCAATGATGAATACATCAATGTATCATCAGATTTCACAGATGAAAATCCATATAAAAGCAGAGAACCTAGATTTTATGGCAGTATCTTATACGACAGTGCTGTTTTCCAACCTAGATTCGATGATTTGAAACAAATTGATCCTCTTGGAATCTACGAAAGAAGAACAAGGACAGTAATCGAAAACGGTGTTGTTGTAAGCGAGCGTTTCGGATTGGATACCAGACAAGGACCTCTTTCTCCTTCCAATGGGAATTACACCGGATATGTGATGAAAAAATTCATGGACGATGAGATTATTGGTAGGGATATGGCCAATGAAAACATCTTTGTATGGATTCGTTATGCTGAAATTCTGTTGAATTACGCTGAAGCATCTCTTGAATTGGGAGATACCGAAACGGCCACAACTTATATCAATATGATCAGAAATCGGGTTGCTTTACCGGATTTTACGGGAGATATCATGGAAGCCTTAAGGTATGAAAGAAAAGTAGAGTTCTTCTCTGAAAACGTGGGTTGGTTTGATACCAGAAGGTGGAAATTATTGGAGGAAAATTTTGCTCCTGACCTTTATGGTGTAGATATCAAAGAAGTTACAGAAGATGGTGTTACAAGTACCACCTGGAGAAAAATATCTGCAGCACCTAAAAGAAACTTTTCAGAAAAACTATATTGGGTTCCAATTGAGCAAGACGAGCTAAACAGAGCTCCTCAGCTGGTGCAAAACCCAGGTTACTAAGGACAAGTCAATTAGGAATACATTTGGCTAATCTAGCCTAGATTAGCCCTGAAGAATGCAAGGGGTGCGCGTACGAGGAATTCAGTAAATCTGAAAACTGAGCACGCGCACCTTTTTTTTATAATGAAAGGCAAGAAAGCCTCAAAACAAATCATCAATTATTACGTAATTTTGTATCTGTACTTCGTATACGTTTAGTAAATTAAAATCACCCCTATGAAACAGCACCTTACTGCAGTCATTTTCGCCATCGCAATTGTTGTTTCTGCTATTGTTCTTGGCAATGCCTATTGGAAACGAAATCAGGCAGCCGCTAAAATCACGGTAACCGGCTTGGGAGAAACTGACTTTGTCTCAGACCTTATCGTATGGGAAGGGTTATTTGAAAAAGAGGCACTTAGCCTGGGAGATGCTTACACTGGGCTTGAAAAAGACCGACAAGTAGTCACAGCCTACCTCAATTCCAAAGGAATTGCTAAAGAGGAGATTGTTTTTAGTGCCGTACAAACCCGTCAAAACACCCGAGCTGAATACAACAATCAGGGGGGATTTATGGGCAATACATTTTTAGGCTATATTCTTAGTCAAACAATCACCATCGAATCCAGAGAAGTCGAAAAGGTGGAAAAAACGGCCAGAGAAATCACCGAATTACTCAATAAGGAAATTCAATTTTATTCCCAGGCACCGCGTTATTACTTCACACAGTTGGCTGATTTAAAAATTGAACTGATCTCTAAAGCTACCGAGGATGCAAAACTAAGGGCGGAGATGATTGCTACAAATTCTGGTGCCAGGTTAGGTAATTTGACAGCAGCCAATATGGGTATATTTCAAATTACTGGGCAAAATTCGGGAGAAGACTACTCTTGGGGAGGAACATTCAATACCTCTGCTAAAGCAAAAACTGCTTCGATAACCATGAAGCTCGATTATAGCATCAAATAAATGCCAAAAGAAAACAAGCTTCCTCCACCCCACCTACTTAAGGAAGGGCTTCATTACTATTTTGAAAGTGGCTTCATGGTCTTCACCGAAGAATATCATTTACTCCGAGGAAAATGCTGTGGCAACGGATGCAGACATTGCCCATATCCAACAAAGGAATTGAAACTAAAATAGATAATTACCTAAAAGTCCCTAATTCCTCAACTTTATATCCTTGCGGATAGGTTTTTCGTTTGCGAAGTGTCCCCAAGACTGGATTTTTCCTTTCAGGAAGCCATCGCAGGAACCTGCCACGAAGCAGCATAGATTGTTTAATGGTTTTTATCAACCAATCAGGAGGCTTCTCATACCCCATTGCATCTCTTAAAGGTGCATCCATCAGGCACAATGCTACTGGCTTCCCCAAGGGAAATAACCATGTAGGCAAATAGAAACCGAGCAGAAGGTCAAGCGTTTTATTGCCTATCATTGCATTGGAGTCCTGAAATTCAAAATGCTGTTGTTCATAAGCGATGTTAAAAGCTTCAAATTCAGCAAGGGTTTTGGGAATATCAGTGATATGCATCTTTTCACCCAATATTTGATAATTGTAAAGTATGGCTTCTTTTTCTTTAGTAGAAAAAGGCCTCCAGCCCCATTGATCCATCCAGCGAATCGGTTCAAAAATAAAGGTGGAAAGCACATACAGGTAATCTCTATTGGCAATTCTGTACCTCCCATGCATGTTATTGATCCGATCAATTGCTATCGTCCCTCGTGCACTGTCCATCCCATTTTCAAGAATCTCATACAATAGAAGCTCCGTATCATCGTAACGTTTGCGAGTATGCTTGATAAATGCACCCGTTGCAGCAAGCAATCGGGAAACAGATGGGACAGCAAAAGTTCTGAACAAGGCAAATTCAAGTGCCTTCTCCATGTCCCAGGGGAAGCAATGATAAGTAAGCAAAAAGCAGATTTTTTCAAAATCCTCCTTTGGATCCAGCTTCTCTATTTCTTTGGTAAAAGGCTTATTAGACATCTATCCTAAATGTACAATTTAGGATGGCATTCTGAAATAAAATTGCGTTATAATTACCGTTATAACCACTTTTACAAGACTAATAAAAGGAATTCACTCGATAAACCCTTTTTTACCCCTATCCTATAGATGAATCTATTCATTAGAAAAAAACAAGCGAGTAATATAGATCCCTTTACCATCGTCCGCACCTGCGTTACTCTCCACACCACTGGTAACATACGTAAGCTTCCATCCTTCTGCCAACATGGTATTGATTTTCGAAGCAATAACTGCATCATTGGAAGCTATGTTTTGAAAATTGATACCAGTAGCACTAAAAAAGTTTAGTAGCTTGGTTTCTTCCAGCTCATCAACTTTAATATCAGACCTTTTGATTTCCTTTTGGTTGCTTTTCTTTCCATCCGTCCTGTCTGTCGTGAATTTCTCATAATTATTATCCGATTGACTGTCAATAATACGTGACCTACCTATACCCATAGGTACAATAGATTCTACAACGGTAACAATTTTAAATTCCTGCTGAGCTTTTGCTTCTATCTGAACAACTCCCAGAATTAGTAGGAGCACAATCATCCCTTTTTTGATCATCTTTGTATAAGTTTTAGTAATAAATGGTCGAAATAAATATAAATCTAAGACGAAATTGAGTTAAAGAATGTTGTGCAGATAAGTTAAAGCGCCCTTTAAATTAAGCTTTAAACCAATAATCCCCCTACTATTATTACAATTTTACCAGATCGGTACTAATTTGAAAACTATATGGCTATTTTTAATTAACCTTTCTAAACTCTCCTCCAATGTACATTTCTATCCCTGCCCTATTTTTACTCCTAATACAAACCTTACTCCTTCCTAAAAACATCCAACAGGAAAACTATATAATTTATGAGAGGGCAACAGGTAATCGAATCACACTTGATGCATTAGAGAAAAAAGTCAATGATGCCGATGTGATTATTTTTGGGGAGGAACATGATGACAGTCTTGGGCATGTCCTTCAATACCAGTTGTACAAAGGATTATTGGATAGCTATGAATCTGTAACCCTAAGTATGGAGATGTTTGAAAGAGATGTGCAAATGGTCTTGAATGAATACCTTGCAGGACTGATTTCTGAAAGCAAACTAATCCATGAAGGTAAAGCATGGCACAATTATTCGGATTATGCCCCTCTGGTAAATTTGGCAAAGGATCGTAATCAAAAGGTAATAGCAGCCAATGTTCCAGGAAGGTATGCCAATATGGTTAGCCGGCAAGGGCTTGGTGCCTTAAGCCAATTAGATAGAAGGGCCCGCCAACTGTATGCAAAAGTGAAAATCCCTGAAAAAGACGATGCCTATCTGGCTAAATTCAATACTGCCATGGGAGCACATGCTCACAGCATGGGGCCAACTGTTTTTCATGCCCAACTGCTAAGAGATGCCACCATGGCAGAAAGTATACTCAAGGCACACCGCAAAACCCGAAACACAAAAATCCTTCACCTTACGGGCAGGTTTCATAGTGATGAACGCCTTGGGACTGTCGCTGAATTGAAAAAGAGAAAACGAAAACTAAAAGTCATTACCATTTCTTGCTTTGCTACACCAGAAGGGACAGCTAAGGATTGGAGCACAGATAAAGGGCTTGCTGATTTTATTATTCTCACAAAATAAAGAAACTTATCTTTGACTAATTTTTGGTAGAAACATAAACAAGCGTGAGGCCCTATTGGATGTTTTTGTTTGATTGCAGGCCAAAGAAAGCCTTTGTCGGGTAAATGTCGGGTCAAATCCGTTGCAAATACAGGCTGATTCATTAATTTTTAACGGACATTGCAATGGAAATAAAACAAGCGACAACCATGGAACAACCCCAATTAGGAAAGAAGATTCTTGAACTAAGAAAAGCCAACGGGCTAACACAGGAAGAACTGGTCGCACGTTGCAATATAAACGTAAGGACTATTCAACGGATAGAAGCTGGAGAAGTCACTCCAAGGGGACATACTATTCGCTCGATCTTTGCGGCACTTGACATAGACCTTGACCAACTTCGCTCAAAGCCAAGTATTCCAAAAGTCTCTAAAAAAGAAGCACAATGGATTATTTTGGCTTTCATCAGTGGATTGATGTATTTCTTATTGGCCTTCTGGGAAGGGTTTATGGACTATCAACTGACCGTTTCCATGGATGCTGATATTTCTCCATGGGAATATACGCTGGTCAAACTGGGTATACTGTTGTTTTACGCCTCCTTTATGCTTGGCTTTTATAAGATGGGCCATATCTGGGGAAATAGCTGGATAAAACCGGCTTCTTTACTAGGGATCGCTGGAATTGTGATCTGCATTGTCGCGGACCTGTACTTGTTTCATATCAATGATACCAATGCCATGGCAGTAATGGCCGGTGAAGCCATCGTTTTCGGCAGCATTTACATTGTTTTTGGTTACGGGCTGGTCAATTATCAAAAGGAATTTGGCAACATGGCTTTGGCTGCAGGAATTGTTGCCATACTGACCGGATTGGCTTTTATTTCTGTTGTTTTTGCTTTGCTGGGATTGATGTTGCTGGCAGTAAGTGAGGTGCTAGCCCTTGTGATCTTGTACCGCGCTTATGATAAAATCCGCAATCAATAATCGTAAGAATCGACATTCATAGACTTAATAAAAAAAGTTAGGCTCAACTATCTATAAAAAATGAATGGTTGCTATTATTGGTTTAGCCAGTAACCTGGCTTAAGCAAAAAAAAGTGCGGCAAATAAACATTGCCGCACTTTCGATGATTGTAAATTTGTCTTATTTCAACTGTGTCCAAAAACTAGGCACATCAGTTTGTACCATTGTTGCTCCTTTGTCAAGCCATTCTCTTGCCCATTCTTGATCAGGATTGGCTAGCATTTTTCTATCAATGTTTCCCAATGCATTGATCCACAGTCTCACCCCATATTTTTTGGCAATTGCCACTGTTTTGGGTGTATAAAAACTCGGGTCAATATGTACTGCCCTAGGGTTAAATCTCTTTACAGCTTTTTTTATCTCTTTTGCTTTATAGGTTCTAGGCATGATAAAAGCATCTGGGAGACTTTCTTGAAAAGCTTCCAATACATCCCAGTCAGAATCAAAAAACAGCAATTCATCCACAACATCCATGGCTTTGACCACCTCAAGGACCTCTTTCACCTTATCCGTTTTCATGTCCATATCCACCATTATACGGCCTTTTGTTGCCTTTAAAGCTTCTTCCAGTGTTGGGATTTTCTCATTCGTAGGCTCACCCTTATGCAACAACTGCAAAGACTGCAAATAACTGTAAGTCAATGCCTCAACATCTCCGGTACCAGTAGTCGTACGATCTACGGTCTGATCATGCATCAAAACCACTACTCCATCTGCAGTCACCCTGATGTCAAGTTCTATAATGTCTACTCCCATGCGTATAGCTTCTTCGATAGCGATGATACTATTTTCAGGGAAATTTTGATTGGCTGCGCGATGTGCAATCACCATCAAATCATACGAATTAAGAAACTTGTCTTTAATTTCATCGACCTGGGCCTGTCCCAATTGGATGAATAAGAAAAACAATAAAAATGGTGCTAAAATCCTTTTTGTAATCAGGTGCATACGTTTTTTTTTAATCTATCAGTAATATAACACCTACCTATACCTCAAAAGGTAAAGGCAGGCTATTGTTTTTTCAAAAATTATAGGGTTATCTCAGGAATCACTCTGAAACAAAAATGTTTTTCTTGCCGATAAATAATGGCTTTAATTGTGAATTATGGCTCCATGGCACACTTATTATTCTCGAAGTCCTCCAAAGTAGGATTATATCTATTCAATTGGGCAACATAGGTATCCGATTCTCCTTTTTGTGCCACAAAATTCCCCAACGCACATAAATCCACAAGTGAATCATTAGAGTAAATCCGTATATCAGCAGATTCGCTTAAGTTTTCTAAGCCATCCAAGGTTTCTAAGTTGATATTATTGGTGATTAGTACCTGATTGGCTACCTGCAATTTTTCCAGTCCATTTAAATTGCTCAGGGATAGGTTGTCAAAAAGCACAAATTGCTCGTTCAAGGAAGTCAAGGCTTTTAATCCTTCTAAGGAAATCAATTGGTCATTGTTTTTAATTGACAGAATTCTTGAAACAGATTCCAAATTTTCCAAACCCGTCAATTCTTTTAACTGGAGGTTACTTTCAATTTCCAAAAAATCAACTGTTTGAATATTCTCCAGGCCTTTTAAGCTTTGCAGATTATCATTGTAACGAATAATAAGTCCTGCTACTTCCTGAAGGTCTTTCAAGAGGGACAAGTCCTCCACTTCATCCATATAATGAATGGCCAGAACGCCATTTATTTTCGTATATCCTTTCTCAGCAATGTTCTCAAGATCTGAAAGTGAACGCACTTCCAGGTTCCCTTCATAGACAACGGGCAGTGAAGGCCCTTCCTCCTCCGTACAAGCCAAGATCACAAACAGATAGGCCAACAACAATGGTTTTCTCATTTCATGCAATTTAAGGAATCAAAAGTAATTATTTTAAAACTTTCGGACAAAGGTTTAAGCTCCTCAAAATCCCCAAAACTATTCATTCATTTTTAAGAAACGCTAATGATTCAAGGATGTGAATAATTAGCGTTATCAGATAGATTTGAAGACTATTCTGCAATACTCTTATGCAAAGTGCTAACTATTTAAAAGGGATTACTATTTTGCTTTTTATCCTTACACCTCTGATTTATCACACTACTCCCTATAGCGTTGAATGAAAACATGTCCTAAGAATTTTTTTAATCAATAATTTTTCTATCTCAGAATTGAGTTGTTGTGATTTGCAACCTATGATTTTAAATAAATCGAAGGGGCTTCATCGTTTTCAAAAGCAGTGCTGTTAATTTTCTATATAACACCCGGCTTTATTGATTTTTTCATTTGCCTTAGAAATCTAAACAAATTGGACGCTACAAATGGCGGTAAAGGTTCCTAGATTAAATTAAAAAATAATCGTTAAACAAATTTTTCATTGTAAATACATCAATTATAAACACAGACATCATTTTTTTATCAAAATAAAAATATAAAATCATGTATTAATTATTAATATTATTTTATAAATTCGAAACTTATGTTTTAGCATAAAATTTTTATTACTTTTTTTTAAGTTCTATTTAACTAAACAAAACACCTATGAAAAACAAATTACTCTTAAAGGGAATGGTTTCCTTTTTTTCATTTATTTACTCATAAATGAAGAGATAAAAGCCCAAGAACCTGTTGTCCAAGGAACGGTAACGTCCACGGAAGATGGTGAAGCAATTATCGGAGCTACTCTTTTGTTGCAGGATGATCTAAACTCCAGTCGGGGCACGGTGACGGACATAAATGGCAAATACAGTCTATCCGTTCAGGGACCTGAATCCACAATGGTAATTTCAAGTATCGGATATATTTCACAAACCATAAAGGTTGGAAACAGGTCCGAAATCAATATTCAATTGGATCCTGAGGTGAGTGAACTTTCAGAAGTGGTCGTAACGGCTTTTGGGATTAAGCGAGAGAAAAAAGCTTTGGGTTATTCTGTTCAGGAAGTCAATACAGAAGAATTGACCCAGGCAAGAGAACCAAACGTCGTCAATTCCCTCAAGGGTAAAGTAGCAGGGGTCCATGTAAACCCTACCTCTGGTGGCCCTGGGGGTTCATCCTATGTGGTCATCCGTGGAAACAGTTCTTTAACCGGAAATAACCAACCCCTATATGTAGTGGATGGAATACCAATTGACAATCAAACCCTCGATCCTGCATCCAGTTCTTCGGGATTTGATTATGGAGATGGTATTGGCAATATCAATCCTGATGACATTGAAAACATTTCTGTATTAAAAGGCCCAAGCGCTGCTTCCATGTATGGTGCTCGTGGAGCAAATGGAGTGATTCTGATCACTACCAAATCAGGAAAAAAAGGACAAGGCATAGGTGTAGAATTCAATTCGAATTATACTTTCGAGACGCCAAGTGTGAATCCTACCTTTCAAAACACCTGGGGTGGAGGATACGATGACAATTACAGTGCATTCACCACTGAAACCATTGATGGGCAGGAGACGCTGGTATGGCCAGGTTGGCTTTTGGACCAATGGGGAGGCCCTATGGACGGGAGGCCTATAATATATGATTATGCCAGGGATTGGGGAGTACAACCCTACACCGCCCAGCCTACAGACAATATTGAGAATTTTTATAGAACTGGAACGACCAGTACAAATACCGTATCTGTTTTTGGAGGAAATGAAACCAGTACCTTACGGCTTTCTTTTTCTAATATGAATAACAAGAGTATTGTTCCCAACAATACCCTCGATCGGCAAACCATCACACTTAGAGGTTCACATCAGGTGTCTGAAAAGCTACTAATCGATGCAAAGATCAACTACACAAGGCAAGAAGGCAATAATCGCGTTCAAAATGGGATCAACTACGGAGGCTTGCAGGCGAGTCTGGAAGTAATGCCAAGAAGCATAGATCTGGATTGGCTTAGGGACCATACCAGAGAAGACGGACTTATGACCAGTTTTAAACCAAGCACGCCTTATAACCCATATTGGATTACTGAAAAATTCAAGAACAATGACACCCGAGACAGGATCATTGGCATGGCTAGAGTAAAATACGATTTCACAAAATGGCTGAGCATACAAGGTAGAACCGGGACAGACTTTTATACGGACAACAGGTTTTCGATGGTTCCTCAGGGAACTCCAGGAGGCTCCAATCTTAATGGTCAGGTAAAAAACACCATGTGGCGTGTAAAGGAAGAAAACAGCGATATCTTATTGACTGCTACTGGTGATTTAAACAGTGATTTCAATGCGACTCTTTCTTTAGGTGCCAATCATTTAAACCGAGATCAAGAAGTTGTACAGGTAAGTGGTCAAAACCTGGACATTCCCGACTTGTACCACATCAACAATGCATCTCTGGTTTTTCCACGAAATTCCAGCATTCAAAAGCAAATGAATTCGGTTTATTTTCAAAGCCAATTGGCATATAGAAATTACCTGTTTCTTGATATTACAGGAAGAAACGACTGGTCCTCTACTTTAGGGCTAGAAAATCAATCCTTCTTTTACCCCTCTGTAAGCACAAGCTTTGCTTTTACAGACTACTTGGAAATAGATTCGCCCATCCTTACTTTCGGAAAATTCAGGGCATCCTATGCAGAAGCGGGAAATGACGCCGACCCCTATTTGACCCAAGGAGGATATTCATTAAGTAGTGAAACCTTCGATGGAATGCGCTTGGCCACCATCCAAAGCAATGTACCCTTAGAGGACTTAAAAAACGAACTAACTACTTCTTTTGAGTTAGGTATGGATTTGAGGTTCTTTAATAATAGACTGGGAGTTGATTTTACCTATTATACTCAATCAACCACCAATCAAATCTTGCCTGTAGAGATCTCCGCAGCCACTGGTTTCAATACTCGTTTGATCAATGCAGGCGAAATCCGTAACCAAGGATTGGAACTAATGATCAATGCCAAAATATTAAAGGCAGGCGATTTCACCTGGGACTTGGGCATCAATGGATCTAGAAACAGATCGGAAGTTGTCTCTCTGGCACCGGGCATAAACAGTCACACTTTATTGAGTGGAACAGGAACTATTGAAGCCAGGGTAGGTCAACCCTATGGGAATATTGTAGGATTTGCTAAAAAGAGAAATGAGGACGGAAGGATTTTGGTAACCGAACTTGGAAGATGGCAAAGGGCAGATGAAATTACTGTATTAGGAAACATCCAACCAGATTTTCTGGGAGGTATTACCAATACTTTTTCCTATAAGGGATTTGTTTTAAGTGGAATGCTCGACTTTAGATTAGGTGGACAAGTATATTCCTACAGTAAGTATGATCAAATGGCCAAGGGCACGGGTATATTTACAGAAGCAAGAGATCCCGAGGATTTGATTGTGGATGGTCTGATTGAAAACGCTGACGGAACATTTACTGAAAATGATATTTCGTTATTGTCCCATCAATACTATGCTTCGCAAGGTCCTTGGGGAGGAATTGCCGAAACCATGGTCATCGATGCTGATTACATGGCTTTAAGAGAACTTACTTTTGGCTATAATTTTAGCAAAGGATTTTTAACCAAGACCCCATTTGTTAATGCCCGCTTATCCATTGTCGGAAGAAACTTAATGTACCTGTACCGTGATCCCGAATTTAAGTTGATGGGTATTAGCCCAGAGTCAGCCTTTAACAGTTCCACTGCTGCCCAGGGAGTAGAGGCACGTGGCCTCCCCACAACTAGGAGCATGGGTTTTAACTTATTTTTGACTTTCTAATCAACTGAGATATGCATATAATGAAATTAAACATGAATATTAAAAGCATTGCATCTCTTTTGATGATGCTAATGATAAGCTTTGCTTGTACATCGGATTTTGATGCCATCAATACGAGTCCTACATTATTGACAAAGGAGAAAATTCAACCCAAAACCATCTTTACCAATGTGCTAAAAAGCTCTATATTTGAGTCCTTTAACAGTGGTAATATCGGAGAATTTTCTGGATACTTTGCCAATCAGGCTAGTGGTGATATTTTCTCCAACACGGATTACACTTCCCCATTCAATTACTACAGAGATTATATTATTAACATTAGTGAAGTCGTGCGCCTCACTGCTGATGATGCACAGAAAAATGATCAAAATGCCATGGCCAGGATTTGGAAGGTTTGGCTGTACCATTGGGTGACCGATGCCTATGGTGACATTCCTTATTTTGAGGCCGCACAAGGAGTAGAAAATGTAATTAATCTTCCTGTATACAATACACAGGAAGAAATTTACATAGACCTGCTCAATGAATTGAAAGAGGCAGAGACTCAATTGGGGGCCCAGGGAGATCAATTGTCATTCGGAAATGCGGACATTCTGTACCAAGGGAATGTGGAAAACTGGAAAAAATTTGCCAATTCTCTACGTTTAAGACTTGCCATCAGGGTTCGCTTTGCAGATGCATCACTGGCTTCCGAACATATTTCTGATGTGATAAACAGTCCGTTAATCGATGTGAATTCCGAAAATGCATCATTGCGAACCCTTCCTCCTACTTCCTCTGAAAACACCAACAATGTCAATTACATATGGACCAGAGAATTAACGGCAACCATCCCCATGTTTGTCGGTTTCCCCATAATGGATGTAATGATCCCTACAGGTGATCCCAGATTACCAGTATTGGCTAGTCCTACTTTAGATGGCTCAGAATCCTTTCGAGGAAGGCCAATACAGCTTCTGCAAGAGGAGAAAGTACCCTATGGACATGAAATGGTGGCTAGTGTAGGTCCTTTATTAAAAGAGGAAACCTATGATATAATCGTTATGAATGCAGCTGAAGTTTTCTTCTTAAAAGCAGAAGCTGCCTTTGCAGGCATCACAGGAGAAGATGCCAATCAGCAATATCGCCTGGGTATCCAAGCTTCAATGGAACAATATGCTATTTCTGAAACAGACACCCAAGGTTTTCTAAGTGAAGAAGTAGGAAGCCTAACGGGTACCCAAGAGGAGCAATTTGAAAAAATAGTCACCCAAAAATACATTTCCACCTTCTTCCAACACTATCAGGGATGGGCTGAGTTTAGAAGAACAGGTTACCCGAGGGTTTGGATTGGAAATGATCCAGGCGTTACAAATGGACAGATTCCTAGAAGGTTAACCTATCCGAATGACGAATACCTCAAAAATGAGGCAAATGTCAAGGCAGCAGCAGATAGAATGGGAGGCAATGACTTGATGACCCGAGTTTGGTGGGATGCACGCGAAGGTGTACCTTTCACGCATCCACTCCAGGATGTTTTCCCTCCAAACTAATAGCCATAAGTAGAAACTATATCCTATTAAGACAAAAGCCGGCAACAATTGCCGGCTTTTTCTATATTTATCACTTATATAAAACATTCGCCTCCAATGATCTGCATGTCAAGTCATGGGTAAATGTGAATTTCACTTAATCACATTTCGTAGCAAAATCGTTTTATTCATTCAATTCACCCTCATTATCTTTTCCATCTTTTTACCTTTGGCCAATTCATCCACCAACTTGTTCAGCCACCTAACTTGTTGTGTCAATTGATTTGTGATTTCCTCAACCCGGTAGCCACATATAAGGCCTTTAATCAGGTGAACATTTGGGTTTAATGTGGCCTGCTGAAAAAACGTTTCAAAAGTAGCCTTGCTTGCAATGAGTGCTTGCTGCTGTTTCTCGTCATAGCCCGTTAACCACTCAATTACCTGGTGCAATTCTTCTTTTTTCTTCCCTTCCGCTCCACTTTTGTAACATAATGCGGATATACCGAGGCATATGTCATATTGGCAATGCGCTCATCGTGGTGACTTGTGTCTTTCATATTCTATTCTTGATAATCTTTTTCTATAAGACGTTTTGAGATCCACCAATAATTTCCACTAGGATCTACTACCCCAGACTGCCTGTCTCCATAGTCCATATCTGAGGGTTCGAACTCCACCTTTGCCCCATTATTGACTGCTCTTTTGTGGATTTCATCAACATTGTTGACATATAAATAAAATGCCGTCCGCATATTTAAAAATTCACCACTTGCTTGACTGATCATAAAGCATGAAGTACCGATTTTCAGAATGACGTTGGCAATGTTACCTGTTTGAGGGTGTGTAGAGCGGTTAATTTCTACTGCATAAAAAGCAGCTTTCAGAAAATCGATTAGTTCAACTGGGTTTTCCACGAATAAATAACTATTTACCGTTCCAAATCCACCTGGTCGGTAAGTATCAAATATTTTGTTCATTTTGGGTTCCTTTTTTATTCCCTCCTACCGTTAAAACGGCCATGTTATCATTTATTATATTTCGCTCATCCCCTATCTAAAGGCTTTAGGCTTTAGTTTTTGGCCTGCACTTTCTGCAATCTCCAATACTCTTTTTTCTCTGGTTTCTGCTCTTTTAGCCATCGAAATCCATACTAACAAGCTCTTCCTGCCAGATTTACTTAGGCCATCAAAAAAGTCCTTTGACCCTGGGAATTCATTGAATTTACTAGCTAAATCAATGGGCACTTCCAGGGTTTCAGCAGCATCCAAGATAGACCATGAGCCATTTTTTTTGGCAATTTCAACCGTTTTCAAGCCGGCCTCCGACATCAAGTCTTTCTCTAATAAGGCTTCAATTTTATCTTTATTCGTTTTAGACCAGATACTGTTTGCCTTTCTTTTGCTGAAGTATTGTCTATACTTTTCATCATCTATGGGCTTTTTCAGGCTATCTATCCAACCAAACCGCAAAGCTTCATCTACAGATTCGCTCCAGGTAAGGTTTGGAGTGGGTGATTTCTTTTTATAAACAATGAGCCATACAGCCTCTTTTATTATGTGATGGCGTTCTAGCCAATTGCTCCATTCTTCTTTATTTGATGGACAGAAATCCTCGATTTTCACCTTGGTCATGTGCTATTATTAATTTCTTTTAACCTACAGCAGCTTTCTTGCATACAATCTGCCAGAATTTTTGACTGGGCTTATCTGTTATATTTTTTGCAGGCTCTTGTATTGCCATTGAATCAATCAGTCCATACCTCCCGAATTCATTGTTTACAGAATCTAGGTTATAAAAGAACAATTCAACACCATGTCGGGTCAAAAACCTGTCTTTACTAATCGCTTTTCCCTTCCCATAAGCATTGTCTTCTGTAGAAATGACCACAAAAACCATGTAGCCATTTTCACTGAGCTGCTTGTAGCAATCAGCGATTAGTTTGGCTCGGTCTTTCTCCTCGAGCAAATGGATCAATGCGTAGCAAAAGATCCCGTCGTAAGTTTCATTGTCAAAAGGCATTTCGCTTACTGATCCATGGTGAACCTTTATTTGACTTCCATACTCCTTTTTCGCGATAGCAATTGCCGTTTCTGAAATTTCTATACCAGTTACCTCAAATCCATGATCTGTAAAAACCTTTGCATTTCGACCATAGCCAAAGCCGGGAACAAGTACATTATGAAGTCCATGCTCCTTAAACAATTTCACCGTATCGAGGGCAGCATCAGCCGGAGTAAAGCCCCACATGGATTGCTTGTCCCTGAAGCTCTCCTCCCAAAATTCTGTCATGATTTCACATTTTCACCAAAACTCTTGGCATTGTCTACCAATTTATAAATTTTTCAATTGGTATTCGCTATCTCGTTAAAGTTCAGGTATCACTCCTATGGAGCTAGCAATAATTCAATAACTTAATCCTACAAAAATAAAACTCCTACGGAGCTTTGGACATAAGTTATTATTATCCTACAAAAGTTTAAGCCCTATCGAATCAAATCAAACCATTTTGAAACCAATTCGAAATTACCTGCAATAAATGAGGCAATTACATTCAAAACAAAGAAAAGCTTGGCCAATTTAAATTGGAAGATATTACCTTTTAAATCCTTAATAGAAAGATCTCTTATCAAATCATCTTTCTCCTCTTTTGATTCAATATTCATTAGGTATTCCCGAACTCCCCCATCAAAGTCAAGCACTTTTAGTCCTTCTATAGAAAGTTCATAAGCACCCTTATTCTTACGCTTAATTAAGCCTAAAATTTCGGCACGGGTAATGGCTTTATCCCTAATATCGGGAATGCTTCCATAAAAAGGGATCATGCCATTTTCATGACATTCATCCAAGATCAAATTAATTTCATCTTCAATTTGTTTTTCCATAATCTAATCGCTTAAAATTTTAAAACCAGTAATTTATAGATCTCTTAAGATAACAGTTTAAACAATATTTACGGATATTAATTTGAAATTTTAATGCTCCAGACGAGCAATATTTTTATAGAATATTGTACCGTCTTTGATCGGGAGCTCCAAGGGAGCGGCACCTCATTCCAACCAAACATGTATTATTCCTCAAAGGACACATTGAATTTTCTTAGAAACATACCCGTAAAAAAACCTCTCCACCTTACCTCCTATTTCCCTTATTTGGGAAATAACTGTAAATTGCTTGCATTAAAGGCATTGGCAGAATAAGGCCGGGCCATCGTATCAAAATAACCATTCACCCATGAAACAAATTCTCCTAACCCTCAGCTTTTACCTTGTATTTACTGGAATCATCGTCGCTCAAAGCAGCTACCGTCCCGAGCTCTTTTTTAGGGAAGACTGGAAAGAAACACCCGCAGAAATACCCGTCAACCAAAACCATGTTCAAAATGAGAATTTAACCGTTCATTTGTACGGACCAGGGAAAGATGTAATCAAAAAAAGCAACCATGAAAAACCTGTCGATGACCCTTTCTATATCTGGTCAGGTTTATGCGAGGGCAACTGGATGCTTGGCCTAAAGCACCGTAAACAAAACGTGGACCTTACAGGTTTTGCCAAAGTGAAATTTCGCTCCAAACAAGTCGGCCTAAGAGAACTTAGGATTACCCTGAAACTGGCTGATGGCAAGTGGCTGGTAAGTGACCAGTCTGCCAGCGCCTCTAAAGACTGGCGCATCTGGGAATTCAATATCCAGGACATTAACTGGCACCACCTGGATCCTACAGGTATAGTGGCCATGGGTCCAGCAACTGATCCAGACTTATCGAATGTAGAGGAAATTGGCTTTACTGATTTGATGCCTGGTGGCCAATCCAAAGCCTGCTCAAGACTGGACTGGATAGAAGTTCACGGCCAACCGGTGGCAAGGTAATTCTTGACTTAAGCTTATACGCAATATCATCCGAAAATCATCATCGGTAGGCTTAGAGAGGGCTTTGAGCCGAGAAGGCCGAAGGAATCTCCAACGTAATGAGATTGCCACACTCTTTCTCAATGCAGCACCTACCCAAAAAAGGGTTCGCAATGAGGATGCAGCAATTTATAACGGAATCGTTAATATTAGAGCGCGGTGGCCGGGCCAAAACTACGAGGCGGCGTTGGGCCTTGCGGGCGGAAGTTTAGATTTGGCTAGATTTTTCTTTGGTTCGTTTCTTTTCATCAATGCCTGTCCTGAAGCGTAGCAATTCAGGGGAAAAGAAATGAACGGATAAATATTAAATATGCCTTTACCTTTGCCAAAAACATTAATAATATGCCCAGCATCTCAATTTCCTATATCTATGCCAAAATATTTACTATTGCATTTGTTACTTTTTTGCTGCAGGCCTGCCCTGAAACGCAGTAAATCAGGGCAGGCCCTGAAACGCAGTAAATCAGTGGTCAAAAAAGTAACCAACCTGTCCTGAGACTTCAGGGAAAACCCCGCCGCTGAGTATCTTTTTGGCTAAAATTTAAGGCTACCCTCACACAGGCAAACTCCTGATTTTTAGGCTTGTACTTGCCCACTTACTTCCCCAGTACTCATTCTATAAACCTTGGTCAAACATGCCTGTGTCCTTGCTAATCCCTGCTCAAATTTCTTAACGCCGAAAATCTACAAGGCGGAAATTAATTTATCATATGACCTGAACCAAATTCAGTTTTATAAACACATCATTGGTAGGCTTAGAGAGGGCTTTGAGCCGAGAAAGCTGAAGGAATCTCCAACGTAATGAGATTGCCACACTCTTTCTCAATGCAGCACCTACCCAAAAAAGGGTTCGCAATGAGGATGCAATAATTTATAACGGAATCGTTAATATTAGAGTGCGGTGGCCGGGCCAATACTACGAGGCGGCGTTGGGCCTTGCGGGCGGGAGTTTAGATTTGGCTAGATTTTTCTTTGGTTCGTTTCTTTTCATTAATGCCTGTCCTGAAGCGTAGCAATTCAGGGGAAAAGAAATGAACGGCAATCCAGTGTTTCTAGGGATAAAATCACTTAGAAAGCCAAACTTACAATGGAGCGTTTAACCAGTAACGTTTCTATTAATAATATTTCTTTCCTATTAATATAGAACTGAAATTAGGAAGTGATGGTTTGGGTATTACAATTCTGGTTTTCTTATACATATTCAATTAAACCCGAAATATGCAATAGACAATCTATTACGTGCTGAAATCGCTTCAAAATCAGCCACTTCGTTGCTGTCTTCAATTTCACCATAGCGGTGCTATGCTAAAATCTCCAAACAGCCTGATTTTTTTTTGCGATTGCAACACTTCCCGTAAACACAGGACAGGCCATCACGAATCCTATTACATAATCCGGGTTTAAATAAAAAAATTTAGGAAATAAATCACCAATAGAATAAAGATAAAAAAGCAGCTTAATGGCTATTTTAATAGATACATCCTGTGTTGGAAATACCCAGTATTGCCTTTACTGAGTTAAAAATTTCCCTACCAAATCCCTAAAATCAATTCGTTTTGTTTATATTATTAACCATTAAATGTTAATAATATAAACAAAATGCACCTTAACTGCCACAGTCACTACAGCTTCAAGTACGGCACACTCTCTGTTGAGCAGCTTGTAGCGGAAGCCAAGAAGCAAAAACTCGATGCCCTGGCCCTGACAGATATCAACAGCTGTTCGGGGGTGTTTCCTTTTATCCGAGAGGCCCAGAAAAATGGCGTTCATCCAGTCATAGGAATAGATTTTCGCAATGGCAGCAAGCAGCAGTTTATTGGTCTGGCTAAAAACCAGGAAGGTTTTTATGAGCTGAACAGATATCTCTCTCATCACTTGATGAACAAATTACCTTTTCCCGAAAGGGCACCGGCATTCGACCACAGTGTGGTGATCTACCCTTTTACTGAAACTTTCTTTGACCTGAAGGAAAATGAATACCTTGGCATACGCCCTGCTTTACTCAACCGACTCCCTTACAGCCCATGGGCCAAATACAAAGAACGCCTGGTGCTTTTGCAACCGGTTTCCTTTGCCAGCAAAACGGCCTTCAATGCCCATCGTCTGCTACGGGCCATGGATGGAAATACCCTGCTCAGCAAGCTTGCGCTTAGCGAGCAGGGGGATCCTACGGATCGGTTTTATGGTTATGCCGACATGGTTGGGCGCTGTGAAGGACACAGTTACCTGATTTACAATTCTCAAAAGCTCCTGGAACAGTGCCAGTTTTCCTTTTATTTTCAGGCCGTAAAAAACCGGCGGGATATTCTGGGGTCTGATTGGGAGGATTTTGATTACCTGCGGCAAGAAACTTACAAAGGAGCCATTCGCCGCTATGGCAACCTGGATGAAATCAAGGAAAAGCGCATCATCAAAGAGCTGGAAATCATCCAGCAAAAAGGCTTTGTTTCTTATTTTCTGATCAATTATGACATTGTCAATTTCGCGCAACACAAAAACTTCTTCTATGTAGGCCGGGGCAGTGGAGCCAACAGTATTGTGGCTTATTGCCTGGCCATCACAGATGTGGACCCCATTGAGTTGGACCTCTATTTCGAACGTTTCATCAACCTTTACCGGGAAAACCCACCGGATTTTGACCTTGATTTTTCCTGGAAAGACCGAGATGAAATCACCCATTATATATTCGATACCTATAACCAACCCAAACAGGACCATGTCTGTCTGCTGGCAACATTTAACACCTTTCAATACAATTCCGTACTGAGGGAATTGGGAAAGGTCTTTGGGCTACCCAAGTCAGAAATTGAATCTTTGATCTATCATGGGGACAAGCTGGAGAGCAGCAATTACATTCCCGACCAATACGGCAAACTGATTTATCAATACGCCAAAGTGATCCGAAACATGCCTTCCCATTTGAGCATCCACGCTGGTGGAATACTGATTGCCCACAAGCCTATACACTATTACACCGCTACCGAGTTGCCGCCCAAGGGCTTTGCTACTTCCCAGTTTGACATGCATGTGGCAGAAGACATTGGGTTGCATAAATTCGACATTCTCAGCCAAAGGGGCCTTGGACATATCAAAAGTGCACTGGAGCTGATCCACACAAATCAGGGAAAAACAGTGGATATTCGTCAGGTGGCTGCCTTTAAGAAAGACCCCAGCATCAAAGCGCACCTTCGTGAAGGCCGTACCATCGGGGCATTCTATGTTGAATCTCCCGCCATGCGCATGCTGCTCGCCAAAATGAAAGCCGATGAATACCTGGAGCTGGTAGCAGCCAGTTCCATCATCCGGCCAGGTGTAGCCCGGTCAGGCATGATGCGGGAATACATTCTGAGACATGTTAATCCGGCCCGTAGGGAAAGGGCCCATCCTGTATTGAAAGACATCATGCCTGAAACTTATGGTATTATGGTCTACCAGGAAGATGTAATCAAAGTAGCCCACCATTTTGCGGGGCTCACACTGAGTGAAGCAGATGTTCTTCGCCGGGGAATGAGTGGCAAATCCCGCTCTAAAGGAGCCATACAAAGGGTCAAAGAGCGCTTCTTTAGCAACTGCAAGGAAATGGGCAGGGATGGAACTGTAACAGGGGAAGTATGGCATCAGATCGAAAGTTTTGCTGGGTACTCCTTTGCCAAGGGACATTCAGCATCTTTTGCCGTAGAAAGCTACCAAAGCCTGTACCTGAAGGCCCATTATCCACTTGAATTCATGGTGGCTGTCATCAATAATTTTGGCGGATTTTATCATACAGAATTCTACATCCACGAGCTGCGAATGAATGGAGCAGATGTACAGGCCCCACACCTGAACGAAAGTGACTATTTCACCAATATCAAGGGAAAAACAGTTTACCTGGGCTTTGTACATATGAAATACCTGCAAAAGGAAACATCCAACAGGCTATTGGCTGAAAGGCAAGAAGCTGGGCCCTATGCAGGACTGACTGACTTTATCTCCAGGGTAGACATCAGCCTGGAGCAAGTGCTGATCCTGATCCGTATCGGTTGCTTTCGCTTTACAGGCAAGAGCAAACAAGAGAATCTTTGGGAAGCCCATTTTATTATGCACCGCAAAAAAAGCCCTGTTGGTGGAAGTCAGCGTTTATTTACCAATGCTGGTTTCCGTGAGCTGGAGACACCTGTTCTGGAAGATTTAGACCTGAGGCAGGAGATTATCGACCAACTTGAAATATTGGAATTTCCGCTGATCAGCCCTTTCCACTTGGTAAAAGATCAGAAGACTTCAGGAATTGCCGCATTGGAAATGAAGCAATTCCTTGGCAAGCGCGTACAACTTGTTGGCTACCTGGTCACGGTCAAGTACACGCGTACCGTTAAGGGGGATGTCATGAATTTTGGCACTTTTATAGACAAAGACGGGCATTGGATAGACACAGTACACTTTCCTCCCGTAGTAAAAAAAACACCCTTAAAAGGCCGAGGAATCTATCTGCTTAAAGGAAAGGTAACCGAGGAATTTGACTTTTACAGCATAGAGGTAAGTAGCTGTGAAAGAATGGCGTATTGGAATGCAGATGATTGACAGTAGAAAAAATGGGAAAGAATGGACACTTCCGGACATCCCATTAGGAGGGAATTCTCAGAGACTACTTGCTTCTTCCTTCCAACAAAATGAATATCATTCCTATTCAAATTGGATTCACCTAATTTATTATTAATTTAATAGTCCAAATTCGATGGTATGAAAAAATTAATCCTGCTACAACTGTGTCTGGTCAATTACCTCTTATCATGTGGCCCCACTGCAATAGATAAGGCACCAGCTACCTCCTACGCTTTAGAAATAGTAGATTCAGTACAGGTGGATTTTCTGGGGAGCCTGTCACTTTATGCGGTTCATTCCACCAAAGATTTATTTCTTTTCCATGAATTCCGGCAAAATCAATTCATCCTCACGGATAAAAACGGGGAGGTTCTTTCCACCTTCGATCAACCCGGCGATGCGCCCAGCTCCTATGGCAATACCGCTTGTTCCGCTACTTTTGTCGGAGACAGTATTGTCGTCATGGGGCGACAAAAGCTGGTGATATATAACCTTGATTTTGATTATATTAAAAGTCATCAAAAACCCTATGCAGGTCAAGGTATGACTTACTCCGGCTTTGATCATTTGCATAAGGTCAATATAGGCGATGAAACCAACCTAGTTGCCTTTACCGGAGGAGCCCAACATCCAGTCGCAACAAATCAGGAGGACTATTACAACCATTTCAACACCTTTGACCTTATCAGCCTTGATTCAGGGGGCTACGTACCCATTACTCCCCTGCATCCCAAAAGCAGGTACAAACAGGGTAAAGCTTTTAATTTTATCAGGCCAATGTTTCAGGTAAATGAAGACAAGATTCATTTTGTTTTTGCCACAGACACCTTATTTCATACCCATGACCTGAGCAAAGCCGAAAATGGATTAACCGTGGAAGGTATCCCATTTGATGATTTTATCCTTAATCCGGGATACCCATTTAGGGGAAGTGAAGATTATGACACCCCAAAACCTAGGAAAGGTGTAGTAGAAAGCTATTTTAGGGTGGATGAGAAAGACCTGATCCTTTACCGGTCTGGCCTGTCTCTTGAAGCTACCCCACCCCGGGAAACTGTTAGCAGAAAGGAATGGGACGAAATCAACGCCCGATTAAACCCCTTAAAGTTTCTTGTGAGAGAAGCTAAAGGGATATACAGCGAAGTTGGCCTCTGTCCCACCAATTTTACCCCTACGTATGTGGATGGTAAAAATCGGCTGTGGGCGCGACAGCATGTTGAGCTTTTGGATCAGGAGCCTGAATTCTATACCATTTATCAGGCAGCATTGGTCCCGCAGTAAATATCTTTACTAGAAGTAGCGAGAGACTTAGTAGCCCAAAAAAGGGTACGTAGTGACGATTTAGTAGATTTAGGCCCATTTTAACTCGAAATCAGGTTGCTAGCATTGGTTTTAAGCAGATTTTTTGGTTTTAAATGATATTTTTACAAATCACATCCAAAAAGTCGGATAAGAACCAATCGATGAATTTTGAAACCGCTGGCGATGTGAAATACATCATCCAATAATCCCAAAAAGACAATCACAATGCGAGTAATTTTTCTTTCCGCTATTTTTTGGTCTGCTTAAGCATGAATGCAGAAGCACAAAATTCAGTAAGGGATGATGGCCATATAGGGATAAATCCAAATAATGCGATTAATGGAAGTTCAAAAGACAGAGATAGGGCTGAAGAAAAATCATTACAAAGTATCAATACTAAAACCAGTATAGTAATTTCTCCTCCACTGGGAAGAATGGCAATTGTGGCGGATGGCAATTCTCCCGACCCGGATGATCTTGGTGGAACAGCTGTTTCTTTGGCCCTGTTGCGTGCAACAGGTTTAACAGACAGATTGGTGCATTATTCCCATAGTTGTGATTTGGTTAGAGGTTCAAGGATTTCTGAAAGGGCTGAAAGAGAGCGGCACTATTTGATGCAAGTAGCCTGCGATGTTACGGCCCGTAAATGGGGAGGATATGATTCCCTGGTATTTTTCGATGCCCTTTGGCAACAAGGGGAAACGGTCAATGATTTGGCTAAAGCAATAAATGAGTCTTCAGCCGAAAATCCATTGTGGATCATTGAAGCTGGCGAACCTGACATTATAGGACTTGCTTTGGAAGCTGCTGCCAGTGATAAACACCAATTCGTAAAGGTTATTACCCATCATCCGGCAAATGACAATGCAGGGGATTTTTATACCTGGAAACAGCTATTGGATTTTGAGGTAGAAGAAGTTCGTATTCCAGACCAAAACACAAACCTCAAGGTGGATTTAGCACAATGGGATTGGGCAAAAAAATCACGCTGATCCCAGAATCCAGTGGGTATGGATGCTAGGTAAAATAGCAGAAGTAGATGATGTAGTTAAATTTCAAAAAGGCAAATGGGATTGCTCTGATGCAGGCATGGTTCTCTATTGGGCTACTGGAGCAACTGATGGAGGGATGAAATCAGGAACAGTAGAAGATGTAAAAAGCATATTATTGAATTATGTTGAAGCCAATCCGATTTCAACCCAAAATTAGGTAATAAACATCCCATTTCTTACTCTAAGAACCACTATGTAAAAGCCCCCAATCCTAAACTGGATTGGGGGCTTGGTATTTGTCGTTATCCGTAATCAATACACCTACGATTATTGTTTTTCAGGAAATGAATACAGGAGTAAAATCAATTACTCACGGCAATCGGCTTGACTTCTACTGTGAGAGAATCTATCATATTGACTTCATATCCAAGATTGACCTCTATTAGACTTGCTTCCTCCATGAATTTGGTAGCCCCTTCTTTACTCACCTCTGTATCCCAGGCATACAAGCGTCTTAGGTTCGGTAATTTAGACAGGTGATCAAGTCCTGTATCCGTAATTTTAGTACCATAAAGGTTAAGCGATTCTAAAAAGCTCAAGCCTGCCAAATGGGTCAATCCTGCATCTGTGACAGCTGTTTTTTCAGCCCTTAAACGGGTAAGGTTCTTGAATTTCCCTACTGCCTCCAATCCTACATCGGACAATTGGGTATCTTTAACATCTACCCATGTAATCTGATCAGGAAAGTCTGTGGCCAATCTCCCAAGTAAGGCATCTACTGAATCTTTTCGGTACAAAGTCACCTGAAGCCAGTTGTCTTCATTTGAAAGTCGCTTGATTGCAATGCCTTCACTCACATAAGCGTTTAATTTTTCTTCGTCAAAAGGAGTTGTACCTTCTGCCAGTAATATCTCTACAGCGCTTTTGTTTGCATTGGGGTCAGATAAAGTAAGCAATACCGTTTTCACTTCCTCATCTGCCTGAAGTTCCGCGACTTTTTTATCGAAAGATGCTCCTTCATTGATCCACCATTCAAGCAAAAGCACCTGATCATCGGTCAATTGAGACTTCCCTTTGGGGGGCATATGGTCGTCATGATTTTCTTCCAGGTGAACCCTTTTGATCAGCTCACTTTCCGCAGCACTTCCAGGTTCTAATATGGCGCCATTTTCTCCACCCTTCAAAAGCGCTTCCTTAGTATGCATCTGTAAGTCACCCTTCTTTTTGCTGGCATTGTGACAGGAATTGCATCGCTGCTCCATGATGGGATGGATAATATCCACATATACAACTGCCTCATCCAGGTTCTCTATCAATTTCGGTCCTTTTTCTTCTACAGGAATACCCGCCAACTTTTTCATGGTATCAGGCATGTACTGGGTAAGAAAGGTAGAGCCGTGTGTCAGCGATCCCCCATAGTGCCCCGCACCACCTAGAAGCAACATCATTACAGAAAGTGTCCCCAGGTAAGCCCTTTGAATTTGGAGGGTAGGTTTTTTTCTCGTTTGAAGTGCAACCACCAGGCTGCAAACGCAAAGAGTACCAATAATATTCCTGACCATTTATGAATAAAAAGCAAGTCTTCACCATAATCACCAGCTTGCGCCAGCATTAAGCCGAGAACTGCTGTCACCAATGCAGATAGGGCTCCAAGTGCCAAAACAAATCCTACAGCTGGTTTCAGGTGGGCAAACTGATCCTTCCGGGAAAGCAATTCCATAAGAAATCCAAGGGCTAGAAACCCTATTGGTAAGTGTAAAAACAGGGGGTGAAACCTGCCAAAGAAAATAATAATATCTGATCCTTGCTCCATTTAACTTATGCGATAACTTTACTAACTACTTTACCGGACACGTCCGTCAATCTAAAATCTCTTCCTTGCGCAAAATAGGTGAATTTTTCATGATCCATACCCATTAAATGCATAATTGTTGCCTGTAAATCATGGACATGTACTTTATCCTTGATGCCATAATAACCTATTTCGTCGGTTTCTCCAAGGGTAAATCCACCTTTTACGCCACCTCCAGCCATCCACACAGGGAAGGCTTCCGTATGGTGATCTCTACCTTTATAAGGCCATTCTTTCCCTCCTCTATTCTCTTGCATAGGCGTACGTCCAAACTCTCCACCCCACACAACAAGGGTATCATCCAACAAACCTCTTTGTTTCAAGTCTTTGACCAATGCGGTCATGGCTTTGTCTATGGGTTTACATTTTATTGGCAAGCCAGTGTCCAATGCTTCCCTTTCTGCTACTCCATGCATGTCCCAGCCCCAATCGAACAACTGAACAAAACGAACCCCCTTTTCTACAAGTCTTCTGGCAAGCAGACAGTTATTGGCAAACGAAGTTTTGCCCGGTTCAGTCCCATACATTTCATGGATGTAATCAGGTTCATCATTGATATCCATCACTTCTGGTACCGAAGTTTGCATGCGGTAGGCCATTTCATATTGTGAGATTCTGGTCAGGGTTTCAGGGTCTCCAAATTCTTTGTATTCTTTTTCATTAATGTCGTTGATGGCATCAATGGTCTGCTTACGGAGGCTTCCATTTATCCCAGATGGATTGGAAACAAAAAGTACTGGATCACCTTCAGAGCGACATTGTACCCCTTGATAGACAGACGGTAAAAAACCACTTCCCCAGACCGATTTCCCTGCATCAGGCGTATTCCCACCAGAAACCAGAACCATAAATCCGGGTAAATCTTCATTTTCAGAGCCTAAGCCATAGGTTACCCAACTCCCCATACTTGGACGGCCAAGGCGCGGTGAGCCTGTCTGCAAAAGCAATTGTGCCGGTGCATGATTAAATTGGTCCGTATGCATGGTTTTGATTAAAGTCACATCATCCACTACGGACGAGAAATGCGGCAAATTGTCTGAAACCACCATGCCTGAATTTCCTCTTGGGGAGAAAGCCGCTTGTGGCCCCAACATTTTTGGAACCCCCTGAATAAAAGCAAATTTCTTCCCTTCTAAAAGTGACTGAGGGCAGTCCTTTCCATCCAGTTTTGCCAATTCCGGTTTGTAATCAAAAAGCTCCAGCTGTGAAGGGGCCCCTGCCATGTGCAGGTAAATAATCCTCTTGGCACTGGGAGCAAAATGTGGTACTTGTTTACGAATATAGGATTCCAGGTCAGGCACAGGATCTACTGGGGCATTTCTATTGCAACCCAATAAGCCTCCCAAGGCAATGCCCCCTAAACCTGTAGTGCATTGTTTGATAAAATGCCTTCTGGTCCGGCTTTGCATTTCCCGGTATTGGTATTCATTGGTTAAATCGATCCTTCTACTCATGATTTCATCAGAAATTCGTCCAAATTCATTATAACATTGGCCATCACTGTATATACAGCCAGGGCCTTATCCTCTTCTCCGGTTAGTTTACAAATCTCCTCCGGGCTATTTTCAAAATAGGTTATTGTTTGCTGGTAAATATTTTGAAGGTCCTCCAGTTTTTCTTCGCTTATCCCTTTTATCATCGCCTTGCTATAAAGTAGTGAAAGTCGCTCTTCCTCATCAATATCCGACGACAAAAGAACCTCCCTACCCAAAGCAATGGCTGCATCAAGGTAAACCGGATCATTTAGGGTCACCAAAGCCTGAAGCGGTGTATTGGTCGCTATCCTCTTGGGCAGACAAAATTCCCTACTTGGTGCATCAAAGGAGATAATAGACGGATAAGGACTGGTCCTTCGCCAAAAAGTATACAATGCCCTTCTGTATTTTTCACTTCCTTTACTTGTCTCCCACTTTGTTCCACTGTACACTACCTGCCAGATCCCATCTGGTTGTTCAGGCATCACACTTTTGCCTAACATTTTCCCACTTAATAAACCAGAAACAGCCAAAGACTGATCTCTTACCTGCTCCGCATTTAACCTAATCCTAGGACCTCTTGCCAACCATTCATTCAAAGCATCCTTTTCTGTACCCTCTTTAGTGAAATGAGATGACTGTCTGTAGGTAGCCGACATGACAATCTCTTTCATTAATTTCTTTATGTCCCATTTAAAATCATCCTTGAATTTAATCGCCAGCCAATCCAATAACTCTGGATGGGTAGGTGCGAAACCTTGGGAACCAAAATCCTCCATAGAGGAAACTATACCTCTTCCAAAAAATTGTTCCCAGATTCTATTGACCATCACACGAGAAGTAAGTGGATTCTCCTCATCAAACAACCATTTGGCCAGCCCCATTCGGTCTTTAGAATAATCATTGAAGGAATTCCAAATATCCGGGACACCTACTTCTACTTCCTCGCCTGGCACCATCCAACTCCCTTTCTCAAAGACCCTTGACACCCTATGCTGATTTTCTGGTAAATCAACCATTACTGGTGTAGCTTCCATTTCATTTTCGGAGTTGAATAGCGCGTACATTGCTTCTTCCACTTCCGAATATTTCTCATCCCTTTCTCCAGGCAGGCCATGATGAAGCATCAACCAATCAAAAGTACTTGTTTGTTCGATTCCTTCCTTTCCTTCCCAAACCATATAAAGATCATGAACTCCTGTCACAGCTTTTATAGGCAAAGTAATGACCTCATTGAGGTAATAGGTGACATCCTTTTTGTCCTCCTCATCGTACTCTATTTTAAACCTGGCTTTCACTTTCCATTCGGCAATTTGTTGCCCATTGATACTGTCGAGGTGAAAAGTAATCTTGCCCTCATTCCCATTTGTTCTTGCTTTAAAAACCAACCTATCTTCTCCTTCAAAGGGCAAATTCTTTGTAAATGAATATACTTCCTGATCTACCTTGAATGTAGCTGTTCCTTTAATAGGAAGGCCTTTATCCATTTGGTAAAAATAATGTGCATACAATTTGGGAACACCCAACCTCAGCAAGCGATCATAATAATGACCGTTTCTTGCATCAGTACCATGATCATTGGCCCAATTTTTTATCAGTTCTAACTTTTCTAAGTCCTCATCTTCTTTGTAGGAGATCAGCACTGGTGCTTCACTAGGCACATCAGCATCTGCTGTTTGATTAAAAAAGGCCAGACTTCGGAAAAAATCTTCGTGTCTGATCGGATCATAGGGATGGCTGTGGCACTGAACACATTCCATTGTAGTCCCTTGCAAGACCGTCCAGGTAGTATTGACCCGGTCCAGCACAGCTGCTACCCGAAACTCCTCATTGTCTGTGCCTCCTTCATCATTGTTCATCGTATTGCGGTGGAAAGCTGTCGCAATAAAATCCTGATCTGTGGCAGATGGCATAAGGTCCCCGGCCAATTGTGTAATGACAAACTGGTCATAGGGAAGGTTTTCATTGAACGCATTGATCAACCAGTCTCTGTATTTCCAGATTTCTCTGGCCCTGTCTGCCTCATATCCTTTCGAATCAGCATACCTTGCCAAGTCCATCCACATGGCCGCCCAGCGTTCCCCATATGCGGGCGAAGATAATAAGCTGTCCACTACTTTTTCGTAGGCATTATCAGAGCCGTCATTGATGAATTCCTGCATAGCCGTAATTGTGGGAGGAAGCCCTGTAATGTCAAGACTAAGTCTTCGGAGCAAGGATTGCTTGTCCGAAGTAGGATTTGGGCTAAGCTGCTTTTCCTCTAATTTTGCTTGGACAAAACGGTCTATATCATTCCTGATCCATTCATTATCGGTTTCAGGTACAATTTGTTTTTCAGGAGCTTTATAGGCCCAGTGATCATCCCACTGTGCTCCTTGATTGATCCAACGAGAAAACAAAGCTATCTCTTCATCAGAAAGAGGCGTGGATTCTAAAGGCATGCGGTACTCCGGATTTTTATGAGAAATCCTTTGCATTAGCTCACTTTTATTCACATTTCCAGGTACAATGGCCCTTTTTCCAGACTCATTGGCTTCTAAAGCTTCTTCTTCAAACAGCAAACTGAATCCCCCAGAACGCTTTACGCCACCGTGACAAGCAATGCATTTGTTGTTGATTATAGGTCTAATGTCATGATTGAAATCAACCCTTTCTCCAAGCAATACCTCTGGCAAATACCTATGCTTATTTTCCAAAGGAACTACCCGTACTACCCACCATAATAACCCTAAAATAAACGTGGATGTTAATATGTAAACTATTGCTTTTTTCCGGCCGATCATACTCAATTTTTGCCCAATCAATCTAATTACGAAACAAAGTAATTAAAAACACCCTTAATTCAAATAATAGATTTCATGAATGGGTAATTACTAAGATTTTTGAAACAAAAAAAGGTAAGCGCCGAACACTTACCTTTATTAAAAAGAAGTATAAAAAAATCACCAACTAGTCTTCCAACACCTTTGCTTTTAATCCAGCAAAATGTTCGGTAAGGTTGTCTTTTATGGTTTCCCAAGCCATTTCATTGTTATTCTTGTCTCTCATGAAAATGTTTTTTTCAGTCTTTTTGGAGGAAATTACCGTTTCACCATTCGTTCTAAATTGTGTGTGGCGTAACTCATGACGCTCACAAGCAATACATATGAACAACAGCAATAAAACATCCGGTAGAAACAGTAATTTGCTTTTCATTTCAATAATTGGATAGTGGGTTCTTAGTCCTTACGATAGCTTTTTATTCTTTGTCCTGAAAAAGTGAAAAAATATTACTTTTTATTAAGCGCCACAAAAATGTCAAGTTCAGATTGAATTAAAAACTGCTACAAAACCGAAAGAAAATGGAGCAAGGTCAAGACTGTGGACTGCAATCCATTTGACTCAGTAAAAATTAATGGCTGCGGATACGTTTGTAATGCGAGTCAAAAAAAAGCTGGCGCCATTCTAAAATAGTGCCAGCCAGATAACATGGAGATAAGCGCTCCTATTAATAAAGGGAAAACACAGATCATCCTTTAATTTAATACAGGTACAATTCGACTGTTTATTTAGTGGTTCATTTCCCGCAGATTTTATTCCTGGCAGGTTCCCTTACAATATTAATGAGATCCGCATTAGGCATCAAAATGCCTTATTTCAACATAGGATGGGCTCTTTTACAGAACTGGATAGCGAGTCCCCAAGGGTCTCTCATCATTAATAATCGGGTACCATCTTCTAAAGTGTCGTCACTTATTAATACAGCTCCTGCTTTTTGCATTCTTTCCTTTTCCTCTTCTGGGTTTTCAGATACAAAAGCCAAATGCACCATTAATGGATTCAAATTAGCATAATCCAATATTTCAGCATCAGGGTTGTTGTACAATTCAATCATTGTTCTCCCACTGTTGTCCGCCAAAAAGGTCATGTAGGGAGAGGTGGTCATTTTTTTAACCACTGTCATACCTAAATGCTCTTCATACCAATCTGATACGGCTAAGGGATGTTTTACATTAAAAGCGATGTGTTCAATTTTCATGCGTCTGTATTTTTCGATAAAATGAGTTTTTAACAATTTTTTTAGTGCGTTTACACAAAAAACCCCTCCATGGATCGTGAAACCTTTATGGAGGGGAAAAATAAAAATAATCTTTGATGATTCGTTAAGTGCTATTATATATCAGCGCAACATTTGTTCGATTTTGAATCGCTACTTTAAAGCACAAATGTAGAGAAATACCTGAATGAAAAACTTGAAAACTTATTTTCCAAGGAGATAGCTACCAATTAATAATTAGTGTGCCAACTCGTATTTTTTAAATATTTATTACAATTCACATATTTAAACATTAATATCAAAAAAATCAAATTTTCACTGAGAGAAATGCGTTTTTCGTACTTAGCCTACCTCTTTAAAAGTTGGTAAAGGATTGACTGAACACATCCCTTTAATGGCGGCTTTTTCACCAAAATGACTTTTAAAGTAGTTCATATCGACACTTTTCACTCCCATTTTTGGTGTTTCAGCTATTGAAAAAAAAGCATGCGAAGTATTTAAATTATAATAAACCTTATCAAAAAGAAGACTGCCTTCCTTTTGGCATTGGAAGACAATAATATTAAATTGCTTCAATAAACACAGCCCAAGAATAAGGGATAATAATTGTAAATTTTCTTTAAACTCGAACACCAATGAAAAAAAAGCTGAAGTGGGGAGTACTTAGTACTGCCAAAATCGCCAGGGAAAAAGTCATTCCTGCAATGGCAAATAGTGATTTGTATGAGATTTATGGCATCGCTTCCAGAAACTTGGACAGAGCTAAAGAAACAGCGAAAAGCCTGGGAATTCCCAAAGCTTATGGCTCCTATGATGAACTTATCAATGACCCTGAGATAGATGTCATTTATAACCCACTGCCAAATGACATGCATGTATCCTATACACTTAAGTGTATAGAGGCAGGAAAGCATGTGCTTTGTGAGAAACCTATGGCATTGAACAACGAGGAGATAGATGGACTAATTACTGCAAGGGACAAATTCAATGTAAAAGTAGGTGAAGCCTTTATGGTAGCTTCAAACCCCCAGTGGTTGAAAGCCAGGGAACTGGTTAGAAGTGGGTATTTGGGTAAGATAAAAGCAGTTCAAGGCTTTTTCAGTTATTTTAATGACAACAAAGACAATATCCGGAACATTGAGGAAATGGGAGGCGGTGGCGTTTGGGACATTGGTTGCTATCCTGTTTTCACATCCAGGTTTGTGCTAGATAAAGAGCCTGGCAGACTGGTCTCAATGCTGGAATTTGACCCTCAGTTCCGAACCGATAAAGTGGGCTCCGTACTACTGGATTTTCATGAAATCCAAATGACATTTACCATTAGCACACAGCTGACTGCTTATCAGCGGATGCTCTTCTTTGGTGAGAAAAAAATTATGGAAATCAGGATTCCTTTCAATGCGCCTTCGGATCAACCCAATGAAATTTATATTCATGAGGGTGACTTCTCTAAAGCCAACGCTGAAAAGATTGTATTGCCTATCAGTAATCAATATACCCAGCAGGCCATAGATTTTTCCAATGCGGTTCTTGAAGACAAAGAGGTTCCTGTTTCTTTGGAAAATACCAAGGCAAACACGAAGGTGCTACAAGCCATTTTCCAATCTTCCAGCAGTGAAAAATGGGTGAACATTATTTGATGCTAATTCAATACTAATCCCTAACTATAGGTAAATACGCTTCAAAAAGCAGACTAGTAATTCCTTTAATCAGTCTACTTTTTGAAGCTTTTTCTTTAGGATCAATTCCTTTGACAGCCTTTATAAAATCCAGAAACAAATACGCCCCTGCTTTGAGAAAGCAGAGGCGCAATGAAAATCTGATTGGATACCTTAGATTGTTAAACAATCAACCTCAGGTTCCATTTGTAATTTTTATTCTTAATTGACTTTAGTGTCAGTAACAATGCGTTTTTCACTGCTCAGGTAACTTCCTACTGCGGAGATTCCAAGAACAATAAACAGCAACAAGTCTAGACGGATTCCAAAATACATATTAGGGATTATTCCTCCCAAAGACATTAGGAATATCGCCAGCCCACCTAAAGACAAGTAGATCATCACTGGTGAAATTTTTCTGTCGCTCAAAATGCCTAGTAAAATCATTGGCCCCATGATACCTGTACCTGCAAAACTTACCCTTGCAAGCAATACCAATTGATCGAAAACAATGATTGAGAAAATAAAAGCAATGGTTGAGAAAATGAATATCCCAATTTTTGTTCGCTTCATAATCACATTCTCAGCTCCTGTAAGAAGCCCTCTTAATTCTGATCCCATTGCAAAAATCATTGCATTGGTAGTAGACAAACCTGCAGCTATCAAACCAATAATGGCAAGCGCAGCAACGGCCTCATGTTGGTCATTAAGAAATGCCATGGCAAAGAACTCCTGACTACTATACTCACCATACAGATCTGCTCCGTACATCCCGATAAAAACAGTTGGAATGATCACCAAGATAGCAAATGCTCCCAATGATACAGCCATCAATTTCATCGTTTTCATACTTTTCATTACTACAATCCTGGTAGTAAATTGAGGTTGAGTGACAGGAATCATCAATATTGCGATTAGCGAAGCAAGCAGAAATTGAGGAGTAAGCAATCCTTTTGGTCCTGGTGTTGAAAGTAATTCTTCTTTTACAGAACCTACTTTTTCAAACATTTGTCCTATGCCACCAAAGTGATCAAGACAAGCCCATCCTATGATCCAAATCACGGCTAGCAAAAGCACACCTTGAATGGCATCACTAAAGATAATCGCTTTTAACCCACCTATCTCACTATAGGTCAACATGATTAACACGATACCTAAAGACCAACCCCAGGCTGGTAAAGATTCAGGAAATGCTGCATCCATAAATATAGCAATCCCTTGAATTTGAATCCCTACATAAGGAATCAAAAACAAAAAGGCACTAAGAAAGAAAGTATATCCTGCTAATTTGTTTTCATAACAACGTGAAATCAGCCCTGATACACCTCTAAATTCCATTCCTCTGACTTTTTTACGAATTTCGTAACCAAACCAAAGCAATACAAATACCATCGCACCATCCGAAACCGCTAAGAAAATCCATGCTCCTATACCGTTGATACGGAAGAAATCAGGCATTCCCAAGAATGTAAATGTGCTAAAAAGTGCTGCAGCAAACGTCAGCACCCCCAAAGACAGGCCAATATTTCCGCCTGCCATCATAAATTCTTCAGAAGATCTCCCTTTCTTATAAGACTTGAGAGAAGCAAAAACCAAAAGGCCTGCGTAAATCAGACCAAAAACCCAAACCCAGAAAATCATATATCGTCCTCCTCATTTTGCATGCCTGGATGTACCCTAGTACCTATAAAGGTAATGACAACCAATAGCACTGTAATTATAAAACTCGTCCAAAGACTGTAAGGAATTCCTCCCAGCATTGGTTTAGACACTCCTTGAGGAATGATTAGGGGGGTATAGGTTATGATGCATAAGAAAACGGCTGCATAACAACAAATTTTCCAGTATAATTTCTTTTTTTCCATTTGAATTGGGTTTAATACCTTTAATTGACAATATACAATTGTTGGTTGATTCTGAACAAAAATTTATTTAAAAGGCCAAATGGCCGGAATAAACTCCGGCCATTTAGTAAAATTTAAAGTCGAGGAAGCGTCAAACCACCATCCACCATGATCACCTGACCTGTGGAATAAGGAAAATCACCTTTAGCTAAAGCTGTTACCGCCAAACCTACGTCTTCGGGTAAGCCCCACCTTGGTTGAACCATTAACCCTTCACCGATCAACTTGTCATATTTCTCTTTTACACCCGAGGTCATGTCTGTTGCAATCACTCCTGGTCTAACTTCAAATACAGGGATGTTATATTCCCCAAGCCTCACTGCAAACAATTGGGTGGCCATACTCATCCCAGCTTTCGCTACACAGTATTCACCTCTGTTTACTGAGGCAACTGTTGCAGAAATTGAAGAGACATTGATGATGGAACCAACAAAATCGGCTTCTTTTCCTTTCTGTTCAATCATCCAGTTTGCTGCCAATTGAGAGAGGAAATAAGCTGAATTGAGGTTGGTTTTCAACACATAGTCAAAGCTTTCTTCAGTGGCCTCCAAAATGTCTTTTCGCTCTTTGGGTGCTACACCTGCATTATTGACCAAAACATTCAATCGACCATAATGGGATTTGATCTTGTCCATAATCCCCTGTCTTTCTTCAGCACTCCCAACATCTCCTCGGCAATAAAGTACATCTGCTCCCAAAGCCTTCAATTCTTCAAGGCTGGAGAGGGTATCCTCTTCCTTACGCATGCCATTGATGGCCAAGTCAAAACCTTGCTTGGCCAGGCATTTTGCTATTCCTAATCCTATTCCTCGGGATCCCCCAGTGACTAAGGCTACTCTTTTCATGGGTTTATCTTTTATAGTTCAGGGATATCCAACCAGGCTCTTTGTTCCCAGCTTTCTAAGCCTTTTTCGGCTAACTGAACACCTTTAGCACCTTCCATCATGTCCCAAGGGAATGGAGAATCCGTCACGATATGTTTTAAAAACAACTCCCACTGTACTTTGAAGGCATTGTCCATAGGCTCTTGTTCAGGCACTTTAGACCATCCTTCAAAAAATTCAATCGGCTGCGCGATATCTGGATTCCATACTGGCTTTGGCGTATTGCCATAATGCTGGATGTAGCACTCTCTAAGACCCGCAACTGCAGAACCTTTGGTACCATCCACTTGTACAGTTAGTAGATCATCTCTTCTAACCCTTACAGTCCAGGAAGAGTTGAACTGGGCAATAACGCCTCCTTCTAGTTCAAATGTGGCATAAGCAGCATCATCTGCAGTACATTTATAAGGCTTACCTTGCTCATCTACACGTTCCTTAATATGCGTGGCTCCTAAACAAGATACCGCTTTCACTTTGCCGAAAATATTGTCCAAAACATATCTCCAATGGCACAACATATCCACTATGATACCACCATCATCTTCTTTACGATAATTCCAGGATGGTCTTTGAGCAGGTATTGATTGTCCTTCAAATACCCAATAGCCGAATTCACCTCTTACAGAAAGAATCTCTCCGAAGAATCCGTTTTCAATTAGTCTTTGAAGTTTCCTTAAACCAGGTAACCAAAGTTTATCCTGTACTACGCCATTTTTAACACCTGCTTCTTTACAAATTTCATGTAATTCCAAAGCTGTTGCCGTATCTACAGCCACTGGTTTTTCGCAATAAATATGTTTACCTGCTTTTACTGCCTGCTTAACCGCTTCTGCTCTTCTACCAGTAGTTTGGGCATCAAAGTATACGCTGTACTCGTCATCATTCATGACACTGTCCAAATCAGTAGTGTATTTGGCCACACCAGAACGCTTGCTTAAAGCTTTCAGTTTCGCTTCATTTCTTCCTACCAAAACAGGGTCGGGCATAATGGTATCCCCATTGTCTAATTTTACGCCACCTTGTTTGATGATTTCTGCGATGCTACGCATCAAATGTTGATTGGTACCCATCCTTCCGGTGACACCGTTCATGATTATTCCTACCTTGTGTTCCATTTTAATTTTTTTAACTCTTATAATAACTTTCTACAATCTTGTCTAAAAACGCCTTCTGATCTCCAGCCCAATGCCTGTCAGAAAAAATTTCCACTTCGTTAAACCCAGAAAATCCTGCTTCCTCGGCCCATCCTCTAATGATAGGGATATCAATACATCCTTCTCCCATCAAGCCTCGGTCATTTAGGAAATCTACAGTTGGGCACATCCAGTCACAAATATGAAAAGCATAAAGATTTTCATTTCGTCCACATCTTAGCAGTTCCTCTCTCAAATCAGGATCCCACCAAAGGTGATAAACATCAGCCGCTACACCTACATGGTCAGACCCAATTGCTTCAGCCATTTCATTGGCCTGACGCATGGTATTGACAGCCGACCTGGTGTCAGCATACATAGGGTGCAAAGGTTCAATGGCAAGCTTTACCCCATGCTCAATGGCAAAAGGCAACACTTTTTCGATACCTTCTCTGATTTGCTCACGTGATTTAACCAAAGATTGGCCTGGGTCTGCACCACAAACCAATACGATCATCGGAGCTCCTAGTGCAGCTGCTTCTTCAATGGCAACATAGTTGTCCTGAATGGCCTGGTCACGGGTCTTTTGGGAAACGGAAGGGAAAAACCCTCCCCTTACCAAGGACACAATTTCCAGTCCATGACTCCTTAACCGGTCTCCAGAAGCTACAATGTCTCTACCTCCAAGGTATTGACGCCAAACTGAGATGCCCTTCACCCCTACTCTTTCGTAGTTTTCAGCTGATTCTTCTAAGCTCCATGGTTTTGTTGTAATCGTATGTATACAGAGCTTGCTAAGGTCTTTTATTGGTTCTACGCTCATGATAGACAGTTGAAGAAAGTATAATAAGTATCCTTATCTATGATTCTTTGAACATATAGGGCCAATTCTCTGGCGTGATAATCTCCCCACATACTGGATTCATTGCAAGCAATTTTTTGTCCAGCAGGTACATTGTCCCAACCATTTGGCTCATGGTAAATGGAGTGCAGGATCAATCCTTGATGGTTTTTATCTGTACTAAGATAAGGTTCGCCCAATAAGGTTTTTAATACGGTAAGGCCTGCTTTCCAATACTTATCTCCTTTTTCGGAATCACCCTTTTTCTTAAGGTAATGACCCAATCTCAATAAGCCTTGTGCGCCAATGGCTGCTGCAGAACTATCTACCGGTTCAAAATCATTATAAGGGTCTGCTGGACGGGACAAGTAATCTCCCAATTTATGAAGATTAGGTGCTCCTGTATCCCAGTAAGGGATACCATCCGTTGGCGTATGTTCTATATAAAAATCACAAGATGCAGTGGCAGCTTTCAACATAAACGCTTTGATTTCGGCAGGATCACCAAAGGCTTTAAGAGAAGTATCTGATAAAGTCTCAAGGTATTCCAGTTCCTCAGCAAAACCACACATGGCCCAAGCCAATCCACGCGTCCATGTTGAGAATCCTGTATAACCTTGTTGAGAATTTGGACAACGGTAATTGCCATCATTGGTATTGAAGACACTCTCATGAGCAGTTCGCCCCCAAAGGTCGTAGCGGTCTCTTCCTTCTCCATAATAGACAGAGTAGTCTGCCGTAGCTTTCGCATGTTGCAAGCCTCTTACCAATAGGTTTACTTTTTTGTCATTTTCTTCTTGAAGAACGTGACCAAGGCTATGGCTTAACATTAAAATCCTGACAGTACGAATGGTGTCCACAAAAAGTGAATGTGGTCCATTAAAGGAATACATGTATCCACCATCTTTGATTGGAGACCATCTACTGGCTTGTACAGCACCAGAAATCTTCAATGCCAACTCGTAATAATTTTTTTCCCATTCTACGTATGGGATTTTCTCTTCTACCATTAACCTCAATAGATTGCCGTAAGTACTGACATTATTGAAGCCATGATCGTGAACACCAGTATGGCTGATATGTGGCGCCATGTACTGATGCGTTTTTAGTTTTCCTTTTTCCAGAAAACTTTTCTCGCCAGTGGCATCAAACTGCAATATGGAGGACCCAAATTGAAAGCCCTGTGTCCATTCAGTCCATCCTCTGGTTGCATATTTCCCATCTACGGTAAAAACCGGTGAACCTTGATTTTGGGGATATTCCTTTTCAATTGCGGAGATTTTCTCAGCAGAGAGTTGCCAAAATTTATCCAAAGCTGATTTCAGATCTTTAGCTTGAATTTCAGAATCAATTGCAATCATAAATTTAATGGGTTTAAGTTTATTTTGGATTTGAGATTTTCATCCTTAGAATTCAGAATTATTGTCTGAATCTCAGTCTGTCAAACCATGCACTTTTTGTTTAAGAAGTTAAAGATATCTTAAATTTTATCAAATATAAAAGCATAATTCAATCTAATGCTGGTACTTTTCGTTTTCTAGCGACCTAAACTCAGACGGAGAAACGCCTGTTTTTTTCTTGAAAATTCTACTAAAATAAGAAGGATCCTGGTAATTCAACTGATAGGCAATTTCCTTATTCGAAAGGTCTGTATAGATAAGATACCTCTTTGCCTGAAGCATCAAACGCTCCAAAATGACCTCTCCGGCGGTCATACCCGTAATTTTCTTAACATGCTTGTTTAGGATACTCGGCGCAAGGCTCATCATTTCTGCAAAATCCTGAACCTGATGTACTTGCCTAAACTTGTGCTCAACCAATGCATTAAACTGTTGGACCAGGGCGAAATCCGGATCAAGTGTGTTTTTTTTGTCCGCAAAGTACCTAAGGTAATACTGTTTACACTTAATCAGGAAAATCTGGAGGTAATTGTTTAAAATGTCGGTGGTAAAACTGTTCCATTGTTTGTACTCTTTGCTAATCGTCTCTATCAAATCGGTAATGTCCTTGAAATCAACCGAATTTAAGTTGAGAATAGGTACTAAGGTGGGGTTATTAAAATAGGGAAGTTGAAAAAGGAATTCTTCATTTTTGGTATCTAAGGCATAAAATTCTCTGGAAAAAACCATTAAATACCCATGATAATCATTTTCTCTACTGATTTTATGAACCTGTCCAGGTGAAAGGAAATGTACACTTTGCGAATGAATGGAATGGTCATTGAAATCTATCTCATGCTTTCCGGCACCATTTACAAAAACACATATTTCATAATACTTATGCCGATGTGGCCTATCAGTCTCATGAGGATAGGTTCTGTTTTGTATGGTTTTCCCTTGTACCTCATAAATTTGAAATGGCCTTTTGTTGGTTATCTCCGGCATTTCGTACGTTTTGATAGGTTCTTCCATTGTAATCTTTACATTCAACTTCTAAGATAACCAAAATAATAAGCCTGTCTTTTATAAATCGTCAATAAAAGCAGATAAAAATCCATTCGTTTTACCATATTTATAATTATTATTGCCCAATATTAAATACAATGTATTTTTTCAATTTATTTATTATCATATTTTTAAAAACCGAGGTAAAATATTACCTTTGAAATATCAAACAGAGACAAATGGTCTCTTATACTGTAGGATGATGAAACTGGCAGACATGCCCTCCTGTCTCGAGGGTGGAGATCACAGAACAAAGAAAATAGCGAGCTCGTATTTTTCCTAACTGCTCCGTGGAGGTTCAACTCCTTCTCCTACAGCAGGTTATTTTGGGTTTATTGTTAATTGACTAAAGCTATGAGACATTGTTTCATAGCTTTTTTTTGTGCAAAAAAAACACAATGGAATTTAACTTTACCTCAAATCCAAAATAGGAAATAGCCAATCAATTTCGAATTGGATCAATCCAGAAACAATCCCACACTACTATTTTCGAAAACACATTTCATCCTGAGCAAGGACCGAGAATCATATTGCTAAATACGCATTCAGCGAATTATTAACGCCTTTATTGAAAAAAACAGCTATAAAATAAAAAAGCAGGAGAATATCTCCTGCTTTTTATTTTGAAAACTAAACCAACTATTATTTAACTACCATAATACAAACAAAATTAACAATAACTGATTAAAAACCAAATTTTGAAGATAAAATATGGTGAATTATCTATTTTTTGTTACCTACTTTATACAATATGCCTAATGAAAGGCCTTGACTATACTGAATTGCAGCATCCTGATCGATATCATAAAGAGATATTCCCGTGAAGGTTACGTTTATGATGTTTGATATTTTTGCTGTAAGTGTTAAATCTAGTCTGTGGTCAATGTTTTTCATTGAAAGGGTCTCGTAATTAGCAAACATTGTGTACCGAGACTTAAGGTTTAGATTCTCAGATAGATCTTTATCTAAACTGGCAAACACTTGCATTGCCAACCATTCTATTCTTACTTTATCACCAGGTAGAACACCATAATTAGATGGCACATTGTTTATAATCTGGTTATCCGACATAAAAGTAAACCTTGGTGAGAAGGGACCTATTCTCAAAAAGAATTCTTTACTAGGTTTAAATTCAAACCCAAGAGAAGATGTTAAATAGCCTGGAGCCATGAATTTAGAAATCAATGATTGCGTATCATCATCATTGTATTTATACCCTTCAGCAAATTGTGAAAGGTAATTTACAGAAAAGTAACTTGACCAATTTTTATTCAATTGGTAACCTACTTTTGAATCTAGAAATATTCTGTCATTGGATTTTCTTGTTCCTTCACCTTCATTGCGGACAATCCCAAAAAGAAGCTCCAATTCATTGTCCCAGGAAATCCTGTCTTTCTGATAGAGTGCTTTCCCAGCTATTATACTCCCAAATGCCACGGAGTTGACCCCTCCTGCTTTCCAATTACTGCTAAAGCCGGCCTGATTGAAATTTAAGCCAGCGCTAAATTCAGATTGCCAATAAGTGGTATCTGCAGGTATTTGCGCCAACGAGTCTGAAACCACTTGGGCTGTTATAACCGTTGTTGTTACGACAAAAACCAATAAGGTTAGTAGAAAATTTTTCATGCTTTTTTTTATTAGATTTTATTATTATGTGTTTTATTCTAAATAATTTCGAGACCTAGCGTTTAATTTTAAACATCCCCTAAACTAAAAGTTGGAAATAAAATTTTAAATTCATTAGAAAATCGAAACGAATCGCAAATTTATGGAAAATCAAACAGAAGAAACACTGATTGTTAGAGATTTTTTAGCAAGGCAACGAACAAAGCTCGCCAATGACCGTACGCTTTTAGCTTATATAAGGACGAGTTTATACTTCATTGTGAGTGGAACAGCTTTAATGAAAGTCAATGACCTCGAAAATGTAAAAAGTCTTGGGTATTTCTCTTTTATGATAAGTGTGATTTTATTGATTATTGGCTTTATTAATTTTTTAAACTTAAAAGAAAATTATCTAAAGGGAGATACGAGAAAATGTGAAAAGAAGGATGCTTGAATCATTCTTATTTTAAATTTGGTAAGCTATTTGTATACTAAAAATTGAAACCAAACTTTAGAAAAATGAAAATTTTAGGAATAGTTTTGATTATTGCAGGCATCGCCATGTTTTTAATGACTGGATTTTCGTTCACTACCGAAGAGACAGTAATAGATGCTGGACCATTGAAATTAAGCGCTGACAAAGAACAAAGTGTAGCCTGGCCACCTTATGCAGGAGGAATTGCTGTAATTGCTGGTTTTGTTTTATTAGCTGTTGGAAGGAAGAAATAATCTTCTTGTGGATCCAATGCAGTAAAGCCGAATTGCCGGCAGACATGTACGGTGACCAATCTATCAGTTAATGCAAGCACTTCCTAAAAAAAATCGCCACAACCTATAGATTGTGGCGATTTGAAGACCTGGGATTAATTAATTGTTTCAATCAATCAATTTCACATTTTCGATCATCTCTGGTTCCAGTTCAAAAAACCTTTGGTGAATATTAAAGATTTCTTCCCCTTCTTTTGGTTTCTTAGGGAGGTATTTTCCATCCTCCTGCATTACATAGGCATTTTCATTATCCAAAAGGTTATACTTTAAGATATTCATTAACTGCTTCTGTAGAAATTGATTTTCCACCTTAAACAAGGACTCAAGTCTTTTATCAAAACTCCTAACCATGGCATCAGCACTACCAACATAAATCGTAGGATCACCATTGTTATGGAAATGATAAATTCTAGAATGCTCTAGGAAATCTCCTACAATTGAGATCACCTCAATATTTTCACTCAAACCTTTCCTACCAGGCCTCAAGCAACAGATGCCACGCACGATCAATTTAACAGGCACTCCAGCCTGAGATGCACTATAAAGCGCGTGGATGAATTCAGAATCTTCCAGAGAATTGATTTTTATAAATATCCCAGAAGGCAGTCCTTTGCTTGCATTTTCTGATTCGATATTAATGAATTCTATCAGATTATTCCGCATATCACGTGGTGAGGTGATAAGGTTTTTATAGCTTGTAGGAGCTGAATGTCCGGTGATTACATTGAAAAACTCAGACACATCATTGGCAAGGGTCTCGTCTGTCGTTAAAAGTCCAATATCCGTATAAATACGACTGGTCTCTTCATTATAATTCCCTGAGCCTAAATGAACATAACGGGTAACTCTATTTTCTTCTTTTTTAACAATCAGAAGTAATTTTGTGTGGGTCTTAAAATTACTAACACCATAGATTACAAAACAGCCTGCTTTCTGCATCTTTTTTGCTTCCCTGATATTATTTTCCTCATCAAACCTAGCTTTAACCTCAAACAATACGGAGACGTGCTTGCCATTTTCTACCGCTTTTAGTAAAGCCCCAACAATTCTTGAATTTTTCGCAAGGCGGTAAATCGTCATCTTGATGGCCATTACATGCGGGTCATCTGCAGCCTTATCCAGAAGCTCAAGTATCGGCTCCATATCATTGTATGGATGATGTAGCAAAACATCCTTGTTCTTTAGCACTTGGAAGATGTCTTCAGATGCAGCTTCAGGATAGGACAATGGTGGAATTGGATCGTGGATAGCTGGGATTTTATCTTTGAAGCGCTTGTTACCAATCACCTGCCATAAGCCGGTAAAGTCCATTAGACTTTTACGCTCAATTTTAAATATACTGTCATCATTGAGTGTCCACCGCTGTTTTAGCAAATTGACCATGTACTTGCTATAGCCTTCCTCAATCTCAATCCGAACAACCCTTCCTGTCTTACGCTCATTGAGTTTCCGTTTCACTTCCTCCAAGAAATTGGAATCCATGTCTTCACTTTCCTCTAAGGTAAAATCTCCATTTCTTGTGATCCTGAAAAGGTTTATTGATTCAATGTTTACATTTCTAAACAAGGAGACAATATGTTCCCTTATCATTTCTTCTATTGGCACACAGATGGTCATGTCCTCCCTTTCCAACTCAAAAAACCTTGGGATATTGGAAGGTATCTGCACAAATGACAGTTTCTTATTGTCTTTCTTCTCTCCGGGGCCTATAGTTACCACCCCAAAAATCAACAGTTTGTTCATCAAAATGGGAAAGGTATGGTAACCATCAAAGACCATAGGCGTCAACATAGGGTAAACTGCCTTGTAAAAATAATCTTCAATTGTCTTTTGCTCTTCCGCCAAAAGATTACGCACATTGCTTAATTGAAAACCAGCGTCTTTGGTAGTCGTAAGCAATTCATCTACAAACTGTCGCTGAAGCTTGTTGTGGAAAATCTGGGATTCAATCATTAGCTTCTTCTTGAAGCTATCTTCTCGCAAGCCAGAATAGTCTATTCTTACTTTATCATAGTCGAGGTAATTGTACAAAGAGCCAACCCTGATCATAAAAAATTCATCAAGATTAGAAGCTGCAATTGCGAGAAATTTAAATTTCTCGAAAATATTCCGTTTGTCTTTTTTAATTTGATCAACAACCCGGTCATTAAATTTTAACCAGCTAAGGTCTCTGCTGATTAATTTACTGTTATTAATGGTTTCTTCAATTTTATCGAGTTGGATCAGTTTCATGTTTATTTCATTAAAATGGGAAAAAGTTGATCAATGATACTAAATTATTTAGAGAATAAAAAAAGGGCATTTAGCCCTTTTTTTATTCTTAACGGAAAACCATTAGGCAACCATCAGGTATCAATTTTGGCATACTTAGCATTCTTCTCAATAAACTCTCTACGAGGAGCCACTTCGTCACCCATTAGCATACTAAATAGATGATCAGCTTCTGCAGCGGAATCAATGGTTACTCTTTTCAAAGTCCTGGTCTCAGGGTCCATAGTTGTAGTCCAAAGTTGCTCAGGATTCATTTCTCCAAGTCCTTTGTACCTTTGAATACCCACACTATCTTCTTTACCATCAGGAGCCATCTCCTTGATTGCTCTTTGTCTTTCTTCCTCAGTCCAGATATATCTTTCATCTTTCCCTCTTTTCAGAAGATAAAATGGTGGAAGAGCAATGTAAAGGTACCCATGTTCAATCAGGCTTCTCATGTACCTAAAGAACAAGGTAAGAATTAGTGTTCTAATATGAGAACCATCAATATCAGCATCCGTCATAATGATGATTTTATGATAACGGAGTTTAGATAAATCCAATTCCTTTTCGTTATCTACGGTACCGAATTTGACACCTAGAGCTGTTAATATATTTTTGATTTCCTCATTGTCGTAGATTTTATGCTCATGCGCTTTTTCTACGTTTAATATTTTTCCTTTCAAAGGCAATATCGCTTGGAAATCTCTATCTCTTCCTTGCTTAGCTGAACCACCAGCCGAGTCCCCTTCCACCAGGTACAATTCGCAAACAGCAGGATCTGAATTAGCACAATCGGCCAATTTCCCAGGAAGTCCACCACCGCCAAGTACGTTCTTACGCTGAACCATCTCACGGGCCTTTTTGGCTGCATGTCTGGCCTGAGCTGCCAGCACTACTTTACCAATTATTATTTTAGCCTCTTTAGGATGTTCTAAAAGCCAAAATTGCAGTGTTTCTGAAACTGAAGCATCTACAGCTCCTGTTACGTCAGAGTTACCCAGCTTGGTTTTGGTTTGCCCTTCAAACTGCGGCTCTGCCACTTTTACTGAAATCACAGCTGTAAGTCCCTCTCGGAAATCATCACCTGAAATTTCCAGCTTCAACTTATCAAGCATTCCTGATTTATCAGCATAGCTTTTAAGCGTTCGGGTAAGTGCTCTTCTAAAACCTGAAACGTGTGTACCACCTTCATAAGTGTTAATGGTGTTAACATAGGAAACAACATTCTCTGTATAGGAGTTATTGTAGCCCATGGCAACCTGAACAGGCACACCATTCTTTTCAGACTCTATATATATTGGTTTTTCAATTATCTTTTGTTTGTTTTCATCCAAGTACTCAACAAACTCAACCAAACCACCTTCAGAATAGAAATTATCAGTTCTGAAGTTACCGTCATCATCTTTTTCTCTAAGATCTTTTAAAGATATATTAATGCCTGCATTTAAGAAGGCCATCTCACGTAAACGGTTTGCAATTGTTTCGTACTTGTATTCCAACACCTGAAATATCTCATGATCAGGCTTAAAATGGACATGGGTTCCACGATCATCTGTTTTCCCTATCTCCCTAACCACATATTGAGGAACACCTCTAACATATTCCTGTTCATGTACTTTTCCATCTCTTTTGACTGTTACAGTCATGAGAGAGGAAAGGGCATTCACACATGAAACACCCACTCCGTGAAGTCCGCCAGATACTTTATAAGTATCTTTATCAAACTTACCACCAGCGTGTAAAACAGTCATTACCACCTCTAGAGCGGACCTGTTTTCTTTCTTGTGAAACTCTGTAGGTATACCCCTACCGTTATCCTGTACCGAAACAGAATTGTCCTCATGAACAGTGACTGAAATGGTGTCACATTGACCGGCTAGTGCTTCATCAATGGAGTTATCTACTACCTCCCAAATCAAATGATGTAACCCTTTAACACCTATGTCACCAATGTACATGGCGGGTCTTTTTCTAACCGCTTCCAACCCTTCCAACACCTGAATATTCTGGGCTGAATAATCGCTTTTATTCGACGACGCTTTTTCCTGACTCATAGTTAGACTTTATGGCAAAAGAAGTGCCATTTCAAATTCAAATATTTTAAACTAAACTAAAGACAAAAATACACAAAAAAAACGAGAATGTAACCCTTTTAATGGCTATTGTTACTATATTATGCGCCTCCGGTTACTTTGGGCAGTGTATTATATAATGGCTTATAAAAAAGTGCTCTTATTAATAAATAGCTATAAAGTCAATTGCCATTCCATTGATTACAGCATCCATTGTATTTATAAGGTATCGTTTTCACCAAGTATAGAACAGCCAATTATTTCAGGTACATTGAAAATACTTTTAAATCCCCGCTGTTTGCAATTTAATATTGTCCCGTACTTAACATTACCAGTGTGCAGGCTGGCAAAACGGTGATTCCTCTTTCTTTAGCTAAATCCATTAATTCCTGATTTTCAGTTCCCGGATTAAAAATTATTCTTTCAGGCTTAAGGGAAAGTATATAGTCATACCATTCCGTTTGATTTTGAGGACCTACATAAAGGGTAACCGTGTGAACATCTGTTAGGGCTGGTTTTTCTCTTAGATTCAGTATTTTTTCTCCTGAAGTTACGCCCGTTTTAATCCCAACAGGAATAAAAGGTATATCTCTTTCTTTCAACATGGTAGCTGCCGTATGTGCATACCTAGAAGGATTTGGACTCGCACCAAAAACTACCGTTTTTTACTTTTTCCATTTTTCGCCTCTTCTTTGAAACTATTAATTACGAGTACCAGCTTTGCCATACTTTTCAATCAATTTTTCAGCACAACGTTCACCATCCATGGCGGCCGAAACAATGCCTCCTGCATAGCCTGCCCCTTCCCCACATGGATAAAGCCTGCTTATCTGTGGGTGTTCAAATCCTTCTTTGCTTCTGGGGATTCTCACTGGTGAGGATGTCCTGCTTTCCACACCTACTATTTGTGCTTCATTGGTATAATACCCTTTCATTTTTTTATCCAAAAGTGGCAAGGCCATGGCCAAACGTTTTGCGATAAAATCGGGGAGCACATCGTTCATATTAACACTTTTCAAACCCGGCTGATATGAGGTAGGCAGTAAGTCTTTACTTTGTTTATTATTTACAAAATCCACCATCCTCTGTGCCGGTGCCACCTGAGTTTCACCTCCTGCAACCCATGCAGCCTTCTCTACCTCCTGTTGAAACATTAAAGCTGCAAGTGGGCCATATTTCTGATAAGTTGGCAGGTCTTCCAACTCTACTGCCACAACCATACCAGAATTGGCAAATTTACCATCTCTTCTACTAGGGCTCATTCCATTGACGACTATTTCACCCGGTGATGAAGCCGAGGGTACTATAAAACCTCCTGGACACATACAAAAAGAGAAAACGCCTCGCTGCTTTCCGTCCAAGACAGTTTGTTGGACCAGACTATAAGAAGATGCTGGCAAAAATGGCCCTCTATCTGATGGACAATGGTATTGAATGCTATCTATCAGTTTTTGGTCATGTTCTATACGTACTCCCAAGGCAAAGGGCTTTGCCTCAATCAATACTTTCTGCCTTGTGAGCAATTGAAAAACATCTCTGGCAGAATGCCCAGTTGCTAAAATCACGCCTAAACCAGTGATTTTTTCTCCATCGCTTGTAATTACTCCCTCGATGGTATCTTTATTTAAGAGGAGCTCAGTAACTTTTGTATTGAATAAAACCTCACCTCCAGCTTCAATAATACTTTCACGAAGCCGGGTTATAAGTTGAGGTAGCTTATTGGTACCAATATGAGGGTGGGCATCCACCAAGATATCTTCATTGGCACCATGTGCAACCAAGATCTCCATTATGCGCCGTAAATCACCCCTTTTCTTGGATCTGGTATATAATTTACCATCAGAATAGGTCCCAGCACCCCCTTCTCCAAAACAATAATTAGAATCAGGATTTACAATATGTTCTTTATTCAGTGCAGCAAGGTCTCTCCTCCTGGCACGTACATCTTTGCCCCGTTCCAAGACGATTGGCTTTATACCAAGTTCAATGGCCCTTAGGGCCGCAAAAAGACCTGCAGGACCTGCGCCTACAATTATTAATGGGTCACTGTGCTTAACATTGGGATAATACTTCCCACTATTCACCAATGGTTCCGGAACCTGACCACTGTAAACTTCTACGGTAACATTTATCTTAACCTTTCTGCTCCTTGCATCAATAGATCTTTTTGTAGCCCTTATGATTAAATCTTTCTGCCCAGCAAAGCCTGATTTTTCAGCTGCTATTTTTTGAAACAATAACTCATTATAGGCTTCTTCAGGGCTGAGTACCAGCTGCAATTCTTTTTTCATATTCTATTTCTCCACCGCGTCAAGCAATTCAGTCTCTACCCAGTGCTTGCCCCATTCCTTGATTTCCGATTCTGTCCACAATTCCGGATAAAATATTACTTTTTGAAATCGAGGAGGCAAAAACTTTTGCCAATTGGTACCACCAGTAGCGGCGATATCGGTTGGGTTTTTGTGCAGGTATTTAACAGCCGATTTATAATGAGCAAGGGGCCAATAAACATTGGCTTTCTCATCCAGCTCTTTCATTAAATCTGTCAATTCAGCATCCTTATCTGAAAGGTAAACATACTTTTTCCACAAGTTGTTCTTCCTGAATTTAGAAATCAACTCCTTCAATTCATCGCCATATTTATCTTCAAATGACTTGAGAGTTAGTGTCTTTTCGCCGGTAGCCAATTCTTTGGCTCCATATTGCCAATAGAGAATATCAAAAAGGCTATCGATGCTAGTTAGGTTAATGTCCTTGTAGTCTTCTCGCTCTTCCAGGTAAACAAGATTTTGAATATCTGTACACATGATCTCAATCATTCTATATTGGGCACTTTGAAAACCACTGGCTGGGAGCAGAGACATCCTGAATTTCATGAATTGTTCTCTTTCCATCCCTTTCCACATCACTGCAAAAGAAGAGATCAGCAAGTCAAAATACATAATGACCCTTTTTAACCTCTCTTTAAAAAACTTCAGCCCTATATTTTCAACAGCCGCCATTTGTTCTATCTCCCAAAGGATAAGATTAAAATACAGCTCGGTAATCTGATGGTAAATAATGAAAATCTTTTCATCCTTAAAAGAAGTTCGGGGCTGTTGTAGGGTGAGTAGCGTGTCTAAATTTATATAATCCCAGTAGTTGAGATAATCGGCATGCAACAGTCCTTCCAAATAAGAGGATAAATCCTGTCCTGAAGCCCTAAATTTTTCTTCTAGTAGTTTAATTTTATCTACAATTTCCTTTTCGGGATATTTTTTTTCCATGCAAAGGTGCCGAAGCATTAGTTTATTAATATACGCTATAGAGAATAATTTTCGATATAAAGCGAGTAAAAATTCTTTCGAAAAGGCAAATTAATACGTTTTTCTTTGTAATCAACGACACTTTAAACCAAAAATCGATTAACAATGACCTGAATCATGAAATCGCTAGGGATATTAATTTCAGTTTATTCTACTTTTTATAACCACAGTCTTTGTAGGTGTCAGTGGATCATTACTGAAGAAGGTTATGGTTTTGTGATCGATGCCTCTTCTTCCTTTTGGGTCAAAGGTAAATACAAGATCAACTTTTTCTCCACTTGGTATATCCATCGTAGGAATGTCAAAACTCAGGCAATCACAGTTGGTAACTATTTTTCTTATATTCAATGGTTTTGGCCCCTCATTCTCAAGTGTTAGTATTCGTGAAACCACATTTTTTAGAACCTATCTTCCCCAAATTAATTTCCATTTCAGCAATTAACAATTTGGGCACTTCATCTACCTGACTTACCGGTAAAGGATCAAAGTATTCATGAATGGTAGCCAATAAATTAATCGGTATTTCAAAATGTTCACCTGACAAAAAGGAGAGCGTAAATGAATCGCGAACAAAACCTAAGTCATTTTTTATAATGGGATCATATTCTATTTCTAAAACACCCCTGGTATTGCTTTCTACTACAGGGGGCACCATTCGCACTTTTACGTGGTCAGGCACGCTATCCTGCTTTAAATTCAACTGCACAGGAAAGTCATTGAAATTATAAAAGTCTACGACTTTAAATTTAGGCTTATTTGTATAAAGTGTACCCAAATTGTTTTGATCGAAAACAAACCCCAAACCACCCTTTTTAATTTTATAATGGGATTCAGGATCACTTGGAAAGTGAACATTTACCCCTTCTAAAAATAAGGAGTCCCCTAATGGTTTTACATTGGATTTAACAACAATCATTTTAGAGAAAGTACCTCCACGAGATTCCGGATCAAAAGTAATTTGAAGGTGACCTATCTTACTGGGTGCTAATGAATCCTGAGAATAGGCAACAACTGCACAGCCGCAATCAGTAATTACTTCATTAATATAAGCATTGGAATCAGTTTGGTTCAAATAATAAAAATCTGCAATCCTCTCCCCTTGCTCTGGCATTACCGCACCAATATTTATCAGATTGTTTTCCCAGACCAATCCTTCCTGCTCAAGTTCCTGACTATTAACCTCTACTATAGAGGAAAACAAAAAAACGCTGACTATTAACAAAAACACTGTGTACTTCATAATGACAAATAACGATAAAATAACCACAAATTATTGCTTAAATTCCTTAAATTTGTGTCAAAAACACAGTAATGGCAAGAGTACTCACAGGGATACAAAGTTCAGGAAAACCGCATTTAGGTAATATTTTGGGTGCAATTAAACCAGCCATAGCCCTAACCAAAAACGAGGACAATGAGTCTTATATATTCATTGCTGATTTCCACTCCCTCACCACAATTAAAGACCCTGTGGCGAGGATAGACAATGTTAATGCTGTAGCAGCAGCATGGCTGGCTTTTGGTTTGGACATCAATAGATCCGTTTTTTACCGGCAGTCAAGAATCCCTCAGGTAACTGAACTTACCTGGTATTTGAGTTGCTTTACCCCTTACCCTATGTTGGCTAATGCCCATAGCTTTAAAGACAAATCTGATCGTTTATCGGACGTCAATGCGGGATTATTTACTTACCCAGTATTGATGGCTGCTGACATCCTTTTGTATGGGGCTGATCTTGTCCCTGTTGGAAAAGATCAATTGCAACATTTAGAAATTTCCAGAGACATTGCCAATACCTTTAACCATCGTATCGGAGAGGAACTGCTCAAAGTACCTGAAGCACGTATCAGTAATGAGGTAATGATCATCCCAGGAACTGATGGACAAAAAATGAGCAAGTCCTACAACAACTATATTGACATCTTTCTGCCCGAAAAGCAATTAAAGAAAAATGTGAATACTATCATCACAGACAGCACTCCTTTAGAAGAACCTAAGGATCCGGACGTTTGTAATGTTTATAAACTGTATAAGTTAATCGCCAACGAAGACCAAACTTTAGACCTTAGAGAAAAATACCTTGCGGGAAACTTTGGTTTTGGCCATGCCAAGAAAGAGTTACTAGAACTAATTCTGGACACTTACAAAAACGAACGTGAGCAATTCAATTATTATATGAACAACCTTCCCGACCTGGAATCGAAGCTTATGGCTGGAGAAGAAAAAGCCAGGGAAGAAGCCGATCAACTTTTAGCTACCCTAAGGAAACGACTGGGTTTCGGATAGGCGGTTAAGTTCAATACCCCTTTCAAATGGGCTATATTTAAGAAGATTAAAATCAAAGGAAATCAGATGCGTGGGCATCTGATTTTTTTTTGAGCTGAACCCAAAAAATATGTACTAACATTTATTATTAAGTGTTGGGGTCACTCCCGGGAGAGGGCAGGTTAAAGAAAATGCGTAGATCATTTTTTTCACCATTTCAATCAAAAAAAATGGTAATCAGTTCTAACCAAAAATTATAGGTTTAAACTAATTACCATTTGTCAGGAAATCTTAAAGAGACTACTTATCTCGATCTCCAAAGGTCTTTCAACGATTTGCCATTTATAACCATGACAAACCTGGTTGGATTAGGTACCAGAACAATTCTTACATCCTGACCATCAAACTGTTCCGATTCAATTGGAACACCCTCTCTCCCCTGAACATCATAGGTGATTACTCCTCGGGCATCTGGTAACATTGGCACGTATTTGTTGGCCAAATACGCTGAAGGAAGCAGGACATCATTGTCCGAAACCAAGGTGGCATAAATATCCTCTAATTTACCTTCCAGTTCATCTCCAAACTCCTCATTCAGATCATCTTCAAGGTCATGCAATTCCTCCTCAATGTCATCATAATTCGGGTCTGCATAAGTTATTTCGCTCAACTTAATTCGCAACTGTACGATCTTGGAGAGCTCCACATCTAATTTTTCAAAATCCATATAAGCTATTACTATTATATTTTTAACTACATGAAGGTAAATAATCTGAAATCATATTCCAACTTAGAATTATTAAAAGTACTTAAGCTATGCTATATATTTGAGGCATTTAAAAATCTAAAGACACTTCAAGGCTAAATCCATATAAATGCTTATATTTTGGACATAATTCTCAAACCAAAATTAATTTTTTCAAAAAATGACAGATTCATCCATAATCAACAAAGCGGAGGCTTGGCTCAATAGTAACATCGATGAAAAGAGCAAGCAAGAGATAAAGGACTTACTAAATGCTCCGGACAATACTGATCTTATCGATTCTTTTTATAAAGACCTAGAATTTGGAACTGGTGGCCTCAGAGGCTTGATGGGCGTTGGTTCTAATCGAATCAACGTTTATACCATCGGAATGGCCACCCAAGGGTTGGCAAACTATTTAAAAGCAAGTTTTCCAGGTGAAGAAATCAGCCTTGCAATCACCCATGACTCTAGAATTAACAACACCCTATTTGCAGAAACTACTGCCAATGTCCTTACCGCAAATGGCATAAAAGTAAAGTATTTCAGAGAAATGCGACCAACCCCTATGCTCTCCTATGCCATCAGGTATTATGGCTGTCAAAGTGGTGTAATGGTAACCGCTTCTCATAACCCTAAAGAGTACAATGGCTACAAAGTCTATTGGGATGATGGTGGCCAGGTAGTGTCTCCACATGATAAAAACATCATCTTAGAGGTATTAAAAATCAAGTCCATCGATGATGTTAATTGGAACAAAAATGATGCGCTCAAAGAATATATTGAAGAAGACTTTGATCTTTTCTACTTAAACGAAGTAAAGAAATTAAGCATGTCTCCGCTAACTAATTTGGCGGAAAAAGACATGTCTATTGTATTTTCACCCATACATGGTGCCTCGGGAAAAATGGTCCCTGCTGCGCTAAAAGTTTTCGGTTTTGAAAACATCCATGTGGTAAAAGAACAAATAGAGCCTGATGGTAATTTCCCAACTGTAAAGTACCCGAATCCCGAAGAACCTGAAGCTTTGGATCTTTCTATTAAGTTGGCCAAAGAAATAAATGCTGAGCTGGTTCTGGCATGTGATCCAGACGGAGACAGATACGCTGCCGTTGTTAAAAACGAAAAAGCGAATACGAATTGCTAAATGGCAATCAGACTGGTGCACTTATTATTTACTACCTGCTATCTATGTACCAAGAGCAAGGTAGACTTACTGGCAATCAATTTACGGTAAGTACTATAGTGACCACAGGTCTTTTGGGGGAAATAAGTAAAGGTTTTAATGTCCCTTACTATGATGTACTTACAGGCTTCAAAAACATTGCTGCAGTAATACTTGCCAATGAAGGTAAAAAGAATTTATCGCGGGAGGCGAAGAGAGTTACGGCTTCCTGGTGGGTGATTTCGTTAGAGACAAGGATGGTGTTTCTGCCTGTGCAATAGTAGCTGAGATAATGGCTTACTACAAGCAGAAAAACATGAATATCATCGATGTCCTGGCAGAGATATACATGGAATATGGTTTCTACAAAGAATCACTTATCTCCATCACCAAAAAGGGCAAGGATGGTGCTGAACAAATACAAGAATTGATGAAAGGCTTTAGAACAAATAGGCCAAAGTCAATTAATGGAATAGCGATAAGTAAAATTGTGGACGTTCAGGAAAGCAAGGTCTATGACATGACAGATGGAACGGAATCGGTTTTGGATTTGGAAAAATCCAATGTTATCCAATTTTATCTAGAAGATGGCAGCAAAATTTCTGCAAGACCATCAGGCACCGAGCCTAAAATCAAATACTATATCTCTGTCAATGAGAAATTACCTAATAGAGAGGCATACAGAGCAACCGAAGCTTCTCTTGAAGCAAAAATCAATGCTTTAAAGAAGTTTTTTGAATAAAATCAGCATAAAAAATGC